>CAILAY010000200.1 GCA_903832285.1 uncultured beta proteobacterium | reverse complement strand
GAGGCGCGCTTCACCTCCGGTGTGGACAACTACCTAACGGTGCTCGATGCACAGCGCAGCCTGTACTCCGCGCAGCAGGACCTGATCGGCCTGCGACAGTCCGAGCAGGCCAACCGCGTGGCGCTCTGGAAAGTGCTGGGCGGGCAGTCTGACTCGCCAGTCGGGCAACGTCCTTCAGTTCGCTAGAGCCGCGCACTTTTATATATTTGACGCCATATACCTCATCCAGTTTGACAAAGACTACGTAAAGCAATACGGCCGGCCAGGGCCGACGACTGACGATCTGAACATCGATGCACCGCTGCCGCGGCGCCATTGCCATTCCTGCCTAAAGTTGAGCGCTGCCTTCCCTGAGACGATGGCATCCTGCCTGACTTCGACTCGCAATCATCATCGCCATTGAGGTCAGACGCCCCATCTTTTGGCATCCCGATACCGGTCACCGACGAGGGGTTGCTACGGGTCGTTGGCGGGTGCTGCGATCCTTGAAATCGGCACCACATTGCTGCTGATCAGGCTACTGGGGTGAATGTCGGTTATGGAGCGAGAATTTCGGGTAGACGTAGGTCGGCGCCCGCTGCACTACCGAAATTGTCGTTGCTGTGCTGAACGTCAGCATGGGCACAGACCTGACATGCAGCCTGAGTCGACAAGGAACCACCTCCAGTCTGCAACGGTCGCAGACACGTCAATCTTGAACGAATGCTGTCCCGCAACGAACAGCTGACATCAGACGATCAGTTGAGGACGGAGCGCGCACGCTGTGCATAGGCGTTGGTCTGTGCCGCAAGCTTTCATGGAGCCAGCGCGGCAGCGACATCCTTGGCCAGGCTGGCGGGGGTGTCGGTCGGGGCGTAACGCTTGATCACGTGGCCGTCCTTGCCGATCAGGAACTTGGTGAAATTCCATTTGATCGCCTTGGTGCCCAACACGCCAGGCGCCTCCTTCACCAGCCACTGATACAAGGGGTGCGCCTGCGCTCCGTTCACATCGATCTTGCGCATCATGGGAAAACTCACGCCGTAGTTGAGCTGACAAAAGCTGGCAATCTCCTCGTTGCTGCCGGAGTCCTGCGAGCCGAACTGGTTGCAGGGAAAGCCCAGCACCACCAGACCATCCTTGCCATAGCGCTGATGCAGTTCTTCCAGGCCGGCAAACTGGGGCGTGAAACCGCAGGCGCTGGCGGTGTTGACGATGAGCATGACCTTGCCCTCGAATTGTTTAAGGGGCACTGCCTTGCCGTCCATTTGCTGTGCGCTGAAGCCGTAAATATTGGACATGTTGAAACCTTGTGTGAAGAGTCAAGACGGAAAGTGACGTTAGCAGGATTTCTGCCAGCGCGTACCCGCCCGGGCGCATTCCAAGGTTCAGATTGCGGGTTGCCGGGGAGCCAAATCAGTCGGGTTTGGCTGCTGACGCAGGCCACGCCGACAGAGCTGCCGCCAGCAGGATCACGGCACCACCGAAAAGGGTGCGCGCATCCGGCTGCGCCGCACCAAACGCTACCGATGAGACCGATGCAAACACGACCTCAGACAGCATGATGAGCGCGGTGCTGTGGGCGCTCAGTCGTGCCGCGCCGTACTGCAAAGCGAAGTTGGCGGCCAGCAGCACCAGGCTCATGAGCGCTGCCAGGGTCAGCCACGGCATTGCGGGCGCGGGCAGCGCTGGCACGAAGCCCTGATGCGCTCCCAACCAGGCCACCGCCGCAGACAGGATGGCGCCGCCACTGAACATGCACAACATGCGGGAACTGTCGGGCGTGTGCTCAAGTTTGCGCAACAGCACGTTCGTCAGCGCGAAGAAGAAGCCACCCATCAACGCCAGCCAGTCGGGCAGGGCCTGTGGCACGGGCCAGTCCACGCCCGGCGACTTGAGCACGATCACCACACCGCCCAACGCCAGCAACAGGCGCAGCAACGCCCCCGGCGTGGGCTTTTCACCGAGCAGCCACCACGCCAGCAGCACCGACCAGGCGGGCATGAGGTAGAACAGCAGCACAACGCGCACGACATCGCCCACGGTGATGGCCCAGTTGAATCCGACATTGGTCATGCCCGAAGCCAGCATCAGCATCCACAGTTGCGGATGGCGAAGCACGCCGAGCCATGCCTGGGGTCGCACCAGCAGCAGCAAGACGATGGAAAACAGGTAGGTCAGCGCCGTGGCCCACAGCGGGTGCAGGCCCAAAGTCTCGAGGCGCCGAAACGGCCACCATGACAAGCCGAAGACAAAGGCGTTGACCAGCAATGCTGCGGCCGCAGCGCCCGGATGCGTCAAAGGTCTGGGTCGGCCTTGCGCCGACGCCACCAATGTATGGCGCCGTAAACGGCACCCAGCAGCAGCACGCCCAGAATGATGTGTTGCCCGCGCCGAACCATGGAAAAGAGCCAGTCAAAGTTCTTCGCGCCGTAGTAACCAAGATAGACCCACAGCGGCACGCTGATGAGCGCGGCAAAGCCGTCCATCAGCAACCAGGTCGGAACGCCCACGCGCCCGGTCATGCCCGCTGTGAGGAACACGGGCGTGCGCAAACCTGGCAGGAAGCGCGCGACAAACATCACCCACTTGCCGTATTTGGCGAACTTGTCCTGCGCTTGCGCGAATCGCTCCGGCGTCAGCACCCGTCGCAGCATCGGCAGGCGCGTGATGCCGTCGCCGAAGATGCGGCCCAGGAAAAAAATCAAACCGTCACCGATCAGCACGCCCGACAGTCCCACGACCACCATGTTGTGCTCGTTGGCAAAACCCAGACCGGCGATGACTCCGCCAGTGACAAGGGTTACGTCCTCGGGCACCGGCACACCAAAACCGCAGATGAGCAGCATCACGAATACAGCGATGTAGCCATATTCGGTGAACACTGGCAGCAGGGTGTTAAAGACGTGCATTCAGAGGGTCAGGAGTGGGATTCCAGGTCGCCAGCGCTGGGGTGTCGCAGGCGCTGGCGCTGGCGTGGGTTATATCACGCTAGAGGGTGTCAAAATAAACCCTGCCCGTATCGGCGCCGCCAACCGAAAGCCCCATCCCATGCCTCGTCCCATCCACGCCACGATCCACACCGAGGCTCTGCGTCACAACCTGGGCCATGCGCGTGCTGCGGCAACAGACGCCCGGGTATGGGCTGTGGTCAAGGCCAATGCCTATGGGCACGGTATCGCGCACGCCTTCGAGGGCCTGCGCGCTGCCGACGGTTTTGCGCTGCTCGATCTGGATGAGGCCCAGGCGCTGCGCGACCTCGGTTGGCGCGGTCCCATCCTGTTGCTTGAGGGTGTGTTCGAACAACGCGACCTGGAGCTGTGCTCACGCCTGGACCTTTGGCACACCGTGCATTGCGAGCAGCAGATCGACATGCTGAGCCAGCACAAAACGAACGTGGCGCAACGCGTGTTTTTGAAGATGAACTCGGGGATGAACCGACTGGGCTTTGCACCCCACAGTTACCGCTCGGCCTGGACGCGATTGAGCGCGCTGCCGCAGGTGGACGAGATTTCGCTCATGGCCCACTTCAGCGACGCCGATGGACCCAAGGGCATCGCGCAGCAGATGCAGGTGTTCCAGCATTTCACACAAGACCTGCCGGGCGAGCGGAGCTTGAGCAACAGCGCGGCGATTCTGCGCCATTGCGCTGCCGCAGAGGTGCGCGCCGACTGGGTGCGCGCGGGTATCGCTTTGTACGGCAGCGCCCCCGATTTTCCGCAGCACAGTGCTGCTGATTGGAACCTGCATCCGGCCATGACCCTGTCCACGAAGATTATCGGCACGCAGGATCTGGTGGCGGGCGACAGCGTAGGCTATGGCTCCAGCTTCGTGGCAGAAAATCCCATGACCATCGGCATCGCCGCCTGTGGTTATGCCGACGGCTACCCGCGCCTGTGTCCCACGGGCACGCCGATTCTGGTGGACGGCTTGCGCACGCGCACCCTGGGTCGCGTCAGCATGGACATGATCGGCGTCGACCTGACGCCCCTGCAACTGGCCGGTTCCCCTGCAGGCGTTGGCAGCGAAGTGACGCTGTGGGGCCGCGCCGCCAAGGGCGCGGTATTGGCGATTGACGAGGTTGCGCACGCTGCCGGAACCATTGGCTACGAGTTGATGTGCGCCCTGACCGCCCGCGTTCCCGTCAACGCCGACTGAGCCTTTCGCGGCACGCGAATCAGGCGTTGGCTTGCAGCGCCGCGATGCGCTCTTCAATCGGTGGGTGTGTGGCAAACAACTGACTCACTCCACCGGCAATGCCCAACGCCGCCATGCTCTTGGGCAATTCGGCGGGCTGCATGCCGCCCAGGCGCGCCAGCGCGTTGATCATGGGCTGGCGCCTGCCCAGCAGTTGCGTGGAGCCGGCATCGGCGCGGAACTCGCGCTGGCGTGAGAACCAGGCAACGACCATGGCTGCAGCAAAACCGAGAACGATGTCGAGCACGAAGGTCGTGATCATGTAGCCGATACCGGGCCCGGAGCGATCGTTGCTCTTGCGCAGAAAGCTGTCCACGGCGTAGCCGATGACCCGGCTCAGGAATACGACGAAGGTGTTCATCACGCCCTGGATCAGCGTCATCGTGACCATGTCGCCATTGGCCACGTGCGCCATTTCGTGGCCGATCACGGCCTCGATTTCTTCGCGCGTCATGCCCTGCAGCAAACCGGTGGACACCGCCACCAGCGCCGAATTGCGGAAAGCGCCGGTGGCAAAGGCATTGGGCTCACCTTCGAAGATGCCCACCTCGGGCATCGCCACGCCAGCCTTTTGGGCGAGTTGGCGCACGGTTTCAACGATCCAGGCTTCGTCGGCATTTTGCGGCTGCTCGATGACGCGCACGCCCGCCGACCACTTGGCCATGGGCTTGCTGATAAGCAGTGAAATAAATGCGCCGCCAAAACCGATCACCAGCGCATAGCCCAACAACAGACCGAGATTCAGGCCCGAGCCCGTGAGGTAACGGTTCACGCCCAGCAGGCTGGCCACCAGACCCAGCACCGCCACGACGGCGACATTGGTGAGAATAAACAGAAGGATGCGTTTCATGGTTTCTTCCAAGGTCCGTGCCCAACGTCGGACCAATGCACAAATGGTAAGGGCAGGGTCGCAAAAATCAAGCGGCGACCGTGGTTGCTACGGCGGTTGTCCGTTGCGCCCCAGCCCTTGGGTCGCGAAACACCGCAGCGTCACGGTAAAACCCCGGCTCGTCGTTCGCAGCACACCAGCCGGGTACGCCCAGCACCGGCAACGGTGCAAAGGGTTTGAGTGCGAGCTTGTCGGCACTCAGGTCTTGCGCCAGCCAGCGATCAAGTTCTGCCAGAGACGTGGCGTCACTTTGCGCACGATAAACGTGGGCCGTCATGCCCTTGCGGGGAGCCAGCAATTTTTCCATCAGGGCGTGGCCCAACAGCAGTAGCTGCGCTTGCTCCCAGAGCGGACGCAGTTCCACAAAGAGCCGCTGCCAATCCTTGGCCACAAGCGCGTCCCACAGTACATCCGGGCCCTGAAAAATGGCGCCGTTTTCGTCGAACAGTGTGGCTGCATCACGCACTCGGCCGCGCACGCCCGTGATACCCACGGCCGCAATCTGCGTGGCCTGTATCTGATTGAGCTTGTGCTTGGTCTGAGGCAGTTGCAACCAGCAAAGTCCATTGAAAAAATCGTGTGGATTGTCGCGCGTGGGGCAGTTTCCGGTCTGAAAAATATGGGCCTCATAAGCGCGACCCGCAGGCAATTCGGACTGCGGCACGAAGCGCACCGGTGCGCCGGCTATCTGGTTGAGGGCGTCGCAAACCGTGGCGCCCTGCGACACCGCGCCGGCTACCAGCTCGCCGCGCTGTTGGCAGGGAGCGAGCCAGAGCGCGTTCCAGTTGATATTTTCTAAACCATGCGCCATGGCAGGGATTCCCCGCCGCGCAGCGGTTTGAGTTGCGCCTCGCCGAAGGCAAAACTCTCGGGCGCCGTCCAGGTCTCGCGCTTCAAGGTGACGCTGCCCGTGTTGCGCGACAGGCCGTAAAACGCAGGCCCGTTGAAGCTGGCAAAGGCCTCCAGCCGGTTCAGCACACCGGCCGCGTCGAAGGCCTCGGCGTACATCTCCAGCGCGGCGTGCGCGGTGTAGCAACCGGCGCAGCCACTGGCGTGCTCCTTCAGATGGGCCGGATGCGGCGCGCTGTCGGTACCCAGGAAGAATTTGGCAGACCCGCTGCTCACGGCCTGTACCAGCGCCTGTCGATGGATCTCCCGTTTGAGCACGGGCAGACAGTAGTAGTGCGGCCGGATGCCGCCGCTGAAGAGGGCGTTGCGGTTGAACAGCAGATGGTGGGCGGTGACGGTGGCCGCTGTGAAGCGGTCGGCATGCGCAACGTACTGAGCTGCCTCTTTGGTCGTGATGTGCTCGAACACGATCTTGAGTTCGGGGAAGTCGCGGCGCAGCGGGATCAACTGCTTCTCGATGAACACCGCTTCACGGTCGAACAGGTCGACCTCGGGCGAGGTCACTTCGCCGTGCACCAGCAGCGGCATGCCAGCGCGCTGCATTGCCTCCAGTGTGGCGTAGGTCTTGCGTAGTTCGGTCACGCCGGCGTCGCTGTTGGTGGTGGCACCGGCGGGGTAGAACTTGAGCGCCACGACGCCGGCGTCCCGGGCGCGGGCGATTTCGTCGGCAGGCAGGTTGTCGGTGAGGTACAGCGTCATCAAGGGCTGGAAGTCCAGCCCCTCGGGCACGGCCGCCAGAATGCGCTGTTTGTAGGCCAGCGCATGCGCTGTCGTCGTGACCGGTGGCCGCAGGTTGGGCATGATGATGGCCCGTGCGAACTGCGCCGCCGTGTGCGGCACGACCGTGTGCAGTGCCTGCCCGTCACGCACATGCAGGTGCCAGTCGTCGGGGCGGGTGAGGGTGATTTGACCGGTCATGTCCCGCAAGGTCTCAAAAGGGGACGTAGTCGGTGGGGTACTTCCAGAAGTCGCGCAACAGGTAGCTTGCCGGCAGATTCAGGCTGGTGTTCTTGGGTGGAATCGGCCTCATGAACCACTTGTCGTAAATCGCATAGATCTCCCGACTCTGGATCAGTCGGCGCATCTCGTCATCCACCAGTTTCTTGAACTCGACGTCGCCCTTGGGCAACATGATGGCCAGGGGTTCGGTGGTGATGAACTTGCCCACGACCTTGAGCGCCGCGGGGTTGGGACGATTCGCGGCCAGACCAAACAGCAGCACGTCGTCCATCACAAAGGCCTCGGCTTCGCCCTTCTCCACCATCTCGACCGCCTTGGCGTGATCGGGCGCCTCCAGGATCGTGATGTGCAGCATGCGCTCGCGGTTGGCCTGCTCCACCGCCTTGAGCGGCGTCGTGCCCTTGGTGGAGACAAGCTTTTTGCCCTCCATGTCTTCGATGCGCTCGATCTTGCTGTCGGCACGAACCAGCAGGCGTGCGCCGGTGATGAAGTGGGGAATCGTGAAGCCTACTTTTTGTCGGCGCTCGGCGTTGTTGGTGGTGGAGCCGCACTCCATATCGGCCTTGCCCTGTTCGATCATCGTGATCCGGTTGCTGGGAGTGACTTGCAGAAAAGTCACAGGCATGTTCTTCATGCCGGTCTTCTTGCGCACCGATTCAGCGATCCTGAGGCAAAGATCGACCGCATAGCCGACCGCCTTCTTGTTGGCATCCACGTAGGAAAACGGGATTGACGACTCGCGGTGCGCGATGACCATCGCGCCCCCGTTTTCGATGCGTTGAAACAGCGCCTGCGCCTGTGCCGTGGCGGCCACGTTCAGGAGAATAAGGGCGGCGGTAACGGTATGGCAGAAATTGCGCATGCTGATGTTCCTTGTCGTGAGATGTGTCATGGTGTCAGGTTTTGGCCAAATAATTCCATAGTTCCCGGGCGGTGCCTTGGGGTTTCTGGCTCGCTTGCGCGCGCTCCCGGCAGACCCTTATATCCAGCGTTATCTCCAGACCTGTCATTTCCTTGGGGGCGGCGCTGACCAGTTTCTTGCTGCGCAGTTCCTTGCGCACTGCACTGTAAGGCAAAAAGGCAATGCCGTGACCTTCCAGCGCCATGGCCTTGAGCCCCTCTGCCATGTCGGTTTCATACACGCGGTCCAGATGGATGGGGGTCGGGCTCTGCGTGAGGATCAAATCCACCATCCGCCCCAGATAGGCACCTGGCGCATAACCCAGGTAGGGCAACATTTGACCGGGTTTCCCCGGCAACCGGAACAGCGGCGCGCCCGTGCTATCCGACCCCACATACGGTGCCAGCACCTCCTGACCCAGGGTCAGCATTTCATAGCGGTCGGAATCAAGTTGGAAGGGCTGGGAGGCGTGGTGATATGACAGCAGAAGATCGCAACTGCCTTCCACCAGACGCAGCACCGCATCGTGCACATTCAAGGCGATGAGGCGACTCTTGATGGGACCAAACTGGTTGCGAAGGCCCGACAGCCAGGCCGGAAAGAAAGTGAACGCCAACGTATGCGGAACCGCAAACTCAATCACGTCATGCCCGGCCGCGTGGTAGCCGCGCAGCATGGCGCGGGTACTCTGCAGCGCCTGCAACATCTCAAGCGATTGCGTGTGCAGCGTGGCGCCGGCCGGTGTCAAACGCGTGGGGTACGAACTCCTGTCCACCAGATCGGTTCCCGCCCACGCCTCGAGCGACTGGATGCGGCGCGAGAACGCCGGCTGAGTCACGTGACGCAGTTGTGCCGATCGGCTGAAACTGTGGGTCTCTGCCAGGCTGACAAAATCCTCAAGCCACTTGGTTTCCATGTGATGCGCATTTCCTGCCGCCGTTTATACCTTATGGGCCCGGGCGTTAAACTCTGCGCCTCTCAACAGTTGGTCAATGTTCGACCAGAATCGGCACAGCAATGACAGCATCATGTACCCGCGGTCTGGATATTGGTTTTGCTTCGCTGGATTACCTGCAGATCGGCATCCTGGGCGTGGTGCAGGGTGTGACCGAATTGCTGCCGATTTCTTCCACAGCGCATATGCGGGTGGTGCCGGCGGTGTTGGGCTGGACCGACCCCGGATCGGCGTTTTCGGCCGCGATGCAGTTGGCCGCGCTGGCGGCCGTTGTGAGCTACTTCTGGCAGGAAATACGCGGCGTGGTGCGCGGCAGTGCTGCCGCCTTGCGGAGTCGACAATTTCAGCATCCCTCGTTTCGCCTGGCGGCCGGCATCGCCCTGGCTACCGTGCCCATTGGCATTGCGGGTTTGGCGCTTTCGTCGGTGCTGAACGCCTGCAACTCGCCCCTGCGCGGCCTGCTCGTGATCGGCTATGCCTGCATTGGCATGGCGGTCCTCATGGGCATCTCCGAACTCACCTGCAGCCATCGGCGCAATGTGAGCGAAATGCGCTTGCGCGACGCCCTGATCGTGGGTCTGGCCCAGGTCGGCGCCCTGATTCCCGGCGTGTCGCGCTCCGGCTCCACACTGACCGGCGCCTTGTTTCTGAACTTCAAGCGCGAGGAGGCGGCACGGTTTTCGTTTTTGCTGGGTTTGCCCGCGATAGCCCTGGCTGGACTCAAGGAACTGTGGGTGCTGGCGCAAGCCCACATCTCATCCGACGCCTGGGCGCATCTGCTGTTCGGTTTGGTGGTTGCCAGCATTTCTGCCTTCGCTGCAATCTGGGGGTTGATGAAATTCCTGGAGCGCTTTTCCACTTGGCCCTTCGTCGCGTACCGCGCGGCGCTGGGCATCTATCTGGTCGTGGCCGTGAATCTCGGCTGGCTTTAGTTAACGCCGTGCCGCCGGCTGCTCGGTGATGGCGCACTCCACCTGCAATGAACTGCCACCGCTGACACGGATCGATCTGGCGTCGTCGTAGCTGATCTCCGTTGGCGGCGTGAAACCGAGCAGAGCCGTGCCGCCCGCGAAGTTGAGCCACTCGATTTTTCCATCACGCTGTTTGCCCTCCAGCGTGCCTGCGTTGGAGCGGATTTGCACCCGGTCGCTACCGTGGCGGAAATAGAACGAGTAGGAGCCATTGGACCCCGGGCACTCGTAGCGGATCAGACTGCTGGGTCGTGGCATCAGGCTACCGTTCAGCCAGGCCTGGTAGGCAATCGAGCCGATCACCGCCAGCACTGGAACGGCAAAAGCAGTCATCAGCACGTAGCGCAGCGCATTGCGCTTGACGACCGGTGCGCTCTCGTGGGCTGGAACTTCTGGGTGTGGCGCGAGCGGTCCGGATCGGGTCTCGAGCGTTTGCGTTGCTGCCCTCGGCCCGGCAGATGGGGATGATGGCGGAGCGGGCAAGTGCAGCATGTTTTGCCGGATGATGCGGCTTTCCAGCAGTACGAAGATGGCGCAGGCCAGTGGCAGTGCCAGCGTGAGCGCCGGTGCCTGCGTCGTCACCCACTCGGCAATCCAGGGGTCGGACGTGCCGATGTCCCCTGCGACCCAACCCAGCAGCGCACCACCTCCAGGAATCAGCAGCGGGTAACGCTGCAGCAGGCGGGTGACGAACAGGCTCCCGTACATCAGCAACGGCACGCTCAGGGCCAGACCCAGCAGCAGGAAGAACAGACTGTTTTGGGTCACCGCGGCCAGGGCCACGACGTTGTCCACACTCATGACCAGATCGGCCGTCACAATCACGCTCACTGTCGGCCAAAGGCTCACTTCTGCCTGCGCTGAGCCCGGGCCCGTGGTTAAGCTGGCCGATGCACTGTCGGTTTCATCGATCAGCAATTTGATGGCGATGACAATCAATGCCGCCATGCCCAACAACTTCAAGCCTGGAAGAGCGAGCAGCAGCGTCACCATGCCGGTGAAGAGAACACGCAGGCCGATGCCGGCGGCGGTTCCGATAAGGATCGCCTGGCGCATTTGCGCCGCGGGAAGATGCCGACACGCCAGCGCGATGACGATGGCGTTGTCGCCGCTCAAAAGCAGATCGATGAACGACACCTGAAGTGTCATGTTCAAACTGTGCCAAACGGCGTCCATACCCATCGTGTTCCTTGTCGTTCGGCGCGCGGGGAAATGTCAGGGCTTGCCGTGGCCGGCCGGGCCGAACTTGAAGTCCTTCAGGAACGCCGTATCTGGCGACAGGACCAGGGTGGGGGCGGTATCTGCCAAAGCCTGGCGATAGGTTTGCAGCGTGCGGTAGAACTTGTAGAACTGCGGGTCGCGCCCGAAGGCCTGGGCAAAGATCTGATTCGCTTTGGCGTCTGCTTCGCCCCGCGTGATCTTGCTTTGACGTTGCGCGTCGGAGATCAGCACCGCGCGTTCGCGCTCGGCCTTGGCTTGGATTTGCTGAGCCCACTCGAAGCCTTGGGCGCGCAACTCCTTGGCTTCGCGCTGACGCTCGGATTTCATGCGGTCGTAGATCGCCTGGCTGGTTTCAAACGGCAGATCGGCGCGATGGAAGCGCACCTCGGCAATCTCCAGACCCAGAGGTTTGGCCTTATCCAGCACCTCGTTCTGGATGCGCTGCACGATGGCTGGACGCTGGTCCGACAGCAGCGATTTCAGCATCACCTGCCCGAGTTCGCGGCGCAGTGACGAGCTCAGCAATTGAGTCAACTGGGCGTTGGCCTGATCGATGGTGCGTACCGACTTGTAGAACAGCAGTGGATCGGTGATGCGGTAGCGGGCATAGGTTTCGACCTCCAGCCGCTTCTGATCACCCAGGATCACCTGCTCCGACGGCGGCGCGAGCGTGAGCAGGCGCGTGTCGTAAAAGAAGACGGAGTCGATCAGCGGCACCTTCAAATTCAGACCCGGGCTCTTGACCAGATCGACCGGCGCACCGAGGCGCACCACCAGCGCCTGCTGCATCTCGCCTACGGTGTACAGGGATGCGCCCAGGGCCCAAAACAGCAACAGGGCAAGCAGGGCGGCAATGATGCGGACGTTGGTTGTCATGGGGCAACCTCCGCGCGATGCGCTGCGGCGCTATGAGCCTTGGGAGCGGCTCGGCGGCTCATGGTTTCACCTCCTTGACCGCAGATTTGTCCTTCTCGGCCAGTGGCATGTAGGGCACGATGCCGCTTACGCCCTTGCCCGAGGTGTCGATGATGACCTTGGTTGCCTTCTTCAAGACTTCGTCTGTGCTTTCCATGTACAGGCGCCAGCCGGTCACGTCCTTGGCCTGTGCATAGCTCTGATAGACCGCCAGGAAACTCCTGGCTTCGCCCTCGGCCAGGTTCACCGCCTGCGTCTTGTAGGCCTCGGCCTCCTGGTTGATGTGCGACGCTTCTCCGCGCGCTCTGGGAATGATGTCGTTGGCGTAGGCCTCCGCCTCGTTGCGGGCGCGTTCCTGATCGGCGCGGGCGCGTTGCACGTCGTTGAAGGCATCGATCACGGCAGCCGGTGGATCAACCCGTTGCAACTGAATCTGGGTGATGAGCACGCCCGCCTTCTCCTGATCGAGAAGCAACTGCAAGAGGGCCTTGGTTTCCTCCGCAATCTGCTGGCGCTTGTCCGACAGCGCGGCCTGAATCGGCGTGCGGCCGATGACCTCGCGCAACGCGCTTTCCGCGGCCATCTTGATCGCCAGTTCCGGGTTTTCCACGCCGAATAGAAATTGCCCTGCGTCCTTGATGCGCCAGAAGACGGCGCAATCGGCCTCCACGATGTTCTCGTCGCCCGTGAGCATCTGCTTGTCACGTGACACAGTGGCGTTGGCCGCCGCATCCGCACTACTAATGGCTGCGCCGCGTCCGAGTTGCAATTGATTTACCTGCGTCACCTTGGGCAACAGCACGGTCTCGATCGGAAAGGGGAGGTGGTAATGCAGACCGGCCTCGGTGGTGTCGACGCGCTTGCCAAAACGCAGCACCACACCCTGTTCGTCGGGCTGCACCTTATATACGCCACCCGCGATCCAGACGAACAGGAGGAGCGAAAAAATCAGCAGCAGGCCGTGTCCAGCGAGACCCGCAATGCGGACATGGCGTTCAAGCTTGCGCAGAATCTGATGTATTGCGGTGCCCGTTGCCGGCGGGTCTCCGCCGGGGCCTGCTGGCGTCGCTTGCGTTGGCTCAGTCATAAGCGTGCTCCTCATCGGTGGCAGGCTTTTGGGTCCCCTGCATGCAATCGGGTGGCTGGGGCTCGCACGCACGATTGCCCGAAAACCACATCCGCCAGTGGATCTCGCTGACGGACGCGTGATTCTAATGGGACAATTGTTTCAACCTCGGCCATTCACCAGAGATTGCTCCCGACGCCGGGAAGCACGACAGTAAGTCCGCATAATGGGCAGCCTGAGGAATCTGAAAACAGCAAAGTGTGGCGCCTGACTACAAAAGTGCCGACACTTTTCTGCTGAATGGAAGCAAAAAAAATCATGACCCATCGCAAAGGCATCATCCTGGCCGGCGGCTCCGGCACGCGGCTCTACCCGGTGACACAGGCCGTCTCCAAGCAACTCATGCCGGTGTACGACAAGCCCATGATTTATTACCCCTTGAGCACACTCATGCTCGCCGGAATACGCGAGGTGCTGGTGATCTCCACGCCGCAAGACACGCCGCGTTTTGCCGAGTTGCTGGGTGACGGCAGCCAGTGGGGCATGAATATTCACTACGCAGTGCAGCCTTCGCCCGATGGACTGGCGCAGGCCTTCATCATCGGCCGCGACTTTGTTGGCCACCAGCCCAGCGCTCTGGTGCTGGGCGACAACATTTTTTATGGCCACGACCTTGTGAAGCAGTTGGCCAATGCCAACGCGCGCAGCAGTGGCGCCACCGTGTTTGCCTACCATGTGCAGGACCCGCAACGCTATGGCGTGGTGGCGTTTGACGACCAGAGGCGCGCTATCAGCATTGAAGAAAAGCCCGCGAATCCCAAGAGCAACTACGCCGTCACAGGCCTGTATTTCTACGACAACCGGGTATGCGACATCGCCGCCAGTATTCCGCCGTCAGCGCGGGGCGAGCTGGAGATCACCGACGTGAATCGACGCTATCTGGAGCAGGGTGGGTTGAACGTGGAGATCATGGGCCGGGGTTATGCCTGGCTGGACACCGGCACGCACGACAGCCTGCTGGAGGCGGCCAGCTTCATCGCCACGCTGCAAAAGCGCCAGGGCCTGCAGGTGAGTTGTCCCGAAGAGATTGCCTTTGCGCAGAAGTGGATTGACGCGGCCCAGATTCAGCTGTTGGCCGCGCCCTTGGCCAAGAATGGCTACGGGCAATACCTGCTTGGGCTGATCAAGTAGTGCCTGCTGAAACCTGCTAATTCCATGCCCTGTATCGTTACCCCAACTGCACTGCCTGAGGTGCTGATTCTTGAACCCAAGGTGTTTGGTGATGCCCGTGGTTTCTTTTTTGAAAGCTTCAACCAGCGCGACTTTGCTCAGGTCACGGGACTGGATGTGCAGTTTGTGCAGGACAATCACAGCCGCTCCGTCAAGGGTGTGCTGCGTGGTCTGCACTACCAGATTCAGCACCCGCAGGGAAAGCTGGTGCGTGTAACACAAGGTGAGGTGTTTGACGTGGCGGTAGACCTGCGCCGGTCTTCGCCGAACTTTGGAAAATGGGAGAGCGTCGTGCTGTCGGCTGACAATCACCGACAGCTGTGGATTCCACCGGGCTTTGCCCACGGCTTCGTGGTGACCAGCGATACGGCCGAATTTTTGTACAAGACCACCGACTACTGGCACCCAGAGCACGAGCGCGTCCTGCTCTGGAACGACCCGACCGTGCGGGTGAGTTGGCCGATTCAAGGCCAGCCGCAACTGGCCGCCAAGGACGCAGCGGGGAAGGCACTGCTGGAGGCGGAAGTGTTTGGTGGAGAACCGGATAGCACACCCGCTTCGCCACCCGCGTTGCAGCGCTAGCGAACCGACTTCATCCGCGCCATGAGGCGTAGGGCAATCCAATGCTTCCAGTACGCGACCCAACGCCCCTGCACGCTCCAGTGATTGCGGCTGGCGATGGCGTAGCGCTCGCCACAGGACACAAAGCTCAGGCCATTGACAGGCGGCTTGCAGGTCTTCAAGCGCACACCGGACAGCGCCGCGAACAGGTTCGTCGCCAGGTCGGAGGCGGCACGCTCCGCATCGGCGCTGCTCTCCGGATGCGCCCTACACATTTGGCTGGCAACATCACCCGCTGCAAACACCTGCGGATGCGAAGTGCTTTGCTGGAACCCATTCACCTCGATCATTCCCTTTTCGTCCAGCGCCAGCCCCGAGTTGGCAAACCAACTCCGGGCTGACGCGGCCGGCGTCAACACCGGTGCATCGCAAGCCAGGATCGTGACTTGGTCCAGCACGAGGTGATCGGCGCCGATGGCAGTGCAAGTTTGCGGCAGTACCGTGATGGCGCACGCCTTGAGCCGATGCAAAACACGCTGACGAACATCGGAAGAGTGGCTGGCGAGTGGCACCTGGCCGTTGCACACCAGGGTCACGGTGCACTGGGCGAACCGCTCGCGCAGGGCAAACGCCAGTTCCACGCTCAAGGTATCGGCGCCGATCACAGCAATGTGCAATGCCTGGCGCGTCGCCAATTCCTCCAGTCGTTGCCACAGCAACGGAAAAGCGTTGGTGGGTCGCG
>CAILAY010000199.1 GCA_903832285.1 uncultured beta proteobacterium | reverse complement strand
AGCGGACCTCACGCTGCTGCACGCGCTGGCGGAAGGGAAGTCGAATCAAGACCGGGCGGCCATCCAAGCGGCGGCGCGGGCCATTTACCTGCCCTGGGTGCGGGCGGCGGCGGAATTATTCCAAGAGCTGGCGGCCAAGACGCCGTTCGGCGGCGTGGGCCAGCAACCGCTGATCGAGGCGAACGTGAGTGAGTGCCTGCTGTTCGCGGACGGCCTGCGCTACGACCTGGGCCAGGAGTTGCGAGCGTTGTGCGAGGAGCGGGGATTGCGCGTGACGCTGGGCCGGCGGTGGGCGGGCACGCCCACGGTGACGGCCACGGCCAAGCCGGCGGTGTCGCCGGTGGCCGGTCTGCTGCAAGGCGGCGCCACGCTGCCGGACAACTTCACGCCATCCATCAAAGTGGAAGCGGCTTCCAGCCGCTCAGGAGTCACAGTGGAAGTGGCTTCTAGCCGCTCAAAAGTCACAGAAGATCAGCGGCTGGAAGCCGCTGCCACAATCGGCGGGCAGGAATTGAACACGGCGCGTTTCCGAAACCTGCTGGAAGACGTGGGCTATCAATATCTCAGCGCGGGCGAGACGGGCGGCACGACCGGCAAGGGCTGGACGGAGTGCGGCGCGATTGACCGGCGCGGGCATGACATGCAGTTGGGGCTGGCGGGACAACTTGCCGAAGAACTCAACGGCATCGTGGAGCGCATCACGGAATTATTGGATGCCGGGTGGCGCACGGTGCGCGTCATCACGGACCACGGCTGGTTGCTCGTGCCGGGCGGGCTGCCGAAAACGGATTTGCCGGGCTACCTGGTGGAGAGCCGCTGGGCGCGCTGCGCGGCGATTCGCGGTGAGTCGAAGGTCACGGTGCCGAAGGTAGGCTGGTTCTGGAATGCCTTGGCGGAGGCGGCGATTGCGCCGGACATCACGGCGTTCGTGGCCGGCATGGCCTACGCGCACGGCGGGTTGAGCGTGCAGGAGTGCTTGATCCCGATGCTGACCATCCAGCCGGCGAAGGACGCCGCGCCAGTGGCGGCACGAATCAAGACTGTGGAATGGCAACGGCTGCGTTGCCGCGTGACGCTGGAGACGCCGATGGCCGGCGTGACCGTGGACATTCGCACGAAGGCGAACGCGCCGGACTCGTCACTGACGTCCACGCCGAAGGAAACCGACGCAACGGGGCAGGTGTCCCTCATCATCCCGGATGACGAGCAGGCCGGGGCGGCAGCGGTGGTCGTGCTACTGGACGTCATCGGCAACGTGTTGAGCAGGCAGGCAACCACTATTGGAGAAAGCTGAGACTATGAGTATGGAACTTGATGGATTGGACAAGCTGGCCGCGTCAGCCTTCGATGGCTACCTGGTGCGCAAAGACCTGGTGCGGAAATACAAGAACCAATACCCCGTGCCGACGTATGTCGTGGAGTTCCTGCTCGGGCGCTACTGCGCCACGGTGAACGAGCAGGAAATCAGCGAGGGGCTGAAAATTGTCGAGCAGCAGCTCAGCAACCGCACCGTCCGCACCGGACAGGAGGAATTGTTCAAATCGAAGGCGCGGGAGACCGGCTCGGTGAAGCTGATTGACATCGTGCGGGCGCGGCTGGATGCGAAGAACGATTGCTACGTCGCCGAATTGCCGAGTTTGGCGCTGAAGGACGTGAGGATTGCCGACAAGCTTGTGAAGGAACACGAGCGGATGTTGACGGACGGCTTTTACGCGGAAGTGACGCTGGGCTACGACGCGGTAATCGCGGAAGAAAACGGCGGGCGCCCGTTCGCCATCGAGGCGCTGCGCCCGATTCAACTTTCCAAATCGGAGGTGCTGGAAGTGCTGGTGAAGGGCCGGCGCGCGTTCACGACGGAACAGTGGCGGGATTTCCTGATCCGCTCCATTGGGCTGGAGCCGGGCGAACTGACCGAGCGTGCCAAGCTGGTGGTGCTGCTGCGCATGATGCCGTTCGTGGAGCGCAACTACAACCTGGTGGAACTCGGGCCACGCGGCACGGGTAAGAGTCATCTGTATCAACAAATCTCGCCGTACTCGCACCTGATCTCCGGGGGCAAGGCGACGGTGGCAAAGATGTTCGTGAACAACGCAAGCGGACAGCGAGGTCTGGTCTGTCATTACGACGTGGTCTGCTTTGATGAAGTGAGCGGCATTTCCTTCGATCAGAAGGACGGCGTGAGCATCCTGAAGGGCTACATGGCGTCGGGCGAGTTTTCACGGGGCAAGGAAAGCATCCGCGCCGAAGGCGGCATAGTGATGGTGGGCAATTTCGACGTGGACGTGTTGCAGCAGCAAAAGATCGGGCACCTGCTCAGTCCGTTGCCGCCGGGGATGAACGATGACACGGCGTTCCATGACCGCATTCATGCTTATGCGCCCGGCTGGGACTTTCCGAAGCTGAATCCAAACGTCCACTTGACGAACCATTTCGGCCTGGTGAGCGATTTCCTGAGCGAGTGCTGGACCAAGTTGCGCAATGGCAGCCGGGTGGCAGTGATGCAAGGCCGCGTGCATCTCGGCGGCGCGTTGAGCGGACGCGACATTGAGGCGGTGAACAAGACCGTTAGCGGAATGT
>CAILAY010000198.1 GCA_903832285.1 uncultured beta proteobacterium | reverse complement strand
TTCGGCGCGTGTCAAGGTAGTTGTCGCCTCATTCATGCAACCAACTGCTGAATAGGTTTGTCGCCCGAATACTCCTTGATGACGCAGTCGCGCTCGGGGTTGAGAGTGACAGCACCAATGGGTGACCAGTTGCGCGTTTTGCCAGACCAGCGCGCCGGGTTTTGCTCTCGCGCCTGGGTGTACAGCGCGTGACGAGCAGCCAGGATGGCTTGATCCTCACCAGCGTGGCGCTGCGCGGGACTCACGTACTGGATGCCGCTGTGCCGATGCTCGACGTTGTACCAATGCACAAAGCCTGCGCCCCAGGCGCGCGCTGCCTCCAGATCGGCAAAGCCCTTGACCGGAAACTCGGGCCGGTACTTGGCGGTGCGAAACAAGGACTCAGCGTAGGCGTTATCGTCGCTCACGCGGGGTCTGGAGTATGAGGGCATCACGCCCAGCCAGTTGAGCATCGCCAGCACCGTCGTGGCCTTGAGCGTGGAGCCGTTGTCACCATGCAATACCGGTTTGACAGTGAGTGCGGCAATGCCCTCGGCCAGTGCCGTGCGTCGCACCAAGTGAACCGCATGGTCAGAGTGGTCTGTCTCATGCACCTCCCAGCCCACGATCTTGCGACTGTACAAGTCCAGAATCAGGTACAGGTAAAACCAGCGCCCCATCACGATGGCTGGCAGATAGGTCATGTCCCAGCACCAGACCTGGCACACGGTGGTGGCGATGTGTGTCGTCGCTGGGCGCTTGGCATGTGGTGCCTTGGCACGTCCTCGGTGAGCTGTTTGATTGTTGGCACGCAGCACGCGGCTGAAGGTGGACTCGCTGGCCAGGTACACACCCTCGTCGGCCAGCATGGGCACGATGCGCGCGGGCGGCACGGCACAGAAGCGCGGCTCATTGGCCACGCCCAGCAGCTTTAAGCGCTCGTCCTGGCTCAAGGCATGGCTGGGTGTGGGATGCACCGCCTGCGGCCTGCCATCGCCCTTGACCAGCCCTGCGTGCGCCTTCCAGCGTTGCAGGGTGCGTTCGTCAATGCCTGCAACCTCACAAGCCAAGCGCAGCCGTGCGCCTGCCTTTTTGGCAGTCTCGATGTCATGAGCCAGACTGCGGCGATCTTCGATGAGGATCATGCGTCCTCGCCTGTGCCGAAGATCGCCGTTACTTTTTTTGACAGCACCAGCAGGGCTGCCGTCTCACTCAGAGCGCGATCTTTTCGCAGCAATTCACGTTCGAGTTCCTTGATGCGCAATCTGTCTTGGCGCGTGGCCTGTGGACTGGCGCGCTCATCCTGCGGGTCGCTCAGCGCTGCCGTGGCGCTGGTGCACCACTTGGCCAGCTCGCTGGGGTACAGACCCTGCTCGCGACACCAGGCGCTTTTACCAGCCTCGGGCATCGCTGCGGTGGTGATGACGGCCTGCAAGCGCGCCGGCGCAGTCCATGCCCGCCCTAGGGCGGGCATGGACTGAATCTCATGGCTCCAGCGCTGCAGCGTACCTACTCCGATACCCACCTGCATCGCTACCAACTCCACTGCCGCGCTTTCAGGCGGCAACAACCGAGCAACCGCCCGGTTCTTGAATGTTTGTCCGTATCGTGCCAACTTCTTTCCTTCTTCGCCGCCCCCAGGGTTCTGGGTTCTATCGAAGCGACAACTATTGTG
>CAILAY010000197.1 GCA_903832285.1 uncultured beta proteobacterium | reverse complement strand
TCAAAAAGCAGCTACCCGTCCTGGGTCAATATTCAATCGGCAGGGTGGGTCAATATTCAATCGGCGCCGACAGGCGAGTGTTCAAAGACCGCCCGCTGGAACAATGATCCTCCCTATTCCATGCAGGGTAAGGACGGCGAAATTCACGGTATTCACCCTGATTTGCTGCGTGAAATCATGAAGCGCATTCCATGCGATCTGCAGTTTGTGGAAATGCCCTGGGCCAGGGCATTGGCAGAACTGCAAAGTGGGCGGCTTGATATTTTGATGAATGCTGCAAAGACAGCAGAAAGGCAGGAATTTGCGCACTTTTCGAGCGCCATAGACAGATCCCGCAATGTTCTCTTTGTCAGTCGCGAAAATGATCATAAGTACCACATCAACAAACTGGCTGACATCATCGGAACAGACTTTCGGCTAGGTGTCCAAATCAATGCCGTCTACGGAGAAGAATATGAAACACTTCTCAAGAACCCCAATTTCACCCAACGACTTACGCAAATCGCTGATTTGAATTCAGGCTGGCAAATGCTGGCTTCCGGTCGGATCGATGGGCAACTCGCGGCTGAACTGACTGGCCTGATCCAGATCGAGTCCCTTGGACTGTCGAACTCGATCAAGGTCAGCGATCTTGTTACATCCAACCGCCCTGGATACGCGGCCATCAGCAAGGCCGGCAGTGATGAAAGATTTGTCAAGCAGTTCAACGATGCCCTGAGTTCCATGATGGTCGATGGAAGCTACACAAAAATCATGGAGAAAAACTTACCCTGCAAGGTCTCCGTTAAAAACCTTGGGTGCCGATAATCTAAAAAACTCACTGTTTCAGCACATCGGCACCCCAGGGCATGGGACGAATGGCCGCTTTGGCGCTTCCAGGCTGTGGTCGCGAACGACAATGCCTGCAATACCACTGACGGCCATTGCCATTACATCAGCGCCGCATGACGCATCGGCGCCGGTTCGGGGCGCAGCCGCGATGATACTTTAGGGGCATAAAGGAGAAACCGATTGAACTTCTCTATTCGTTTGCTGTTCACGTTGTCAGCCTGTTGTCTGTCGCTGACTTGCGCGAAGGCCGAACCGCTGAAATGGATCGGTGGCAGTCTTCCGCCTTTCGGCTGGCAGGAAGCTGGCGAGACCAAAGGTTATGCCTGTGACTTGATCAAGGCCATGTCGCAGAAGCTGGGTCGCTCCAGCGGCATAGACTTTTATCCTTGGGCGCGAGCCGTAAAGATGGCGGCCGAAATGCCAGACTATGGAATATTCCCGCTGGCACGCACGTCGGACCGTGAAGATGACTTTCTTTGGCTGATCCCCATCATCAAGGTTGACTTCGTATTCCTGGCGACGAAGGATTCCCCAAGTGCACGCGATTCGGAAAGTGAAGCGAAAGTCGCAGCATTGCGCTCTCAGCGTATCGGGTATTTGCGCGGTTCGCCCATCGTCAAGAACCTTCAAGCCAAGGGTTTTACACGTATTCTGGAGGGAACAGACTATCCAGAATTGCTGCGGCTGTTGACAAGCGGGGCGGTAGATGCAATCTACGCAGGAAGACCCATGATCATTTCGTCCATCGAACCCAGCGGCTTTCGCAGGCAGGACTTTCAGGTTCTCACCGCGCTGGGCGATGCTACGCTGTACATTGCCACTTCAAAAAGCCTGCCTGAATCAGAGGCCAATCTCTGGCGTGCTGCCTATCAGAGCCTTGTTAAGGACGGGACGGTCGCGAAGCTGCAATGGAAATACGACCTGTCCAAGGCCAAAGAATTCCGCCCAGTCAAAGTCAGGTAAAGCCTTGCGGACGCAACAGTACTCGCCGACTTGAAGTCAATTAGCTGGCCGCAAAGCACAGTTTGCCGCGCCTGACCAGGCCGGCGGATGACCCCGCCCCAGCCAGCCGAGCCCGCGTTGCGCCCCTCATGCTCGGACTATTTTGGCCCCTTCGTCCCGGCGGCGCGAGAGGAGCCCGAATGCAAAGGCAACGGGCGCGAAGAGCGCTCATTGCAGCAGTCGCCAAGAAGCAATAGCGCCGTGTCGGCGGCAGGAATACGCGATCCACCCTATGATGGCGCGCAGGACGCAGGTCCTTACGCGAGCGATGACGCCGCAACCGCCCTGTGGCGACAACTTCAACGGAGCACGGCATTGGGCAAGAACGGCATCGTCAGTTCAAGTTTGAGTTGGAGCCTCGCTGGAGCAACTCTGGCGTTCGCCACCGTGCTGGCTCTCGCGCTCGCATGCCTGGACCTTTGGAAGGATGAGGACGCCAGTCTGCGCACGATCGAGCAGCATTTTCAGTTGATTGGAGACAGTTCGGTCGAGCCGATTACCGACGCCCTGTGGAACTACAACAAGGAAGCCTTGACCCTCATTAGCAGAGGCATCATCAGGCAGAACGACGTCGCGAGCCTGGTCGTATTCGACAGGGGCAAGGCCATCGTCAGCTTGGGACCGACTCCCGCTGGCGCTGTGGTTCACGAATTCCCTTTGCAGCGCGGAACAGCCGAGCTTGGGCGTCTGGTCGTCGCCATCGACCGCGAAGCGATCCATGCGCGAATCCTGGGCCACTTTGGCGAGAATGTCCTTAGTGCTCTGGTGCTGACGCTGTGTATTGCCGGTTTTGTGATGCTTTTGATCGAGTGGCGGGTGATGCGCCATCTGCGCTGGGGTGCACGTTTCGTCAGCAGCCGAACCAGCGACAACCTGTCGGAGGTAATGGTCCTGCAAAGGCGCAAATACTTTCGCAGCGAAGATGAACTCGATTACCTGGTCGCTGGCTATACCGGGCTGCAGCGTGAATTGAGCAAGGTGATCGACACACTGAAACACGATATCCTGCGGCGTGAGGCCACCGAAGTTGCATTGTCAAAGAGCGAGGGGCGGTTTCGGCAGATGTTCGAGAACAATGCCTCCATATTGCTTCTGGTCGATGCCGACACCGGCGCCATCGTCGACGCCAATGCCGCCGCCGCCCGGTTCTACGGCTATCCCATTGCGGCCTTGCGCTCCATGCGCATGGACGAAATCAATGCGCTCACGCCAGAGAATATCGCCGCGGCGCGATCGAGTGCCGTCAATCTTGAAGAAAGTCGCTTTGACTTTGCGCACCGCGTTGCCAGCGGCGAAGTCCGGATCGTGCGCGTCGTCTGCACACCGATCGAAGTGGACGCACAGGTGCTGCTGTTTTCCATAATTCACGACATCACGGAACGCCATCAAGCGCAAGAGCGACTCAAGGACAGCGAGGCCAAGTTCGCCGCGGTGTTCCAGGACAGCCCCACCGCCATCACAGTCGTCAAGGCGGAAGACTGGACGTTCGTCGATGCGAACAAGGCGTCCGAACTGATATCGGGGTACCAACGCGAGGAGGTCGTTGGCCGCAGCGCCCTGGAGCTTGGCATGTTCGTCGATCCAGCCCAGCGCCACGATGCAATGCGAATGATCGAGGAATCAGGCAAAGTGGATCAATATCGCTACAACATTCGGAAGAAGAACGCCGAGGTTGCGATCATGGAATTCTCCGGGCGCCTGATCAAGATAAAACTCGAGCCCTATGTCGTCGGGATGTGGTGGGATGTGACGCAGCGCCTCAAGGATGAGCAGGCGCTGGCGCAACACCGCGATCACCTTGAAGATCTGGTGCTTGAACGCACAGCCGAACTGGAGACTGCGACCCAGGTCGCCGAATCTGCGAACCGAGCCAGGGGCGAGTTCTTGGCGAATATGTCGCACGAGATCCGCACGCCGATGAATGCAATCATAGGATTGAGTCATCTGTGCCTGCTCACCGATTTGAGCAAGAAGCAGCGGGACTATCTGCAGAAGGTTTATAACTCGGCCCAATCGCTGATGGTCATCGTCAACGACGTTCTGGACCTGGCCAAGATCGATTCGCGCAAACTGGAACTGGAGAGCATTCCGTTCGAGATGGGAGAGGTGCTGGGAAGACTGGCCACACTGGTGGCACAGCGCGCAGAAGAGAAGCAGCTCGAATTTCTCATCGAAACCGCGCTGGACGTGCCGCCACACCTGATCGGCGACCCCACGCGGCTGGGACAGATATTGATCAACCTCGCCGGCAACGCCGTGAAATTCACCGAACGCGGCGAGGTCCTCGTGCTGACCGAAGTGGAACAGGATGGCGCCGATGAAGTCGTCCTGCGCTTTGTTGTTTGCGACACCGGGTTTGGCATGACACCGCAGCAGATCGGCCAGTTGTTTGTCCCGTTCAGCCAGGCCGATCCGTCGATCACGCGAAAATTCGGCGGCACCGGACTGGGTTTGACCATCAGCAAGCAACTGGTGGACATGATGGGCGGCAGGATTCTGGTTGAGAGCGAGCCCGGCAGGGGGTCGAAATTCGTCGTCACGGCGCCCTTTCGCAAGGCGCAAGCGTCTGCACCCAGGGAACTCCGGTTTGCAACGGGCCTGCGTGGCATGCGCGTGCTGGCGGTGGACGACCACGCCCGCTCGCTGCAGGTTCTGCGCGCGTATCTTGAATCGTTCGGCTTTGAAGTGGACCTGGCCGAGGATGGCGCGCAAGCTGTGAGCGCCGTGGAGCAGGCCACACCAGCCTACGACCTGGTCATTCTCGACTGGAACATGCCAGGGCTCAACGGCATCGACGCAGCGCGGCGCATCAGGGCCATGACAGGCCTTTCGAAGACACCAAGCCTGCTGCTGATCTCCGCCCACGGCCAAAGTGAAGCCATGCGCCATCTGGATGACGACCTGGTTGACGCCTTCCTGCCCAAGCCATTTCAGCAGAGCGGTCTGTTTGACGCCATTGCCAACCTCTTTGGCGCGGGCCGCAGGGTCGAAGTCAGCCAACTGCAAAGGGTCCCTGACCGCCGCTTTGCAGGCAAGACCCGAGGCGCCCACCTGCTGCTGGTGGAAGACAACGAAATTAACCAGCAGGTCGCGAGGGAACTGCTCGGACGCGTGGGCATCAGCGTCACCGTGGCGGATAACGGCGAGCAGGCGCTGGCGCGCCTGCAGCAGGAGGATTTCGACGGCGTGCTGATGGATATGCAGATGCCGGTGATGGACGGCATCACCGCCACCCGGGAGATCCGCAAGATCGAGGGTTTCCGCAGCCTGCCGATCATCGCCATGACGGCCAACGCCATGGCCGACGACCCGAAGAAGTGCCTGGCGGCGGGGATGAACGACCACATCGCCAAGCCGATCGATCCGGACAAGATGCTTGCCACCTTGTCCCGGTGGATCGTGCCCGCGCAACGAAGCAACGCGCCCGGCGCCAAGCTGCGCCAGCGGCAGGACCTCGGGGCAATGCCCGAGTTGCCCGGTGTTGATGTGGCCGAGGGCGTGCGGCGCGTCGGCGGCAGCGTGGCGACCTATTGCGCCATCCTGGAGAAGTTTCTCTCCAGCCAGGCGCATGTGGCCAGCGACATCCGGTACGCCCTGGCCGCCGGCGAGCGGGGAAATGCGCAACGAATGGCGCACACCCTGAAAGGACTTCTCGCCACGCTCGGCGCTGAAGCGCTGACACCGCATGCGCGCGAGCTCGAAGAATCCCTGGACGCAACGGCCGAAGGCACGCAAGCTGAAGCCCCGCTGCGCATCCTCGAGCCGATGCTCGAAGGGCTGGTGCAGGCCATCGACCTGGTGCTGCGCCAGCGGACAAAGAAGCCGGAAGTGGCGCCGCTGCCGCTCGAACATTTGCAACTGCTACTTACGAAGGCGCAGCGCCAGCTCGAACATTTCGATGTCGGCATCGAGGAAACAGTCAAGCAACTGCTGCGCATTCAGCCTCTGTCATCAGACTTGGAGCACTCGCTGACGGTCGTTGCCAAACTGGTGGACAGTTACGATTACGAAGCCGCTCTCAGCCAACTTTTGAGCAGCCTGGAGGGTCGCAACCAGAGCCTGGCGACAACCTCCACACCGGGGGACACCGCGTGACCGCGAACCGCAAACCGGTGCTGCTGATCGTGGACGACGCGCCGGCAAACATCGACGCGCTGCGCGGCATACTGACGTCGGACTACGCGCTCAAGGTTGCGACCAACGGGGCACTGGCGGTGAAAATTGCCACAGCGTCCCCGCCGGACCTGATCCTGCTCGACGTGATGATGCCGGGGATGGACGGCTACGAGGTGTGCAACCTGCTAAAGGCAGATGAACGCTCGCGCCATGTTCCGGTCATCTTCGTGACGGCCCGAGGCGACATCGACGCCGAAACGCGCGGGTTCGCCATGGGCGCTGCTGACTACATCAGCAAGCCGATCAGCCCCCCCATCGTGCTGGCCCGCGTGAGGACCCATGTGGCCCTGTACAACCAACGGCGCCACCTGGAAGACCTGGTGAGCGACAGCACGCGGCAGTTGCGCGAGTCGCGCGACCTGCTGCGCACGCTGTCGATGCGGCGCGAGAATGCACGTGAGGATGAACGGCGCTACGTGGCGCGCGAAATCCATGACGACCTTGGACAGATGCTCGGCGGGCTGCGCATGCGCCTGTCCACGCTGATGCTGCAGACCGCGGCCGACAACGAGCAACTCAACGCACAGTTGCGCAGCCTCATGGATCTGACCGACCAGACCATCCGCGTGGTACGCGACGTTGTCTCCAAATTACGCACCCCGGTGCTGGACGCAGGTATCGTTCCCGGTCTGGAGTGGCTGATCAACGAATTCCAGCGCAACACGGGATTGATCGCCAGACTCGCCCTTTCCAGCGACGACATCACGCTGCCCGACGACATTGCCACGGTGTTGTTTCGCGCGACGCAGGAGTCGCTCACCAACGTCGCGCGCCATGCGCAGGCCCGGCGCGTGGACATCACGCTGAACCTGCTGGCCGGCGAGTGCCAGATGGAAGTGCGCGACGACGGCAAGGGATTTGACCCGGCGGTGGTAAAAGAAAAGTCGTTTGGGCTCGAAGGCATGCGCGAGCGCTGCGACATGATCGGTGGGCGACTGAACATCGTCAGCGTCCCCGGCCAGGGAACCAGCATCCGCTTTCACATTCCCCTTGCTGCGGCGCGCACACCCGACCTTGCGCCACCGAGGTAGTGGAATGCCTACCCAAGATCAGGCCCGCCTGATGCCCTGAGACCAGCGCTTGAGCTATCGTCGCAACCATGTTTGAAAAGAACTCCGCCGTGAAACCACAAGATCTACCGAGTCCCGGCGTGGCCATCAACGGCCGACCCAAGCTGCGCATCCTTCTCGCCGACGATCACCGCATCATGCGCGAGGGCCTCAGGCAGTTGTTTGCGCTGATGCCCGACATCGAGGTGGTGGCCGAAGCCACAACGGGCGCCGAAGTTCTTGAGACCCTGCGCCACGCCACGGTAGACCTGTTGCTGATGGACATGAGCATGCCGGGCATCTCGGGCGACGATCTGATCAGCCGCGTGCGCTCCCATCACCCCACGCTAGCCATTTTGGTGTTGTCCATGCACGAAGAACCGCAGATCGCCCAGCGCGCCCTCAAGGCCGGCGCCAACGGCTATCTGACCAAGGACCAGGACTCGCAGACCCTGCTGGCCGCGGTGCGCAAGGTTGCGAGCGGTGGGCGCTTCATCGATCCGCGGCTGGCCGAGCGCATGGCGTTCGAGGTCTCGGGCGTCACGCGCCGCGCCGATCACCTCAGACTGACGAACCGCGAACTCGAAGTCCTGCGCCTGCTGGCCACGGGCTTGCGTGTGGGCGACATCGCTCAGAAACTGTCTCTGAGCGACAAAACCATCAGCACGCACAAGGCGCGGATGATGGAGAAGATGGGCTTCGGATCGGGCGCGGAGCTGGTGCGCTACGCCGTCGAGCACAGCCTCGTGCAGTAGCAGGCGCCGGCGCTGCGGTCCGACTGTGTTTTCGGTGCAAAAATAGGGGATCCCCTAGTCTTCCTTCAGATTTCCTTACCGGCAAATCCTGCCTGGCCTGATCGCCAAATCGGGCACGCCGCGTGATGATTGAAGTCATAGTAGCTTCCAACCTGATCGGACACTCCATCTTGAACAACCTCAAAATTGGCACGCGCCTGGGCCTGGCTTTTGGCTTGGTTTTGCTCATCACGGCACTGCTCGCTGCAGTCGGCATGTCGCGTCTTGGCACCTTGAAAACAGCCAGTGAAACGATGGCGACGACCCAAATGCAACGAAGCGCCCTGGCCCAGCTCTGGGAGGCGAACATCAATATGAACTGGATCAGGGCCGAGGCCTCGATCAAGGCGACCGATCCGGCCTACATAGAGGCGCT
>CAILAY010000196.1 GCA_903832285.1 uncultured beta proteobacterium | reverse complement strand
CTTGCTGGTTGAACACGACATGGATTTCGTCATGGGACTGGTCGACCGGGTTGTAGTCATGAATTTTGGCGAAAAGATAGCTGAGGGCCTTCCCGACCAGGTGCAAAGAAATCCGGCTGTACTCGAAGCCTACTTGGGTGGGGTGAACGAGTGACAAACAGCACAGCAGCCGACAACATTCTCGAAGTACGAAATCTGACTGTCAGTTACGGCAAGGTTGTGGCATTGGCTGACGCAAGCGTCAGTGTCAGGGCCGGGCAAATTGTCGCTGTGATTGGCCCCAACGGCGCGGGCAAGACAACGCTCGTGGCTGCGATCATGGGCCTGTTGCCCAGCGTCGGAATGCTGCACTACGGCGGATCTGACATCGCCAACCTGTCGGTAGAGGCGCGCGTCGCAGCCGGCATTTCGTTGGTGCCGGAGCGGCGCGAGCTGTTTGGTGAGTTGTCGGTCGAGGACAATCTGCGCTTGGGTGCGTTCCAGCGTGTGCGAGCGGGAGAACGCGGTGCTGATCAGGACCTCAATCCGATCTATTCGCGTTTTCCACCCTTGCGCGAACGCAGCCAGCAACTGGCGGCCACATTGTCGGGTGGCGAGCGTCAGATGCTCGCGATTGGACGGGCGTTGATGGCCAAGCCGCGGCTGCTGATGCTCGATGAGCCGAGTCTGGGTTTGGCACCGCGCATCGTGCGCGACATTTTGCATATCGTGGCCGATCTGCGTGATACCGGTGTGGCGATTCTGTTGATCGAGCAAAACGCACGGGCCGCCCTGCAGATCGCGGATCGCGGCTATGTACTGGAGACCGGTGAAGTCGTGCTGACGGGCACCTCGGCCGAGTTGTCGAACAGTCCGCGAATTGTCGAAACTTACCTTGGTTTCGGTGGCGCGTCATGAAGTCGGTTGAGCCAGAATTGCCGCAAAGCTGGCCGGTGGTAGCTGCGATGCTGATTGGCGCCGCTTTCGAGTTGGCACAGACTGGGGCGCTGGTGTCGGGGCGTCGACGCAATGAAGCAGCGAACCTGGCTGGGTGTGAAAGTGGTGGCCGACAACCGGACCGGCACCCATCCTGTGTGACCTGAGACCATGCCCAACATTGCCAAGTCTGCAAGACCTCAGGGTGTGGAGGCCATTACTCGCCATTTCCTGGAGGTGCCGCAGGGCACACTTCATTACGCGACCATCGGAACCGGCCCACCGGTTCTGCTATTGCACCAAACACCGCGCTCATGGGCTGAGTACCGCGCTGTGTTGCCGCTGCTGGCACCCCACTTTCAGGCGATCGCAATGGATACGATCGGTTTTGGTGACTCGTCCAAACCACCTCTGGGAAACGACTCCATAGAGTGGTGGGCACAAACCGCGATCAGTCTGGTCGACGCAATGGGCATTAAGCGTTTGTCGGTCGTTGGACACCATACAGGCGCCGTGATTGCCATCGAGATGGCAGCCGCTTATCCCGACCGTATAGAGGCTGTGGTGCTGTCCGCTGCGCCGCTGGTCGACGCGGACTTCCGCACGCGCCATGCGGGGCCGGTGCACGTCGACAACGCCGTGGGCAGCAGCGACGGCTCGCACTTGCTTGCGCTGTGGCGGCAACGCCAGCCGTGGTATCCGCCCGGCGACATCGATCTTCTGAACCACTTCATGGTCGATGCCCTCAAGGCCGGTGCGCGGGCGGCCGACGGCCACGCGGTGGTGGCGCGTTACCGGATGGAAGCCCGCCTGCCGTTGGTTCGTTGTCCGACCCTGGTGCTCGCTCCAACCGCAGATCCGCATGCCTACCCGAACGCGGTGCCCCTGGCCCGAGCCATCGCCAACTGTCGTATGGTCGAGATCAACGGGGGCAGGGTGCCGCTGCCGGAACAGATGCCAGAGCGCTTTGCCGAACTGGTGACCGAGTTTCTGCTGAGCCATGGGGAGGGAATGCCATGAGCAGCGTTGCATTGCCCGGCAGCAGGGTTTCGATGAGTGCGCTGTTGTCGAGCGGCTTTCGGCCATTTTTCTTGTTGGGAGCCTGTTACGGCCCGCTAGCGCTGGCACTGAACCTTGCCGCAGGTGCTGGCCACTGGCCGCTGGGCGAGGCCGTCCTGGAATTGGGACATGCCCATGAGCTGATTTACGGTTTTGCCAGTGCCACAGTGTGCGGCATAGTGCTGACGGCGTTGCCGGGGTGGACCGGCGCCGCCGAGTTGCGGGGTGCGCGGCTGGCCGCTCTGGTCGTGCTGTGGTTGGCGGGTCGCATCGCCTGGTGGGCGGGGCTCTGGTTGCCGAACAGCGTTGCACTGTTGGCGGACTGCGCACTGTTTCCGGCGTTGCTGCTGATGCTTTTGCCGACCATGCAGGGCGCACGCAAGCGCCTGTTTGTCTGGACCCTGCCGCCACTGCTGGGGCTGGCTGCGGGCAATGTCCTGGTGCATGTTGCGCTGGGGCGTGGCGATATGGCGCAAGCGCGATTTGGCATTGCGCTGGGACTGCACGCACTGATGTTCATGTTCTCCTTGTTTGCTGGCTTGCTCACGCCGGCCTTCACCCGCGCTTGGCTGCGCGAGCGCGGCGAGCACAGCGGTGCCGTCTGGCTACCGTTGGAATACGCCGCTGCGCTGGCCATACTGCTGTTTGCGGCGGCAGATCTGCTGCAGGCAAGCGCTGGCTTGATGGTGCTTGCGGCAGCTGTGGCCTGTGGTCTGCATGGCTGGCGCTTTGCGCGCTGGCGGGGCTGGCGCACGGCAGCGGAACCGCTGCTGTGGACCCTGCACCTGGGCTACGCGTTCCTGATCGCAGCGTTTGCCCTGCGTGGTGCGTGCGCCCTGCTTCCGACGCTCGGCCCGGACGCCTGGATTCACTTGTTCACCCTCGGCGCGCTGGGCATGTGCAAGGTCGGACTGATGACGCGTGTGGCCTTGCGGCACACCGGCCGCCCGATGCGGGTCCCGCGCTTGATGAAACTGGCTTACGCGATGATGCCGGCGGCGGCGCTGCTGCGCCTGGCCTACACCGTGCACCACTTGAGCGAGGTTGTGCTGGCGCTGTCAGCGCTGCTCTGGTCGCTCTCGCTTTTGCTGTACCTGGTCTGCTTCGCACCGGCGTTGCTGCGCCCGAGTTGGTCCAGATTGCCCGTCGTTTCGAAGTGATGAACATTGCAGGAGAAAACAATGACCACGCACCAACGTCAACCCGAATTGCCCGACTTGCGTATCGTGCCGGTGTCTGATCTGCTGCTGCATGAACAGCATGATGCGCAGCGCAGTGGGCCGCTGATAGAGCGCTTGCAGGCCGATGGCGTTCTGAAGAACCCGCCGATCGTCGCCCGCATCGGGAGCGAGCACCGCTTTGTGGTGCTGGATGGAGCCAATCGCGTTACTGCCGCGCGCGGACTCGGTTTTCTGCACATTGTGGTGCAGGTGGTCGATTACGAAGACCCTGAACTGATCCTTGATACCTGGCACCACCTGATCAAGGGAATCGGCTGCGCGCATTTCAAGAACATGATCGAAGCGGTACCCGGCATCGAGATTGAACCCACCGATCAGATGCAGGCCCGGGCGCAACTGGCGCGCCGGGAAATCCTTGGATTTGTCCAGTATCCGCAGGGCGATGTCTGCACCTTGCGTGCATCCGGGGACCTGCACCAGCGCACGCTGAGGTTGAACCAGATCGTTGATCTGTACAAAGTGGAGGGCCGGATATTTCGCGCCAACACAGACCATCTTCCGTCGCTGCTGCCTTTCTATGACGACATCGCCGCACTGGTGGTTTTTCCGCGCTTCGCACCGGCCGAGATCATTGATCTGGCCCGGGTAGGTGCCTATTTGCCAGCCGGCATTACGCGCCACCTCATCCCAAGGCGGGCGCTGCGCATCAACCTGCCTTTGACTGCGCTGGGCAACGACACCAGTCTGGCCGAAAAAAACGCCTGGCTCCTCGATTGGATGAGACAAAAGGTGGCTTCAAAGGCCGCGCGTTACTACCAAGAGTCTACGTTCCTGTTTGATGAGTGAGCGCCTGAGCCGGCACAGACGTTTCCATCGGCAGGTGCGGGTAACCCTTTAGTTGCATGGTCTTCCAATTGGTGGTGAAGCCGTGCATACTGTATACGGCTGCTTGGCCAATCAGTCTTTTTTAGAATTTCAATCAGGAGAAACTATGAGCAGGCAAACGAAGTTTTTATTGGAAGAGAGCCAGATGCCAAAGTTCTGGTACAACATTCAGGCTGATCTGCCGAAACCTGCGCCTGCAGTGTTACACCCCGGCACTCTGCAGCCGATTGGTCCCGATGATCTGGCGCCGCTTTTTCCGATGTCGCTGATCATGCAGGAAGTGAGCATGGAGCGCGAGATCGAGATACCGGAGCCGGTGCGGGATGTATTTCGCCTCTGGCGCCCGGCGCCCATGTACCGCGCGCACCGTCTTGAAAAAGCACTGGGGACGCCGGCCAAGATCTACTACAAGTACGAAGGCGTCAGTCCGGCTGGTAGTCACAAACCGAACACAGCGGTGCCGCAGGCGTTCTATAACAAAGAAGCGGGTGTCAAACGGATTACAACCGAGACGGGTGCCGGGCAGTGGGGTTCCTCGATGGCATTTGCCGGTTCGTTGTTCGGCCTGCAAGTTGAGGTGTTTCAGGTTCGGGTGTCATACGATCAGAAACCTTACCGGCGCGCCTTGATGGAAACCTATGGCGCACGCTGTGTGGCATCCCCTTCCAATGAGACGGTCTACGGGCGCGCGGTGCTGGCCGAGCGGCCCGATCATCCCGGCAGCCTGGGCATCGCCATCTCTGAGGCAGTCGAACTGGCCGTGCAGCGCGAAGACACCAAGTACGCTTTGGGCTCGGTGCTCAATCACGTGCTGTTGCACCAGACCATCATCGGGCAAGAGGCGATCGAGCAGATGCGCATGGCCGATGACTGGCCCGATGTGGTGGTGGGCTGCTGCGGTGGCGGCTCCAATTTTGCCGGCATCGCCTTTCCCTTCCTGGGTCATGGCCTGCGCGGTGGCAAAAAGGCGCGCTATGTTGCGGTGGAACCCGCTGCCTGCCCGTCACTGACGCGGGGCAAATACGCTTACGACTTTGGCGACACCGGCCGCATGACGCCGTTGACCAAGATGCATACGCTGGGCAGTCAGTTCACGCCACCGGGTTTTCATGCCGGTGGCCTGCGCTACCACGGCATGTCGCCGCTGGTTTCGCATTGCAAGGAACTGGGCTTGATTGAAGCCGTGGCCTACAACCAGGTCGAATGCTTTGAGGCCGCTGTGCTGTTTGCCCGCAACGAGGGCATCGTGCCCGCACCCGAGTCAGGTCACGCTGTCAAGGGTGCGATTGCGGAGGCTATGCGATGCAAGCGCGAAGGCAAGGCAGAGACTATTCTCTTCAACCTGTCAGGCCATGGCCACTTCGACATGATGGCCTACCAAAAGTATTTTGCTGGTGAATTGTCCGACGGACTGTACGACGAAGCCGATTTGGCCTCATCTCTGGCAGGTTTGCCCAAGGTGCCCGAAACCGCCTGAGTCGATGCTGACGGCGGCCTGTGCGCGCGATTTGCGCGGCAGGCCACTTAAGGCCCGCCAGCTTCTTCAATTAGTAGTGGCTGACGCTGCCAACGAGGTTGGGCATATGTGTGTGGGCAGTCGCCCAAGCTCACATACGACCCGGCACCTGTTGTCCTGCGGGCTTCGGTGTGCTGATCGCGGCCTGATTGCAAGTGCGCGTCAGCTTGACTTTGACCGGGCGGTGATATCTCGTTTCAGCTTGCCAAGGAGATCGGAAAGTTGACGGAGTTCGGCCGGATCCAGATCACCCAACAGCGAACTAACCCAGCGTTCGTGCTGCACGGCCATTTTCCGGAAGAGTTTCTTCCCTTTGGGAGTCAAACTGATGGCGTACGCACGACGATCAGTTGGGTCGTCGCGCCGCTGGACCAAATCTTCCTCAATCAGGCGGTCAGTCAACGCTGTAATGTTGCCACCGGTCACCATCAGCAGTTGAGACAGGTCCCGCATCTTGAGACCTTCAGGATAGCGATAGAGTTGTGACATGAGGTCAAAGCGCGGCAACGTCGTGTCAAAGCTGTTGCGCAACTCGGTGCGCAACCGGATCTCCATCAAGTGGTAGCAGGCCACCAGGCGCACCCACATGCGCAGCGGATCATGACGATCCTCGCTGAGGGCGACTGAGGCCATTCCATCAAATGGTGGCTGGCTGTTGACTACTCGATAAGTTTTTGGCATGCGCTTTGTCTGGGACACTCAAATGATGACGTCGCATGATGCCTACTGGAGACCCGGCTTTGGTGCCCCTTGCAAATTCACGCAAATCTTGCAACCGCGTCGACGCCACAGGACTCGGGCACCCTCGGGTTTCAGCGAGGCATTGTACGTTGATGCCCAGTCCGGCAGGAGCGCCACTGCGCACGACTTTGCCATGGTGCGCTGCCACCGGGTCATGGTGAGCTTTCCCTCCCCAACCAAACCCTGAACCATGCTGTGCCTCCAGAAAAACAGGGGCTATCCCTTTGGCAGAATGCCGCGCTCGATGAAGTCGTCCTTGACGTAGGACAGTTCAAACTTGTCAAGAGTTTCGGCCGTGGGAATCCCATCGTTGCTCCAGCCCTTGAATTCATAGTAGGCATCGAGCAGTTGCTTTTCCGCCTCAGGGTCGCGATGTTTCCATTGGTCCGCAGGTGGCGCTTCATCGACACGCCTCAAGCCGCGGCGGACATTGATGGCGCGGATCAGGTTGCGATTGCGGTAGGCGACTTGCCACAGGCCGGCGGAGTCCATGACTTGGCCGCTTGCAAGGGTAATCAGTTCGGGCAGGTTGTGGATGTGGTAGGGCGGTCGGCCGCCGAACTGGCCGCGGAAGGACGACAGGAAGGCGCAGGTGCCGATGGCGTCGTCCACATAGTGCATGGTCTCATTCCAGTCGCAGATATGGACCGACGCCTCAATCGACGGGTGGGTTCGGGGTTCCCATTCCATGAGCCATTTCTTGAAGCGCTCGGGCGCTGCAACCCAACCCTTGACGTAGGCTTCCCGTTCGGCCTTGTCGATAATCGGCGTCTGCGGAAACGAGCCCTCAATCTGGTTGATGGCCATCTTTTCGCCGGTGGCGTACATCAGGAAGTAGGGATAGTTGATCATCGAGAGTTTGATCGGCACCTGCTCGAATTTTTTCATCGTGTTGTGGTCGTAGACCTCGGCCCCTTTGCCGATCTGACGCGCGGCGTGGTAGACGCCATTGGCCAGCGCGTCGCCAACCCCTTCGCGGTTGACGATCTTCTCCAGCAGATAGAAGAAGCGGGCTGCGCCGGTGGCTGGAAAATCCGGCAGGTCCTGGTCGGTCAGAATGCCGGCCTCAAAAAGCTCAATCGCAAAGGCCATCACTTGCGGCGTCGCGTAGGCGTCGAGCCCGTATTCCTGCGTGAGACCGATGATGTCGTAATCGAACTCCAGGTCTTCGAACGCCGCCATGGCATAGGTCAGCTTGCTGTAGCATTTCTGGAAATAGGGGCGCCGACCCGGATATTTGATGGCCTGATGACAATCCTTGGGGCAGTTGTAGCAGCCGGTCCAGCGCACTCGCAGCCTGCGCTCAAGGGCGAGCCAGGCTTCTTCACGCTCCTTGCTCCAGAAGTTCTTGCGCCGCGCGCGCGCATTTCCCCAGGCAAAATTGTCGACGTGAAATTCGTCGCCCTCGCCGTGCGCCATGGTGTCGCCGGCGTGCGGATTGTCGTGAATCTCCCTCATCATCGTATTGCAGATCGCAAACAGTTCGGCTGGCTTGGCCGTATAGGTGTCCTTGCTTCCGCGCACCGCAATCGCCTTCAGCCGTTTGTCGCCCATGACCATGCCGACGCCGCGCGACGCGCTGGAGTTGCCATGCTCGATGGAGGCCATGAAAACCCGGTTTTCACCAGCCAGTCCGATGGACGCCACCTGGATGCGGGCATCCTTGAGTTCGGCCTGAATCATCTCCGCGGTTTCCGAGGCGCCCTTGCCCTTGAGATGGGAAGCGTCACGGATTTCAACCTTGTCATTGTTGATATACAGGTAGACCAGACTTTTGGCCTTGCCCTGAATGATGATCTTGTCGTAGCCGGCATGCTTGAGTTCGGGGCCGAAGAAGCCGCCGAATATTGAATGTGAATAGCGATCTGTTTGCGGCGAAATGGTGTTGACCATGGTGCGGTTGGCACCAATCACCGGCGTGCCATTCAGCAGCCCCGTGCTGAAGATAAGCAGGTTGTCAGGAGAAAATGCATCCACTTCTGGAGGGACACGGTCCCAAAGAATCCTGGCCGCCGTGCCCTGACCCCCAAGGTGAAGTTCGGTCAATTGTTCATCCGTGCTTTCGCGCTCGATGCTTCCGGTGGTGAGGTCGATCTCGAGGTTGTATCCGGTTTCTGCGTATCTCATCCCTATTCCTTTCAGCGTGTCACTTCTTACGGCAAAGTCGTCCTGCGACGCCCCGGGAATGCCAGCGCTTCGGTCAGCATGTAAGCCGCCTGCGCGTACGAGGTCGGGCAAATCGTGAAGCATTCCTGGCAGTCCCAGCAGACCTGCGCCGCGCGCTTCGGGATGAAGCTGATCTCGCGCCTGGGGCCGTTCCCGATGAAGCCGACGGCATGCTCACCTTTGACCTCGGCGCAGTAGCGCACACACAGGCCGCACATGACGCAGAAGATCGGCTCTTTCTCGAAGCGGTTGCGGTCGGCGCCGTACTCGTAGGCAAGTCGCTGCAATTCCGGCGAGTCGGGCGCATGGGCCATCAGTTCCTCTACGATCACCCGGCGTATCTTGTCTACCTTTTCGGAACGGGTGCGTACCACCAGATCCTGTTCAACCGGGTAGGTGCAGGACACCACATAGCTGGTCTTGCCGCGCGACTCGACTTCCACCATGCAGAGCCGGCAGCCGCCATAGGCCTCCAGTTTTTCATGGTGACACAGCGTGGGAATGTTGACGCCGGCCTGGCGCGCCGCCTGCAGCACGGTCATGCCGGCATCGGCGGCGACTTCCCTGCCGTCGATCTGCAATGTTGTAGCGCTCATTTCGCTTCGCTCCCGGCGGCAATGCGCGCCTCATATTCGCCCTTGAAATGGCGCAGCATGCTCTTGAGTGGATCGGATGAGGTCTTGCCCAGCGCACACAAGCTGCCCAGGCTGGTCACCTCCATCAGATCGGCCAGCCGGTCCAGATCAAACTTCTTGCCCTTGCCCTCGGTGATTTGGGTCAGAATCTTCAGCATCTGCCACATGCCCTCACGGCAGGGCACGCATTTGCCGCAGGATTCCTTGACCAGAAAGTCGAGTAAATAGCGCGCTACTTCGACCATGTCGGTATCCTCGTCCATCACCAGCAGGCCACCGGCCCCGATGGGTGCACCCAGTTTTGACATCTCGTCAAAATCCAGCGAGGCGTCGATCATGTGAGCCGGCAGCGAGCCACCCATGGCGCCACCGAAGTGCACGGCCTTGAGGCCTTTGCCATCACGCACACCGCCACCGATATCGAAGATCAGGGTGCGCAGGCTGGTGCCCATCGGTACCTCGACGATGCCGCTGTTGACCACGTTGCCCGATAAGGAGATCAGCTTGGTGCCCTTGCTCTTCTCCGAGCCGATGCGGGTGAACCAGTCGGCACCGTTGGCAATGATCTGCGGCACGTTGGCCCAGGTCTCGACGTTGTTCAGGTTGGACGGTTTGTCCCAGATGCCCGACACCGAGGTGCGAATGTACTTGGGTCTTGGCTCGGGCGCATTGCCTTCAATCGAGCGCATCAGCGCCGAGGATTCGCCGGAGACAAAGATGCCAACGTCAAAGTGCAGTTCGACCGTGAAGCTGAAACCGCTGCCCAGGATGTTGTCGCCGAGGAAGCCATAGGCCCGGGCCTGTGCCAGGGCGGCTTTGACGTGTTCGACCAGTCGAGGCGCATCATGCCGGGTGTAAATGAAACCCTGCTGTGCACCGATGGCATAGGCCCCGATGATCAGTCCTTCGAGCACCTTGTGCGGATTGCCGGTGAGCATGGCGCGGTCCATGAACGCCGCAGACTCGCCCTCATGGCCGTTGACGATAACGTACTTGGTTTTGTCGGGCGCGTTTCGGGTGGTTTCCCACTTCAAGCCGGCCGGAAAACCGCCGCCACCGCGGCCGCGCAGATTCGCCTTCTTGACCTCGTCCAGCACCTGGTCCGGTGTCATGCTGGACAAGGCCTTGGCCAGCGCAGAGTAGCCACCAACGGCCAGATAGTCGTCGATGCTCGTCGGGTCAATTCTGATGTTGTCGCCAGTCAGCAGCCGCATCTGGTGTCTGTAAAAGGGAACTTCCTGCATGCACACCGCTTTGGCACCGGTGCGTGGATCGCGGTAGACCCGTTTCTCGAAAATCTCGTCATGCAGCGTCGCGTCGACGATGCCTGGCACGTCGCCGGGCGTCACCTCGAAGTAACAGACGTCTCTCGGACCGGCCACGACATTCGGGCCTTTTTCGCAGTAGCCGTGGCAACCGGTCACGCGTAGGTCGATCCTGGCCTCCAGGCCCCGACTGGCGAGTTCGCTCTTGAACTCGTGGGCGACGGCAACCGAGTCGAGACCGTCGCAGGCGGCGCCGGCGCAGACCGCGATGCAGCGTCTGGCTGGATCGCGGCGTGCCAGGATGTCGGCGCGAAACCTGTCAACTTCAGCCGCTGATTGAAGCTTGGGCATGTGGTTTTCCTATTCGTAGCGCCTGAGAACTTCTTCGACTTTATCGGGCGTCATGCGAGCGTGGTGCTTGCCGTCGACGATCAGCTCCGGGCCGATGCTGCAACTACCCAGGCAACT
>CAILAY010000195.1 GCA_903832285.1 uncultured beta proteobacterium | reverse complement strand
GGTAGTTCAGTTGGTTAGAATACCGGCCTGTCACGCCGGGGGTCGCGGGTTCGAGTCCCGTCCACTCCGCCAAATGTAAAAAAGCCGTTGATTTTCAACGGCTTTTTTCTTTTTCGGTACGCAAAGGTGTCCCATTGAGGTGTCCCATTTCCTTGGGAAAACCACAATGAAACTGCCGTCCCACCTAGCCAAATCGCGCCATGGTGTCTATTACTTCCGCTTGACCGTGCGCAAAGGCACTTCCACGCAAGAAAAACGCTGGTCTCTCAACACCCGCGACCCAGCCGAAGCCAAGGCAAAGGCCCTGTATATTTCAACGGCAATAATGGGAGCAAAAATGAGTTCGGCGTATGACCCAAAAAAATTCAACTTAGATGACACGCAAACTTGGCCATCGGACGGGGAATTGCATGCTGCGGCCGCTCGCAACGACGCGGTAGCCAAGGCTTTGCTGGACATTAAAAGGCAACGCGGCGCACAGTGGGACCCAAGCAGTAGTGTCAATACGCAGGAAATCGCCGACTCACTGCGCTCACTTCAAATTAGGATTGGAAATGCAACCCTGATTGCTGACCCCAACGACCCCGCTGACATTAAAGCGGCCAGAGACATGGCGCTGGAGCTCATGGGCCATTTCGGTGAAACCGAGGCCACAGTCGGAATTGAGCGCCAGTCCAACTCAGTAACACCGCATTCGCATTCAATTGCCACTGCAAACGCAATGGTGACTTCGGGCACCACGGCAGTTTCGGACAGGCAGCGCAATCTCACGGGACTGACGATTGATGAACTGATTACCCGCTATGCCACTCGTAAGCGCGACGCCAATGGAGCCAAGACGAATTACGAATACGAAAAAATGCAGCGCAAGTTTGAGAAATGGGTGCATGCAAAGAAGAAGACCACGCCATACCCAGTGCGCCTCATAACTCGCAGCGATATCAGTGACTTCATTGACGACCTGATTGCGGACGGGGTATCGCCTCAAACGATCCAGAAAAAATACCTGTCTGCCCTGAATGGGCTGTTCTCACTGGCGCAAACATCGGGCGCCATACCAGCAGGTGAGTTGCCCACACGCAACCACAAGCTGTTTACCAAGAAGGACAAGAAGAAAGCCGAGCATAAAAATGGATACAAGCAATTCACTGACGCAGAATTGGCGCTGATTTTTGACCCCGACACATTGTTGAAGTTGGAAAAGCCGTGTGACTTCTGGCTACCTTTGATGGGACTGTTTACGGGCGGGCGGATTTCAGAGCTATGCCAGCTCAAGGTGACTGATATCAAGCAGTTGGACGGTATCTGGGCGATTGACATCAATGATGAGGACGCAGCGCAAACATTGAAGATAGCCTCGCCGCCTCGCCAACACCGGTCACGGGTCTCCTAGGGCCGACATGAACACATCCCCATCGGCGTTGCCCATGATCACCGAGCACCAAGACGTGCGGTCGGGCCTTCGCTACCTAACGCTGGAGTCCGCGCCACATGGCGCAGAGGTGGCACTCCTGTTTCTCCACGGTGCCGGAGAACGCGGTGGAGACATTCGACAAGTGCTCGCCTACGGATTGCCCGCCACCCTGAATGCGGGCACCCACAGCATCGACTGCACTGTGATCTGCCCGCACCTCGAATCCGGGCAAGTCTGGCAGCCGGTTCGCCTCGCGCATCTCATTGACGCGCTGCGGCAGTCATTCAGGAGGATCGTCATCTGTGGTTATAGCCTGGGTGGAACGGGCATCTGCGAGCTAATATCGACTTTCGGCACGCTCGCCGAGCTGTCCATCGTCGTCGCCGGCCGGACCTTCGCGGTCCCCGGTGACGTGCCGATTTCGGGTGAGCAGATCTTCGTGGAAGGCGAGCACGACGACTGGGCCGACACTGCCGCGTTCCGCAGTGGACTCACGGCGCGTGCGGTTCCGTTCACGCACGTGGTCCTGCCCGGCGCCGGCCATTTCATCGCCGAAGCATCGATGGAGGTCGCCGCTGTCACCTCGGCACTGGAGGCTCTGGGCGCTTCATATGTCCGAAGGACGGCCGAATCTATAGCGCCGAATGCCTGAACGAAGAATGAGCACCAAATGCCTGCTTCCAAAATAGCAAACCTGTTTTTCGCCACCAGAACGGTCCTCATCGGGGCGGTAGCGTCCATTTTACTGGCCTACGTCTACCGGACGTTTCTGGACAACAAGTCCATCTCTGCGGTCCTCTGCTCGCACCAGATTACGGTCATCTCGCCGATTGACGGTCGAATTGTCGACGCCGGAAAGCTCACCTTGTCGAGCCGGATCACGCCGAACGCGCCGCTCCTGCGCATCGTCAGCGAAAACTTCGACGAGAAGGAATTGAACGACGCCCAACAACGCCTTGCATTGGCGAGGATCACCTACGAGAAAACCTCCACGCTGCTTGATACGGCGCGCCAGCAGCTGGCGCAGGAAAAGCACAACTACGCGTCGTCCCAATCCCATGCACTCAACGTAGTCAAGGTGCGCTCGGAACGGGACGAGCGATATCTCGACAAGGCCATCTCGAAACTGGATCTCGCCAGAAGCGACTACCAGAAGAAGAGCGACCTGGTGACGAGCGGCTTCGTGTCCACGTTTGCACTGCAGGAGGCCAATGCCAACCTGAAGAGCGCGGACGACGAAGTCCAGGCGTTGAAAGCGAACGTCCGATCGACTCGGGCCACCTACGATCTGATCGAACGCAATCTCGAAGTCGAGGACCAGGAGGTGCCTCAACTATCGGCCGTGCGGGGGCGAATGATCGCGCTGCGCAAGCAGGTGGCCGACTATTCGAACGACAAGGAGTCGGCGAAGCGTCAGGTCCAGACGCTGGAATCCCAGCTTCAGGCGAGAACGAAGAACGCAGGCTCCCTGAGGGAGGCCAGCATCGTCTCGCCAGCGTCCGGCATGATCTCCGGCGCGTTCGTGAGCACCGGAGCCACCGTCACCAAGGGCGAAAGGCTGCTGGCCTATCTCGATTGCAGCGAGTTCTACGTCACCGCCAATGTCAGCCGGCGCATCTATGAAAGACTGAGCATGGAAGGCGCCAGCCAGGAGGCGACGCTGAAGATCGAGGACAAGTCCTATCGCGGCCGCATCCTGTCGATCACTCCGGCTGTCGTGGGCGACTACGGCCTGTACCCCCGGATGCCCAGCGTGCCGCCATCGCAGATGTACTCCCCGACGGATGGCGCGTATGTGGCGCTCAAGGTCGAAGGCGATACGGGCGAGCTGTCGCGCCATTGTCCCATCGGGGTGTCGGTCGACGCCTATTTTTAAGCGACATCGCAGTGACTCCAACAACTCTCTTCGACATTGTGAGGATGTCCGCCGAGACAAGCCCTGGTCATCCAGCGCTTCACATCGGCGCGCGCACCATCACCTACTCAGCCCTCGTGGACGCCGCATCGGCGCTAGGCACGCTCCTGAAAGACCTCACCACCCGAAGCGGCGTCCTGATCTACACGAAGAAGAACCGCGAGACGTATTTGTCTACGTTCACGTGAATTCGATACGGTGGCGGTCCGCATGCTAAGCGGCGGGAGACAGTTCTCGGAAAAGAAACGAATGCGGCTGATCGACAGCAGCGCCGCCTGTTTTTCGGGAAGCGTGAGTGTCTTGATCAGGCTGTATCCGGACACCAGTACCAACTGTTCGCGTTGGCATCAGCGGTCTTGAATTGCACCTTGGCGGTGGCTTCAGCCGTGGTCAGAGCCGACTTGGGCAGCACGGGGAAATATGGCGCCGTCAAAACCACCCTATGTGCTGCAGCGCACAGACGTAGCGTTTGTAGATGTTTAGATTGACAACCAGTCACCATTCCATTCATCTTTTTTGGTCCTCGTTTGCGTCAACGCACTTTCCGTCCAGACTCAAGCGGCGACCAGGCACGGGGGAACAACCTTGGAAGAAATACATGCACATCGCGCCAGCCTGGTGGTCCGAGGAGTTGCTTTGGCGCTTTGCTCGACCTGCACACTTGGCGCAGGCGCCGACTCGTTAGCTCAGTCTTGGACTTCGACCGGTGCCTCATCAGTTGCAGATGCCGGCGCAGACCCACCCCAGAAGTCGGCTCAGGTGTTGCTGGCGCAGCGACAGAGTACGGGCGAACCTTCGCTGCGTCCGACTACTGTCATGCTCGCGCAATCGGGAGATGTGACTGTCGCAGACCTGGGTCAACCCGCAGTCCCGGCTTCCGCATTGGAGTTCGGCGCAAACAAGAGTTACTCGATACCCGCGATGGAGATCCTGGGCTTTGACTTCCTGCTGAACCGTTTCAACCATCAATTCAGCGGCAGCAACGATTACGATGTCACCGCAGCGTCTATCCGCAGCAACCTGCGCGGGAAATGGGCTACCGACAACGATCCCTACGCGGTGAACCAGTTTGGGCACCCCTATCAAGGATCGATGTACCAAGGGTTCGCGCGTTCTGCAGGGCTCAGCTATTGGGAATCGGCCGGTTATGCGTTTCTCGGCAGCGCCGCGTGGGAAATCGCTGGCGAAAAGACCCGGCCGGCGATCAACGATCAGGTTGCCAGTGGCATCGCAGGGAGCTTTCTGGGCGAGGCGCTGTTCCGGATGTCGAGTCTGGTGCTTGAGCAGGACTACGGACTGCCCAAGTTCTGGCGTGAAGTTGCATCTGCGGCTGTCTCGCCATCGACCGGATTTAACCGTCTCGCCTATGGCGAGCGCTTCAGCCCGGTGTTCTCGAGTCGTGGTGCCTTCTACTACGGCCGCTTGCAGTTGGGTTTGAGTGCGGCTACGCATAGCGTCCAGGGAACCTCGAGCGTCCGAAAAACGAATGAGGTTCTGGCGGACTACTACATGGACTATGGATTGCCCGGCAAGGCGGGATACGAATACAGCCGGCCGTTCGACTATTTTGCGTTTCAGGCCACCGCAACGAGTGCCAACACGTTCGAGAATATTCTGACGCGCGGAATGTTGGTGGGGCGAAGCTACGAAAAAGGGCGTGACTTCCGCGGCATCTGGGGGCTGTATGGCACTTACGACTACATCGCCCCCCAAACATACCGTATCTCAAGCACGGCGTTATCGCTCGGCACGACCGGCCAGTGGTGGCTATCGCAGGATATTGCGTTGCAGGGAACGACAATGCTGGGCATGGGCTACGCGGCCGTGGGTACCCTTCACGGCGGCCCCACAGACGAATACCACTATGGCGTGGCGCCGCAGGCCCTGATGGCGATGCGTTTTGTTTTCGGCAACCGCGCGGCTCTGGACGGGACGGCGCGTGAATATTTCGTAAGCCATGTCGGCTCCGGCGGCACGGGAGGGCGGGACAACATTGCCCGCGCCGACGTATCGTTAACAATGCGGATTGCCAAGCAGCACTCCATCGCCATCAAGTACCTTTGGAACCGCCGCGACGCGACCTATTCGTTCTTGGGCAACGGGACACAGGAGAGATCAACCATCGGCCTCTTCTATAGCTACGATGGCGGAAGCGATTTCGGCGCCGCTGAATGGCGCTAGGTTGACTCCGCTGCGCAAGGCATTGATCAAACGTGCAGACGCTGAAGGTAGGCTCGGGTTAGTGATTCGGGCAGTTGGCCCGGCGCTCGTGACGCCATTCGCGCCGGCGAGTGAATGCCGCCGCTACCCTACGGATTCTGGCGCAACCGCAACAACTCGTCGCTGAGCCACTGCTTGCTTGTGATGATAGGCCCGCCGTTGCACCGGACCAGGTAGGCAAGGCCGGTCAAGTCACTTCGGGTGGCGACCCGTTCGATGAACTGTTCGGTCGTCTCCAGCTTGTTCGTCGCAATCAGATATTTGAATTTCTCCCGCAGATGGGCCTGAGCTTCCTGCGCGGTATACCAGCTGCCGTTACGCTGAAAGGCGCATCCGGATGCTTCGACGTAACCGAGCAGGAAGTTCACTTCCATCGGCATAGTCATCCCAGGCGCGGCTCGCAGCCTCGCCATTGCAACCATCCCCAGTAGCGCCAGAACCGAGGCCGCGCATCGTCTGGTCAGTAGGCCTGAGGCTCCGCCCAATGCTCTCATGCACTTAGCATTGAATTCAGTAACGGTAGGCAACGCCAGCGCTGATGTAGCTATTCGATGGCCGTTCCACCAATGCGCTGTGGGCAGCGCCTCCGGACAAGCGCCGTCTCTCCAGACCGCCAACCACGACCCACTTCGGGCTCAGGTCGACCGACCAAAGCAGTCCGAAACTGTTGAACAACAAGCCACTCCCCGGCTGGAACGCCGTCAGACCCGTGACTTCGGATTGCTGCGCCCCGATGCCGTACCACGCGCCCGCCGACTTCGCGTTGGCCCAGGTCGTCTGCGCAAAAACGCCGGCGTTAACCGGTCCGCCATGGAACACACCGACACTCAAGCGCAGGTCCGCCTGCGCACCCCGAGCGGAGTCGATGTTTTGTCGGATCCGTGCCAGCAGCGTGACCGGGGCCGGACCGAGGGCGTGATCCCATTCCATTTGCAGACCGACAGATGCGCCGCTACTGATATTCGCAATCTGGTGGCTTCGCGCGAACTCCGATTCGTTGACGTTTCGCCCTGGTTCATACGCTAGTTGCACGCCTGCATGCAGGCCGGGTACAAACTCCGTGCGGACACCCGCCTCCAGCACGCCCTGGGTCGAGCGAATAAACCATGGTTGGCCGAAATGGCGGATGACCGGAACCAATTCCACTGCTTGCGATTGCGAGCCGTCGTATATCGGACGACTGCGCAGGGCTGGGCCAATCATCGAATCGTTGGACAGTTCGGCGAATGCCGCCAATGGCTGCATGGCCGCGAACGCTGCGCCCATGATTCGCAAACCAATCTGACACAGTCGTTCGTGCCGACGTGTGGCACCGAACTGCCTGCCTGATGACACCCCAACCGCAATGGTGGAGCCACCTGCCAGTTGCCTGTCCGGCAGGCTGATGGTTGAAGATTTCATATGGCTATCTTTGATTCTTCTCCTGGCGCCCGGATTTTCTCTTTGATGACATCTTTGGCATCGCCATATCCCTTTTGGGCTTTACCTTCCATCTGCAAGTTGAAACCCTCAACTTCCTGCGATTTGCTGCCCACCAACTTGCCGGTGACTCCCTGTACTTTGCCAGCGATATCTTTTGTGGGGCCCTTGACCTGATCTTTGTTCATGAGGTTTCCTTGTTTGGCGAAGTGAGTAAATGCAAGCACGAGCCTGATACACGCGTAAATCCAGATTAGCAGTGGTCGGGTGTTTTGTCGGTTCGCTGGCGCACACAACAAGAGATCACGTGGTTGATGCTGATCTGCAGCTTCATCGTCTTGAGCAGCGAGCCGCCATCACTCGATCTGCTCCTGCTGCCTAATTGATGAAGTCATTTCTTTCAATATAGGTGTCGCTGTTTGACATGGCAATAACTCCTTGTTGCTGAAAAGTGTGGGGTTGAGCGGTGCCTATCAAAGGGACACCGAGTCCTTCATCGTTGAACAAAAGCGGTGAGAGGTAGACGCATGCCGCGCCAGTGCATGGCCTATTTCCCTGCCGCAGATTTCAGCGCTACGTCCAACGTTTCCATGAGCTCGCCAATCTTGAAGGGTTTGGCGAGATATCGGACATTGCGTAAGCCGCGCCGGTTCAACCCCGTAGCGGGTGCAACCTCAAGCACGTGCAGATTGTGCTTAAAGTTGACCTTCGCCCAGGCCCGGGAGCACCCACACAAGGGGACAACCGCTGTTCAGGCTGCGGTCGTCGTCTCTCTTAAAGTGCAAACCACAGGGCTTTCCAATTCAAATGTGGTGACCACCGTATCTCCAAGCTGGGCCCGAGTGATTTGCGCACCACTCCTTGGAATCAAGGCGGCGATCAAGCCCAGACCCCCGTGCCAAGTGTTTCTCGGTTCCAGGCTCTGTGCAAACTGGCCCCGATTGCAAACCAGAATCTGGACAACACCATCCGTGGCCCCTTCTTGAACGTTGACCTCAACGCCCCCCTGGGCAAGGCCGCCGTGTTTGACGGCGTTCGTCATCAGTTCGTTCAGTATCATGGCAACAGGCACCGCGTCAGCGTCAGCAACAACCATCGATGGCCGCCAATTCGCGGGAATGTTCAGCGTCACCGGGGATTGCCACAGCCCTTGAACCTGATTCGCAATGTCGCCAATCAACTCCGACAAAACAACTGCACCCGTAGCGCCACGACCGCGCAGGCCATGAATAGCCGATAAGGTGCTGACTTGACCAATCGCCTGGCGCATGGGGGTTGCTGTCTGCGGGTGAGCATCAGCATATCTGCTCAGAATACCGATGACGCCCTGCAAGCTGTTGTTGATTCTGTGATGCACTTCACGTACCAGCGCATTGCGCAGCGCCAACTCGTTTCGACGACGTTCATCTTCGCGCCCAACGGCTGCGGTCATGTCCACCATCACCACCAGGTAGGTCAAACCGCCATGGCTGTCCCGGGCTGGTGTCACCGACATCCGCACCCATAACACTTGGCTTGAGGACTGAGCCAACCGAAATACGTCTGATCGTGTCTGGGGAGCATTCGGGAGGTCTTTGAGCAAAAGATAGAAGATGTCCTGGTCATCGCGCAAAACATGACGGTAGAACCGGCTATTTGCCAACGCGCCCTGGCGCACCCCCACCATCGCGTCTGCGGCGAAATTCGCTTGCAAGACGACACCTTGCTCCGTGAGCGTGAAGTAACCTACCGGCGCGTTGTTGTAGAGGTCAAGGTAGCGCACCCTCTCAACGTAAAGTTCCAATTGGTTCTTGCGCAGTTCGTCGTTCTGCATCTCCAGTTCGATCTGGTGCACACCCAGCTCAAACAACGCTGCGTCCTTCGCTTCGCTGGAGGCAGGCCCGCTCGGAACAGGGGCATTGGCAACGTTGCTGTGATAGGTCGCTTCGGCTTGCTGACGCAGGCTTGGCGGCTCCTTGAGCATTGCCGGGGTGGATGGGTTGTCTAACATCGCTTCATCCCAGTGTTCGCGCTGTGCAGGCGCGCCGTTGGCTGGCGGTCTGTCACTTGGAGGATCTTGCGTGAAGGCATGAAGGCTACCCTTCCAGGCGGAACAACGGTCCGCGATGTGGATTCAACCGGAATGACGGGTCTGGAGAAACTGAGCCAACTCAAAAAGTTGAACCTGAGGCCAGGTTACGCCGAATTGTCGTCGGGCACGGCAGCGACCCAAAAGAATAGCCACAAAGGGGCAATGCAGGGGCATCTTGCCACGCATCTTCGCAGCAGCGAATACGTGCGAGAGAAGTCGGCCCGATGCTCCAGGCCGCTGACGTGAAGAGCTTGGCGACGGATGGGTGCGGGAATTTGCCACTACCCATGCATCACTGGCCTCGGATCATGCCCTGTGGCTGGTTCTTGCGCGTTGTCGGTCAAGCGCATCAACGCAGCAGCAAGGTGGCAAGTGCAACGATGGAACAAACCAGTGCCAACGACAGCAACACCAGCGAAGTGAACTTGATCATCAGAGTGGGTTCGTCCGGATCGTGGGCTACGACCGGCACGTTCACCGCATCACCACCGTTGTTGGCGACTCGTGGCTGTGCCCGCAAATTGTCGCGACAGCGCAAGCCGCTTCCAGTGACAGTAGTTATCATCGCACCCCCTTAAAGAACAAGTCCCAGTTCCCAATCCCCGCAGCAAGCGGTCGACGCTCATCAAGGGTCATAGTAGGGGGTGGCGCCGCTCCTGTCTTGACAATTGACAAGCCGAACGCCGTCATAAATCCGAGTCTGATGGTTGTTTCAAGATGGGTCGATTCCTGCTGACTGTCATTGTTGGTGCAATGTGGGGTACTACGCCGGGATCAGGGCCGCAGCGAGACCCCCGAAATCAGTGCCGCGTCGGGATGCCATCGCTATCGCTTCGTCGTTGGAAAATGTCGAGCGAAGAGCTTGGCCTTAGTGAGGCATGCGGGGCAAAAACGACCGTAGCCACTCGAACATGTTCACCGCTCCTGCCGGAGGGATGCCAACCGGTGAGCGTTGAAAGGGTCATTTCAGGCACAGGTCCTCACCCGCATTTTTAAGGTTTCTGCAGCTTCGGTCGGGAACCATGGGCTACGATTTCGGCACCACTTGCCGCGGTGATCGAGGCTGCCACCAGCACGTTCACGCCTTGAGGATTGACGCCGCGGACTACGACTTTGTCGCCCACCTTGACCGCCTTGAGGAGTTCCGCGGACAAATGCGGCGGCAGGTGGACCTGCTGCTCACCATCCGGCAAAAAGCCGTCAGCATAGCCGTACACATTGAACAGAAACTTGGAGACGGTGCCGCTTGTTTGTGGCAGCGATTTGGGATCGAGCGCAGTCGTGGGGTCGTGGCCCGCGTGCGCGTCAGATTTTGGATCGTGATGCGACGCGACCGGGGCGTGAGCGCAACCTGGGTGCCCGGGCGCATCATGCGCAGGCTTGGGTGGCACTCAAATCAAATGGAGGCCCGCATCTGGTTGTACCATCAAGTCAACTTCCTCTGGGCTTGTCATGTGACGGGTTGGACCACATTTGCTGAATGAACTTTTCTCGCTTCGTTGGGTGACGCTGCACGGTTTGGTTGTGCTGGCGGGGCTGGCTATTTACGCAGCAGCCTCCCACACCCTGAAACAACGTCGACATCCCTCTGCTGCCATCGCCTGGGTCGTCTCTTTGATATTGCTGCCCTACCTGGCATTGCCGCTTTACCTGATGGTTGGCAATCGAAAGGTTGTGGGCTACCGCCCGGCTTTGATTGCACGGGTCGGATCTGATACGGCGGCAGCGAAGTCCGGGCAACTCGCGGCCGCCATGGGGCTTCCCGACTCCGCGACCTTCGAGCAACTCGCGATCCATCAGGATGGGGGGCAGGCGCTGCAATGCTTGCGAAACATGATCGAGGGTGCTGATCGCACTGTGGACCTGTGCAGTTTCCTGTTCGGTCGTGATGTGCTCGGTGACGAAATCGCCATGCTTTTAATGAAGCGCGCACGGGAAGGGGTGCGGATTCGGCTGATGGTCGATGGCATCGGCTTCTACATGGGTGGCCGTCCAAATTTGAGCCGACTGTCCGCCGCCGGCGTGCAAGTGGCCTTGTTTGTTTCGCCGCTGCGGTCACCCTTGCCTGGGCGCACCAACTTGCGTAACCACCGCAAGATGGTTGTCGTGGACGGCGAGTGGATGTGGTGCGGCGGCCGCAATCTGGCCGCAGAATACTTCGAAGGCGAACCGTCTCTCCGCAGTGGAAAGCGTGCCTGGATTGACTTGAGCTTCGACCTGCGGGGCGCACTGGCGCAACAAGCAGGGGATCGGTTCGAACAAGACTGGATCTTTGCGACAAAGGGTTCAATTGCGAGTACGCCTCAGCTTGCAGTCAGAACATGCACAAGCGCGACTTTACGCGCACGCCTTGTCGCCAGTGGCCCGGACCAGATGGACGACACGGTCTATACGCTGCTGGTGTCGGGCTGCTTCACAGCGCATACCCGTATCCTTTTGGTAACACCCTATTTCGTGCCGGACTCAACACTTCTGATGGCGCTGACGCTGGCGGCCCGGCGCGGCGTTGCAGTCGATTTGCTGTTGCCCGCGCGGTCGAACCACCAGCTGGCCGACATTGCGCGTCATGCCGCACTGCGGGAATTGGCTGAGGCGGGCGGGAAGGTTTGGCTCGCGCCCAGCATGATTCACGCCAAAGCCATGCTCGTTGACGATGACCTGGCCTTGATTGGCTCTGCCAATCTGGATGAAAGAAGCTTGTTCCTTAACTATGAGTTGATGGTCGCCTTTTACGATCCATCAGTTGTGCAACGCTTTGCCAAATGGATTGAGTGGCAACAAGCCGCCGCGACACGCTACCGGCCACGCCCCCCCGGATTGGCAAGGGATCTGGTCGAGGGTATGGTGCGATGGGTCGCCTTTCAATTGTGAGCCTCGGCATTGCCACGCTGCGGGCGATCTCATCGGAAAAGTGCATCTGAATGACCGCGTCTGTGAACTGGCGCACAGACCGGATTGCACGGATTTTCTACTATTGACCGGAGCCACAAAAAGCTCAATTTCACTTTTATTCATTCTTTTCAAAGGACATCATGAACAAAGATCAAGTCACGGGAACTATCAAAAATATCAGCGGCAAGCTTCAGCAGGAAGCCGGGAAGTTGTCTGGAAGTCCGGACCAGCAGGTCAAGGGTGTTGCGAAGCAGATACTGGGCAAGGCACAGAAGACCTTTGGCGATGCCAAACAGGCCGTCAATGACGCGGCAACCCACCTCTAAAGTGTCTTCGATCCTGCGCCCATCAAAGACCGTGGCTGCGGTCGAAATTGCAGCGACACCGAGGTCACCATTCACTCGATTCGCCTGACGGTGGGGGGCCTCGGAAGGCCACCCGCCCTATTCGGCACATGTTGAACGAGGCGCAAATCCTGATGAAGCAGCGGCGCCGCTGGATCAGCGCCGGTCTGAAAAAAATCGCGCAATGCGGCAAGATCCGGGATGCTGATATCCCCGGGATCGGTCAATGAATGTGCCCATCGCAGAAGAAGGTCGGCAACAGACGCGTCGGCGGCGATCGTGCTTGCGGACAGGTTCGGTTCTGTTCCTGCTATCGCTTGGTGTGTGGAAGACCGCCGTTTTCCGCCTTGCTGTTGGCGTGTCCTCGTCTTCCAAGTTGATGCGCGAGCAGCAACCACCCGATGGCCCAAGCCGCACCGAAGGTCCAACCCCCAAGAACATCGGTCGCCCAATGAACGCCCAATGCAACGCGACTCAGACCGACCAGAAAGGTCAACACGGCCGTGACCGTCAGGATATAAATGCGCTCTGCCAAACCGCTGCGTTGGCTCGCGATCAGTGCCCCGATCGTCAAAAAAACGATCGCCGACATACTGGCGTGTCCGCTGGGAAAGCTCAAATCGGAGGCAATTATTTCGGCGTAGGCGGCGTCCGGGCGCGGGCGCGCGAAACCCGCCTTGAACACGCTGACGAGAACTGTCCCAAGTCCCACCGACGTGGCTACCAGGGACGCGGTGATTCGCGCCGAGACAATTCCAAGATAGCCCACCGTGGCGACAGTGAAAAGGGTTAATACGGCCGTGCTGCCAAGACCGCTCAGGTCGCGCATGACGGAGCTCAGCCAAGGATAGCGAACCCTGAGCGACTGGGCCGCGAGCAGCAGTCGCATGTCAAAACCATGCGTGTCCCCCTCCATGACTTCGCTGCCAAGCCGCAGGAAGATAAAGGCCAGCAGAGCCGCGACAAACCCGATCAGCAGGGGCCTGGCCGCAGATGGTTGTCGCTCAAGCAGGGATGGGGGCATGCGATGGCGGCGCCGTTGCCGTGCTCAATTCGATCCAGAACACGCTGCCAACTCCAACTGTGCTGTCGGCGCCGATGCGACCTTCCATCAATTCGACCAGTCGCTTGCACACCACCAAGCCGATGCCGGTACCTTCTTCCCCTTGCCCGTCTCGGCCCAGACGATTGAACGGCTGGAACAGTTGTGCAAGCTGTTGTGCTGTCAGTCCGGCGCCGGTATCGCGCACACTGATACGAACTGAATCCGGATGCCTCAAACTGCACTCCACACATACCGCGCCACCGGGCTGGTTGTACTTGATGGCGTTGGAAAGCAGGTTGATCAGAACCTGCTTGATTCGGGTCGGATCGGCCATGACAAAGCACGGGACATCGAATCGGGGAAAGGTCATGGCGATGCCGCGGTTCTGTGCCTGCGGCTCCATCATCGCGCGACATTCCAGCATGATTTTTTGCAGTGACACCGACTCTGGTGAACGCAGCGCGCTGCCCGATTCAATATGCGACAGATCGAGGATTTCGTTGACAAGCTCCAGCAGATGCCATCCCGCTTTCAGAATTTGATCGAGATTTCCTTTCTGGACGGCTGTGGGTGATCCCAGTTCCATAAGTTGCGCGAAACCCAGTATCGAATTAAGCGGCGTGCGCAATTCATGACTCATGCTTGAGATGAACTCGGATTTGGCCAAGTTGGCATTGTCAGCGGCGGCGCGGGAAAGGTCCAGTTCGACGTTCTTATCGAGCAGCGTCCGATCGAGAAATTTGTGGTCTGTGATATCGCGCATCGCGACCTGAATCGCGGAGCCGCCGTCATAAACCATCCTGCTCCGTTGCACCTCCACGTCCATGACCACACCATCCAACCTGAGCATCTTCTCCTCATAGACCAGCGTGGCAGGTTGATCTGGCGCGAGGTTGCGAATGCGCTCCAGCACGGTTTGGTGGTCGTCCGGGTGGATCAGGTCAAGCACAGGTTTGCCCAGAAGCTCCTGTGCCGACATGGCGCCGAACATCGTGATCGCGGCCGGATTGACGTAGACCAGAATGCCGTCACGATGCACCGCAGTGGCCTCGCGCGTCCACTCAATCAGGTTGCGCAGTCGCTGCTGCTCTGCGTGCTTGCGCTCGGCCAGATCGCTCAGCGTCATCAGCAGGATCTTGTGGCCCCCTTCGTCCTGAGCGACGGTGGCTTCGAGGTGCATCCAGATAGGCGTGCCCATGCAGCGCAACAGCCGAAGGTCACAGGATTGCGCTTCGCCCGACTTCAACAATTGGCGGTACAAAAGATAATAGGCATCGTGATCCTGCTCCAAGATGAATTGGGAGAAAAGTTTGCGCCCCAAACTGCCGCGTGCAACACCAAGGACTTCGGTTGCACGTCCGTTAGCTTGCAGCACCAACCCCTTGAGACTGAGCGTGAAATAGCCAATGGGAGCAAGATCATAGAGTTCGAAATAGCGTGCTCGCTGGATGTCAATCGCTGCTTTCGCCCGGTGCAATTCTTCCTTCTGAATTGCCAGATCAACCTGAAGCAACTGCAATTCGTGCAACATCGCGGGCGTTTGATCGAGCGACATCAGGTTGGGCCTATCCGGGTATTTTGTCGCCCGCTCGTGCGCGGCAGAATCGGCGCGGCCACGCAACATCCGCTGACGTTGCGAGTGGTCCATGGCACGTGCCCCGACCCCGGCACTTCGGGCTTGAATTCCACGATCCCGCGGATCCGTCAAGGCGTTATTCGCTGAATTTGTCGGACTCTCTTTAATCGCCACGGCGTACTCCTCGATGTAAGCAATGGATGAACCCACTTGGCAACATCCTCGATATGCTTCGTCAAGTTATATGATATCAAAAAAGGAACAATAAACGAAAACTTCGCTTGCGCCGTCATGCCTGGTGGCGCTACTTTGGCCCCTGCTGTCGCAAAGACTCAGCCCGCTTCATCACCAGGTACTCGTCCCGATCAAGCTCATGCAACTGGCGTGGATAGCGCTCGACGGCGGAAAACCAGCTCTGCAGACGTTGCTCGAACTGCGTCGATGGAGGCGCACCTGCGAATTCCAGGAAGCTGTCGATGGCGAGGTAATACCGCATGGTGTTGCGCTCCACCACACCGCGCGACCCACCAATGAAATCAGACTGTCCGTTGGAGAGTTTGCCGATGGAGGTAAAACCCACTTTGCCCAGGCCGCCGGTCAGAAGGTAAGCCTGCATCGCCAGTCGACCGGCAAAACTGGCCGAATAGGAGTACGTCAGATGTATGAACGTCCTGGCGTTCGGGAGTGCCGCCGCCTCCAACTGAATCAGGTAGTCACTGGTTCCAAGAGGGCCGTCATTGGCGGTGAGCTTGATGGCCAAATAGTTCGAGGTTGCTGCAAGAACGACGTAGTTGAAGTCGACACGCGATGCGGCTGGAAGCTCTTGCGGTGTTTTCTTTCCGATATAGACCGTGAGGGTGGTGATCGATGGTGCTACCGTGGCTCGGCAGTATTTGGTATTCACGTGCAGCAGCATCACGTCGCACCAATGCTCCGGACTGTTCAGGCCTGCATTCACTACGCCAAACGGATAATCAACAACGGCGTAGATGTCGCCGGTCAGGCGTGTGGGCGTGTCTGTTGAAGCCAGCAACAGTGGCTTCCCGAACGGACTCTGTTGCAGCTGCTCGCCCAACGATGCGTATTTTTCGCCCAACGTCGCTGCCGCATCAGGAGCGGCCATGACGGCACACCCGACACCCAGGATACAAAGCATAAGCAACATCCGGCAGACATTGCTACCCAACTCTTGGACGATGCTCGGGAGCCATGTCGCGCCGATGGTTCGGTAGTTTGTTTGGATCAATCCCCCACCCGTCATCGGAGTGCGAGCGAGGCCGGCCGCTGCTGAATGTGACATCGGCACGATGCTAGACAGAGATGCGGTTTTTGTCTGTGCGCGAGCGCACAGATCAGGGTTGGCTCTGCTGGGAAGATTACAGCGATGGCACCGACTACGCGTTTTTCGTCGGTCGGCGCACCAACAAGTCTTGCTGAGTGCGGTGGCGCACAGATTTTGTTGGTGCAAAAGTCTATCTTTTGCCTGTATTGACTATTGCCAGGTCGATACATCGTGCACCGCCCAGTGCGCGAGGCAAGTATGGTACTTCCCAACCTATTGGAGCCCAGCATGAAATGTAAATCAGTTGTATGTGCCATCATGGCCTTGTCATTGACCACCGGTGGATTCAGTTTCGCCCAAGGCGTTGAGGATCGCAACGATAACAATAACAACAATCGCAAGGAGCAGGCGCAACGCGGCGCCCAGCAGGGCAATCGAAACAACCAGGCCCGCCAACCGAGTCGGCCTCAAAATCAGGGGCGCGGAAATGACAATGCCCAGCGCGATGAACGCGGTGCCGGCCCCGACCATGCGTTCCATCGGGGCGCGCGGCTGCCGGCCCAATACCGCAACAACCAGTACGTGGTGGATGACTGGCGCAGTCACCGCCTGAGCGCGCCTCCGCGTGGCTACCATTGGGTGCAAACCGGGGGCGACTATGTGCTGGTGGCCATCGCCACCGGGATCATCATGCAGCTGTTGCTGAATAACTGAAATTGGTGTTCCCCCGCTGCGGGGATCTTTGGGCCGGCAAGCCGACCTGTCCCGCTCAACGCGGCCCTGCAGCGGAAAAAACTATTTTCCAGGTACCACTGTCACGCTCTGGCGCAGGATGCCGCCGCCCGTGACGCTGCCGTCAACAATACCTTCGCCGCGCATACGCGCCAGGCAGTCGTTGTGGTCGTCGCCCTTGAGGGCTTCGCAGCGCTGCATCGCATTCTTCTCATACTGGCCCGGTACATCATTCAAACCACCACGACGTGCTGAAGCCAAAGCATGTTGCGCTTCCTCGCGGCAGGTCGCGATATCCTGGTTGGATTGACCGCTGTTGCACAGCGCCATTTCCTGACGGTAGCGAGCCTGCGCGTCGGCCAAAGCAGCCGGGGTTTCCGCGCATGCGGAGAAGGTGCCAAGCAGGGAAACCGCAGTTGCCAGAGCGAGGCGATGGAGCGGAAAGCGGGAGTAGTTCATGACGAATTCCTTGGGGTGACGGGTTGACGAATGCGGTCCACGTTGTGCCCGGCACGCGGCGTGACATGAAAGGCTAATGCCGGTGACCCGCGCTGTCTGTGCGCTTGCGTACACATGGAAATCGGTTTCAGGCAGATGACTATTACTTATCTTGGACGATCCCGGCATCAAACCCCAGGCAACCCGCGGCGATCGGAATGGCGCCTATGAGTTTTGTCGAATTCATGGTGGTCTATCTCCTCAAGGCTGAACGAGGCCACAACGAATCAACATCCCGCTCACTCATGTCCCGGTGCGCGCTATGCGCCGTCGCGGCACAGAAAGCTGCGAGATCTTCGAGCACCGTCTGGCGCCGCCGCCGGAACCGCACCGGACTGCGCGGATCGCGCGCGGTCCAACTTCCCGACAACGCGAGCGCCTGTGGGGTCGGCTGGGAGATGGCGGCGCGCGGCGGCGACATGGGCTTCATAGGTCGCAGGCTAGATGAAATTTTGTGACTTGTATGTGCGCAAGCGAACAGACGCTGTATCGAAATGGCGGGACGATGCAGACCGTCAACTTCATGGAAAAAGAGGGATTCACAATGAGATTCAAACTCGCGACAGTCTGTTTTGTTATCGGAAACTTGTTTGTTCCCGTCGCCGTCCAGGCTCAGGACGCGAGTACGGACGGTGACCGAACGCACCCGGTGGCATTCGTCAAAAACTCGGTCATAACCACCAAAATTAAGGCCAAGCTGGCCGACGAAAAGGTGAGCAGCCTGGCCCACATCAAGGTCGATACGCACAGCAAGGGTGCCGTGGTTTTAAGCGGCAAAGTGAGGACCCAGGAAGAGGCGGACAAAGCCCTGTCCATTGCGAACGGGACCGAAGGCGTCACTTCCGTCAAGAGCAAACTGCTGGTCAAAAAAGACGATTGACGCGACGAGTTCGTTTCCATGCTCGGTGCGTTCCGTAGCCGGAGCATGAAAGTGAGGGTTGCGCCAGTGTCGCATTGAAGCCAATTTGCCCAGGACTTTTTCATGCAAGCAATCAACATTGAAACCGTCAGCAGGCCGCGAGTTCTAGCTGTGCGAGCTTGGCGCGCATCCCGGCACAGTCTGCTGGGCGCGTTGCTGGCGTTCGCGGGCGTCGTGCCCTGCTGGGCAGCGACGTTCCCGGCGCTGGCCGACCCTGTCAGCCAGGAGCATCACGTCGGCAAGTTTGTCTTCGTCGAGTTGGTGACGCCCGATCTCCCTGCCTCCGAGCGCTTCTACGCGGGCTTGCTCGGTTGGACGTTTCGCGACATTCAGGTCGACGGCACGCGCTACGCTGAGGCTGCCGTGGACGGGCACCCGGTTGCGGGTCTGATCCATAAGGAAGTACCGGTGGGTGTGCGCCGCCAACCCGCGTGGTTGAGCTTCATCGCCGTGCGCGATGTGGATGCGGCCAGGGCGACCGCATTGCGCAACGGCGCGAAGGTTCTGATGGAGCCACGCGACGTCCCGAACCGAGGACGCGAAGCCATCTTCGCCGATCCACAGGGTGCTGTATTCGCAGTGCTCGCCTCCACCCGTGGCGACCCGCCGGACACGCTGGCCGATGCCGGCGAATGGATCTGGAGTTCGCTGTTCACGCCCGACCCGGATAAGGGCGCCACTTTTTACCAGGCCTTGTTCGACTACGAAGTCTTCGATCTGCCCTCCACCGGGAGCGATCAACACGTGTTGCTGGCCTCGGAAGGCTATGCGCGTGGCAGCATGAATATGCTGTCTGCGGATCGACCCATGGCACACGCGCACTGGCTCAACTACGTGCGCGTCGACGACGCGGTCAAGATGAGCGCCAAGGTTGTGGCGCTCGGTGGTCGGGTGCTGGTTGAGCCTCGGGCAGATCGCCATGGTGGCAAGGTGGCAGTTGTGGCCGATCCGCAAGGCGCTCCGTTCGGATTGCTTGAGTGGACTGAAACCGACAGCAAAGAGGTGACGAAATGAGTACCCGATTCAAACGCTGCTCCACCAGTGCTGTGGTGGCCGGCTGTTTCATTTTGCTGGCGTCGGGTTGCGCCGTCACTGGCGAGGGCGGGTATGGCAACAGCGGGGATGTGACCGTGAGCTTCCGACGGGACTACTACGATCCGTTCGGCTTCGACTACGGTCCATGGGGTCCGGATTACCAGGTTGGCCCCTACCGCGGTGGCGCCCAGCGCCCCCAACGCAGCGCTGGCAACGCGCCCGGGCGCAACTATCGCCCTGCGCCTGCATCGCACTCGGTGCCGTCGATCCCTTCAAGGCCACGACCCCGTGGTGCAAGGCCTTCCGGGACGACTCACTGACGCCACCAGTCACTGACAATCCTGGCAGCGATGTCGGCATCGCGGCGATATTTGGCAAGATCCAGGAACGGCGTGGACTTTGTTCCGAAGAGGCGAAGAAGCAACCCGTGAACTGGGACAAGCGCATGCCGGGAGCTTGCCCCAAAGTTGTCGATGGGCGAATGCCATCCAGCGTCAGCGATACTGGACATCGGACAGGAGGCGGCCCATCTCCTTCTTGACCACGGCATAGCATTCGCAGGCTAGCATCTCCAGCCCCTGTCGATCCAGCACGGCAATGTGACCGCGGCGATAACGGATATAGCCGGCATGCTGCAGCTTGGCGGCGGCTTCGGTGACACTTTCGCGGCGCACGCCAAGCATGCTCGCAACCAGCTCCTGCGTCATCACCAATTCCCGCGACGGGCACCGGTCAATGGTCAGCAGCAGCCAGCGACAGAGCTGTTGCTCCACCGCGTGGTGACGGTTGCAGACGGCGGTCTGGGCCATCTGCGTCATCAGCGCCTGGGTGTAGCGCAGCAGCAAACGCTGGAGCAATCCGGTCCGATGGAACTCCTGCAACAGCACGCTGCGTTCCAACCGGTAAGCATGACCCGCAGTTTGCACCACGGCTGAACTGGACGTGGTGTCACCCCCCATGAACAGCGAGACGCCGACGACACCCTCATTTCCCACCCCGGCCGTTTCGGCCGATGCGCCAGACTCTGTGACGTAGTGCAGAGAAACGATGGCCGTGGTCGGAAAATAGGCGTACTGCAAATGTATCCCGGGTTCGTAGACACTCTCCCCGAGCCGCATCGAGACCAACTCAAGATGTGCGGCTACCCGTTCGAACTCCGCTGGAGGCAGAGCGGCAAGCAGATGGTTTTGATTCGGACTATGGAGTGAGGACATGGCCTGCAGACGAGGTTCTGGCTGCTACTTGTTGGTGTTGACTTCGACGCCGATACCGCGGTAACCGGTGTAGATACTGGACGGGCTGAACATGGGTTCACCGCTGACCCGAAAATGTTGTTGCGAACCATCGGCGTTGATACGACTAAACGCAAAATCCAGGAACGGCTGGCGCGCTTCAATCTTGGCCTGAAGCGCCTGCCGCTCGGCCTCGTTCCAGGCGGTTGTTTCGCCCTCTCTTGTTTCCCCCAGGAAGCCGCTGACACCCAGGCCCAGCAGTTCCTGCACCGGACCAGAAACCTGGGTAAAAGTACCGGTTTCGTTTTGCTCCCAGTACCAATCGGACGCCAGTTTCGTCAAACTGCGAAAGCGCGCTTCGCTGCTACTGAGCTCGGCCGTTCTCTCATTGACCTTCTGTTCCAATTCCCGGTTGTAGTCGTCGAGTTTCTTGTAGAGCAAGCGCACTTCCAGCATGTTTCGGATGCGTGTTTTCACTTCGATCAAATCGAAAGGTTTGCTCACGAAATCTCTGGCCCCGGCCTGCAAGGCCCGCAGCTTGTGGCCGGGTTGAGCCGTCACCACGAGCACCGGGAGATAGGCGTCCGCAGCATCCAACTTCAGGTCACTCATCACCTGAAATCCGTCCATCACCGGCATGTGCAGATCCAGCAGGATCAGGTCGTAGTGGTAAGCACGGTGCAGGGTGCAGACTTCCTGTGGATTCATGGTCGAAGTCACGCTGGTATAGCCCGCTTCGCCGAGCAATTGCTCAAGCAACTGAATGTTGCTTTCCTGATCGTCCACGATCAGGATGTGGGCGGCAAGAATTTCGGACTCTGTGATCATCATGATGCTTCCTTGTGGGGCGCCAGGGCTGCCTGGGATTTTGCAAATTTCAGCGCAATGTCCACGGTTTCCATGAACTCATTGACCTTGATCGGTTTTGTCAGGTAGCGAAAGAAGCCTGCCTCCAGGCCTTTCTCGATATCACGCGGAATGGCGTTGGCGCTCAGTGCGATGACGGGAATGTGCGCCGTGGCCGGGTCCTGCGCCAGGATTTCCAGCGCCTTGAGTCCGCTGATGCCGGGCAGGTTGATGTCCATCAGGATCACGTCAGGCAGTGCAGCATGCGCCACTTCGACACCGCGGATGCCGTCCCTTGCGGTTAGCAAGCGAATGTCGGGCCGACGCGCGATCAAATCTTCCACCAGCATCAGGTTTGCGGGGTTGTCCTCAACATAGAGCAGGGTGTGCAACTGCGCGCCGCCTGAAGTTTGTACCAGACCGAGTGGCGCCGGCTCGGTGGCATGAGCGGACGCTTGCGGTGCCATCGCGCGACCCAGTTCGACCCAGAATACGCTGCCTTCACCGACCGTGCTTTGCGCGCCGATCGAGCCGTGCATCAGTTCAACCAGCCGCTTGCTCACAACCAGGCCAATGCCCGTGCCCTCTTCGAGGTTGTCCTTTTGCCCGAGCCGGTTGAACGGCTGGAACAACTGCGCGAGTTGCTCTGGTGCCAGCCCTGCACCGGTATCGCGCACACTGATCCGGATCCAGTCGTTCCTGACCTGGGCGCAATCGACAGACACTGATCCACCCGAGCGGTTGTACTTGATGGCGTTGGACAGAAGATTGATCAAGACCTGCTTCACGCGGGTTCGGTCAGCGCTGACAAAGTGCGGCGTCTCCAGTCGACCAAAGTTCACGCGGATGCCGCGCTTGAGGGCCTGCGGTTCGATCATGGCCTCGCATTCCTGCATGACGTCGCCCAGAGATACCGTCTCCAGTGAAAGCGACAGCTTGCCGGACTCGATCAGTGCCAGGTCGAGAATTTCATTGATCAGCTCCAGCAGGTACCACCCGGCCTTGAGAATCTGGCTGATGCATTTCTGCTGACCCGGTGTCGGTGTCGGAATGCCGGATTCGATGAGTTGTGCAAATCCCAGGATCGCGCCCAATGGCGTGCGCAGTTCGTGGCTCATGCTGGAGAGAAAATCGGACTTGGCGAGATTGGCCTTTTCGGCCGCGTACCTGGCGCGCTCCAACTCGGAATTTTTGTCCTGCAGCACCAGATCGAGCCGCGTGCGCTCGGCTTCGACCTGCTTGCGGGTGGTGACATCGCGCAGGATTCCGGTGAAGAAACGCTGCCCTCCGAGCCACATTTCGCTGACCGCGATCTCCAGTGGAAATGAGCTGCCATCCTTGCGTTGCCCCATGACCTCGCGGCCCAGGCCGCTGGCGCGCGCTTCGGCGCTGGCACGGTAATATTCGAGCGACCCGTTGCGCTGGTCGCGGTCCAGTTCGGGGATCAGCACGCTGAGACCTCGGCCCACGAGATCGGCCGCGCTGTAGCCAAACATCTGCTCGGCAGCCGGGTTCACGGTCTCGACGATGCCGCCGCGCGCATGGATGGTGATGATGGCGTCCACCACCGTGTTCAGAATCGTCTGCACCAGGGCCGCACTGTCGCGCAATGCCTGCTGCACGGCGTATTCCTCGGTGACGTTGCGAAACACCAGTACCGCTCCGATGACTTGGCCGCTGCTGTCACGAATGGGCGCACAACTGTCGGCGATGGAGCATTCGCTGCTGTCGCGTGCAATCAGCACGGTGTGATTGGCCAACCCCTGGATCGTGCCGTGCGCAAGGGTTTCAAGCACCGGGATGGCGGCAAGCTCACGGGTTTCCTGGTTGATGATGTGAAACACCTCGTCCACCGGGCGACCAGCGGCCTGCGCCTGCGTCCATCCGGTGAGTTGCTCGGCAATGGGGTTGAGGCGTGTCACGCGCGCCTGGGCATCGGTGGCGATCACGCCGTCGCCGATGGAATTGAGCGTCACCGAAAGCTTTTCCTCGCTTTCGAGCAGAACCACGTTGGCGTGGTGCAGCGCACGATTCGTCTGCTCCTGAACTTCAAGCAAGTGTCGGGTTTCCAGATGCCCCAAATTCTTCACCCGCTGCTGGGCTTGTCTATACAGAAAATAGCTCAGTGCCATCGCGCACAGCAGGATCACCAGGCTGGCGCCGACGAGGGCGTTGAACAGCAGGCGCATGTAGATCTGCAATTTCTCATCGTGCTGCGCGATCGCTTCTTCCTGCATCCGGGTAAGCCCGAGAATCTCGACGCGAATCGCATCCATCAGACGCTGACCTTCGCCACTGTTGACCCGCGCCAGCGCTGCGGCCGTGTCAAGGCTGCGCTGCAGCGCAATGGTTTGCGCCAGTTCCTCCATTTTGCCGTCTACCAGCGGAGCCAGTGCGTCCAGATGTCTTTGCGCACCGGCCACCAAAGTGAGCTCACGCAGTTCCGTCAGGCGAACGTTGACGCCATCGCGCACGGACAGATAGGTCTGGAGAAAGGCCGGGTTAGACGACAACAAGAAGCCGCGTTGACTAGTCTCTGCGTCTTTCAATTCAGAAAGCAGGGCATTGGATCGGATCAAGACCTCAAAGCTGCGCTTGCGGGCCTGCGCTGCCTCGTTGGTCTGATGAAACGACCAGAATGAAAGCGCCGCGCCCAGCGCCGTCAACAGCGCAGCTAGGGCCATCCAGATCCCTGTCTTCAGATTGGGTTTCAAGAATATTCCCTCTGCTAAAAGCCATGCTTCCTGGACCCGGACCGGCTCGAGCGCTTGCGCCACCCCGCTACGAGCTTAACCCCTTGGCGCAAACCAAGCGGCAACCCTCTTTGTCATCTTCGAGGTTTTGCTCACCGACGTCGGTGCGCTGGCGCACACAGGATTCGCATGACAGCCGACGTTGAAAGTCTCGGGCATGCCGGTGGCGGGCTCGACCCTGGGAACCGAAATCGATGACAGCGTGGTGATAAGCAAAACGACCGCAAGTTCGCATGCGCTCCCGTTAAAGAGTCTTTCGCTACTTGCCCAACAACTGAATACTCCAAAACGCAAGGAAGCCACCAAAAAGCACCAGTGTAGAAATCGGTTTTTCCGGTACTTCATGGGCTTCGATCAGTAGCTCTTCGGTCACCAGATAGAGCAACGCCGCAGCGCTGAATGCCAGAGTTCCACCCATCACGGCATGCGAGGCTCCCGACAACAATACGCTTCCCAGCAGCGAAAAAAGCAGCACGGTTGCACCCAACGCGCCAGATAGGACGATGATCTTTTTGCCGGATGTGGTGTCCGAAGCCAGGGCGAGTCCCAAAAACAGCAGCTCCACCGACAGCCCCAGCGCGAGAATGGTTCCGGTTTCGGTGCCAACAGCGAACCCCGCACCGATAATGAAGCCGTCGGTCGCCACGTCGATGAAGGTAGCGAGCAAAAGTCCGGTTCCCATATTCTCGGAGATCGGAAGAGCACACGTCTG
>CAILAY010000194.1 GCA_903832285.1 uncultured beta proteobacterium | reverse complement strand
TCAATCGTGTGGGGCAAAGCACGATTGTGGGGAATGACAACGCTGCCGTGGCCTGCCGTCGGCGTTAAGAACTGGAAGAATGAAGAGCGCGCCCGAGAGTTTGAGGTTACCGACACTCTGTTTGCAGCTGTCTACGCACAAGCCGACCGAGTGTTACGTGATGCAATGGACATTGCTACCAGCACAGGAATGCGCCTGACCGACGTTCGCACCGTGAAGCTCCCCGTGGAAGGAAAGATGCGTTTCAAAAGCACCAAAACCGGGAAGTGGGCTTACTTTGACGTGTCACAGTCGCCAGTGCTGACCGCTCTACTGGAACGCCGTGGAAATGTGGATTGCGTCATGATGCTGACCACAGACACCGGCCGCCAAGTCTCTGCAAGGATGCTACGTGAGCGCTACGAGGATGCGCGCGACAAGGCCGCTCTTGAAAACCCCTCCATGGCCACCGAGATCCGATCAATGTTCCTGCGCGACATGCGCAAGCGCGCGGCGGACCTGGCCGAAGACATGGGCGCCGCATCCAAGTTGCTGCAACACAGCAGCATCAAGCTCACATCCGATCACTACCGTACAAAGGCGACACAGCTCAAAGCGGTGCGATAGCCCGTTGCCGCATGTTTTGAAATCCAGAATGAAAGACGGCCATGAAAAATGAAAAAATATGCGGCAATTATCGACCTGCAAGCCACGCCCAGCCTCAAAACACCCTCAGACTCAAAATCCCCCGCCGCAAGGCGTGCCGGTTCGATTCCGGCCCCGGGCACCATAGATTTTCTGCTGCAGAATAGATTGCTCCTTCCGCTTCTGCATCAGCCCGTCGGCATTACTATGCCATCGGTACATTCTCTGCAGCAAACACTCCCCATAAGTGCCCATTCCAGCCGTTGGAAATGTCGGCAGCAGTCGGTCGCCGCCAACCACAAGAGGAAGCTCGGATCAGCCAGTTACACAAGCGCATCAATGGCGAGCCGTGTTGAAATGAGGCGTGGCATACCGGGGGCATTCAAGTGCTGTCTGACCTTCTCGCGACGCCGCACGTGCGCTTGGGTAGGCATGTTGGAATGTTCATGGAAGCAAAACTGCAATCATCGAGAACCAGCACCGCCGAGAAGGGTTCACGGTGCTCAGACGCTGCGAACGCGTAAGAAACCTCATACTCTGAACGACAGATGCGAACGATCCAGGGACGAAGTCACTCACTGCTCTGGGCTTCGTCCGTCGTTCCCTAACTCATGAAGACCTGAAAATGCCTGAATTCGATTACCAATTCTTCGTCATCGGTGGTGGTTCGGGCGGTGTACGCTCCGCCCGCATCGCTGCCGGTCATGGGGCCCGCGTTGCGATTTCGGAAGGCTATCGCTATGGTGGCACCTGCGTGATTCGCGGCTGCGTGCCGAAGAAGCTGCTGGTTTACGCGTCGCACTTTTCAGATGACTTCGCCGACGCTCAAGGGTTTGGCTGGAGCGTGCCGCCCGCCCGCTTTTCCTGGCCGCAACTGATCGCAGCCAAGAACCAGGAAATCGCACGCCTGAGTGAACTCTACGAGAGCAATCTGCGCCGCTCCGGCGTAAAAGTCCTGCACAGCGCCGCGCGCATTCTGGACGCACATACGGTGGAAGTCGATGGTCGGCCTTTCAGTGCACAGCACATCCTGATCGCCACCGGTGGCCGGCCCTTTGTGCCGTCCATTCCAGGTATCGAGCTTGCGCTCACATCGAACGAAGTGTTCGATCTGCCGCAGTTGCCACAGCGCATCCTGATCGTTGGCGGTGGTTACATCGCGGTCGAATTCGCCGGCATCCTGAAGGGTCTGGGCGCACAGGTCACGCTGTGCTATCGCGGCGAGCAGCTGCTGCGCGGCTTCGACGACGACGTGCGCCAACATCTGCACGGAGAAATGTCGAAGAAGGACATTCGCATCCTGCTCCAGAGCGATATCGTCCGCATCGAGCGCGTGGCAGCAGGTGCACTTCAGGTCGAAATCTCCGGCAGGAGTCAGGGGCCGCTGCTCTTTGACGCGGTTTTGTACGCCACCGGGCGCGTCCCCAACACCGACGGTTTGGGGCTGGCGCAAGTCGGCGTGGAAGTCGACTCCGCGGGCGGCGTGCGGGTTGATGAGTATGGCCGCACCAACATCCCAAGCATCCACGCTGTGGGCGACGTCACGAATCGCATTGCGCTCACGCCTGTGGCGATCCGCGAGGGCGCGGCCGTGGCGAACACGCTGTTCGGACCCGGCCCGACCGTGGCCGATCTGACGGTGGTTCCGTCCGCGGTCTTCAGCCAGCCTCCGATTGGCACGGTGGGGCTGAGCGAAACCGACGCGCTCGCACGGCATGACGTGATCGACATCTACCGCGCCAACTTTCGTTCCTTGCGCCAGACTCTGTCGGGGCGCGACGAGCGCACCCTCATCAAGCTGATCGTGGACGGTGCGAGCCAGCGCGTGTTGGGAGCGCACATGGTGGGCGCGGACGCACCCGAGATCATTCAGGGCCTGGCCATCGCCATCCGCATGGGCGCCACCAAAGCGGATTTCGACGCCACAGTGGCACTTCATCCCACCACCGCAGAGGAGTTTGTGACCCTGCGTGAAAAGACCACCCGAACGAGACATGGCTGATTCCTCTTCGCTCCCCACACAGGAAATTGTCCAAGGCCTGCTCGAGAGTCCGGCACGCATTGCACCCAAGTACTTCTACGATGCCGCGGGCTCCTTGCTATTCGAGGAAATAACGCGCTTGCCAGAGTACTACCCGACGCGCACCGAACGCCAGATCATGGTGGCGCACGGCGTTGACATCGCGCATCGCCTGGGCTCTGGCGCGACCGTGATCGAATTGGGCGCGGGCAGTTGCGAGAAGGCGCGCGAGCTGTGCCAGCTGATTGCACCGGCACACTTTGTCGCGGTCGACATTTCCTCGGAGTTCCTGCACGACGCCGTGGTGCAACTGCGCGACGCGCTCCCGGACGTGGACGTGCGCGCGCTCGCCGCCGATCTCACGGCCGACTTCACACTGCCGCAGGATCTGCCGCGGCAGCGAAGGCTGGTGTTCTATCCGGGCTCGTCCATCGGCAACTTCGACCCGGCGCAGGCGCTGGAACTGCTCTCGCGCATGCGTGGCCTGCTGGACGATGACGGCGCGTTGTTGATTGGCGTCGATCTGGTCAAGGAAGTGGCCGTGCTCGAAGCCGCTTACGACGACGCAGCCGGCGTGACGGCCGCGTTCAACCTGAACGTTCTGAACCACGTCAATCAATTGATCGCCAGCGATTTCGAACCGAGCCAGTGGTGCCATTGCGCCTTCTTCAATGTCGCTGAATCCCGCATTGAGATGCACCTGGAAGCCAGCGTCGAGAATGTGGTGCGCTGGCCCGGCGGGCAACGCCGCTTTGCCCGGGGCGAACGCATCCACACCGAAAACAGCTACAAGTACCAGGCGCAAGATTTCGTCCGACTATTGAACCAAGCCGGTCTTGCGCGAACCGAGGTCTGGAGCGACGATCGCTCGTGGTTCGCGCTGTTTCTGGCACGGCCCTGAACGTCCCTGGAGCAAAGCCATGAGCCCATCCGAACTCAGCCACAGCTACCGGGCGGTGCGTGAGCGCACGACGGCGCTCGCCTCCCCCTTGTCGGCCGAGGATTGCTGCGTGCAATCCATGCCGGACGCAAGCCCGACCAAGTGGCATCTGGGACACACGAGCTGGTTTTTCGAGACCTTCGTGCTGGAGCGCTGGGCGCGCGGTTTCGCGCCTTTCGATCCCGCTTTTCGCGTTCTCTTCAACTCCTACTACAACGCCGTGGGCGACAAGCATCCGCGGCCGCAGCGGGGGCTGCTGACACGACCGGGGCTGGACCAGGTACGTGCCTACCGAGCCGATGTCGATGCCCGCATGCAGACCCTGCTTGCATCCTCATCGGAACAGGAACTGCTGGCGCTGGTGGAGCTAGGTCTGCAGCATGAGCAGCAGCATCAGGAGTTGATGCTCACCGACATTCAGCATCTGTTTTCGCGTAACCCGCTGCTGCCCGCCTACCAGACGCAAGCGCCAGTGGCACCGTCCTCACCGGGCCTGCGTTGGCACAAGTTTGCCGGCGGCTTGAGGGAGATCGGCCACAGCGGCGAAGGCTTTTGCTTCGACAATGAAATGCCTCGGCACAGCGTCTTCCTGCAGCCCTACGAAATCGCCTCACGGCTGGTCACCAACAGCGAATACGCCGCCTTCATCGCCGCCGGCGGCTACGCGAATGCAGCGCTCTGGCTGGCCGAAGGCTGGGACTGGCGCATCGCGCAGGGCCGCTCCCAGCCGCTGTATTGGCGCGGCGAGGTGGGCGACTGGCGAGAGTTCACGCTCGGCGGTCTGGTGGCGCTGAACCCGGACGCTGCCGTGACCCATGTTTCCTACTACGAGGCCGATGCCTATGCGCGCTGGGCCGGGGCGCGACTGCCGAGCGAAGCGCAGTGGGAGCACGCTGCGACGGATGCCCTGGACCAACTGTTCAGCGACGCCTGGCAGTGGACCTCGTCGAGCTACGCTGCGTATCCGGGTTTTCGTATCCGACCGGGTGCCGTGGGCGAGTACAACGGCAAATTCATGGTGAACCAGTACGTGTTGCGCGGTGGCTCCTGTGCCACACCACCAGGCCACTCGCGCGCAAGTTACCGTAACTTCTTTCCCGCCAGCGCCTGCTGGCAGTTCTCGGGAATCCGGCTGGCGCGGGACGCTTAAGTAGCGGCGTCCCCAACCACCTGCACGCCTTTCCAGAAAGCCACGTAGCCGGCGATGTTGGCGGCAGCTGCCTTGGTGGTCGGGTAGTGCCAGGCAGCGTCCTTGTTGGTCTTTCCGTCCACCACGACGTCGTAGTAGCTGGCCGTGCCTTTCCAGGGGCAAACACTGTGCGTCTCGCTCGCCCGGAAGTAGCGCATATCCAGCGCCTGAGGCGGGAAATACCGGTTGCCCTCCACTGTCTCGAAGCGCTCGGTCTGGGCGATGACGGTGTTGTTCCATATGGCCTTGATCATAAAAATGTCCCTTCAAAATGCGGATGCGGTCTCAAAGGAATGGCGGTGACTGCCCGCCATCTCAGTGCCCCGGCTGAGCGCCCCACCGCTGCTGCAGGCACGCACCCCGACTCCACTTGCGTGGTAGTACTTGTAGCTGATCGGGTACTTCAGATGGTAGTCCTGGCGATACTCTTCCGCCGGGTAAAGGGGGACTGCCATCACGATCTCGGTGACGATCGGGTTCTTGGGGCCGGGCATTTGGTATGCAGGTCATGGTGCGGGAGCATAATTCAAACGAACACCAAGCAGAGTCAGTTGGCGACCCGAAACAACCTCACCACGGCTGATCAATATGAGCGCATCCGACCGTTACCTGCACGACTCCGACGCACTGCCAGTGATGCCCGAAACGGCTGTCCAACTGATGCGCACCCTGGGACGCGATGACACTTCAATGAGCGAAGTAGCGGCGCTGATTGAGCGTGACCCGAGCCTGGCCGTGAAGGTGCTGCGGGTGGCCAACTCTGCCGGGGTTGGGGCACAGCGCCAGGTGGCGAGCCTGCGCGACGCCGCCAACCTGATTGGCATGCGACACCTGCGTGATTTGTCGATGGCCGCGTGTGTGGCCAACATTTTTCCGACGGACGGCACTTTTGACCGCGAACGCTTCTGGCGCCACGGGCTCGCTACGGCCGGGCATGCCAAAGTGCTGGCTGGCCTGTGCAACGTCGACCCCGACACCGCCTACATTGCCGGGCTGGTGATGCGCATCGGCCGGGTGCTGATGCTGATGGTGGAGCCGGAAATTGTGGCCCGCTGCGACGACCTCAACGACAGCCCTGACAGCCTGATTCGCCATGAGATTGAGTGGCTGGGTTGCAGCCATCTGGAGGTGAGCGCGGCACTGGCCAAGCGCTGGAACTTCCCCAGGGAAATCGTAGATGCACTGGTAGCTGCCCGTGATCCAATGGGCACCCTACCGTTTTCTGCCCTGGGCGCAGTGCTGCGCCTGGCCAGCACATTGGCAGACGCAGGTGACCTGCAAATGGCGGAGGTCGACACTCTGGTTGCCATGCAGCCAGAGTTGCTCGCCCGCATGGAACTGTCCACCGATGATTTGTTGGGAAATCTGAAGCCCTGGGACGACCTTACGCTGGGCGTCGATCAACTGTTGTCCTGAGCGGTTTGGGCGAGCGCTACCAGCGTATTGGGTCTGGACAGCAGGGAAACCGGGTCAACGTTTTCATGAACTGACTGCCTGTCAGCCGACATTGGCGTATGACGCGGGTTTGTCGTTACGCTGACCGCAATCAGGATGGTCAATTTATAAGATGACTATCGGCTCCCGACCAGGTCCTGACATTGAGGACAGTTGCGCCAAAGCGGCCTTTCATCGAACCGATTTCTGCTACCGGTCGTTCAACCTGCGAAATCAGGCTCTGCCATTGACCGGCTTTTGAGTAGCTTGATGAGTCAGTCATTCGTGCCCAGCGTCTGGAAGTTCAACTTCTCGATTTCTACCGCGGTGCTGCCGACTCACC
>CAILAY010000193.1 GCA_903832285.1 uncultured beta proteobacterium | reverse complement strand
GCGCTGGCGCTCATGCCCGATGACTCCAAGACGCGACTCAAGGGGCAACCGGGAAAACAAAAGCGCGTAGCCTGGTGCCAGCCGATTCCGCTGGAAGAAGTCAAGGCGGTGGGCAAGGCGTTGCACTGTTCCGTCAACGACGTGCTCTTGAGCTGCGTGGCGGGCGCCATCGGTGAGTACCTCAAGTCCAAGGGCGACGACGTCACCAGCCAGCAGATTCGCGCCATGGTGCCGGTGAATCTGCGGCCCATGGACCAGGCCTACAAGCTGGGCAACCGGTTTGGACTGGCGCCCCTGGTGCTGCCCATCGGCGTCGACAACCCGGTGGAGCGCGTGTACGGAGTGCGCCGGCGCATGAGCGAACTCAAAGGCTCGATGCAGCCGCTGCTGACCTTTGGCCTGCTGGCCGTCGCAGGGCTGTTGATCAAGCCGGCGCAGGACGCGATGCTCAATCTGTTCTCGAAGAAAACCACGGCCGTCATGACCAACGTACCTGGCCCCGCAAAGAAGATGACGCTGTGCGGATCCACCCTGGAACAAAGCCTGTTCTGGGTGCCGCAGTCGGGCACGGTGGGCCTGGGCGTATCGATACTGAGTTATGGTGGCGGCGTGCAGTTCGGCGTCATCACCGACAGCACGCTGTGCCCCGATCCGCAGGCCATCATCGACGCTTTCGAGCCGGAGTTCGCCAAGCTGGCGATGGTGACCTTGATGCTCCCTTGGGGAGAGTGAATCACGCCGCCCGGGGCTTGACCCTGGACGCCGCCAGTTTGGCGTTGACCCGAGCCACCTGCACATCGGCGTCGAACGCCAGCGCCACGCCCATGCGGCGCTTGACGAAACTCTCGGGTTTGCCGAAAAGACGGATGTCGGTGTTGGGAACGCGCAGCGCCTCGGCCACGCCGTCGAACACGATGCCCTTGGCCTCCACGCCGCCGTAGATGACAGCGCTGGCGCCGGGACTCTTGAGCGCGGTGTTCACCGGCAGGCCCAGGATGGCGCGGGCGTGCAGTTCAAACTCGTTCTGCCACTGCGTCGTCATGGTCACCATGCCGGTGTCGTGCGGACGCGGGCTGACCTCGCTGAACCAGACCTGATCGCCTTTGACGAACAACTCCACGCCGAACAGGCCCACGCCCACGCCGGCACCCTGGGTGGAGTCGCCATCCAGACCCTGGCCCAGATTGTCGGTCACGGCCTTGGCGATGTACTGCGAGCGCTCCAGCGCCGCCGGATGCATGGGCTGCGGCTGCCAGCTTTCGACATAGTCGCCGCTGACTTGAACGTGGCCGATGGGCGCACAAAAATGCGTCTCCACTTTGCCGTTCGCTCCGATGGCGCGCACCGTGAGCAAAGTGATCTCGTAGTCGAAGTCGATGAAGCCTTCGACGATCACGCGGCCGTGGCTTACGCGCCCACCCGCCATGGCGTAGTCCCAGGCCTTCTTCACATCCGCAGGGCCGTCGATCTTGCTCTGGCCCTTGCCCGAACTGCTCATCACCGGCTTCACGATGCAGGGGTAGCCGATACCCGCGTCTATCGCGGCCTGCAATTCGGCCAGCGAGTCGCAGAACTTGTAGGGGCTGGTGGGCAGTCCAAGAGTTTCCGCAGCAAGGCGTCGAATCCCTTCGCGGTCCATGGTCAGGCGCGCCGCCCGCGCCGTGGGGATGACACGCACCGTGCCCGCGGCCTCCAACTCCTGCAGCATAGGTGTGGCGATGGCTTCAATCTCAGGCACCACGAGGTGCGGCCGTTCCGCCTCGATCAGGGCCTTGAGCTGGGCCGGATCGCTCATGGTGATGGTGCGCGCGTGGTGCGCTACCTGCTGCCCGGGAGCGTTCTCGTAGCGGTCCACGGCGATGGTCTCTACACCCAGACGCTGCAGCGCGATCAAGACTTCCTTGCCGAGTTCGCCGCTGCCCAGCAGCATGACTTTGGTGGCCTGGGATGAGAGCGGGGTGCCGAATGTTTTCATGGTCGTGTGTTTGGCGTTAAGAAGAAGAAAGTGCCGTGCCCAGGGCTTCACCCAGACGAACGGACTGCGCCGGTTTCCAGGCGGGATTGAATTGCAAAGTGGCTTTGGGGAACAGCATGACGACGGTCGATCCCAATAAGAAGCGGCCCATTTCCTGACCTTGATTCAACGTGATGTTCTGCTCGTCGTAGCGCCATTCGCGCACCTGCCCTGGCCGCGGCGGATTCACCACGCCATGCCAGACTGTGGCCATGCTGCCGACGATGGTCGCGCCCACGAGTACCAGCAAAAAGGGGCCGCGCGTCGAGTCAAAGACGCAGACCACGCGTTCGTTGCGCGCGAACAGGTCGGGGATGCCGCGCGCCGTGGTCGGGTTCACCGAGAACAACTCACCCGGCACATGGATCATGCGTGTCAGTCGTCCGGCGCAGGGCATGTGGATGCGGTGGTAGTCGCGCGGGCTCAGGTACAAATTGGCAAAGCTGCCATCCTGAAAAAGCGCTGCCAATTCGGCATCCCCGCCAATCAGCGCCGTGGTGGAGAAGTGGTGCCCCTTGGCCTGAAAAATCTGGTCCCGCTCGATGGCGCCGAACTGGCTGATGGCGCCGTCCACCGGACTGATGAAGTCGGCCTGCGCCAACGGCCTTGCGCCTGCGCGCAGGGACCGCGTAAAGAAGTCGTTGAAGCTGGCGTAGCTGGCGATGTCAGGATTCGCTGCCTCGCTCATATCGACGCCGTAGCGTATGACGAATTTCCGGATCACGGTGGTAGTGAAGCGTCCGGCCTGGGCATTGGCGAGCTTGCCCGCCATAACGGTGAGTGCCTTCTTGGGCAACAGATACTGCGGCAGCACTGCAAGACGATCGAACATGGACGCTACCGGATGAGAGAAGAACTGCTGATTATAAATTTCGCCTTTGCGGCACTGGTTGCGATGTTCCGATCGGCTCCCTCGCCCGCTTGCGGAAGAGGGCGGGACCGAGTGCCCATCTACGCCGCTGCGTTGATGCGCTTCACGCCCGCGACGAAGCGCGACAGGGTCTGCGACAGCACGCCGCGTGGGATCGTGATGTCGATCAACTGAAAGCGCCCCCGCGTGGCGTAAGCCTTGGCCAGCGCCGCCTGCAGTTCTGCGCGCGTGTTCACGCGTACGCCATCTCCACCCATGCCGGCGGCCATCTCGGAAAAACCCCAGTGGTCCAGGTTATTGAAGGCAGACTCGCTCTGGAAAGTTCGCAGCATTTCCCAACTGGCATTGTTGAACACCAGCACGATCGGGTCCCAGCCGTAACGCCGGCAATTGCCCAGTTCCCAGCCCGTCATCTGGAACGCGCCGTCGCCCACCAGGATCAGTGGCCGTTCACCGGTGGCCGCCTGCACGCCCAAACCCGCGGGCACACCGAAACCCATGGTGGCATAGTAGCCCGGCGCGACCAGCGCGGTCTGGCTCATATCCATGGCCGTAAAGAAGCAGTCGCCCATGTCGCTGGCGATGGGCATGGTGCCGTGCTGCGCCATCAAGTCGTTCACGGCCGTGGCGATGTCGGTGGGTGTGATGCTGGCAGCGTCGGCCACCAGGCCGTGCGGAAATACCTGCTGCGGCACCTTGAATGTTGTGGAGCCGGTCGGCACGCGTTCCAGCAGTCTGTCCACCAGCGCGGCCAGTGGTATCTGCGCGTAGCTGTGGTAGCCCATGGTCACGTGGCCGTTGAGCGCCTGTATGGTCTTGCGCAGATCAATCTTTTGCGCCGACACGCCGAAGTTGGTGTCGCACACGATCACGCCCAAAAGAAACAGGCCATCGGAGTTTTCCACCCGCTCTGTGATTTCGGGCAGACCGGCCACGCCCATGTAGGTACCCAGCAGCGTATCGGTCTGTGTCAGCAAGCCGCGCCCCATCAGACTCGTGACCACCGGAAGGCTCAATCGGCGCGAGAGCTCGGCCACCTTGTCTTCCAGACCGAAGCGGCGCACCTCCACGCCGGCCATCAGCACCGGTGCCTTGGCCTGTTGCAGACGCTCCAGAATTTCACTGACGCAGGCATCGAGCGCGTCTTGGTCCACCGTTGTTGTGACTTCGGCCGCGACCGCCGCGCAGGGCACGGCCACCATGTCGCGCGGAATTTCGATGTAGACCGGCTGAGACAAACGCAGACAACTCGCCAGCACGCGTGCGATCTCGGCCGGCGCCTGTTTCGCGACGTCGAGGCGCGTCTGATCGCAGGTGATTTCCTTGTAGATCTGGAACTGCGAATCCAGCGTCTTGGCCTGATGGTGCAGCAGCAGGCCCGAGTGCGATTCGCCTTGCCCCGGTCCACCCGAGAGCACCACCAGCGGAGACTTCTCGGCAAAGGCCGCGGCCACCGAATTCACCATGTTGAGCGCACCCGCGCCGTAGGTCACAGCCGCCACCCCCAGCCCGCCGCCGATGCGCGCCGCAGCGTCGGCGGCAAAGCCCACGCCGGGCTCGTGCGAGAGCGTGTAAAGGGGGAGGATCTGCGACTCTTCGATGATGCGAAAGTAGGGCAGCGCGAAGTCTCCCGGAATGCCAAAGATCTGGCGCGCGCCATGCGCCTTCAAGGCGTGAAGTAGGGATTCGGTGAGGTTCATTGGGTGGAGTTTATGCCCGAGTTGTGGAAATCTTTGCCCGACCGCGCACTCACCGCCTTCACCCCTGCGCTTCGCATTGAGCAACCTGCACTGATGGGCGCATAAGCAGGGAAAACTTCTGGGCATGCAAACCCGTTTGTTTTCCCATTCTGACCGCCCACCCGAAACCGTTTACGATGTTGTCATCAATCGACGGGAAGAGCAGATGGATGACATCCAGGGACTCATTGCCAAAGTCAACGACGGTGAACCCGGCGCGCAGGACGCCCTGTTTTCCGCTGCCTATTCGGAGTTGCGAAAACTGGCGCGCTCGCGCTTGCACGACGGCGGTCGCAATACCTGCCTGGACACCACGGCCCTGGTGCACGAGTCCTACCTGCGCTTTATCCATCACGGTCAACTCAGAAGCGAAGACCGGCGCGCCTTCTTTAGCTACGCCTCGCGCGTCATGCGCTCCGTGATCATCGACTCGGTGCGCGAGCGCCAGGCGCAGTGCCGTGGTGGAGACCTGGACCGCATGACCCTGAACACCCAACTGGTCGATGGATTACCCTCTGGCGAGGACGAACTGCTGCAGGTGAACGAAGCCATCGAAGCCCTCTCACAAAGGGAGCCACGGCTGGCCAAGGTCGTGGAAATGCGCTACTTTGGCGGCTACACCGAAGAGGAGATTGCCCAGGCGCTGGACCTGACCGAGCGCACCGTCCGGCGCGACTGGGACAAGGCCCGCCTGATCCTCCTGGCCATGCTCAAGCCATAAGAGTTTCTGAAATGTCCGGTTGCGGCATTGGCTTTGCGTCTGATAGGTAAGTCATTCAAAACCCCAAGGCACCATGGCACTGTC
>CAILAY010000192.1 GCA_903832285.1 uncultured beta proteobacterium | reverse complement strand
ATGTTCCTACCCTGGAGCAAAACCGCCTCCAACGACACACTGAGCGTGACGCACCAAGGCGCTGGCAAACCGTGGCTGACGCTGCAGGCGTTGGCGGCAGTAGTGCGCAAGGAACCGTTCGCCGCGGGCTACCAAATCAAGAAAACAGTGCAGCCCGTGGAACAGGCCAGCGCGACGCTGCCGGCCGGCAGCTATACGCGGGGAGATGTGCTGCGCGTGACGTTGGAGGTGAGCGCGGCTGCGGACATGAGCTGGGTCGTGATCACGGACCCTATTCCCGCGGGCGCCACCATCCTCGGCGGGGGACTGGGCCGTGATTCAGAAATTGCCACCAAAGGTGAGAAGGCGGCGGGCGATGGTTGGACCGCGTTTGAGGAGCGCAGTTTTGAGTCATTCCGAAGCTACTACGCTTATGTGCCCAAAGGCGTGGTGAAGGTGCAGTACACGATCCGACTCAACAACGTGGGCGAGTATTCGCTGCCACCAACGCGCGCGGAAGCGATGTACGCACCGGAGATGTTTGGCGAGGCACCCAACGCGAAAGTGAAAGTTGAGGCGGCACGGTGAACGTTCGCGGGACCCTGCTAGCGATCCTTTTGGTAGCAGGCTGCGCATGCAATGTGCGTGCTGCGGTAAGTTTCAACGAGGTCAAGGGTCGCTTCAAACCGTCTGACGTCCTGGTCCTGGACCGCAGCGGCGAGGTACTGCACCGCCTGCGCACCGACACCTCCGTGCGGCGCGGCCAGTGGGTTGCGCTGTCAGATGTGTCACCCTCACTACGCACTGCGCTGGTGCTAAGCGAGGACAAGCGGTTTTACGAGCATAGTGGGATCGATTGGCGCTCGGTGTCGGCAGCGGCGTGGGGCAACCTGTGGAACACGAAAACCCGTGGCGCCTCGACCATCACGATGCAGTTGGTGGCATTGTTGGACGATGATTTGAAGCGGTCCGCCGGCGGGCGCAGCGCGGTCCAAAAGATAGACCAAACCATTTCTGCGCAAGTGCTGGAGCGCAGTTGGCGCAAGGACCAGATTCTGGAGGCCTACCTGAACCTGGTTGCGTTTCGTGGCGAGTTGGTGGGCGTTGACGCTTTGAGTCAGACGCTGTTTGGCAAGGCGGCACATGGACTGCTGGAGGACGAGTCGGCTGTGGCGGCTGCGTTGGTGCGATCCCCCAACGCCACCCCAGCGCAGGTGACACGGCGAGCTTGCGCAGTGCTTAAGTTGATGCAACACCCGAATGCACAAGCCGGCAAGAGCGCCTCAGCACCCTCAAGCTGCGAGGGCTTGGACGTGTTCGTGGCGGGGGCTTTGCAGCGCAAGGCGTTTGAGGCGAGCGAGGGCATCGCGCCCCATGTGGCGCAGCAGCTTGCACGGACTGTGAAGGTGCAGGTTGCTGCTGCAACATTGCGCACGACGTTAAGCGCCCCCCTGCAACGCTTCGCACTAAGCACCCTCCAGCAACACCTGCGCGAGTTGCACGCGCACCACGTGGAAGACGGTGCCCTGGTGGTGCTCGACAACGCGAGCGGCGACGTGCTGGCGTGGGTCGGGTCCTCGGGTGAACTCAGCGACGCGGCAGAGGTCGATGGCGTTACGGCGCTGCGCCAGCCTGGTTCGACCTTCAAACCGTTCCTGTACGCTCAGGCGATTGCGGAGCGGCGGATAACTGCGGCGTCCCTAATAGAGGACGCCAGCAGCCAGATCCAAACAGCCGATGGGCTCTATATTCCGCAGAACTACGACCGCCATTTCAAGGGCTGGGTTTCGGCGCGCACCGCCTTGGCCGCATCGCTCAACGTGCCGGCAGTGCGCACGCTGGTGATGGTTTCGCCCGACGCATTTCAGAAGCAACTCGTGAGTCTGGGACTGCCGCTAAAGGAGGCCGGAGACTACTACGGCTTCAGCTTGGCGCTGGGCAGTGCCGACGTGTCGCTCCTCACCCTCACAAACGCCTACCGCGCGCTGGGCAATGGGGGCCGCTACAGCCCTCCGTCACTAATCCCGAAGGCCAAAGCCCCCATGCGCCAGGTACTCGATCCCCGCGCCGCCTTCATAGTCGGGGACATACTCTCCGACCCCCTGGCCCGCGCCCGGACATTCGGCACCGATAGCGTGCTGGCGACGCGGTTTTGGACTGCCGTGAAGACGGGAACGAGCAAGGATATGCGCGACAACTGGGCCATCGGATACTCCCAGACCTACACCGTGGGCGTCTGGGTCGGCAACGCGAGTGGCGCGCCGATGTGGGATGTGAGCGGCACCACCGGCTCAGCGCCGATCTGGGCCGCTGTGATGAGCCACCTGCACAACACTCGCCCCAGCCGCCCTCCGACAGTGCCACCGGGTGTCGTGCAAGTGGCTGTCCGGTTTCCATCAGGCAGTTCGTCGGACGCGCCCACCGAGGCGACGCGCAGGGAGTGGTTTTTGCAAGGGACGCAGCAAGCGGTGTTTGCGATGAACTTAGGTGCTCGCGCGCCGCTCGGCCAGAACCCTCGCATAACAGCACCGCGCAGCGGCACCATCTTCGCGCTCGATCCCGACATCCCTCACAATCGGCAGCGTGTAGCGTTCAGCGCTGAAGGTGCCAACGTGCGGTGGGTGGTGGATGGCAAGGCCTTTGCCAAGGGGGCCACCGCTCAGTGGCCCCCTTGGCCTGGTCGGCACGTAGTGCAACTCATTGGGGTTGGCGGCGAAATGCTCGATGAAATCCGGCTGGAGGTCAGGGGTGCCGCAGTCAGGAGTCGGGAGCCGACAGCTTCGTCTCGCGCGTACGCACTGCGTTAATCTGCCGCATCGCGGGAAGGGCGTGGGCTTCCCATCGCACATCTCGGCATATCAGTTAAAGATCCGAGGCAACCGGGCACCAATGCGCCCGCAGCTGCAACAGCTAGGGCAGGGTTCCAACGTAAAAAGTAACACCATCCACCGTAATCGTTGTTAGCGCGGGCCCGTCGAACGCGTCCGCCCTGGAGGAAACGGCGATCCAATCGTCCCAAGGGCTCGGGAGCCTCACCGTCGGCGTGTCCTCGCTTATGCGCTTCGCGGCGGCCCGCGCTGCGGCGAGTATTTCGGCGTTGAACATCGCAATTTCCTTAAGCTTTTCGATCCGCAAGACGTGGATGTTGCGTGTGGTACGCACGTTACCATTCTAAGCAGGCACGTGTTTCAGCTCGCTGTGCACACCTACTATCTGCCGTTTGTTTTCAGTATCGTTAATAGGAATTCATCTCTGCTGGGACCCTTGCGGTCATGTTTCTGGATTGGAAGATGGTTGCTACTCGCCGGTCATGCGCCCACGGCGAGTTGATGTGGCAGTCAGCGGCGTGGCGATCGCAGCGGCTAACATGTAGTCGGCCCTGAAAAATTCGCTTTCAACATAACAGTGGTGTCGCAAGCGTGGGTGCTGGCGCGATTGCACCACGCAGCGTCCTCAGCCAACGCCACACGATCCTTGAAGGCCGGGTTGTGGTTACGGCGCGTGCGTTGTGCTGATTTCTTGACCATCTGTAACTCCTGTTTGCCAGTCCGTCTTCGGACCGGCATGATGCCCGGAGTTTGCACTTATAGCGCTGTTCAGATTTGCGGAGCCACTTCTGTTTACCGTTTGGGGCTAATATTGAAAATATTCCCGCAGCGTTTTGACACAGTCTCGGTCGGAAGCCGGTATTCGTCTTTTTGAATTGCCTGCCCGTTAGCCGTCATTGGGTACGCGGCTACCTGAAGATTCGAACT
>CAILAY010000191.1 GCA_903832285.1 uncultured beta proteobacterium | reverse complement strand
GCTGTGCTGTTTGTCACTCGTTCACCCCACCCAAGTAGGCTTCGAGTACAGCCGGATTTCTTTGCACTTGGTCGGGAAGGCCCTCAGCTATCTTTTCGCCAAAATTCATGACTACAACCCGGTCGACCAGTCCCATGACGAAATCCATGTCGTGTTCAACCAGCAAGATGGCAATACCCTCCTCGCGCAGTTTGCGCAACAGCCCGCACAGTTCCCTTTTTTCCTGGTGCCGAAGTCCGGCCGCAGGCTCGTCAAGCAATAGCAAACAGGGATCGCTGGCCAGAGCTCGCGCAATCTCCAAGATGCGTTGTTTTCCAAGGGCAAGTGTGCCCGCAGCATCCAGCAGATGTTCTTTCAAGCCGACGCGTTCGACTTGGTACGCGGCTTCGGCCAACAGGCGAGCCTCTTCCGCACGATCAAGGCGCAAAGCGACGGCTAACACGCCACTGCGGCCGCGCAAATGTGCACCGATGGCGACGTTCTCCAGCACACTCATCTCCGGCAGCAGCCGCACGTGCTGGAAACTGCGGCTCAGACCCAATCGGGCGATAGCGCGCGACCCCCAGCCCACAATGGGCCGCCCACGGAACAAGACGGCACCCGAAGTGGGAATGTCAACGCCCGACAGTTGATTGAACATGGTGCTCTTTCCTGCACCGTTGGGACCAATCAGCGCAAGAATCTCGCCGGAATGAACCGTCAAATCCATCGCATTGTTGGCCACAAGGCCACCAAAGCGGCGCGTCACGCCTTTGGCTTCGAGTATCACCTCGCCGCGCAAAGGCATTGTTCTACGCGGCAGCGGCTCCGCCGTTGCAGGCACCCTGCGGCGGCGCACTGGCATCCCGGGCAAACGCGACACAAGCCCCCACAAGCCTGACCGTGACCGCTGAAGCAACAGTATCAGCAATGCGCCAAACACGATCATCTCGAAGTTTCCGGTGCGCCCCAGCAGACCGGGAAGTATGTCCTGCAACCATTGCTTTAGCAGCGTGATCACGCCAGCGCCAAGAATTGCTCCCCACACTTGGCCGGCGCCACCAATGACGGCCATGAACAAGTAGTCGATTCCATACTGCAAACCAAATGGGGACGGATTAATGAAACGCTGAAGATGCACGTACAGCCAGCCTGAAGCGCACGCCTGGAGTGCGGCGATCACAAAAATGGCCATGCGCACGCGCATCGTATTGACGCCCATTGCCTCTGCCATGACCACGCCACCCTTGAGCGCACGGATGGCTCTGCCCTGACGTGAATCGAGCAAGTTTTGTGTGCTGACCAGCGCAGCCAAGACAAAGGCCCAAATCAGGTAATACATCTCGTCAGCGCGCACCAGAGGGTGACCAAACAGTGAAATGGGTGGAATCCCCGCCATGCCGGTCTGCCCACCCAGTCGATCAAAGCTGCCGAAGATGTAATACAGGCTGATGCCCCAGGCTATGGTGCCCAGTGGCAGGTAATGACCCGATAATCGCAGTGTCAGGGCGCCAAGCAGGAGTGCGATAGCCATCGTGAGAAGCATCCCCGCCAGCAGCGCGATCCAGGGTGAATGCTGGGTCCATGCCAGCGCCGTGGGTAGTTCAATGACGCCGCTGGAGAGAGCCGCAGTTGTATACGCGCCCACGCCGACGAACGCGGCTTGACCAAAGCTGGTGAGGCCGCCGATCCCGGTGAGTAGCAGGAGTCCCAATGTCACCAGACCGTAGAGCCCGATGTAATTGAGCATCGTGAGGTAAAACGGGGACACGATCAGCGGCGCGAGCAGCAACAAAAGAAGGGCGACCCACTTCACTCCTCATCCTCCACATGCCGGCTGCTCAATGATCGCCACAAGAGAATCGGAATGATCAATGTAAAAACAATGATCTCTTTGTAGGTACTCGCCCAAAACGCCGAGAACGCCTCAATCAACCCGACCAGCAGCGCACCAACAGCTGCCAGCGGGTAGCTCAGCATGCCTCCGATGACGGCGCCCACGAACCCCTTCAAACTGATCAGAAATCCCGAGTCATAATAAATCGTCGTCATTGGGGCAATCAGCACACCGGATAAAACTCCGATCAGTGCAGCCAGGAAAAACGTCAGCTTGCCAACAAACACGGGCGAGATGCCCATCAGTCGCGCACCCATTCGGTTCATTGCAGCAGCGCGCAATGCCTTTCCATACAGGGTCCGCTCAAACATCAGATAAAGCACGCCAATCAAAAGCGCTGCCGCGGCGATGACACACACGGACTGGACCTTGATCCGGATGTTGCCAAATTCCATCATCTCGTCGGAAAAAGGCGCGGTACTCGCCCCACCCGGACCAAATACCAGCAAGCCGACACCGACCATCGAGACATGCAGTGCGACTGAAACGATCAGCAGCACAAGCGCGGGGGCATCGGCAATGGGTTGATAGACAATCCGATAAAGCAATGGACCAAGCGGAACCAGAATTGCGATCGTCAGGGCAATCTGCAGCGGCATCGCGAGTGTGGCCAGTGGCAGCTTGTAGATCAGCAACAGGAGCACAGCCGGATAAACCAGCTTGGCCGAAAACATCAAACCGAACGTCGCCGTGTAGCCCTTGGCTCGCAGCCTATGCACCACGTCAATCATGGCCGACGCCAGACAGAGGCCGGTTAGCAGCCACACCACTGCCGTTGGTTGCCCCGCCTGGATGTTAGCCATGGTCAACGCGCCGTACGCAACAAACTCTCCCTGCGGAATCATCAGTATGCGTGTCACTGCAAATACCAGCACAATCGAGAGCGCAAGGAGCGCGTAGATCGCACCGTTGGTCACCCCATCCTGACCGAGCAGTACGGCAATCTGGAGGTTCATGGCAAGTCGTGTCAATTCACTTAAGCAACTTCCAGGCTCCGTTTTTGACGACGATCAGCACGCGGCCGCGATCATCAAAACCACTGTGATCGGCCGGTGACATGTTGTAGACGCCCTGAGTGGCGACCAGCTCTTTGGTTTGCTCAAGTGCATCGCGCAGCCCGGCGCGAAACTCCGCAGTTCCAGGTCTGGCTTTTTGGGCGGCGATCGGCACGGCCTTCTGTAGCAGCAAGCCCGCATCGAACACATTGGCGCCGAACGTGGCCGGCTTGCTGCCATTGATCTTTTCGTATGCAGCGATGTAGTCAGTGGCCATCTTCTTTGATGGGTTGCTGTCAGCAATCTCGGGCAACACCAGCATCAAGCTGGCAGCCAAGATCGCGCCCTCCACTTTCTTGCCGCCGAGCTTCAGAAAATCTGGCAACGCCGCGCCATGCGTTTGATAGATCTGTCCCTTGTAGCCCAGATCAACCAGAGTTACGTGCGGCAACACGGTCGGCCCTCCGGCCGCAGCCACCAAAACCGCATCCGGGTTCATCGCAAGGATCTTCAAACCCTGTGCCGTGACTGAGGTATCGGTGCGCAGAAAGCGCTCGCTCGCAACGATCTTGATGTCATTTTTTGCTGCCAGGTCAGCAAAGACCTTCCCCCAATTTTCGCCATACGGATCGTTCAATGCGATGAAGCCGAGCGTCCTGACTTTGGCCTTTACCATGTGCTCAACCAGAGCGCGGGCGATGATGTCGTCGTTCTGGGTTGTTTTGAAGACCCACTTCTTCTGCTCTGTCATGGGCAGAACAACTGCGGCCGTGCCTACCGGAGCGAGCATGGGTACGCCTGCCTCGGCGATGAACTGGATGACTCCCATCGCATTGGGCGACCCACTCGGCCCGATCAGGGCATCGATGTTTTGTTCGCTGATCAGTTTTTTGACTTCCGTGACCGTATTCGTGGAGTCGCTTGAATCGTCACGAAAAAAATACTCGACACTCAGATTGCCGATTTTTGTCGGCAAGAGTGGCACCGTGTTTTTTTGCGAAATACCGACCAGCGCAGTGGGTCCGGTGGACGAACTGATCACGCCGATTTTTACCTGCGCCAGGCTGGGGCCGGCAGTGGTAACAAGTATTGCGATGGTCACAAGAAATTTGGATGATTTCAATGTCATGAGAATTGCTCCTGAAATAAAAGCGTTGGTTGCGAAAAATTCGAAAATGTGCGCCTGATCAAAACGATTCCTCCGAGTTTTGCCACCACGAATCAATCACCGGCGACCCGCAAAGAACGGTTGAAACACCGTAACTCATGCAACGACTCCGGCGCCGTAAAGGGCTTGCACCTCGTCCTCAACAAGTCCCGCCTCCGCCAACACGCTGTGCGTATGTTGGCCGTACTTCGGTGCGAAAGCGAATTGACCTTGCGCACCGTCGACATCGACTGCCATCGGTTGCATCCGCACGACGCGCCCGTCCGGCAGGGTTGTGCGGGTCAGCCGGTCGCTCAGGGCTTCCAACTCGCGCACCTGCGGAATGTCGTGGATGCGCGTGGCCGGAATGGTCGCGGCTCGCAGATCGGCGAGGATCTCGTCGGCGCTGTAGATCCTGCTGACCTGCGCGATATCGGCATGGATGGTTTCGCGCTGCTTGTGCCTGCCTTCGTTGGTCTGGCGTACCGCATTGGCAACGCCCGCGAACTTCGCGATGGCGGTAAAGCGCCGCCATTGCACGTCGCTGCCGATGGCCATGAAGATGTAGCCATCGCTTGTCGGGTAGACATTGGTCGGAATGAACTTGCGGTGTTCGTTGCCAGCGCGCGTGATTTCGTTCGGCTGGCAGCCGTAGTCGAGCAGGGGCAGCACAGTAATCAGCCAGGACGCTGCCGCCTGTAGCATGGAGACGTGGATTTCCTTGCCGAGGCCGGTCTCGTAACGCTCCAGTAGCGCCTGCATCACGCCGGCGTAAACCTCGTCGCCGGATTTCAGGTCGATCACCGGTATGCCCGTCAGCATGGGCGGGCCGTTCGGATCACCAGTGACCTC
>CAILAY010000190.1 GCA_903832285.1 uncultured beta proteobacterium | reverse complement strand
GCGAACATCGCTCCCTCAGGATCAAGGCCGTTCACGATCCAGCCACCGCCGGGAACTTCCATCGGGCCGTGAATCACCTGGCCACCGGCCGCGACGATGCGACGGGCCGCGCTCTCGATCCCGTCCACGCGAAAGTAGACCAGCCACGCCGGGCGCGGGAAACGGGGGTCGGTCATGATGCCGCCAAGGTCGCGACCGCCGATTGCAATGAGCTGGTAAATGCCCATCGGCCCCATATCCACCCCTCGGGATTTGAGCCAGCCGAATTGCGCCGAGTAGAAGTCCGTGGCCTTCAGGCCGTCGGCGGCATGCAACTCGTGCCACGCGCCGTGCCCGACACGATCCGGGTCGCACGCGGGGCTCATCTCGTTGCTGAAGCCGCGCATCACGTAGAACGGCGCCCCTTGAGGATCCGACACCATCGCAATACGTCCGACGTTCGGAATGTCGAATGCAGCCAATTGCACAGCGCCGCCGGCCGCGATGATTTCCGTGACGCAGGCATCGACATCTTCCACGCCGATATACATCATCCAGCACGCGGACGCACCGTGCCGGCACATGTCCTCGGTCAACCTGAACACTCCGCCGACCAAGGCATTGCCCGCACTGATCATGCGATAGTCCATCGTGGAACCGGCTGGGGTAGTCTCGTCAATCTGCCAGCCGACCACGGCACTGTAGAAGCGTCGCGCGGCCAAAGGGTCCCTGGTCATCAGCTCGTACCAGATCGGCGTGCCGTGATGGTTGCTCATAACATCTCCTTGCAAATCCGAATCCATTTTGGGGCTCAGGCGGGCATGGCCTGCAGCCCGGCGCTGAAGATTGTCGTGCGGATCGAAACCCTTATGCACTTCGTGGTCATGGCCTCTAGGCTGTGACTTCGTGGTCGGCGGGGTTGGTCACTAACGACGACTTCGCGGCCCGGTGCCGCGCCGGACAGCGCAGGACATGACGCTGGGTTATCCCGTCCTTAGCAGCGCACTGGAATATGGATATTTCAAAGATGTCTGTGGACACGCCGCTCGCCACGGCACAATGTGGGCAAGGAGTCACCCATGGAACATTTGAGCCCCCAACAAGCCTTCGAAGCGCTGCGTGCTGAAGCCAATACCTTGCTGATCGATTGCCGCACGGAGGTCGAGTTCTACTATGTCGGCCACCCCACCGACGCGATCAACATCGAGTGGAATACCGGCGTGGATTTCGACATCAATCCGCACTTCAGCGACCAGGTGCTGCGCATGTCCGGGCGCAAGGACCGCTCCATCATCCTGATCTGCCGCAGCGGCAAGAGATCGGCCGACGCGGGTCTGGAACTAGAACGCCACGGTTTCACCAACGTGCGCAACGTGCTTGAGGGTTTTGAAGGCGAACTAGATGCCGAACACCACCGCGGTACCGTAGGCGGCTGGCGCATGCGGGGCCTGCCCTGGCGGCAACTCTGAGCCTGGCATGGGGCTGACCAGTGCGGAGTTTCTGCAAAACGCTCCAGCGTGAATGACCTCAGGACGCCGTATGGAATGCTTGTCGGCGACCACATACCCGCATGGTGCGACCGACCGCCACTTTCGCCAGCATCGCCGATTACTCGTTGCCACGGAGCGCGTTGCAGCGTCAGGAGTCATTCGGGTATTGGCCGTGACTGACTCGTAAGGGCTGCAAAGGTTCCCAGACGACAGGCAGTTTTAGGGTGGTCCAGTTCAACCTGGTTCAGCCGCTTATGGCCTTCGACAAGGCTGCCTGCAGTAGCTCTTCGGTTTTCCGAAAAAAAAACGGTCAAGTTAAACTTGCCTTACACGCGGACTCGCTGGACGCTCCATTCAATGAAAAAATGAATACCGCTGAAACATCCGATGAGCAATTGGCGCTCCTTTACCGAGGGTTACATCAAGTCTGCTCGGCGATCGTAAATAGCGCGAGCGAAGATGAACTGTTCCCAAGAATTTGTGAG
>CAILAY010000189.1 GCA_903832285.1 uncultured beta proteobacterium | reverse complement strand
AGGCTTGTGCTGGCGGTACGCGTCGACCTTCAGAGCACTCAGCAAGTCTTCGTTTGAGGCAGGTTTTTCGCTCACACTCGGACTGGGGTGACTGGCCACCAGCAGCACGACGGCGATGGCTGCAAGAATTATTGCCGCGCAGACGAAAGCCCAGCGCAGAGCCTCACTCTCGGGAGCGTTTGCGGGAAAAGTTTGGTTTGCAAGCACAACGTTCTCCTGAAAGGACAACGGAAAATCCCGTTGCTGCCCCTACTCAGAAACGCATTGGTCAGAGCAATCCGGACAACGCGGCGTGCAAACCATGAAAATATTGTCAGCTTCGGCGAAACCCGTGAACACCCACAGATTTGTGCCGTTCGATACGGGTTCGGATGCAACGATGCACCTGCGCGCGGGTTCAAGCGAGTGCCTGCGGTGGCCACCCTAAGGGGCGACTCAGAAAATGGGCCACTCAGGATTTACCCGCTCCACCGAAGCGGTGCGCTTGCTAAAGAATAGGCCCTGTCCAAGGAATCATTGATGGCTGAAGTGACACAGTTGCTGGTAGCAGCGCGCCACGGTGACAAGAAGTCGGCACAGCAGGCTTTCAGTTTGCTCTACGACGACTTGCGCCGCATGGCCCGGTCGCGCTTGCGCCAGAGTCAGCACTTCACCTTGCTCGACCCCACCTCACTGGTGCATGAGTCCTACCTCAAACTCATGGGACTGGAAAATGTCCAGGTTGAGGATCGCCGACATTTCTTCGCCTATGCCGCCACCGTCATGCGCACGGTGATTGTCGACTTTGCACGCGCTCGCGGCACAGAAAAGCGCGGTGCCGGCGCAGAGCACCTGGTCTTGGACACCGCGCTGTCGGACAAACTCGGCGACGCCGAGGACGATGTGCTCAGGGTACATGAAGCCTTGGAGGTCCTGGCGCAAGCCGACGCCGGCTTGGCGCAGGTGGTGGAAATGCGCTACTTCGGTGGTTTGACCGAGCCCGAGATTGCCGATGCGCTGGGCATCTCGGAGCGCACGGTGCGCAGGAATTGGGAAAAAGCGCGACTCTTCCTGGGCGCCGAACTGGGGTGAGCGCGTGGTGCTGCAACTATTTTTGGCGTTTGCGCCATCGGATGGCCGGATTCCCGAAAGAACTGCGTTGTACCCAGTGACGGGGCGCTTTTGCCTGTCACTGGCAGCGCGAAGTCTTCCCAAGGCGTTGTCCCACCTCACCTGGAGTAACGCGCATGAGTCCATCATTTTTAAGCGAAATCGCAACCGCTCCGGTCCTGCTCGAAGGCGTGATGCTGACCTGCTTCGGGCTGGCTTGGCCGCTGGCCAACCTGCGCATGTTGCGCACCGGGCGCCCCGAAGGCAAAGGGCTGAGCTTCACCCTCATCATATTTTGCGGCTACCTGGCCGGCGCGGGCGCAAAGATCGCACTCAGCTCAGAGACCACACCCCTGGCCCCGGTGTTCTGGCTCTACGCGCTCAACGCCTCTTCCGTCGGACTGAACCTGTTCCTGCAGTGGCACCTGGGCCGGCGCATGCGTTCCAGCTTGGTTGCCCCACCGGGTGCTGCCACGCGCGTGTCACCCACTTGAGTTGGGGAGTTTGGGGAAGTTGCGGGAGTTGGGGCGCGTGAAACTCGATGTCCGCACGCTGGCGCGCCTGTCGCCCCTGATGGACGAGGCGCTGGAACTCGAGGATGAGCAACTCGCTGTCTGGTTCACCGGTATCAGCGCCGACAACGCCGACCTGATTCCGGCGTTGCGCGAACTGCTGTCGAAAAAGGCGTCGGTTCAGACCCGCGACATTTTGGAACGGGGACCGGAATTTACCGCACCGGGTGCGCCCATGAGCGCGTCCGAGTTCAAGGCGGGCGACACGATCGGGCACTACCGGCTAATCAGGGAACTGGGCCGTGGCGGCATGGGAGAGGTGTGGCTGGCCGAGCGCACCGATGGTTCGCTCAAGCGCCAGGTGGCGCTCAAACTGCCGCACAGCGCCTTGCCCCAGCGCCAGTTGGCCGAGCGCTTCGCGCGTGAGCGCGACATCCTGGCCAGTCTGGTACACACCAACATTGCGCGGCTGTACGACGCGGGCGTCTCTGACAAGGGCCAGCCCTACCTGGCGCTGGAATACGTCCAGGGCGAGATGCTCACCACCTGGTGCGATGCCAGAAAGCTGGGCATCAAGGCGCGCATCGAGTTGTTTCGCCAGGTGTTTGCTGCGGTCGAGTACGCGCACCGCCAGTTGGTCGTGCACCGCGACCTCAAGCCCTCCAACATCCTGGTGAATGCGGAGGGCCAGGTACGGTTGCTGGACTTTGGCATCGCCAAGCTGATGACCGACGGCCAGGCTCTTGAGACCGAACTGACGCAGCTGGGCGGGCGCGCACTGAGTCTGCAGTACGCCTCGCCCGAGCAGGTGCTGGGCCAGCCTATTGCCACCACCAGTGACGTGTACTCGCTGGGCGTGGTGCTGCACGAGTTACTGACGGGCAGTTTGCCCTACCGCCTGGAGCGCAGCTCGAACGCTGCACTGGAGGAGGCCATTCTCAGCGGCGAGCCAACGCGTGCATCGAGCACGGCTATCGACGAAGCGATCGCCGCGACCCGGGGCGAAACCGTGGTCAGGCTCAGGAAACGGCTCAAAGGCGATCTCGAAACCATCTTGCTAAAGGCGATCAAGAGGGGAACCCCGACGATCGCTATGCCACGGTGGAGGCACTGGACGCCGATCTAAAGCGGTTTCTGAATGGGGAGGCAGTGCTGGCCCGGCCTGATTCGACCAGCTACCGAATCCGCAAATTCATCGGCCGCCACCATGTTGCCGTCGGCGCTGGCAGCATAGTGGTGCTGGCCCTGAGCACGGGCCTGGGCGCGGCGCTCTGGGAAGCCCGCGAAGCGCGCCAGCAAGCGGCGCTTGCGCTCGAGGAGGCACACAACACCGAGGCTGTGTACAGTTTCCTGGTTGACATGTTCAAGGCCAATTCGACCAATCAGGTCGACCCCTTGAAGGCCCGCGAAACCACCGCCAGGCAGTTGCTCGACATCGGCGCGGCGAAGGTCGACGGCGCGATGGACAAGTCCCCCGAGGCCAAGGCAGCGGTGCTGCGTCTGGTTCAGGACATGTACTCGGAACTTGGGCTCAACGAGCGTGCCGTGCACTTTGGCGAGGAACGCATTGAGCTGCTGCGCAGGTTGCGCGGCCCCGATCACCCCGATGTGGCCGAGCAACTGGTCGACGTTTCGCGGGTCATGCAGCAAACCAACCGTTCGGCGCAGCGCGCACCCCTACTCAGCGATGCACTGCGAATCCTCGAACTGCATCCCGACGGGGACCCCAAACTTGCCGCTGGCGTATTGCGGCAACTCGCCTTGCTCAAGCACGACGCCGCGGACCCAGGTGCATTGGCTTACGCCAAACGGGCCGTTGCCGCCGCCGAAGCGATCCAGCCCAACGACGAGCTGATCGCCGGTCTGATGGTGCTGGGCAAGGTCCAGACCAGCGCCGGAGATCATCAGGCGGCACTCGAGACGTTGGGGCGCGCCTCCCAGCTTGCCGCGTCCAACCCGGGCTTTCATCGTCGCCAGCGCGTCCTGCTGGTTGCCTATTTGGGCGATGCACAGGTCGCGCTCGGCAGGGGCCGCGAAGCCGAGGCCGGTTTCCGCCAAGGCTTCGAGCTCGCCCTGGCGCTCTCCGGACCCGACCACATCGATGCCGCGCAGATGGAATTCCGCCTGGCTCAGGTGCTGTTCGACGGGGCACGCACGAGCGAGGGCCTGCAGATGATCCAGAGCGCCCGGGAGCGATGCATCCGCGCCAAGGGGGCGAACAACGCCAGCTTTCTGCCCGACGTGCTGCGCGTCGAGGCCGCCATGCGCTCCGTGCTCGGCGACCCCGAAACCGCCTTGTCGCTGGTTGACCGTGGGTTGACACTCGACAACGGCGAAAGCCGGAGTCGCTTCACGGTGCGGCTGCTGCTTCAGCGTGCGATGGTCTTGCGCGAATTGGGGCACGTCGTCGAGGCAAGGGCAGCGCTCGAGCTGATCAGCACCTTGGTCCAGCGCGGACAACAGCTGAATGACGCCGAGTTGGAGGCTCGCGACCTGTTGGCTGCAAGGTTGCTGCTGGCCGAAGCCAAGGCCGGGCAGGCTCAAGCCGCCTTCGCCCTTGCGCGGCGTCGCCTCCAGGCGGAGCCCAGGTCATTTGCCGAATGGACCCGCTTCATCCAGGGGGGCGAACTGGCGCTGGACGCCGGCGAGCCCGAGGCCGCGCTGGCGGTCGCCGAGCGCGTGCTCGGGAAGATTGCCAATGATCCCGATTCCAAGGCCCTTGAATTGCGCCAAGCGCTGGCACTGAGACTTGCTGGCAAGGCCAGCCTGGCGCTGGGGAACGCCGAAGCTGCCGAGCCGAGGCTGCGTCAGGCGGTGGCGCTGGCTGAGCGGCATTTCGATCGGGCACGCAGCCCGGAGCTGGCTGACGCCCAGATCGCGCTGGCCTACGCGCTGCTCGGCTTGAAGCGGGCGGTTGAGGCCAGAGCTCTGGCAGCCAAGGCCCAGGCGATCCACGCGACGCACAAGGAATTGGGCGAGCAATATCGCCAGCCGCTGCGGGCGCTTGAGGCGCGACTTGCGGAATTGCCTACCCGGTGACGCTGTGACGTCATCCAGAACGTTCGAGGAAGTTGCCGGAATTCCGAGGGGCCGACGTTGGTTGGGGAACGAAAGGGCCGAGTGACCAATTTGGGATAGGGAAGGTTTGGATGACGTGGCTGCTTTTTCGGCGTTGCATGTGGGGCTCGATGCAATGGCGCAAGCAGATTCCACTGTCGGGAGTTCTCGCGTCGCCTGTGCTTCGTCGGAACCGATGCCGCAACATCCGCCAAACCCCCATTCAGCGCGCCGTCAGTTTCACAGGCACAATCGCGCCCTGTACTCGGGCCCTTCCTGCCACAGTCGCATCCGCTAACCGGTCAAGCCGTGTCGCGGAAGGTTTTTTAACCAGCTAATGTTTTCCCAAGGAAAACGAAGGTCAGCATCCATGAGCGAATCAACGTCACCGGCGGGCGCCGCCAGCGTGTATCAGGCCTACCAGGCCAACACCTTTCTCTTCGGGGGCAACGCGCCGTACGTCGAGGAGATGTACGAAAACTATCTGGCCAATCCCGGGAGCGTTCCCGAAACCTGGCGCGACTACTTCGACGCGCTGCAGAACGTGGCCGCAGTCGACGGCAGCAATGCGCGCGATGTGGCGCATTTGCCCGTCATCAATGCCTTCGCCGAACGCGCCAAGCAGGGCGGCACCAAGGTGGTTCTGGCCAGCGGCGACGCCGAGATGGGGCGCAAGCGCACGGCCGTGCAGCAACTGATTGCTGCCTACCGCAACGTGGGTGCGCGCTGGGCCGATCTGGATCCGCTCAAGCGCACAGAGCGCGAAAAGATTCCCGAACTGGAGCCGTCTTTCTACGGCTTCAGCGACGCCGATCAGGAAGCCGTGTTCAACACCAGCAACACCTTCTTCGGCAAGGAGAGCATGAGCCTGCGCGAGCTCATGAACGCGCTGCGCGAAACCTATTGCGGCACGCTGGGCGCGGAGTACATGTACATCACGGACCAGAACCAGAAGCGCTGGTGGCAGCAGAAGCTCGAAGCCATTCGCAGCAAGCCCAACTTCTCGGCCGAGAAGAAGCTGCACATCCTGGACCGGCTCACCGCCGCCGAAGGGCTGGAGCGTTTCCTGCACACCAAGTTCGTGGGGCAGAAGCGCTTCTCATTGGAGGGCGGCGAGAGTTTCATCGCGTCGATGGACGAACTGATCCAGCAGGGTGGTCTGAAAGGCGTGCAGGAGATCGTGATCGGCATGGCGCACCGCGGTCGCTTGAACGTTCTTGTTAATTCCCTTGGCAAGATGCCGGCGGACCTGTTTGCCGAGTTCGATCACACCGCTCCGGAAGACCTGCCCAGCGGCGACGTGAAATACCACCAGGGCTTCAGCTCGGACGTGACCACGGCGGGCGGTCCGGTGCACTTGACGCTGGCGTTCAACCCCTCGCATCTGGAGATCGTGAACCCGGTGGTGGAAGGCTCGGTGCGCGCGCGCATGGACCGGCGCGCCGACCCGCACGGCTTACAGGTGCTGCCGGTGCTGGTGCACGGCGATGCTGCTTTTGCCGGACAGGGTGTGGTGATGGAGACGCTGGCGCTGGCCGAAACGCGTGGCTATTCCACCGGCGGCACGGTGCATATCGTCATCAACAACCAGATCGGTTTCACCACCAGCGACCCGCGCGACAGCCGCAGCACCTTGTATTGCACCGACGTGGTGAAGATGATCGAAGCGCCCGTGCTGCACGTGAACGGCGACGACCCCGAGGCCGTGGTGTTGGCGACGCAACTGGCACTGGACTACCGCACGGAATTTCACAAGGACGTGGTGGTGGACATCATCTGTTTTCGCAAGTTGGGACATAACGAGCAGGACACGCCGGCGCTGACGCAGCCACTGATGTACAAGAAGATCGGCGCGCACCCGGGAACACGCCGCCTCTACGCCGACAAGCTCACGGCCCAGGGGTTTGGTGAGACGCTGGGTGACGACATGGTGAAGGCCACGCGCGCGGCGCTGGACGCTGGGCGCAACACCTTCGATCCGGTGTTGACCAACTTCAAGAGCAAGTTCGCCGTCGACTGGACGCCGTTCCTGAACAAGAAATGGACCGATGCGGGTGACACCGCGATCCCGATGACCGAATGGAAACGTCTGGCGGAAAGACTCACCACGATTCCCGACAGCGTGACACCGCATCAACTGGTGAAGAAGGTCTATGCCGATCGCGCTGCCATGGGCCGCGGCGATACGCTCGTGGACTGGGGCATGGGCGAACACATGGCCTTCGCCTCACTCGTGGCCAGTGGCTACCCGGTGCGCCTGAGCGGCGAAGACTGCGGGCGCGGCACCTTCACGCACCGCCATGCCGTGATCCACGATCAGAACCGCGAAAAGTGGGACGTCGGAACCTACACGCCGCTGCAAAACGTGGCCGATGGCCAGGCGCCCTTTGTCGTGATCGACTCGATCCTGTCCGAGGAGGCGGTGCTGGCGTTCGAGTACGGCTACGCCTCCAACGATCCCAATACGCTGGTGATCTGGGAAGCGCAGTTCGGCGACTTTGTCAATGGCGCGCAGGTCGTGATCGACCAGTTCATCGCCTCTGGGGAAGTGAAATGGGGCCGCGTCAACGGCATCACTTTGATGCTGCCGCATGGCTACGAAGGTCAGGGGCCGGAGCACAGCTCGGCGCGGCTGGAGCGCTTCATGCAACTCGCTGCCGACACCAATATGCAGGTGGTGCAGCCCACCACGGCGAGCCAGATCTTCCACGTGTTGCGCCGCCAGATGGTGCGCAACCTGCGCAAGCCGCTGGTGATCATGACGCCCAAGTCGCTGCTGCGCAACAAGGACGCCGCGTCGCCGCTGTCCGAGTTCACGCGCGGTAGTTTCCAAACCATCATCCCCGAGAACAAGGACGGGGTGATCAAGAAGTCCGACAAGGTCAAGCGCCTCGTCGCCTGTTCGGGCAAGGTCTATTACGACCTGGTGAAGCACCGCGACGACAAGGGTGCCGACGACACGGCCATCATCCGCGTCGAGCAGCTTTATCCGTTCCCGCACAAGGCCTTCGCCGCCGAGCTCAGGAAGTACCCGAATGCGACGGAAGTGTTGTGGTGCCAGGACGAGCCGCAAAACCAGGGTGCCTGGTTCTTCGTGCAGCACCACCTGCATGAAAACATGAGCGAAGGTCAGAGGCTGGGTTACTCCGGGCGAGCGGCATCGGCGTCGCCCGCCGTGGGCTATTCGCACCTGCATCAGGAACAACAAAAGGCGCTGGTCGACGGCGCTTTCAGCAAGCTCAAGGGCTTTGTGCTGACCAAGTAAATCGGAGAAATATTCATGGCCATCATCGAAGTCAAAGTGCCGCAACTGTCGGAATCCGTGGCTGAAGCCACGCTGTTGCAGTGGAAGAAAAAGCTGGGCGATTTCGTCGCAGTTGATGAAATCCTGATCGATGTCGAAACCGATAAGGTGGTGCTGGAAGTGCCTGCACCCGCCGCTGGCGTGATCGTCGAATTGCTGGTCGGAGACGGTGCCGCGGTCGCCGCCGAGCAGCTCATCGCGCGTATCGACACCGAGGGCAAGGCCGGTGCCGCTGTGGCAGCGCCTGCTGTCGCCGCTGCCGCGGCGCCAGCCCCGGTGGCGGTTTCCAAGTCCGCCGTGGCCATGCCCGCTGCGGCCAAGCTCATGGCCGACAATGCCCTGGCGAGCGGCTCGGTCGCTGGCAGCGGCAAGGACGGCCGCGTGCTCAAGGGCGATGTGCTGGGCGCCCTGGCGGCACCTGCGGCCAAGCCGGTAGCCAGCGTCGCCATCCCCACGGGAGTACCCACGAAATCCCTGCCGCAGGTGGCAGCTCCCAGACTTGACCTGGGAGAACGTCCGGAGCAACGCGTTCCCATGAGCCGTTTGCGTGCGCGCGTGGCAGAGCGTCTGCTGCAATCGCAATCGACCAATGCCATCCTCACCACCTTCAACGAAGTGAACATGGCGCCGGTGATGGAAATGCGCAAGCGCTTCCAGGACAAGTTCGAGAAGGAGCACGGCGTGAAGATCGGCTTCATGAGTTTCTTCGTCAAGGCGGCCGTGCACGCCTTGAAGAAGTTCCCGATGCTCAACGCCTCGGTGGATGGCACCGACATCGTGTACCACGGCTACTTCGACATCGGCATCGCCGTGGGTTCGCCGCGCGGTCTGGTGGTGCCGATTCTGCGCAACGCGGACCAGATGAGCTTTGCCGAGATCGAAAAGAAGATCGCCGAGTACGGCGCCAAGGCGCGCGACGGCAAGCTGGGTATGGAAGAGATGACCGGCGGCACCTTCTCCATCAGCAACGGCGGCACCTTCGGCTCCATGCTCTCCACCCCCATCATCAACCCGCCGCAGTCGGCCATCCTGGGCGTGCACGCCACCAAGGACCGCGCCGTGGTGGAGAACGGGCAGGTGGTGGTGCGCCCCATCAACTACCTGGCCATGAGCTACGACCACCGCATCATTGACGGCCGCGAAGCCGTGCTGGGGCTGGTGGCGATGAAGGAAGCGCTGGAAGATCCGGCCAGACTTCTTTTTGACATCTGAAAATGATTGTGGGAAAGAGCGCAGTTGCGCGAGGCGAACAAGCTCTGTCCCCAACTGACCAAACAACATGAACAAACAATTCGACGTCATCGTCATCGGGGCGGGTCCGGGCGGCTACATCGCGGCCATTCGTGCGGCGCAACTGGGTTTCACGGTGGCCTGCATCGACGAGTGGAAAAATGACAAGGGCGGGCCCGCACCCGGCGGCACCTGCACCAACGTGGGCTGCATTCCGTCCAAGGCATTGTTGCAATCGAGTGAACACTTCGACCAGGCCAGCCACCACTTTGCGGAGCATGGCATTGCGGTCAAAGGGCTTAGCATGGATGTGGCCACCATGGTCGCGCGCAAGGACCGCGTGGTGAAGCAGAATAACGACGGCATCCTGTACCTTTTCAAGAAGAACAAGGTCGTCTTCTTTCATGGCCGCGGCTCGTTCGTGAAGGCGATGGAAGGCGGCTACGAGATCCACGTGAACGGTGCAACGCAGGAGTCACTCACCGCCAAGCACGTTGTCGTCGCCACCGGCTCCAAGGCGCGACCGCTTCCGGGCACGCCGTTTGACGAAGAGAACATCCTGTCCAACGACGGTGCGTTGCGCATTGGCGCGGTGCCCAAGAAGCTGGGCCTGATCGGCTCGGGCGTCATCGGCCTGGAGATGGGTTCGGTCTGGCGTCGCCTGGGATCAGAGGTGACGATACTGGAAGCCCTGCCCACCTTCCTGGGCGCCGTGGACGAACAGATCGCCAAGGAGGCGCACAAGGCTTTCACCAAGCAAGGCTTGAAGATCGAACTCGGGGTGAAGGTCGGTTCGATCAAGACAGGCAAGAAGCGCGTGTCGATTGCGTACGAAAACGCCAGGGGCGAAGCACAGACTCTGGACGTGGACAAGCTCATCATCTCGATCGGACGACTGGCCAACACCGAAGGACTGAACGCTGAGGGCGTGGGTTTGAAATTGGACGAGCGCGGTCTGGTGCTGGTGGATGATGACTGCAAGACCAACTTGCCCGGCGTCTGGGCCGTGGGCGACGTGGTGCGCGGCCCGATGTTGGCGCACAAGGCGGAAGAAGAGGGTGTGGCGGTGGCCGAGCGCATCGGCGGCCAGCACGGGCACGTCAATTTCAACACGGTGCCCTGGGTGATCTATACCAGCCCCGAAATCGCCTGGGTTGGGCAGACCGAACAACAGCTCAAGGCCTCTGGCCGTGCCTACAAGGCAGGGACTTTCCCGTTCCTGGCCAACGGCCGGGCGCGGGCGCTGGGCGATACCACCGGGATGGTCAAGTTCCTGGCCGATGCAGGCACCGATGAAATCCTGGGCGTGCACATCGTGGGGCCCATGGCGAGCGAGTTGATCGCAGAGGCCGTGGTGGCGATGGAGTTCCGCGCCAGCAGCGAAGACATCGCCCGCATCTGCCACGCGCACCCTTCGCTGTCCGAGGCGACCAAGGAAGCTGCGCTGGCGGTGGACAAGCGCACGTTGAACTTCTAGGTTGAGCGTGCGGGTACAGGCCGCGTATCAGGCGGAACTCGAGAGCCGCGGGTACACCAGTGACCCGGCGCAGTTGCGTGCTGTTCAGGCGCTGGAGCGCTGCGCCACGGAGTGGGCTGCGTACAAGGAGCAGCGCGCCAACGCCCTGAAGAAGCTCATCAACCGGCCGGATATTCCCCGTGGGGTCTATCTTCACGGCGGTGTTGGTCGGGGCAAAAGCTTTCTCATGGACTGCTTCTACAGTGCCGTGCCGTTGAGGCGAAAGACGCGGCTGCACTTTCACGAGTTCATGCGCGAAGTGCACCGCGAACTGCACGAATTGCAGGGGACGGTGAATCCGCTTGACGAACTGGGACGCCGCATCGCCAAACGCTACAAGCTGATCTGTTTCGACGAGTTCCACGTGTCCGACATCACCGATGCCATGATCCTGCATCGGTTGCTCGACGCCCTGTTCGCGAACGGAGTGGGCTTTGTCACCACGTCCAATTTCGCGCCCGATGACCTCTATCCCGGCGGTCTGCATCGCAGCCGCATCCTGCCCGCCATTGAGTTGCTCAAGGGCACAATGGAAGTGGTGAATGTGGACCATGGGGTCGACTACCGGCGCCTTACGCTCGAGCAGCTCAAGCTCTATCACTGTCCGCTCGGGCCGGCCGCAGACGCCGAAATGACGCTGGCGTTTGAGCGTCTGGCAGAGCGTCATGATGAACCGCCCGTGTTGCAGATCGAGTCGCGCGAAATCCTGGCCAGGCGCCGTGCCGGCGGAGTGGTGTGGTTTGATTTCAAGACCCTGTGTGGTGGTCCGCGTTCGCAAAACGACTATCTGGAACTGGCAACTCAGTTTCACACTGTGCTGCTCAGCGACGTGCCCGTGATGCCGGTGCGCATGGCATCGGAGGCGCGGCGCTTCACGCTGCTGGTGGACGTGCTCTACGACCGCCGCGTGAAACTCATCGTCTCAGCCGAAGCCTTGCCCGAAGCGCTCTACACGGAGGGGCCGCTGGCACACGAATTTCCGCGCACCGCGTCACGCTTGCACGAAATGCAGTCGGCACAGTTCCTGGCGTTGGAGCGACGCGTGGTGGATACTCACATCACATGAAAATCGTTTACCTGACTTGGTTGTTGCTGTGGGTCTGGCCGCAAGCCTGCGCGCAAGGCGTAGCCGCCCCGTCTCAGGATGAGCGCGCACGTATTGAGGCGCAGCGCCAACGGGAGTTGACACGCCACGCGCAGGAGGAACAGGCCTGCGCGGGGAAGTTTCTTGTGAACGATTGTCTGGCAGCGATCAGGAAGCGTCATCGCGAAACCCTGGCTGAACTGCAGCGCCAGGAGGTATTGCTCAACGATGCCGAACGTGCACGCAAGGCGACCCAGCAACGCGAAATCACACGCGGCAAGCAAACTGGGCCGGCGGCATCGTCGCCAGACTCCGCCGCTTCAAAAGACCCGGCAGTCGAGGATCGGCGACGCAAGGCTATGGACAAATCAGCGGCACAGGAGCAGCGCGCCGCAGCAACTCAGGCCAGGGCTTTGGCGCAAGCAAAGAAGTTGCAGGAACATGCCGAGAAAGATGCTGCGGCAACAACCTCCAAGGCCGCCCTGGCCGAAAAGAGACAGCGGCTTTACCAGATCAAGCAGGATGAGGCGGCACAGCACAAGGCTGATCTACAGAAGAGGCAACGCGAAAAAACAAGGCCGCAGGCTGCACCGCTACCCGACCCGCCGTAGCCAACTCGCTTGGCTGCAACTGCAACTACAGCGGCTCGAACTTCAGGATGATGAGCGACAAATTGTCGCCGTGCCCATGGGCCCGCGAGCGTGCCTTGGAAATCAGAAATTCGGACGCATCCCGCGCCGAAAGGGTCGACATGACCGAGGCGAGTTCCTTGTCGCTGAAGTAGTGCCAAACGCCATCACTGCATGCCAGCAGCGAATCGCCTGGTCGCATTTGAGATATCAGGTGCGTATCGATAGGAGGATCGTCAGTCGAACCTGCACAGCCGGTGAGAATGTTGGCCTTGGGATGCGTGTTGGCTTCCTCCTCGGTAATCTCACCGCGGCTCACCATCTTTTGCACCAGCGAGTGGTCAAAGGTGCGCCTGACCAGCTTGCTTGCATTGAAGTGGTAGATGCGGGAATCGCCGGTATGAACCCAATGGCAGTCGCCGCCCGGATTGACCAAAAACGCCGCGATGGTGCTATGTGGATGCTCTTCCGATGACACGGCGATCAGTTTGATGACGACGTGGGATTCCATCACCAGTTGTTTGAGCAGGCTGGTTGCATCGTCGGTAGCCGGGTCATAACGCTCAAACAGTTGCTTGGCAGTCATCACCACCTGGTTGGAAGCCTTGCGTCCGCCGCTGAGTCCGCCCATGCCATCGGCGACGATGCCCAGCACGCAGCCGTTGGCGTGGGGGTGCGACAGCAGCGCCACCTGATCCTGCTGGTAGCCTCGATCTCCTTTGTGGATACCGGTGGAAGCGCTAAGACGATAGCCTATGGACATGAATTTGCTCACATGCGCGCGCATTCGGCGTACGCTGGTTGAAAGAACGTATTATCAAGTGAACTTATGCGCAGGCGAGCCTGTATGGATGAATATCTTGGAAACTAATCTGAACTCGCCGCAACGCCGCCTGATTGAATTGCGCATGGAGCACGCCGACCTGGATGCACTGATTGACCGGGTGGGTTCGGTTGTGCCATTGGATGAACTCAGCCTGCGCCGCATGAAGAAAAGGCGCCTGGAATTGCGCGATCACATCGAACGTCTGGAGCGCACGCTCGATCCCAAAGAGCCCGCCTGATGCTGGATTCTGTGAGGTTGATCTTTTCTGAAGGCGGTGTGCTGGCCCACTCAACCGAGCAGTTTGTGCCACGGAAGGGTCAGACCGACATGGCCTTGGCGGTGGCGGCCGTGATCGAGTCCGGCGGCGCATTGGTGGTGGAGGCCGGTACCGGCGTAGGGAAGACGTTTTCCTACCTGGTGCCGGCGCTGCTCAGTGGTGAACGTGTGCTGCTGTCCACCGCCACGAAGACCTTGCAGGATCAACTCTACGGGCGCGATCTGCCGCGACTGGTGCAGGCGCTGGGTCTGCCCACCCGGTTGGCCTTGCTCAAGGGACGCGGCAGCTATCTGTGTCTTTACAGGATGGAACTGGCACGGCAGGGCGGCCTCCTGCCTGATCGTTCGGCACTGGCCACTCTGGCCAAGGTCGAGCGTTGGGCACAACTGACCCGCAGTGGCGACCTGGCAGAACTTTCCGGTCTGGACGAACGCTCGCCGCTGATCCCGCTGATCACTTCGACGCGGGACAATTGCCTGGGTGCCCCGTGTCCCCGTTTTCGCAACTGCCATGTGAATCTGGCGCGGCGTGAAGCGCTGGCGGCCGATGTGGTCGTCATCAACCACCATCTGTTTTTTGCCGATCTGGCCGTACGCGAATCCGGCATGGCCGAACTTCTTCCCAGCGTGCGCGTCGCAGTATTCGACGAGGCGCATCAACTCAACGAAACCGGCGTGCAGTTCCTCGGTGCCCAACTCTCTACCGGGCAGTTGCTGGATTTTTCTCGCGATCTGCTGGCCGCAGGTTTGCAACTGGCGCGCGGTCTGGCAGACTGGCAACAACTCGCTGCGGCCACTGAGCGGGCCGCGCGGGACCTGCGTCTGGTGGTGGGTAAAGGTGGTGCCGCCAAGCTGCGCTGGAACGAGCAGGCTCCGGAAAACATTTCCGCAGCCGCGTGGCTGGATGCGCTACAGCAATTGAATCAGGTTTGCACCCAGGTCATCGAGGCGCTGGATACGGTGCGTGAGGTGGCACCAGACTTCGAGCGTCTGCACGAACGTGCGACACAGTTTGTCCAGCAGTTGCTGAAGTTCTCCGGCTCTTGCGCGGTGGACGCCGTGCGCTGGCTGGATGTGGGGCAACAATTGCGTCTGGTCGAATCGCCGTTGGACATTGCCCAGGCGGTGCAGACCCGCATGCTCGGTTTGCCGAAGGAGGCGGGACCAGGCAAGGCCTGGATTTTCACCTCGGCCACACTTGGTACGGACGATGCCTTGCGCTGGTTTACCGAACCCTGCGGGCTCGCTGGCGCTACCACGCTGCGTGTAGGCAGTCCGTTTGACTACGCCAGTCAGGCTTGCGTTTACGTGCCCGCGCAATTGCCGCGACCCGGCGACCCGGAGCACAGTCGGCAGGTGGCCGCCTTGGCGGCGGATGCCGTGGCACGGCTGGGCGGGCGTACCATGGTGCTGACCACCACGCTGCGTGCCCTGCGCAGCATTGGCGAGACCCTGCAGGCGCACTTTGAAGGGTCACCGGAGGTGCAGGTATTGGTCCAGGGACAGCTTCCCAAGAGACAACTGATGGAGCGGTTCCGCCAGGGAAATGACGGCGGCGCACCGGGCTGCGTGCTGGTCGCGTCGGCCTCGTTCTGGGAAGGCGTGGATGTGCCGGGTGATGCGCTTCAGATGGTCATCATTGACAAGCTGCCATTTCCGCCGCCCAACGACCCGCTGGTGGAGGCTCGTTCACGGCGCCTGCAGGCGGCGGGGCGCAGCCCGTTCAACGACTACTTTCTGCCTGAAGCGGCGGTCGCATTGAAACAGGGAGCGGGACGCCTGATCCGGCGCGAGTCTGATCGCGGCATTCTTGTTGTGTGCGATACGCGCCTCACCGGCATGGCCTATGGCCGCAAACTGCTTTCTGCCCTGCCACCCATGCGGCAACTGCGATCGCAGGAGGAGTTCAATCAGGTTCTAGGGGCGCTCACCAAAGCTTCCACCACGGAGTCTGCTGGGGCTTGAACCCTTCAGTCAGGTAGACGCTGTTGGGATAGGTGCGTTCCAGCACACGCCTGGCGTCGTCGCGCAGATTTGTCATTCCCAGAGCGTCTTGCGAGCGCATCAGGATGAAGAGTGCCTCTTCCTGCGCAGGCACATCACGGTAGTCGGTCAGTGCCGACTGCGCACGGCTGATGGCTGCAACATAGGCGCCGCGATTGAAGTAGTAGCGTGCCACATGCACGTCGTACCGGGCCAGTGAGTTGGTGATGTAGATGAGGCGCTGGCGACCATCGGCGCTGTAGCGTGAATCGGGGAAGCGCGTGACCAATTCCTTGAACGCCTCGAATGAATCCTTGGCTGCCTTTTGATCACGCTCGGACAGGTCCTGTTTGATGATGGAGCCGAATATCCCCAGGTTGTCATTGAAGTTGACTAGCCCCTTCAGGTACAGGGCGTAGTCCATGGCCGGGCTGGCGGGGTGCTGCTTGATGAACCGGTCCAGCGTGGCAATCGCGGCTACGCCTTCACCGGACTTGTGCTGCGCGTACGCCTTGTCCAACTGGGCCTGTTGTGCCAGGGGCGTGCCAGCAGCCCGACCTTCCAGTTTCTCAAGTTTTGTGATGGCCTTGTCGTAGGCGCCTGAAGACATGTCGTCCTTGGCATCCTCGTAGATTTTGGCAGGCTCCATGGTTGCGAGCTTGTCATCGGTAGACGCGCAAGCTGCCAGCATCAGAGTGATTAAGAGCAGGGCGGGAGTCAGAACGACCGATAATTTAACGCGAAGCAACATGGGCACCTTCTTGAAACAAAGCCACTTGATTATATCGACCGACCCCCAACTGGACGACCCATGCGCAGGCATGGACGACAGCGCCGAAGCCACGGCCGAGGTTGAGCAGCGCCAGCTTCGTATTGCGCCAACCCAACATGGCGGACGTCTGGATCGGGCACTCGTCGAACTGGTTCCGGAGTTCTCGCGCAGCTATTTGCAGCAACTCATCGTCGCCGGCTTGGTGCGCATGAAAGGGGCCGTGGTGACCAAGCCATCGTGCCGGGTGCACGTGGGGGAGGAACTGCTGATCGAGTTGCGACCGACGCAGCAAAGTCAGGCGTTCAAGCCGCAAGCGATGGCGCTCAATGTCGTATTTGAAGATGCGCACTTGCTGGTGATCAATAAACCGGCCGGTCTGGTGGTGCACCCGGCACCTGGCAACTGGAGCGGCACCCTGCTCAACGGCTTGCTGGCGCACGACGCCCAGGCGCAGTTTTTGCCGCGGGCCGGCATCGTGCATCGACTCGACAAGGACACCAGCGGCCTGATGGTAGTGGCACGAACCCGCCCTGTGATGGACGCCCTGGTGCGCATGATCGCTGCGCGCGAGGTCAGTCGCCAATACCTGGCGCTGGCGCACGGACCATGGGCTGGCCCGACGAAGCGTCTCGCCCTGTGGCCTATCGGGCGTGATCCGCGCAACCGATTGCGCATGGCGGCCGTGGATTTGACGCACCAATCCGGCAAGGCTGCTAGCACGGATCTTGAACTGCTGGAAAACGCGGCGCTGGGCTGCTGGGTGCGCTGCACATTGCATACCGGGCGCACACACCAGATACGGGTGCACATGATGATGCTGGGCCACCCACTGGTGGGCGATTCCCTGTACGGCGGGGGCGCCACGGCCGGCATGCAGCGCCAGGCCCTGCACGCATTTCGCCTGGCATTTGTGCACCCTGTGACCCGCGAATCGCATGAGTTTCGGGTTCGAATTCCTGACGACATGGAACGGGCGTTGCAGGCCTGGGGCCTGGGCTACAATGACGCCTGACCGCGGGCCAGGCCGCGCCCGGCCTCTTGTGGCGGGCCGCATGGTGCGGACCGGGAAGTGACAGATTGCCCGCGCGAAGCGACACGCTCCAACCTGAAGCGCTTGTGCTCATCGCCACGGTATGAACCCCTCGCTGTGTTTGCCCTTAAGGCAATAATTTTTTCCGAAGATCGCCATTGCCATGAATACCGCGGATGCCAAGCGTGTCCTCGAAACCGCGCTGATTTGCTCGCAGCAGCCCCTGCCGCTGAACGAGATGCGCGTGCTCTTCAACGACGAAGTGGGGCCGGATACGCTTAAAACATTGCTCGCGGAGTTGCAGGACGAATGGGCGCAGGGCGGTGTGGAACTGGTGTGCGTGGCCACGGGCTGGCGCTTTCAGAGTCGACCTGAGATGCGAGAGTACCTGGATCGGCTGCACCCCGAGAAACCGCCGAAATACACGCGGGCTACCTTGGAGACACTGGCCATCATTGCGTATCGGCAGCCGGTGACACGGGGTGACATGGAAGATATCCGGGGTGTGACCATCAACTCGCTGCTGCTCAAGCAGTTGGAAGACCGGGGCTGGGTCGAGGTCATCGGCCATCGCGAAACCGTCGGTCGGCCGGGCCTGTACGCCACCACTCGGCAGTTCCTGGACGATCTGGGGCTGGCATCGCTGGACCAGTTGCCGACCCTGGACACGCCGGGGCAGGAGGCGCGCCTGATGCATTCTCTCGAACGGGTTGCCGACGTGCAGCAGGTCGAATTGCCGATGGCTGTGCTGCCGGTGCCCGAGCCCGTGGCCGCGCAAAGTGATTCAGCTGAATAAAAGGGAACGATGTATGAATTCGCCGATTGAGAACCAGCCCGGTGCAGCAACTGCCGAAACGGATGCCAGTGCAGCGACGCCTTGTGGTTCCGGACCGGCGCGGCTGGACGTGGTTGCCGACGCGGCGCCTGTGCCGCTTGAGCAGAATCCGGCCAGGACTGCCGGCGCTGACGAGGTTGATCGCGTGAGCTCAGTTGCAACCCGCTTCGCGGAAGTGGTTTCGGGGGACTTCGATGCCGACGAGGAGCGTGCCGATCTGGTTCCTTTCAAGCGCGTACTGGCGCCGGTGGCCGAATCGCCCAAGCTGCATAAGGTGTTGGCCCAGTCCGGGCTGGGTTCGCGCCTGGAAATGGAACAGCTCATCACTGAGGGCCGCATCTCCGTCAACAACGAGCCGGCACACATTGGCCAGCGTATCCAGTTTGGTGACCAGATCAAGGTCAATGGCAAGCCGATACGCTTTCGCATTGATCCACCGCCAGCCCGTGTGATTGCCTATCACAAGCCTGCGGGTGAAGTGGTCACCCACGATGATCCGCAGAACCGGCCGACGGTGTTTCGTCGTCTCCCCAAGTTGTACCAGGGGAAGTGGCAGTCGGTGGGGCGTCTGGATCTGAACACGGAAGGGCTGCTGTTGTTCACCAGTTCCGGTGTGCTCGCCAATCAGCTGATGCATCCCCGGTTTGGGCTGGAGCGCGAATATGCGGTGCGGGTATTGGGCGCCTTGACCAAGGAAGAGAAGCAAAAACTGCTCGACGGTGTGCAGCTTGATGACGGTCGCGCCCAGTTCGGTTCGATCGAAGAAGGTGGTGGCGAGGGCTCCAACTGTTGGTATCGCGTCACCATCTCCGAAGGGCGCAACCGCGAAGTGCGGCGCATGCTGGAGGCGGTAGGCCACGCGGTTAGCCGCCTGATTCGCATTCGGTATGGGGCCATGGTATTGCCGCGCGGCCTCAAGCGCGGCGCCTGGATGGAACTGGACGAGGGCGACATTCGCTCGCTCGCGCAGGCCGCCAGGCCGCGGGGCGCGCAGGATGCAATGGATGTCGGACCTGCTCAGCAAGAGCGTGACGGCGCTGGCCGAAGCAGTGGTGCGCGCCGTCGCGGCGGACGTGGGCGACCCCCGCGTAGCGCCAATGGTTCAGCTGCTTCGGCGGGATCGGGGGGCAACTCCCGTGGCGGGAACGGTCAGCCGCAGCCGGCGCGTCAGCGGGGCGATACGCCGGATCATGAGGGTGCGAATCAACCCGACCCGATGAAGACGGCTTTTGGCTATATCGGTGCTGACAGCTTCATGCGCCAGCGTCAAGGGACCGGCCAGGGTCCGCGTCGCGGCGCTTCGGGTGGCGGCGGTGGATCGCGGCGCTCAGGCGGCCGTGGCCGGTGAGACAGGGTGCGCCAGACGCGCCGCCAGATCCCCGGATCACGGCCCGGATTTCCACCACCAGCGGTTAAAATCAAAGGCTTTTTCCAAAAAGAAATTTTTCAAAACTTCAACCAAGAATGACCTATGGCTATCGAACGCACCCTCTCCATCATCAAACCCGACGCCGTGGCGAAGAACGTGATCGGACAAATCTACGCCCGTTTTGAGGCCGCCGGCCTGAAGGTCGTGGCCGCCCGTCTGGCACAACTGTCGCGCGTAGAAGCCGAGGCTTTTTATGGCGTGCACAAAGCGCGTCCGTTCTTCAAAGATCTGGTGGAGTTCATGATCTCCGGCCCGGTCATGATCCAGGTACTCGAGGGTGAAGGCGCGGTGCTGAAAAACCGGGACCTGATGGGCGCGACCGACCCCAAGAAGGCAGCTACCGGAACTATCCGGGCTGACTTCGCCGACAGCATCGATGCCAACGCAGTGCACGGTTCCGATGCGCCAGAAACTGCTGCCGTGGAAATCAGCTTTTTCTTCGCCGGCATGAACATCTATTCACGTTAACAAGCGCTGACCCATGCAATGACGGCCAATCTGCTCGATTACGACCTCGAGGGTTTGGCCGCGTTTTGCGAGCGGCTCGGGGAAAAACGATTCCGTGCGACCCAGCTGTTTCGTTGGATACACCAACGCGGCGCGCACGATTTTGACCAGATGAGCGATCTGGCCAAGAGCCTGCGTGAGAAGCTCAAAGTCAATGCCCAGGTGCAGGCGCTACCGGTAGTTTCGCAGCACGAGTCCGCGGACGGCACCATCAAGTGGCTGTTTGACGTGGGTGATGGCAACGTCATCGAGTCGGTGTTTATCCCCGAAACGGACCGCGCAACACTGTGTCTTTCGTCACAAGCAGGTTGCGCCATGGGTTGCCGTTTTTGCTCCACCGGCCACCAGGGATTCAGCCGCAACCTGACAACCGGCGAAATTGTGGCTCAACTGTGGTTTGCCGAACACTACCTGCGACAAAAACTGGGTCGAACCGATCGTGTCATCTCCAACGTCGTGATGATGGGCATGGGTGAACCGCTGCAAAACTACACGGCATTGCTGCCGGCCCTGCGCGTGATGCTGGACGACCACGCCTACGGCCTGTCGCGGCGCCGCGTCACGGTGTCCACTTCCGGCGTGGTGCCGATGATCGATCGCCTGGCGCTGGACTGTCCGGTGGCGCTGGCCGTGTCGCTGCACGCACCCAACGACGCCTTGCGCGATCACCTGGTGCCACTGAACCTGAAATACTCGCTGTCCGAACTGCTCGGCGCCTGTCTGCGTTATCTTAAGGCAGCGCCACGGGACTTCATCACTTTCGAGTACTGCATGCTTGACGGAGTCAACGACCGGCCCGAGCACGCGCAACAACTGGTGCGACTGATGCGGGAGTTTGGTGGGACTGGCGTGCCGTGCAAGTTCAACCTGATTCCCTTCAACCCCTTTGCGGCATCTGGCCTGACCCGCTCCACGCCTGCGGCCGTGGCCGGCTTTGCACAAATTTTGATTGCGGCCGGTTTCGTCGCGACCGTGCGCAAGACACGCGGGGACGACATCGACGCTGCCTGCGGCCAACTCGCCGGCGATGTCAGGGATCGGACGGGTGTCGCCGAACGCATGGCAAGTCGGCGCAGGATCATGTTAAAACCAATCTCGGTCGCTATCCCAGGAGACATGACGCATGAATTTCATTGACTCGCAATGGTTGAAACCGCACACGCTGGTGCTGCGCCTGTGCGTAGTCGGGGCGCTGGCGTGGGTGCTTGCTGGTTGTGCCGATGTCGGCCGTTCGGGAACGCAGGGTGACGGTAAAACCGACGTCATGACCGCGTCGGATGAACCCGAGGCGCGGCGCCGGGCCAGCATTCGCCTGGAACTTGCCGTGAGTTACTTCTCGGAGGGCAAGACCACCTTCGCATTGGACGAACTCAAACAAGCCCTGGTCATCGATCCGAGCTACGCGCAAGCATTCAACTTGCGGGGTCTGGTGTACATGCGGCTCAGTGACTTCGCATTGGCGGAGGAGAGCTTTCGGCGGGCCATGAGTCTGGACCCGCGCGACGCCGGCGTGGTGCAAAACTATGGCTGGCTACTGTGCCAGGCCGGCCGCTTCGGCGAGGCCACCGACACTTTCAATCGGGCGCTGGCCAATCCCCAGTACCGGGATCGAGCCAAGACCTATCTGACCATGGGACTGTGTCACGCCAAGGCAGGCCAGGTCGAGGAGGCGGAGCGCAGTCTGGCGCGTTCCTATGAGCTCGATGCGGGCAACCCGATCACGGGGTTCAATCTGGCCAGTCTGCTGCTCAAGCGCGGTGAACTGGTGCGCGCACAGTTCTATATCCGGCGCATCAACAACAGCGAGTTGGCCAATGCCGAATCGCTGTGGCTGGGGATCAAGGTGGAGCGGCGTCTGGACAGTGCGCTTGCCATGCAGCAGTTGGCTGAACAACTCAAGAAACGTTTTCCGCAGGCGAGGGAGGTGGGTTTGTACGAGCGTGGAGCTTTCGATGACTGATGCATTTCCTCGCCCTGAACCCGCGGTTGAACCTGAGTCGAAGTTGCCTGTGCAAATCACGGCCGGCGCCCTGATTCGCCAGGCGCGAGAGGCCAGCGGGCTGCACATCGCCGCGTTGGCGGTGTCGCTCAAGGTTTCAGTGAAGAAGTTGGAAGCGCTCGAAGCGGATCAATTTGGCGGTCTGCATGACGCGGTTTTTGTACGGGCTCTGGCGGCTGCCGTGTGTCGCTCTTTGCGCATCGACCCGGCGCCCGTGTTGGAGAGGCTTCCCCAGAGCGTGAACCCGGTATTGGTGTCTGAACCCTCCGTCAACACGCCGTTCCATTCAGGTGATCGGGTCAATGGTTTGCCGTTTGGCGCGAGATTGCGTCACCCCTTGGTGCTCGCCGTTCTCGCGTTGCTCTTTGCAGCCGCCATTGTTGCTTTCTTGCCGGAATTGCAAAAGATCACTGATGGAAATTGGTTGGCGCATCCGGATGTGCGCGTTGCCGCTCCCGTTGCGACCATCCCGGTGGTCGTGACGTCAGCGCAGACACCGGTCACACCGGCGTCGGAAGCTACATCAGAAGCGGCACCTGCCATGGTGCTGGAAAATGTGTCGCGCGAACCGGTCCCTGCTGCAAGTGCGGCACCAGGTGCTGTGGTTCCGACCATTGCCGCCGGTCCCGTTCAGACCGCCTCAAAGCCGGATGCAGTGGCATCCCCGCGGATCGAGCCGACCGCGAATGCCTTGCTGGCGTTCAAGGCACGTGCTTCGTCCTGGATTGAGGTGACTGATGCCAGGGGCGTGGTGGTGTTGCGCAGAATCCTGCCGACCGGTGAAACAGCAGCGGTGTCGGGGTCTCCACCCCTGCAGACTGTCATCGGTCGAGCCGACGCGGTCGAGGTCCTGGTGCGAGGCAGGCCGTTTGATCTGACGGCTGTGTCCAAAGAAAACGTCGCACGATTCGAGGTGAAATAGTGGCAGTTGATGTTCCCATCGATGTGGCAGTGCCGCTCCCGCGGCGGTCCCGCCAGGCCCGAATATGTTGGGGCGACAGGGTTGTCACCGTAGGCGGGGACGCACCAGTGCGGGTGCAGTCGATGACCAATACCGACACGTCCGACACCATAGGCACAGCGATTCAGGTCAAGGAACTGGCGCAAGCCGGGTCCGAATTGGTGCGCATCACGGTGAATACGCCCGAGGCGGCGCAAGCTGTTCCCCATGTGCGCGAGCAACTGGATCGAATGGGGATTGACGTGCCGCTGATCGGCGACTTTCACTACAACGGTCACCGGTTGCTGTCCGACTACCCGGACTGCGCCCGGGCATTGTCCAAATATCGCATCAATCCGGGCAACGTAGGCAAGGGCGACAAGCACGACCGGCAGTTCGGGCAAATGATCGAGATCGCCATGCGCTGGAACAAGGCGGTTCGCATCGGGGTCAACTGGGGTAGCCTGGACCAGGAATTGCTGGCCTCGCTCATGGACGCGAACAGCCGTCGCACCCCTCCCTGGGACGCCAAACCGGTGATGTACGAAGCCCTCATCGCGTCGGCCGTCGAGTCCGCGCGCTTTGCCGAATCGATCGGCATGAACGGCAACCAGATCCTGTTGTCGTGCAAGGTGAGCGGCGTGCAGGATCTTGTTTCGGTATATCGCGCACTCGCCAAGCGCTGCGACTACGCCCTGCATCTTGGGCTGACGGAAGCGGGCATGGGAACCAAGGGGACAGTGGCATCCAGTGCGGCGTTGGGCATCCTATTGCAGGAGGGTATTGGCGACACCATCCGGGTGTCGCTCACGCCGCAGCCGGGCGAGTCGCGCAACCAGGAGGTGGTGATTGCCTCCGAGATTCTGCAGGCACTGGGGTTGCGCAGTTTCGTTCCCAGCGTCACCGCGTGTCCAGGCTGTGGCCGCACCACCAGCACCACATTCCAGGTTTTGACGCAGCAGATCGACAACTTTCTGCGCGAGCAGATGCCCGTGTGGCGCGAGCAGTATCCGGGTGTGGAAACGCTCAAGGTTGCGGTCATGGGCTGCATCGTGAATGGTCCCGGCGAGAGCAAGCACGCGGACATCGGCATCAGCCTGCCCGGTACCGGCGAGGCACCAGCCGCACCTGTCTTCATCGATGGCGAGAAGCGCCTGACCCTGCGTGGAGAGCACATCGCACAGGAGTTTCAGGTGATCGTTGAAAACTACATCAGGAACCGGTTCGGTGCGGCCGAACTGGAAAATTAGATCCATCCCATGAGCGATAACCGAGCCGCCGTCGCGGTAGAAAAAGCCGTTTCATCGAATGACCTTGGTGCCGCTGTCGGAAAGCGTGATCGACTCACCGCAGTCAAAGGGATGAACGACATCCTGCCGCCGGATTCAGCGCGCTGGGAGTGGTTTGAGGCCCATGTGCGCGACGTGATGGGTGCCTACGCCTACCGCAATATCCGCACGCCGATCGTTGAGCACACCGCCCTCTTTGTCAAAGGCACGGGTGAGACCACCGACATCGTCGAAAAGGAGATGTACTCCTTCGTGGATCGGCTCAACGGCGAGCAGCTCACGTTGCGCCCGGAAAACACACCGGGCGTGGTGCGGGCTGCGATCGAGCACAACCTGACATACGACGGCGGCAAGCGGCTTTTCTACATGGGGCCGATGTTTCGCCACGAGCGACCGCAACGCGGACGCTATCGTCAGTTCTACCAGCTCGGCGCTGAGGCGCTGGGTTTTTCCGGCCCCGAGTTGGATGTGGAACTGATGCTGATGGTGGCGCAGTTGTTTGGGAGGGTGGGACTGAAAGATGTGCGTGTGGAGCTCAACAGTCTCGGGGTGCTGGCCGAACGTCTGCGTCACAGGGCGGCTCTGGTCGAGTATTTCACGCGCCACGCCGATGCACTGGACGCCGACTCGCAGCGCCGCCTTCAGACGAATCCCTTGCGCATCCTGGATACGAAGAATCCGGCGTTGCAGGATCTGGTGCAAGGAGCGCCACAACTGCTGGGCTTCCTGGGTGAAACCTCTCTCAAGCACTTCGATCAGGTCAAGAAGCTGCTCAGTGCTTGCGGCGTGGTGTGGCGTGTCAACCCGCGTCTTGTGCGGGGTTTGGATTACTACAGCCACACCGTCTTTGAATTCATCACCGACCAGCTGGGCGCTCAAGGAACGCTGTGCGGTGGCGGCCGGTACGACGGACTGTTTGAGATGCTGGGCGCAAGACCGACGCCCGCAGTCGGTTGGGGTATGGGGATTGAGCGCGTGCTGGAGTTGATCCAGGTGCAGGCTGAGGCGCTGTCGCCTCCTGTGCCCGACGCCTACGCGGTGATTGCCGAAGAAGACGCATTGAGTATGGCCATGCCCCTGCTGCAGGCACTGCGTCAGGCCGGGGTATCGGTGCAAATGAACGCGGGCTCCGACGCTGGCATGGCCAGCATGAAGTCGCAGTTCAAGAAGGCAGACGCCAGCGGTGCGCGTTTCGCACTGGTGTTCGGGGGAGATGAATTGGCCAGTGGCACGGTTACGATCAAATCGCTGCGTGGCGGCAGCGGTGCGCAGGTCAGTCGCGCCCTCAGCGATGTGGCGCAGTGGGCATCCACCCTACAATCAACAAGTTAACCTACTTTCATCCATGTCACAACATCTCGATCTCGAAGAACAAGAACAGCTTGAGGAACTCAAGCACTTCTGGAAGCAGCACGGCAATCTCATCAGCTGGATTCTGATTGTCGTGATGGGCAGCTACGCCGGTTGGAATGGGTACCAGTATTGGCAGCGCAGCCAGGCGACACAGAGTTCGGCCATGTACGACGAGGTCGAGCGCGCAGCCCAGGACAGCGACGCCACCAAACTGGACCGCGCCCTTGCCGATATGAGGGACAAGTTTGCCAGCACCACCTATGCGCAGCAGGCGGCGTTGCTGGCGGCAAAGGCCTACCATGACCGAGGCAACATCGATGCCGCCAAGGCGGCGCTGGCATGGGTTGTGGAAAAGTCGTCCGATCAGGGTTATCAAGCCATCGCCCGATTGCGGCTGGCCGGTGAATTGGCGCAAGCCAAGGCCTATGACGAGGCGATCAGACAACTCGCGGTGCCGTTCCCCAAGGAATTTGTGCCGCTTGTGTCCGACCGCATGGGTGACATCTACCTGCTGCAGGGGAAGAAGGCCGAGGCCCGCGCAGAATTCGAGAAGGCCTACAAGGCCTTCGAGGATCAAGTGGAATACCGTCGCTTGGTCGAAGTCAAGCTCAACGCCATGGGCGTGGACCCCAAGTTGGCGGCCACGGCCAGCGCAACTCCCGCTTCAGGTTCGTCTTCGCCGGAGGTCAAGAAGTGACTTCCATGATTTCCAATTCAGCTTTCAAGCTGGCTCTTCACTTGATTGTGGCTGTGCTGATTGCCGCTTTGGCGGGTTGTGCCAGCAGCGACAAGATCGCACCCGCAGAGCTTGCGCCGAACGCGGCCCTGCAGCCGATGCGCTCGGTCTGGACCAGCCAGATTGGATCGGTGAACTTTGCCCTTCAACCGCATGTTGTCGGAACCACCGTGACGATCGCTGGCTCTGACGGAACTGTTGCAGCACTGGATTCGGTCACCGGAAAGGACTTGTGGCGGTTACAGCTGGATGCTCCCATCACCGCCGGCGTCGGCAGCGACGGCAAGACCGTTGCCATCGTGACCAACGCGAACGAAGTGGTGGCACTGGAGGCCGGCCGCGTGCTGTGGCGGCAGCGACTGCCGGCGCAAGGCTATACGCCGCCGCTGGTGGCGGGCGGACGGGTCTTCGTGGTGACGGCGGACCGGTCCGTGACTGCGCTGGATGGCGCCAGTGGACGCAAGATCTGGACGCAGCAGCGTCCAGGTGATGCGCTGGTTCTGAAGCAGAGTGGCGTCTTGCTGGCCGTCGGAGATACGCTGGTCGTGGGTCAGTCGGGACGCCTGCTGGGCTTGAACCCGGCGAACGGCAGTGTGCGCTGGGACGCTCCCATCGCGACCGCGCGTGGCACGAACGATGTGGAGCGCCTGATCGATCTGGTGGGACCCGTCAGCCGGTTTGGCAACGTGGTTTGCACGCGAGCCTTTCAGTCAACGGTGGGCTGCGTGGATGCGGTCCGGGGTCAGGTTCTGTGGAGCAAGAAGTCGGTGGGCGCGATCGGCTTGAATGGCGACGAACAATTGGTGATTGGCGCCGAAGCCGATGACAAACTGGTGGCCTGGAATCGTGCAGATGGCGAACGCGCCTGGAGTTCGGATTTGCTGCTGCATCGCGTTTTGAGTGCGCCCTTGCTGGCGGGGAAATGGCTGGTGGTCGGAGACAGTAGCGGTTTGCTTCACGTGCTATCGCGCGAGAACGCAAGTGCCTTGAATCGCGTCGAAACCGACGGATCTGCCATCAGCGTGGGTCCGGTGTTGGCGGGAAAGACCATTGTCGTCGTAACAGGCAAGGGCAGCGTCTACGGATTTGTTGCCGAATAGGCGCGCCGCATGAAACCTGTGCTGGCCCTGGTAGGCCGCCCCAATGTGGGCAAGTCCACATTGTTCAATCGTTTGACCAAGTCGCGCGATGCCATCGTGGCCGATTTTGCCGGCCTCACCCGCGACCGTCATTACGGCCAGGGCAAGCAGGGCAAATATGAATACATCGTGATCGACACCGGGGGCTTCGAGCCCACGGCGGAGAGCGGCATCTACAAGGAAATGGCCAAGCAGACACGACAGGCTGTGGCCGAAGCCGATGTGGTGCTGTTCGTGCTGGACGCACGTGGCGGGGTTTCGACCCAGGACCACGACATTGCCAACTACCTGCGCCGACTCGGCAAGCCGGTGCTGCTGGTGGCGAACAAGGCCGAAGGCATGAAAGAGGGCGCGCACCTGGTTGAGTTTTTTGAACTCGGACTGGGCGCGGCGCTTCCCGTATCGGCCGCGCACGGCCAAGGCATTAACAATCTGGCTGAACTTGCGCTGGCGCCGTTGCACCTGTTCGATGAAGAGGCAGCGGAACCCGAGGTTGACAATGGTGCCATCAAATTGGCTGTGGCCGGGCGCCCGAACGTGGGCAAGTCCACGCTCATCAACACTTGGCTGGGCGAAGAACGTCTGGTGGCCTTTGACCTTCCTGGCACTACGCGCGACGCGATCACGGTTCCGTTCGAGCGCGGCGGTCAGCAGTTCGAGCTGATCGATACAGCGGGTCTGCGCCGTCGGGGCAAGGTGTTCGAGGCGATTGAAAAGTTTTCGGTGGTCAAGACACTGCAGGCGATCGAGTCGGCCAACGTGGTGTTACTGCTGCTGGACGCCACGCAGGGTGTGACCGATCAGGACGCACACATTGCGGGGTTCATCCTGGAGAGCGGACGTGCTGTGGTGCTGGCGGTGAACAAATGGGACGCAGTGGATGCGTATCAGCGTGAGCTGGTGCAGCGCTCGATCGAAACCCGGTTGCCGTTCCTGAAATTTGCCGACATCCATTTCATTTCGGCTATCAAACGCCAGGGGCTGGGTCCGGTGTGGAAGTCGATAGCCGATGCGCACCGATCTGCCATGTGCAAGATGTCGACCCCGGTGTTGACACGTTTGCTGCTCGAAGCGGTGCAGTTCCAGAGTCCCAAGCGCGCCGGCATGTTCCGTCCCAAGCTGCGCTATGCGCATCAGGGGGGCATGAACCCACCGCTGATTGTGATTCACGGCAATTCGCTGGAGCATGTGACCGATGCCTACAAGCGCTTTCTGGAAGGGCGTTTTCGCAAGGAGTTCAAGCTTGTCGGAACACCACTGCGGATTCAGTTGAAGACTTCCACCAACCCCTACGCCGACAAGGATTGACACCAGCCCTGCAGCTCCTGTGGAATAAGCCAAAGGGGTGCCAGGATCATCCTCGCCTGTGTTATGGTTGAAACTTCATTAACTCTTTTTAGAACACGGAGAATATCGTGAACAACAAAGGTCAACTCTTGCAGGATCCCTTCCTCAATGCCTTGCGCAGGGAACATGTGCCGGTGTCGATTTACCTCGTCAACGGGATCAAGCTTCAAGGGCAGATCGAGTCCTTCGATCAATATGTGGTGTTGCTGCGAAACACCGTCACCCAGATGGTCTACAAGCATGCGATCTCTACCATCGTACCGGGTCGAGCAGTCAATTTTTCGACCTCCGACGAGCTTGATGCGCCTGCGGTCTGAGTCCGCTGTCAGGCCGCTTAGCGCACCCGCATCTTTGCCTTCCCCGTAAGCCAGCTTGAGTCTGCCAGCAGCATCTTCAAAGCCCGCGGTCCCCACCATTCTGGTCGGCGTTGATCTGGGCCTGCCGCATTTCGATTCCGAACTGCAGGAACTGGGGTTGCTGGCGCAAACTGCCGGGATGGATCCGGTGCTGCGTATCAGTTGCAAACGCAAGGCGCCCGATGCTGCGCTGTTTGTGGGATCAGGCAAGGCCGATGAAATCAAGGCTGCGGTGCAACTCTACGGCGCCCAGGAAGTCCTGTTTGACCAGGCTTTGAGTCCCGCACAGCAGCGTAATCTGGAGCGACATCTGGAACTGCCGGTGAACGACCGCACGCTGCTGATCCTGCAGATCTTTGCGCAGCGCGCCCGCAGCCACGAGGGCAAACTGCAGGTGGAACTTGCACGCTTGCAGTACCTCAGCACGCGCCTGGTACGACGCTGGTCGCATCTGGAGCGGCAAAGTGGCGGCATCGGCCTGCGCGGCGGTCCGGGCGAGCGCCAGATTGAACTGGATCGACGCATGATTACCGACTCCATCAAACGCACCCGCGTGCGGCTGGAAAAGGTCAAGCGCCAGCGCCAGACCCAGCGCCGCCAGAGGGTACGGCGTGACGCGTTCAATATTTCGCTGGTGGGTTATACGAACGCCGGCAAGTCCACGCTGTTCAACATGCTGGTCAAGGCGCGCGCCTACACCGCAGATCAGCTGTTTGCCACCCTGGACACGACCACGCGTCAACTCTATCTGAATGAAGCCGCGCGTTCGGTGTCGCTGTCGGATACTGTGGGCTTCATCCGCGATCTGCCGCATGGATTGGTGGACGCCTTCGCTGCGACACTGCAGGAGGCCGTAGACGCCGATTTGCTGTTGCACGTTGTGGACGCATCCAGCCAGGATTTTCCCGAGCAGATGGAGCAGGTGCAACGGGTGTTGGCGGAAATCGGGGCACAGGATATCCCCCAGATCCTGGTGTTCAACAAGCTTGACGCTATTGAAATCGGCCGTCGTCCACTGCAACTGAGCGATTCGTTTGAGGTGCATGGCGCGCTGTTGCCCCGCGTGTTTCTGAGCGCACAGACCGGGGAGGGTCTGACCGCCTTGCGTGACCTGCTGGAGCAAAAGGTGGGCCAGGTCGTGATGTCGGCGGTTGCGCCAGCAGCGCAGTCGCAACTGGATGAGCAAGAAGCCCTGACGCAGCGTCCCGAATTGGGCACAATCGGACTATGAAACACAAGAGACTGAGCGCATGAATCTGCATTTACCCGCCTTGTCCCGGGCCTCGTTGCGAAGGCGCCTGCAAGGCATGTTCAATCTGAATGACTCCAAGTGGGGTCGTGGCGATGACAAGGACGACGCCGCAAAGCCGTCCGAAGGGAGCGAAGCGCCCCCACCACAACCGCCGCCGCAAAAGCCCCGCGGACCGAATCAGGGGCCGCCGGATCTGGAAGAACTCTGGCGCGATGTCAGCAAGAAACTGGGTGGGCTGTTTGGCGGACCCAGAGGTCCGCGCGCGACACCACCCGGTGGCGATGGAGGCTCGGGCTTCCAGCCTGGCATGAAGAACGCCGGAATGGGCGTCGGATTGATCGTCGGCGTGGTGGCGCTAATCTGGTTGGGAACAGGATTCTTCATTGTGCAGGAGGGCCAGCAGGCGGTGATCACGCAGTTCGGCAAATACCACTCCACCAAGGGCGCGGGCTTCAACTATCGCCTGCCCTATCCCATTCAGCGTCATGAGTTGGTGTTCGTGACGCAGATCCGCTCGGTTGATGTTGGCAAGGATTCGATCATCAAAGCCACAGGATTGCGGGAATCGGCGATGTTGACAGAAGACGAGAACATCGTCGAAATCAAGTTCGCGGTGCAGTATCGCCTCAGCGATGCACGCGCCTTTCTGTTCGAGAGCAAGAAGCCTGAGGATGCGGTGGTGCAGGCGGCCGAAACGGCGGTGCGCGAGGTCGTGGGCAAGATGCGCATGGACTCCGCATTGGCCGAGGAACGCGATCAGATCGGGCCGCGGTTGCGCAATTTGATGCAGAAGATCCTGGATCGCTACAAGGTCGGAATCGAGGTTGTGGGTATCAACCTGCAACAGGGCGGTGTGCGTCCCCCGGAGCAGGTACAGGCCGCTTTTGACGATGTACTCAAGGCCGGCCAGGAGCGTGAACGCGCCAAGAACGAGGCTCAGGCCTACGCCAATGACGTGATTCCGCGGGCCGTTGGAACGGCCTCGCGGCTCAAGGAAGAGTCGGACGCGTACAAGGCCAGGGTGGTGGCGCAGGCGCAGGGAGATGCGCAGCGCTTTCGCTCGGTGTTGAATGAATACCAGAAGGCACCCCAGGTGACGCGTGACCGCATGTACCTGGACACGATGCAGCAGATCTACAGCAACGTGACCAAGGTGCTGGTCGATGCCAGCAAGGGCTCCAATCTGCTTTACCTGCCACTGGACAAGATCATGCAACTGAGCAGCATGGAGCCTGCCGCCGCGGTCTCTTCATCGGCCACGTCCGCCGTTGCTGCGCCTGCCCCCCCGGCCGGTCTGGCCAACGATGCGCGCGCCCGTGATGCCGGGCGCACGCGTGAACGTGAAACGCGTTAGGACATGAACATGAACAGGATTGGTTTCATTGGTGCCGCTGTCGTGGCGGTGCTGGCCTTGTTGAGTTCGATGCTCTTCGTGGTCGACCAGCGCCAGTTTGGCGTCGTCTATGCGTTGGGGCAAATCAAGGACGTCATCACCGAGCCCGGATTGAACATCAAGCTGCCGCCGCCGTTTCAAAACGTGAGCTATATCGACAAGCGATTGCTGACGCTGGAGAGTGCGGACGCGGAGCCCATGCTTACCGCGGAAAAGCAGCGCATGGTGATCGACTGGTATGTGCGATGGCGCATCACGGAACCCACGCAGTACATCCGTAACGTGGGGCTGGACGAAAATGCCGGCGCGATGCAGCTCAACCGCGTGGTGCGCAACGCGTTCCAGGAAGAGATCAACAAACACACCGTCAAGGAGATCCTTTCGCTCAAGCGTGAAGCCCTGACTGCCGACGTCAAGCGCGAGGTTTTGCTGGCCGTGGGCGGCGCCAAACCCTGGGGCGTGGACGTGGTGGATGTGCGCATTACGCGCGCCGACTACGTGGACGCCATCACCGAATCCGTGTACCGGCGCATGCAAGCCGAACGCACCCGCGTCGCCAACGAGCTGCGATCCACCGGCGCGGCCGAGGGTGAAAAGATCCGTGCCGATGCCGATCGGCAGCGGGAGGTGACGGTGGCCAACGCCTACCGCGAGGCGCAGAAGGTCAAGGGTGAAGGCGACGGTCAGGCGGCCGCGATCTACGCAGAATCCTTTGGCCGGGATCCGAAATTTGCCCAGTTCTACCGCAGCCTGGACGCGTACAAAGCCAGCTTTGGCAAGAAGAGCGACGTGATGGTGCTCGATCCCGCGTCCTCGGAATTCTTCAAGGTCATGCGCGGTGACGGCGCACCGGCCGCGGCCAAGAAGTAAGCCTTGGAAGGCGATACGCTTTGGCAGGCGCTGGCCCTGGTGCTGGTGTTCGAGGGGCTTCTGCCCTTTGTCTCACCCGCAGCGTGGCGCCGCATGTTTGCCCAGATACTTCAATTGCGGGACGGGCAGATACGCTTTTTCGGCCTGCTCAGCGTACTCGCGGGTATAAGCTGTCTGTGGTGGCTGTCGTGAATCGATTCGGCCACGCCGATTCAGCCAGCGTAGCCCGGTAAAATCCCGGTTTTAACAGCACCCGAAAACTCTCATGTCCGCCTGGGTTCTGCCAGATCACATTGCCGATGTATTGCCGCACGAGGCCAGACATATCGAAGATCTCCGGCGCGATTTACTCGATACGGCCCGCTGCTATGGCTACGAGTTGGTGATACCGCCGCTGGTAGAGCATCTGGAGTCTTTGCTGACGGGGACCGGCGAGGCGCTCGACCTGCAGACCTTCAAGCTTGTCGACCAGCTCTCGGGCCGCAGCCTGGGACTGCGCGCCGACACCACGCCGCAGGCCGCGCGTATCGATGCACATCTGCTCAACCGACAGGGAGTGACACGTCTTTGCTATTGCGGCCCTGTGCTGCACACGCGGCCGGATAAACCGCACGCTACGCGCGAGCCACTGCAGTTCGGTGCCGAAATCTTTGGCCACGCCGGGCTTGAGGCCGACCTGGAGACGCTGCTGCTGGCCCTGGACTGTCTGGCGCGCAGCGGCGTTCGCGGCGCCAGAGTGGACATGGCGCATGCGCGCATCGTTCAACTGCTGCTGGCAGGTGTGCACCTGCCAGTCCGCGCGTTGGCGCAGATTCATGCCGCCCTCGCGGCCAAGGATGCTTCGGAACTGACCAGCCTGACGCAAGAGTTGCCATTGGATGTGCGCCATGGTTTGTGCTCTCTGGTGCAACTGTATGGCGACAGCGCAGTGTTGGTTGAGGCGGGGCGCGCGCTCAAGGCGTTTCCCGCAGTGCAAGAGTCGTTGTCCGAATTGAAATGGCTCGCCGGGCAACTCGGAGGTGGTGCTGTCACCTTCGATCTGGCCGATCTTCAGGGCTATGCCTACTACAGCGGAGTGCGCTTTTCCATTTATGCCCAAGGTGCCAGCGACGCCTTGGTGCGGGGCGGCCGCTACGATGAAGTGGGAGCCGTGTTTGGGCGCAAGCGACCGGCTGCAGGCTTCAGTCTGGATATCAAGGCGCTGGTGGGCGCTGCGGGGCAGCGGGCGCTGCGAGCCGCGGTACGCGCCGCCTGGACGCCGGACGACGGCTGGCGGGCAGCGGTGGCCAGGTTGCGCCAGCAGGGCGAGACGGTGGTCTGTGTACTGCCCGGCCACGAAAGTGAAGTTGATGAATTCCAATGCGACCGCGAACTGGTTTCGGTAGACGGACGGTGGTCGCTCCAGGCCCTTTGAAACGAACAGCATGAACGTAGACAAGCAGACAAATTTTGGCAGAAACGTGGTCGTCGTCGGTACCCAATGGGGTGACGAGGGCAAGGGCAAGCTGGTCGACTGGCTGACGGAGAGTGCACAGGGTGTGGTGCGCTTTCAGGGCGGTCACAACGCAGGTCATACGCTCGTCATCAACGGCGTCAAGACCGCGCTGCATCTGATTCCCAGCGGCATCATGCGCGCCGGTGTGAAGTGTTACATCGGCAACGGCGTGGTGTTGTCCGCGGCCAAGCTGTTTGAGGAGATGCAGGGGCTGGAGAAAGCCGGCGTCGAAGTGCGTTCGCGTTTGCGGGTGAGTGAACTGTGCCCGTTGATCCTGCCGTTCCACGCGGCGCTGGATGTGGCACGTGAGGCCGCGCGCGAGAAGGGTGGCACCGAGAAGATCGGCACGACCGGGCGCGGCATTGGCCCCGCCTATGAAGACAAGATCGCACGTCGCGCCCTGCGCGTGCAGGATTTGAAATTTCCCCAGCGCTTTGCAAGCAAGTTGCGCGAACTGCTGGACCTGCACAATCACATTCTCACCACCTATCTGGGGTCCCCTGATTTCGATTTCGGCCCCACGCTGGCGCCCTACATGAAAGACGGGTGCGTGCGGTTCGATGCGGTGTATGACGAGGCGATGCACCATGCGGAGCTGTTGAAGCCCATGATGGCCGATGTCTCGCGCGAGCTCAATGATGCCCACAGACAAGGCGCGAACCTGCTGTTCGAAGGCGCGCAGGGGACATTGCTGGACGTGGATCACGGAACCTATCCGTTTGTCACTTCCAGCAACTGCGTGGCGGGCAACGCGGCTGCCGGCGCCGGTGTCGGTCCGGGCATGCTGCACTACATCCTGGGCATCACCAAAGCCTATTGCACACGGGTGGGCGGCGGCCCGTTCCCGACCGAACTGGACTGGGAAGTGCCCGGCACACCGGGCTATCATATGAGCACGGTGGGGGCGGAGAAGGGTGTGACGACAGGGCGCAGTCGCCGCTGTGGCTGGTTCGACGCGGCGCTGCTTAAACGCTCGGCGCAGGTGAATGGGCTCACGGGGCTGTGCATCACCAAGCTGGACGTGCTCGATGGCCTCAAGACTCTGGAACTGTGCATAGGCTACGAACTCGATGGCGAACAGGTGGATATCCTGCCGATGGGTGCGGACGACATCAGCCGGTGCAAACCGGTCTACGAGACTTTGCAGGGATGGAGCGAGAACACCGTGGGCGTGACGCAATATGAACGGTTGCCCGCGGCGGCGCGCCATTATCTGGAGCGCATCGAGCAGGTCACGGGCGTTCCCATCGCGGTGATTTCCACCAGCCCGGACCGTGATCACACGATCATGCTGGAGCATCCTTTCGGGCCGGCCTGAGGAAGTTTCGCGTGGGCAAAGGGGCGGGTTCACAGTGCACCCGTTTTTCGACAAATTACTTTTTTCAGGAGCCAAGAAATGTTGACGGAAGACGGAAAACACCTGTATGTCAGCTATGACGAGTACCACAACCTGATTGAGAAACTGGCGCTGAAGGTGTACCAGTCGGGATGGGAGTTCGACACCATCCTGTGCCTGGCGCGCGGCGGCATGCGCCCCGGCGATATCCTCTCGCGCATTTTTGACAAGCCCCTGGCGATCATGTCGACCAGTTCGTATCGTGCACAGGAAGGCACGCAGCAGGGTAATCTGGACATCGCGCGCTACATCACGACACCGCGCGGAGAAATTGCCGGCAGGGTGTTGCTGGTGGACGATCTGGCCGATACAGGACACACGCTCAAGGCAGTGATACACCAACTCAAGACCAGCTATGGTCCGATCACCGAACTGCGTAGTGCCGTTATCTGGACCAAGAGTGTGTCCGGCTTCACACCGGACTACTCGGTGGAGTACCTGCCCACGAACCCCTGGATTCATCAGCCGTTTGAAGGCTATGACGCCTTGCGTCCGGCACAGTTGCTGGAGAAGTGGAAGCTTTGACGGCTTGTGACCTGGACATCGCGGCGAGCACGGCATGACCTATCTTTCGACTCAACTCATTCACCATCCCTACTCGCCACCAGCGGGTTTTGCGGCGCCGCAGCCGGGCGTGTTCAAGGCATCGACGGTTATCTTTGCGAACGTAGCGGCAATGCGCAACACCGAGTGGAAGGACAAGTCCGGTTATACCTACGGTCTGCACGGCACGCCCACCAGCTTCATCCTTGAGGAGCGACTGTGTACGCTGGAAGGTGGCCTGCAGTGCTTGCTGGTGCCCAGCGGCCTAGCGGCGATTGCCAACGTGGCGTTGGCGCTTTTGAAGACCGGCGACGAGGTGTTGATTCCGGACAACGCGTACGGCCCCAACAAGACGCTGGCCGACGGTGAACTGAAAAACTGGGGTATCACGCATCGCTTCTACGACCCGATGGATCCATCCGATCTGGTCGCCAAGATTTCCTCCCGGACGCGACTGGTCTGGCTCGAGGCTGCAGGCTCGGTCACGTTGGAGTTCCCCGACCTGCTGGAGCTGACCCACATCTGCCGCAGTCGTGGCGTGATCTCGGCGCTGGACAACACCTGGGGTGCAGGCCTGGCGTTCCAGCCCTTTGATCTCGAACCTGGCGGAAGTACGGGGCTGGGTGTGGATATCTCGGTGCACGCGCTGACCAAGTACCCCAGCGGTGGCGGCGATGTGCTGATGGGCAGCATCATCACGCGCGACCCGGGTTTGCATATGCGGCTCAAGCTGTGCCATATGCGCCTGGGTCTGGGCGTGGCGGCAAACGACGTTGAAGCTGTGCTGCGTTCCCTGCCAAGCATGGCCCTGCGCTATCAGGCACACGATCGCTCGGCGCGTGCCCTGGCTCAATGGTGCACGCAGCGCGGGGAGTTCGCACAAGTGCTGCATCCGGCCCTGCCCGAGGCGCCAGGACACGCGCATTGGCAGGCACTGTGTGCCGCGGAAATCGGCGGTGCAGCGGGATTACTCAGCGTGATCTTTCATGAACGCTACAGCCAATCTCAGGTCGACGCATTTTGCGATGCGCTCAAGTACTTCAAACTGGGCTATAGCTGGGGCGGGCCGATGAGTCTGGTGGTGCCTTATGGGCTTGCCAGCATCCGTCAAACCTGGCCAACCCATCTGGCTCGCGGGACACTGGTGCGGTTTTCGGTGGGGCTGGAGTCGGTGGCGGATCTTCAGTCTGATCTGGAGCAGGCGCTGGCCTCGATGGTTTGAATCCGGTCTGAAATTCCAACCGCCGGGTAATCCCGAAATATCTCCAGCAAAGCGTGGACGGCGCGGAAAAGCGGCGCCGCAAGCTGGTACAGTGGCCCCATCAACGAGAAAGAAATAGCGTTCATGACTCGGTGCGGTTTGCATACGTTGCATGAAAGTTAACCTGAAAGATTATTTTGGCTACACCGAACTACGGCTACGAGAAGCGTCAGAAAGAACTGGCGAAGAAGAAGAAGAAAGAAGAAAAACTGAAATCCAAGGCCCAGCGCAAGACCGGGGAGGGGGAAAGCGGGCCGGATGATGAAGGTGAATCTTCCGGTCAGGCGATTCCAGGTGAGACGCCACCGCCCTGACCTGCTCAACGTATCATTTTTTCAACGTGTGCATTGGAATGTCGTGGCTTGAGGCCAGACGATCCAGTTGATGGCAAGTCTTTCCCAGAAACCACTGATCCAGCGCCCTGTGGGTTGAAGCCGCTCGCATCAGCGCCATGACTGCGGACGGCGTGGTGGGCAATGGAATTCCTGCAACTGAGCAAAGGGCCGCTGCGAAATGTGGCTCCAGCGCGGCCACAGCAACTCTTCCATCCTTACAGGCGTAAACCCGGTAGCCTGCGAAGCCGCCACCCACATCGGCACCGGCTTGAGTCAAGCCCCAAATGCGTGGCAGGCCCAGATACTGCGCTGCATCCGACAGCGCGATTTCCAGGTACTTGCCTGGGATCGCGGCAGGTTCGCGGCCTTGGAGCCGCTGCCGCTGCCGCTGCACCACCGCGTGCAGCACGGCTTCAGTTACGAGCAGCGAGCCGCCCATGTCGGCGTACAGGCTGGGTGGCAGCTCCAGACCGGGCACCAGGCCGTTCTCAGCCAGGTAGGTCAGATCGTGCCCCGGCTCCTCGACACGCGCACCCGGTGCCCCCACGATCGCGATCTGGGTCAGGGCGGGGTAAAGCCTGTGCAGGGTTTTCCAGGACAGCCCCAGTTTTTTAAGTGCCGAGGGACGAAATGAGGTCAAAAGCAGGTCCGCCTTGGCAAGCTCACGATGGAGTCGTCTTTGTCCCGTGTCGGTCTTCAGGTCAGCCTCGACCCGGCGCACGCCCCGATGCATGCGCTCGAAGGCGGGAACGCAATACGCCCGCATCGGATCGCCAGAGGGTGGCTCCAGCTTGACGCAACTGGCTCCCATGGCGTGGCAGCGCATCAGTGCGGCGGGACCGGGCAGGTTCAGGCTAAGGCTGAGTATGCGAATGCCTCTAAGCGCTTGCGGCGGGTTGCGGCTAGGGTGGGTCATGAGGCGTTCGATTGAATCGATGGCGGGGTGATTGCGGCCCTCAGGGCGTGATGCACCAGGGCGCGGTGTTGTGTACCAGACCCATCCACAGCGCCCAGGCTGAACTGGCAGCCAGCGCCAGCCCGGCCAGACGCATGCCCCAATCTCCGCTGTCATGACCACGCAGTCGCAGCCAAAGCCAGGGCCCCGCCATGAGCGAGACACTGGTGCCGACGACGAACAAGGTCATTACCGCAGCGCCCTCGATCGGGCGGCTGGTCAGGGTGGCCACCAGCAAAGCGGAATAGAGCAGCCCGCAGGGAAGCAGGGCCCACACCGCTCCCACCAGGAACGGGGCGGTGCGACCCCCATTCTGGGTGAAGCGGCGCGCCTGGATCCAGATTTTCCGCCCTGTTGCCTCCAGCCAAACCGGTTGCTTCGCCTGCCACAGCAATGTCAGGCCCAGGGCCACGCAGGCGACATGAAAGAAGCTCCATACCGGTCGCAGCGCCGCGTTTTGACCCGTGAGCCAGCCCAAACCTTGCATGGATGTGGCCGCAAGTGCGCCCAGCGCCGAGTAGCCCAGAACGCGACCGAGCTGAAATAGCCACATTGCCCGCAGGTTGGCGCCGGTGCTGCCACCCGTCCGACCCAGGCCCGCACAGGCCGCACCGCACATGGCAACGCAGTGGGGGCCACCGGCAAGACCCATGAACAAGGCGGTGACAGCGAGGGAGGCTTGCAAGGAGGCGGGGTGCTAAAGGATCTTGGAAAAACGCGCCCGCGTGCGGTCGGTTTGCAGGTGGCTGTCGAAAACCATGGCCACAGCGCGCACAAAGAACCAGCCCATGGATGTGACCTGAATGGAACGGTCGCTCACCTGCACCAAACCCTGCTCCTGCAGGGCCTTCAGATTTTCCAGTTCGTTCGCAAAGTATTTCTTGAAATCCAGCAGATGTGCCAATTCGATGGTCTCGAATTGGAGACTTCCCTGACACATGATGGCCATGATGACGGCTCGGCGCACCAGATCGTCGCGTGTCAACGCCAAGCCGCGCACCACCGGAAAATTGCCATGGTTCAGAATATCGTAGTAATCGTCCAGGGTCTTGGCGTTCTGGCTGTAGGTGGCACCCACGCGCCCGATGGACGACACACCCAAGGCGATCAAATCACAGTCCGGCTGCGTGCTGTAGCCCTGGAAGTTGCGGTGCAGACGACCCTGGCGTTTGGCCACTGCCAGTGCGTCATCGGGCAAGGCGAAGTGGTCCATGCCTATGTACACGTAACCGGCTTTCTCGAACGCGTTGAGCGACTGCGAAAGCATCGACACCTTGGCTGGTGCGCCCGGCAACTCGACCGTGACGATCCGCCGCTGTGGCTTGAAGCGCTCGGGCAAGTGGGCGTAGGCGTAGAGTGCGATCCGGTCAGGACGCAAGGCGGCAATCTGCTCCAGGGTGCGGTCGAACGACTCGGGGGTTTGCTTGGGCAGGCCGTAAATCAGGTCGACATTGATGGAATCGAAGCCCAGCGCGCGGGCCGATGCAACGAGGCCGAACACCTGCTCTGCCGGTTGGATCCGGTGCACCGCCTTTTGCACTTCCGGATCGAAGTCCTGCACGCCAAAGCTCAGGCGGTTGAAGCCCAACTCCTTGAGTGTGGCCAAGCGTTTGGCATCCACGGTGCGCGGGTCCACCTCGATCGAATACTCGCCGCCCGGTGCCAGTGTGAAACTGCGCTTGAGCAGCGCCATCAATTCGTGTAATTCGGCGTCGCTCAGGAAGGTCGGTGTGCCGCCGCCCAAGTGAAGTTGCGACACGACCTGCCCTGTGCCCAGGTGAGCAACATGCAGATCCACTTCACGGCTCAGGTATCGCAGATACTCTGCTGCTCGCTCGTGGTGCTTCGTGATGATCTTGTTGCATGCGCAGTAGTAGCACAGCGATTCGCAAAACGGGACGTGGACGTAAATCGATAGCGGCGATGCCATGGCAGCGGCACCGTCGCGGCGCTGCTCCAGAGCGCGCACGTAGTCCTCGGCAGTGAACGCCTCCACAAAACGGTCGGCTGTCGGGTAAGACGTGTAGCGCGGCCCGGATACATCAAACTTGCGCAGTAACTCTGGCGAAACGGTGTCCATTAACGGGTTCCTGTTGGGTAACGTGCAAATGTGCCTTGAAGGCTGTATTATTTCCTTGATCCGGATCAATCCATTACCATTGCTGCAATCAGGGGTGTATGGGCACGGGTTTTTCCGCCTGTCGGTATGATCGCAAAACGACCAGACCGATTTCGTGCTGGGACGCGACACTTTCTGGTACCTTAACGCATGAACCCACAAACCATCAAGGTCGCCTGTTCCAACTGCAATTTGCGCGAGCTGTGCATGCCGATCGGGCTCAATGCACAAGACCTTGACCTGATTGACCGGATGGTGGCGGTGCGTCGTAAGGTGAAGCGGGGAGCGACGCTGTTCAGAAATGGCGAGACCTTCACTTCCCTGTATGCCATTCGCACCGGCTTCTTCAAGACCTCCATCGCCTCCGAAGACGGGCGCGACCAGGTCACGGGTTTTCAGATGGCGGGTGAAGTCATCGGTCTGGACGGCATCGTCAATGATCAGCACACCTGCGACGCCGTTGCGCTGGAAGACGCTGAAGTCTGTGTCATGCCGTTTGACGAAATCGAAAGCCTGTCGCGCGAGGTGAATGCCCTGCAGCGCCACATGCACAAGATCATGAGCCGGGAAATCGTGCGTGAGCACGGTGTGATGCTGCTGCTGGGAAGCATGCGCGCTGAAGAGCGGCTTGCGGCCTTCTTGCTGAATTTGGTGCAGCGGCTGCATGCGCGGGGATTTTCCCAGTCGGAACTGATCCTGCGCATGACGCGCGAGGAAATCGGCAGCTATCTGGGTCTGAAACTGGAGACCGTGAGCCGCACCTTTTCCAAGTTTGTGGAAGACGGCACGGTCGAGGTCAAGCAACGGCACGTGCGCATCGTCGACACCGAAGCCTTGCGCCGCATTGTGAACCCCCAAACGTCGCTCTGACAAAGCTCGCTACGGCGTTGCGCTGTTCGGGCGGGTCCGAATCGATATCGGGATGTCGCAATGCAGCGCTTCGCCCGAGGCTGGCAGCGCCTGTTCAAGCCTCCACAGGGTCCTGCCGTAGCCCGTAAAGATGACTTGCGCCTGCGCAAGGAACGGATAGTTGTTGGTCATGCCGGGACGACCCATGATCCAACTGACAGGGGCCTGGCAAAGCGCTGCCGTCAGCGCCGCCGGGCCGATCAAGGTGGTGGCCGCCGTAGCCGGAGCAAATCTCCCGGCGTCGATCAGTTCCTTGTGGCCGTCGTCATGTTTGAGCATTTCGGGGTTGTCCCAGTCGTTGACAATCGCGACCCTTGCGCTCGTTCTGGCGTAGAAGGGAACGTCATAAAGGTAGTCGTTGAGCATGAACAGCGGTTCGCTCAACTGACGTTGTGCCACGAAAATACCGGCCAGTTGACGTGACGACTCGGGAGGACGCACCGTGAACCAGAGCACAACTGCGAGACTGATGGCGACGCTTGCGGCAAGGCTCACCCTGGGTATCTTGCCGGAGCCGCCCGCGCGCAAAAAGCCGTCGACCAGCAGGAAAACCAGCGGCGGCACGGCCGGTAGCACATAACCCACGAGTTTGGATTTTGGCAGCGAAAAGAACACCACCACCACGGCCAGCCAGACCCACATGAGCAAGCGTGTGGGATCCATCACCGCGCTACGGCCGGCTCGAACCTGGTGATAAAACCCGGCTAGCCAAGGCAGGCTGGCCAGCATCAGCACCGCCGGGTAGAACCAAAAAGGCTGCACGTTATTGAAGCCACTGGCGGCAAAGCGTTTGAAATGCTGAACTACGAAGAAGTAGTCCAGAAAATCGGGGAAACGCAATTGCATGGCGATGAACCACGGTGCCGTAATCAACAGAAAAACCATTGCGCCCGGTACCGACAGCAGGGTCAGCATGATGCGCCAGCGCCGCAACAGTGCCAACCACACCAGCAGAACCACGGCTGGAATCACCGCGCCAATCAAGCCTTTGGCCAGCACGCCCAGGGCCGCCATGGCGTAGGCGGCCAGAAGTGCGCGGCGAAAGGCCACGCCATGCTCCAGACTGAGCACGACCTGTGCCAGCAACAGGATGGTGGCGGTGATGCAGCCAGCCACCAGCATGTCCAGGTTTGCGTATTGGCCACCAAGGTAGAGCAAGGGCTGCACCACCAGTGCCAAGGTGGTCAGACCGGCGGCGCGCTTGCCCGACCACCGCTGCACGAACAGATACAGGGCGAAACTGCCAAGCCAGGCGCCGAAAAGTGGCGCGGCACGGGCCGCCCATTCGTTCAGCCCGAACACCGACATGGAAGCACCAGTGATCCAGTAGAACAGTGGCGGCTTGTGAAAGAAGGGCAGTCCATCCAGTGTGGGTGTGAGCCAGTCACCCGAGCGCATCATCTCCCAGGCCACACCCACGTAGCGGCCCTCGTCTGGCAGCGCCAGGGGGCGCAGCCAGGCGGTGGCGGCGAGCCAGAGGAAGATCAGGACAGCGACCACACGGCGGTCTTGCCACGGCGAATCCACCGCCGGTTTCAGCGCGGTCATGTCTTGAGTAGCTGACGCCACCGCGTGCGTTTCAACTGCCATCTAGCGCTCTGCCTCAGATGTGCAGCACGGCCAGAATGCCAATCACAATGCCGACGCCAGCGACCCCAAACATGCCGTACTCCAGCCATTTCTTGCGTGTCAGCAGGGCAATCGCAGCCAACGCGATCGCGATCTGTAAAACGGTGGTGGATTGCGCCCAGCGGTGGTGCTGGTGCATTTGCTCGTCGCTTTGCTGGTCCCACTGGGTGGCGGTGGCCTCCAGTTTTTCGGCGCCCATCTTGATGTCGGCTTTTTCCTTGTCGTAACGATCTACCTTCGCCTGGTAAGCGGCTTTCTTGTCTTCCGGCGCCAAGTCACGGGCGAGTTCCGCCAGTGCCTGTTTGGTGCTCTTGGCCTGGTAGAAATTCCACTGATCCGATGCCTCGGTCTTCTTGATTGCGGCATTGTTCTTGTACAAACCTGCATTGGCCTGGGTGGCGCCGCCCATGTAGGAAAACATCGCACCCACGGTGGCGATGATGGCCGTGATCATGGCGATCTGGTTCGTGAACTTGTCGTCATGACCGCCTTCGGCGGCGTGCTCAAGGGCGTGGTCGTGCGGGCCGTGAACGTGAAAACCGTGTTCTGACATATCAAACTCCTGATTGGGTATAAGTGACAAAGCTGAAGGACATTCCGTTGCTCGATACCTTGCGTTCGCGCGCCGTTTCCTTCCACTGCGGCCCGAATTGTGGCGCATATGCGTCGCCGGCGAAGTCGGCGTCGATTTCAGTGACGACGGCCGTTTGCGCCAACGGCAAAGCCTGGGCATAAAGTTGTGCCCCGCCTATGACCCATATGTCGGCGTTGGCTTGGCACAGCGCCATTGCGTTGTCCAGCGAGCCTGCGTACAGCGCACCGGGCGCGCTCCATTCGGCCTGGCGTGTCAGCACCACGTTCAGGCGGCCCGGCAAAGGTCGAAAGCGCTCCGGCAAGGAGTCCCAGGTTTTGCGTCCCATGATCACCGGGCAGCCCAGGGTGGTGCGTTTGAAATGCGCCATATCTTCCGGCAGGCGCCAGGGTATCGTATTGTTCCTTCCGATCACGCCGTTGGCGGCGCGCGCATAAATCAGATGCAGCGGCATGAGTGAATTCGATCAGATTGCGACCGGCGCTTTGATGGCGGGATGACACTGGTAGTCCAGCATCTCGAAGTCTTCGAACGCGTAGTCAAAAATGGACGCGGGATGGCGCTTGATGTGCAGCTTTGGATAGGGCAACGGTGCGCGGCTCAACTGCAGCGTCACCTGTTCCTGGTGGTTGCTGTAGATGTGGCAGTCGCCGCCGGTCCAGATGAAGTCGCCCACGTCCAGGTCGCATTGCTGCGCCACCATGTGGGTGAGCAAGGCGTAACTGGCGATATTGAATGGCACGCCTAGAAAGATGTCTGCGCTGCGCTGGTAGAGCTGGCACGAGAGCCGTGCGCGGTGCGTGTCAGTGGCTGGCGCCACATAGAACTGGAAGAAGGCGTGGCAAGGCATGAGTGCCATCCGGTCCAAATCGGCCACGTTCCATGCGCTCACGATGATGCGGCGTGAATCCGGATTGTCCTTGAGCGTTTGCATGACCTGCGCGATCTGGTCGATATGGCCACCGTCGGGTGTGGGCCAGCTGCGCCACTGGACGCCGTACACCGGCCCCAGGTCGCCGTCCGCACGCGCCCATTCGTCCCATATGCTGACGCCGCGTTCCTTGAGCCAATTGTTGTTGCTGCTGCCGGTCAAGAACCACAGCAGCTCCTGGATGATGGAGCGCAAGTGCACCTTCTTGGTGGTGACCAGAGGAAAGCCTTCGTTTAGATCAAAGCGCATCTGGTAGCCGAACACGCTCTTCGTGCCGGTGCCGGTGCGGTCGGCCTTGAACACGCCATTCGCATCCACGTGGCGCATGAAGTCTTCGAATTGTGAGCGGATGGTTTGTGCTGTCATATCAATAGCCACCCAACAAGGTATCAAGGGCTTCCTGGATGTCAACTTGCTGCTCTTTGAGGTTGCCCACGGGGCGATGCAAATCGGTGATGGGCACGGCGCCCAGTGCCGAGGTGTTCATGACGACATTCCTGCCTTCGACCACAAGTACCGGATTCAGGTTGCGCACCAGCGGGTGAAAGCGATTGGCGGCGTGCAGGGGAACCACGACGCGTGTCGCTACTTCGATGAAAGTGTTTTGCACATCAAGCCAAAAGGGAACAGCGGAGCGCTCACCGGCGTCGGGATTCTGGAACACGTCAAATCGAGCCATGATTCAAACCGGGTCGCGGCGACCATCGCCCAGGCTTTTGCCAAATGTTCGGTACTTGGCCAACGGCAGGCCGTGTTTTGCAACACGTTCGTTGTAGGCGGCGAACGCCTCCTGGTTCTCATCCCGCCATTTTTCCCAGTAGCGCCTCTTGACCTCCTCGGCCAGCAGCGCGTCCACCGTCTGCGACAGGTTCATTCCCAACTCGCGCGCCTTGTCCAGCGTGGCCACGCTGAGTGAGAGATTGGTGGCTTTCTTGGGGACTCTTTCAGTCTGCAGCATGGCACACTCCGAGTGGGGTTGTGCAAATTATATGCGCATGCCAAGTGCGCAAAATTACTGCGCCTTGTCTGTCTGAAGCTACAGGCGATCCGATTGGTTGCGCAGCACGCGCCCCGGATTCATGATGTTTTTCGGGTCCAGCGCTTGCTTGATGACGCGCATCAGGGCCAACGCCACGGGCGACTTTCGCTGCTCCAGTTGCCCGACCTTGAGACTGCCGATGCCGTGCTCAGCCGAGATCGAACCGCCGAACTGCATCACCGACGAGAACACGAGGTCGTTCACTTCCTCCTCGTGCTCATGCAGGAACGCCGCCGCGTCCATTCCCTGCGGGGCTTGCACGTTGTAGTGCAGATTGCCATCTCCCAGATGCCCGAAGTTCACCAGACGTACACCCGGAATGCGTTGTTCCAGCAACGCATCTGTGGCCTTTACGAAGCGCGGGATGTTCGACACCGGGAGCGCAATATCGTGCTTGATGTTGAGCCCTTCCAGCGGCTGTGCCAGCGGGATGCTTTCGCGGATGTGCCACAGCGCGCGTGCTTGCGCCAGGCTTTCAGCCACCACGGCGTCGCGTACGACTTGTTGCCCGGATGCCATCTCCAGCAGGTGCTCCAGTTGCATGCGGGCGTGGCCCTCAGACTCGTTGTCCGAGCTTTCAAGCAGCACAGCCCAGGCGGGCGCCGCGCCGGGTGGGGTCATGAATGGCACGCGTTTCTGTGGGAAATGCCGCGCCACCAGACTCAGCGCAAACCGGCCCATCACTTCGAACCCGGTAAGGCTGGCGCCGAGATGCTGATGTGCCAGAGACAATAACTGCACCGCGGCGTCCAGTGTCGGCACTGCGGCCCAAGCGGTGAGCCGGGCAGCGGGCGCGGGAAAAAGTTTGAGTGTTGCCGCGGTGATGATTGCCAGCGTGCCCTCGCTGCCGATCAACAGGTTGCGCAAATCGTAGCCGGTGTTGTCCTTGCGCAGGCCGCTCAGGCCGTGCCAGATGTCGCCCTGAGCTGTCACCACTTCCAGGCCCAGGCACAGGTCGCGCGCATTGCCGTAGCGCACGACCTGGGTGCCGCCCGCATTCGTCGCCAGGATCCCGCCGATGCTGCAACTGCCCTCGGCCGCCAGACTCAAGGGGAACAGCAGTCCGGCATCCGACGCGGCCTGCTGCACGTTTTGCAGAATGCAACCCGCTTCCACAGTGAGACTCAGGTTGGCCTGATCGATTTCGCGCACGACGTGCATGCGCTGCAGATTGAGCACGATCTGCGTGCCCGAGGTATCGGGCGTGGAACCCACCACCAGGCCGGTGTTGCCGCCCTGCGGAACGATGCTCACGTGTGCTGCTGCACAGGCCCTGACCACTTCAGCCACCTCCTGCGTGCTCCCTGGACGCACCACCGCCCGGGCTCGTCCCTGGGAGCGTTTGCGCCAGTCGTTTTGGTAGGCGCTCAAGTCGCCTTGGGTCAGGACGTGATGGTTGCCGACGATGTGGCGCAGGGATTCAATCAGGGTATCCATAGTTTCATTTCGCGGCGGTACCGGCCGACTCGTTTGCGCGGGCTGTCGGGTCCGGGCGCGGACCGCTCAGTCGCAGTCTGACATGCAAAGCACAGGCCGCAAACAGCACGGTGCACATCAGCACCTGCAGCAGGGCCAGATAGTTTCCAGGCGGGCGGTCGCCATAGGCTCGCACCACGCCTTCGATGAAATACAGCCATAACATCAGACTGAGCCAGCGGTAGGTGTACATCCGATTCTTCAGCAGTCCGGGCAGCGGCAGGCACATTGGCAATACCTTGAGCACCAGCCACGAACCGCCCGGACGCAGCGGCGCGAGCGCGAGTTCCCAGACCAGTCCCAGTGCGATCAGCCCCAGCACCGCGCTAACCGCCACCCAGCGGGTGAGTTCCACATTGTTTCGATTCATCGTGGTGGCATGATAGCGGCCATGAAATTTGAAGCATGGTTGCTGGCACTCAAGGTCACCCTACAGACTTTTCCGTGGCGCGAAACGGCGCGTACGCTGGCACAGCGCTTTCGCGAAGATCGCCTGGGCAACACGGCCAGCAGTTTGACTTTCACCACGCTGATTTCGCTGGTGCCACTGTTCACGGTGGTGCTGGCCGTGTTCACTGCCTTTCCCATGTTTGGCAAACTGCAGCAGGACTTGCAGCAGTGGTTGACGGAAAGCCTGATCCCAGAGTCGATTGCCAAACAGGTCATGAGCTACCTTACCCAGTTTGCTGCCAAGTCCAGCCGCCTCGGACTGGCGGGCATCGTGGTATTGCTGGTCACTGCCATTTCATTGATTCTCACCATCGACCGCACGCTCAACTCGATCTGGCGGGTGCGTCGGCCACGACCCCTGGCGCGCCGCGTGCTGACCTATTGGGGCGTGTTGACGCTGGGACCCTTGCTGCTCGCGGGGAGTCTGGCCATCAGCTCATTTTTGCTTTCGGCATCACGCGGTTTGATCGGTGAAATGCCCGGTGGTTTGGGCTTGCTGCTGGACGTCTTCCAGTTCACCTTGATCGCGGCCGGCATGGCCGCCCTGTACCGCTACGTGCCCAACACCGAAGTGAAATGGAACCACGCCTTCAGCGGTGCAATCTTTGTGGCGCTGGGGCTGGAACTGGCCAAGCGTGCGCTCGGTTGGTACCTTTCGAGGATGCCGGCCTATTCCGTGGTCTATGGCGCTTTTGCATCGGTGCCGATCCTGTTGTTGTGGGTGTACTTGGTGTGGCTCATTGTGTTGCTGGGTGCGGTGATTGCCGCCTACCTGCCGAGTCTGTTGTCGGGCATTGCCCGAAGGACGGATCAACCGGGCTGGCGCTTTGAGCTGGCGCTGGAGTTGTTGCGCGAGCTGCATGCCCATCGAGCCGGAAAGCATCTGATCGAAATGGCGCAAACGCTGCGCGTGGATCCGCTGCAATTGGAGGAGCCGCTGGAAGCGGTAGAGTCGCTGGGATGGATCGGATCGCTGCAGGATGGGCGCTATGTGCTGTTGGTCGACCCCGCTGTAACGGCCGTGGCGCCGTTGGGCGAAAGGCTGCTGCTGGAACGCAATTCGAACACGCGCAAGACGTGGGAGAAATCGCAGTTGTTGTCGTCGACACTCTCCTTGACTGAAGTTATATGAAAACGCTCAACCCTAGATATCGGAGCCACATGCTGAAGACTGTCCTGACCTGCGTCCTATTTGGCTTGTGGGGCGAGTTGGCGCAGGCCGATGTTCGTCTGGCGAATATCTTTGGCGATCACATGGTGCTGCAGCGCCAGCAGGCGATTCCCGTGTGGGGTTGGGCCAACGCGGGAGAAAAGGTCAGAGTCGCCTTGCATCACCAGAGCAGCGGCGCTACGGCTGACGCTCAGGGCAGGTGGCGCGTGCTGCTCAAACCGGAGGCCGGCGGCGGACCCTACACGCTGGTGGTGCAGGGTGCCAACCTGCTTATCGTGAAGGACGTTGTCCTGGGCGATGTGTGGCTGGCCAGCGGCCAGTCCAACATGGAGTGGAGTGTGGCGCAATCGGACAACGCCGCCGCAGAGTTGGCACAGTCCGATCTTTCCAGAATCCGGCACGTCAAGATTCCCAAGAGCGTTGCATTCAGGGCCGCACAAGACATCGGCGTGGCGCAGTGGAAGCGCAGCGAAGCGCAGAGTGCGGGCGAGTTCACGGCTGTGGGTTATTTCTTTGCGCGGGCGCTGCTGCGCGAAACAGGCGTGCCCATCGGCATCGTCAACGCTTCCTGGGGCGGAACCAACATCGAGACCTGGATCAGCCCGGCAGCGCTGGCAACGCAGCCGGACCTGGCGATGGACTCGATGCCCGCGGATGCGCAAACGTCCCGCTTGCGCTACGCGCAGAAGATGGAAGCCGTGGTGCAGGCCTGGCAGCATTCGGCACTGGACGGGTCCGGGGCAAGTTCCCAATGGAAGAAGCCCGATTTTGATGACCAGAACTGGGTCACGCTGAAGGCTCCGCAGTATTGGGAGGAGCAAGGTCTTGCCGATTTCGACGGCGTAGTCTGGTACCGGCGTGACGTCTATCTGAATGACGCGCAGGCAGCCCAGGCGGCCGTGCTCGAATTGGGGACCGTGGACGATTGCGACGAGACTTTTGTCAACGGCAGGCCGGTGGGCAACATCTGCCAGTGGGACGCGCAGCGCCGTTACGATTTGCCGGAAGGTTTGCTGCATGCGGGTCGAAATCTGATTGCCGTGCGGGTGTTTGATAACGGCGGTGGCGGCGGTTTCTACGGTGATGCCGCGGCCATGAAACTGCGGCTTGGCAGCGAATCCATAGCGCTGTCCGGGACCTGGAGGGCCAGAGTGGAGAGTTACCTCGACAAGGGCGACCCGTCACCGAACGATCTTCCGGCTCTGCTCTTCAACAGCATGGTGAGTCCGCTTACCGGATTTCCCATCAAGGGCGTGATCTGGTATCAGGGCGAGAGCAATGTGCCACGAGCGCAGCAATACGCGCAGATGTTTCCGCTCTTGATTTCAGACTGGCGTGCACAGTGGCGCCAACCCCATCTGCCGTTCTATTTTGTGCAATTGGCGTCGTTCCTGCCGCTGCAAGATAACAGTCTCAAGGGTAGCGACTGGGCTGAACTGCGCGAGGCACAGCGCCAGACCCTCAAGTTGCCCCAAACGGGCATGGTGGTGGCGACCGACGTCGGCGACGCCAACAGCATTCACCCGCTCAACAAGCAGGCCGTGGGTGCACGGCTGGCACGACTGGCATTGAAGAACGACTACGGCAAAGGCAAGATCGTCGCCAGTGGCCCGAGCTACCGTTCCATGCGGGTGCGCGGTTCCCGGGTCGAGATCAGTTTTTCCGACGTGGGGCGGGGGCTGGTTTTGGCCAGAGGACAAGCCGTGATCAATGGGTTTACCGTGGCTGACGAGAGCCGTCAGTTCCTGCCGGCTCAGGCCCGCATCCGGGGCAACAAGGTGATCGTGTGGCGCTCCGGCGTGACACACCCGGTGGCAGTGCGTTTTGGCTGGGTCGACAACCCGCAGGAAGACAATCTCTTCAACCGCGAAGGCCTTCCAGCCTCGCCGTTCCGCACCGATGACTGGCCCGGTTTGACGGACGGGGTGAAGTACAAGTTCTGAAGCCTTGTGGGACGGACCAAGAGTTACACGCAGTGAACTTTGCTCGGTCCCCAACATTTCGTCGGATGTTGACTCGGGTCTTGCGCCGACTGCGCCTAGCCGGGATGCCGACCCGGCGGCCGACTCACTTTCTTTCGCGTCGCCGAACAAAGTAACCAGAGAAAGGGCGACCCCACTGTCTGCGTCCCGACGCTTCGCTGCGGGCGACCTGCGCTGCTCGCAGCGAGCGGGGTCGGCCTAAACTCGCCCTACGGGCTCAAACAACGTCCGCCCTGATCCGCTCTCTGCTGCGCTGCTCGGCGCATACAGAGGGGGAATCCTGATTGCCAAGCCCAACAGCCTGAAAGCATATTCAAACAAGGACCCGCCACGGCGGGTCCTTGTTTGCGGAAATTGCATTACCCAGTTTGTATCAAGAACGTCGCGACACTCAATGGCGGTGCAACTTCTCACGACTCTGCGAATATCTGGAAAGGCTGGCAGCGGTCAGCCAGCTTAGCAAACTGCCTCCTCCAAACCTGACTTTGAAATCTGCAATTTCGCCAGACCACAAGGCGTAATTATTCCTTGCGTAACCGTAGTCAAAGAGCGACTATTGGGGCGCAAATGGCGCCGACCCATAGGTTCGACTTGAACATAATGAAGTTTGCCCATCAAATGTGCGGCCAGAGCCCGTAAAAATGCGCAGGCGGCCACCAAATCAGGATCACCTATGGACTTGCGTGTGCTCAATGGATCGCCGCTGGCCTGAAGAGCCCGACATCGTGATGAAATAATTGAAGCTGTCAGACCTGCAGACCGCAATCGGATGGCAATTCGGTGCACAATTCCCGAAAAATATAGTAAGCACTGGGGCAATCTAAGCTTTCCGTCAGGAGCCCTGCCATGTGGGAATTCCTTCTTGTCTTGTGCTGCATGCTCGCCCTGTCGGGGTGTGAAAAGGCGCCGCTGACGACAGGCGCATCCGGCGCTGCGCCTGCGCACCTAAAGGCCACCATTGCGCTGGTCGCCCAGCCGCAAAGCACGCTGATTCTCGTCGCCATGAAGAACGGGTATTTTTTAGACGAAGGGCTAGATGTGCAGGCGCTGCCGCAGGCCAATGGCAAACTGGCGCTTCAATCGATGGTCGAAGGCAAGGCAGACTTTGCCACGGTGGCGGAGACACCCGTCATGTTCAGCATTCTGCGTGGCGAGCGGATCTTTGTGATTGCCAATATCGAGTCCAGCACCGAGAACGATGCCATCTTGGCGCGTGTCGATGCGGGGATTACGATGCCTTCACACTTGAAAGGCAAGCGCATCGGCTTCATACCGGGAACGACCCTTGATTTTTTTCTTGATTCGTTTTTGACCGCACAGGGCTTGACGCGGAGGGAAGTCACGCCGGTCGCGCTCAAATCCGACGAGTTGCTGGATGCGCTGCTGGCAAAAAAGGTGGACGCAGTGGCAGCCTGGAACTACCCGCTGACCCAGATCAAACGACACCTCGGCACGCAAGGGGTGACCTTCTATGACCGGCAAATCTATACCGAACACTTCAACATCGCCGCCATGCAGGATTTTGTCCGACTAAACCCGCAGACTGTCACCGCCATGCTGCGCGCCCTGGTTCGGGCCGAGGCGTTTGTGGCTAGCCATTCGGATGAGTCAAAGAGCATGGTGTCCGAGACCATCAAAGTTGACGAAGACCTGGTCAAGGAGGTATGGGATGTGATGAGCTACCAAGTCCGACTCGACCAGAACCTGGTGATTACGCTGGAAGATGAGACGCGCTGGGCTGTGAAGAACAAGCTGACGGATCAATCAGTGATGCCAAACTACCTGAGCCACATCTACGTCGACGGACTCATGGCCGTCAAGCCCGGTGCGGTCCGCATGGATCGCTAGGACACTTGTGCGCATCGCCAGCCAGCTCAAGGTCAGCGCCACGGCGACCCTCGTCACCGTGCTGATTCTGCTGCCGCTGGTGATCACGACATGGCAGGCTTTCGATCGCGCGCAAGGCAACAGAATTCTTGCTGAGAAAATTCGTCTCAACTTCTTCGAGCGGGTTTCCTTTCGGGATCAGTATTTTCTCTACCGCGAAGACCGTACCCGACTGTTGTGGGACGAAAGCAAGGCGCAGGCAGACTTGCTGCTGCGTCGGGCCAAGGCCGAGTTCGGCAGTGAAGCCGATCAACAGGCGGTGGAACGAGTGCGCGTGGCGGTTGACGACACGGTCGCCATTTTTCATCGCATTGTGGACAACACGCAGGCACTGAAGTCGGCGACCGGCAACCGACCGGTCTATGAAGAATTCGACAAACGGCTGTACAGCCAAATGCTGCTAAGAGCAACCGAAGCTCGCAATGCCACCAGTGCACTGGGAGAGTCGACCACAAGCCAAGTGGAGCAGGCCTATCAGCGCCTGGCCAGGGTGGCTTTCGTGCTGGCCCTGGCTCTGGCCGTCATCATTGTGTTCAACGCAGTGCACATTGGCGCTTTACTGCGCAGGCGTTTGGTGGTCCTGCATCAGGGCGCAGAACGGGTTGCCCACGGGGATCTTGCGCACCGGATCGACAGCACCGGGGCCGACGAGTTTTCAGAGCTTGCGCAGTCCGTCAACGGCATGACGGAAAAATTGCAGCAGCTCACCCAGGGACTGGAAGACACCGTGCGGACGCGCACCGCCGAGTTGCAACAATCGGAGTCGCACCTAAGAGCGATCATTGCGGCTGAGCCGGAATGTATCAAGATTGTGGATGCCCAAGGTCTGCTCACGCAGATGAATCCTGCCGGATTGGCCATGATTGAGGCCGACTCGCTGGAACAGGTGCTTGGGCGCGATGTCAAAGCCCTGCTGGCACCTGAATATCGGGAGACTTTTGCCGAAATGCACCGGCGGGTGCTGGCAGGCGAAGCGTTGCAAATGGAGTTCGAGGTGCTGGGCCTCAAAGGCGGACGGCGCTGGTTGGAAACCCACGCCGTGCCGATGTCGGAAAACGGTCAACCAGTGCAGCTCGCTGTCACCCGCGACATCAGCGAGCACAAAGGAGCACAGGCCAAACTCCTGCTCGCTGCCAGCGTCTTTGGCCATGCCGGCGAAGGCATCATCATCACCGATGCCAAAGGCACAATGGTCGACGTCAACGACGCCTTTACCCGCATCACCGGTTACTCGCGAGAAGACGCCATTGGACAGAACCCCCGCATGCTCAAGTCCGGTCGCCAGGACGCGGCGTTTTATGAGGCCCTGTGGCGCGGCCTGACCGAACAAGGCCAGTGGAGCGGCGAAATCTGGAACCGACGCAAGAACGGCGAGGCTTACGCCGAACTGATCACCATCAGCGCGGTACGCGATCGGCAAGGCGACACGCAGCATTACGTGGCGCTGTTCTCCGACATCACCGCCATCAAGACACACCAAAGTCAACTGGAACATATTGCTCACTTTGACGCGCTGACCAACCTGCCCAACCGCGTGTTGCTGGCCGACCGCCTGCAACTGGCCATGGCACAGGCGCAGCGACGCGGGCAGCAGTTGGCCGTGGTCTACCTGGATCTGGACGGCTTCAAGTCCATCAACGACCGCCACGGCCATGAGGCCGGAGACCAGGTGCTCATTACCATTGCGCTGCGCATGAAACAGGCGCTGCGTGAAGGTGACACACTGGCGCGCCTCGGTGGAGACGAGTTTGTGGCGCTGCTGATCGACCTGGAGGATATGTCTGCCAGCGTGCCCATGCTAGCCCGCTTGCTGAGCACGGCAGCGCAGCCGATTCAGTGGAGTGACCTCAGCCTGCAGGTATCGGCCAGTATGGGCGTTACTTTTTACCCGCAGGCGCACGACATCGACGCTGGTCAACTACTGCGGCAGGCCGACCAGGCCATGTACCAGGCCAAAATGACCGGAAAGAACTGCTATCGGATCTTCGACCCTACGCAAGACCTTGAACTGCGCGGGCACCATGAAAGCCTGGAGCGCATTCGTGTGGCGATGGAAAACCATGAGTTTGTGCTGCACTACCAGCCCAAGGTCAACATGCGCAGCGGCCAGGTGATTGGTGCCGAAGCGCTGATCCGCTGGCAGCACCCCGAGAAGGGCTTGCTCGCGCCAGCCATGTTCTTGCCGGTAATCGAAAGCCACCCACTGGCGCAGGCAATTGGCGAGTGGGTGATTGACACGGCGCTGACCCAATTGGAGCAATGGCAGGCGGCCGGGATGGATCTGCCGGTCAGCGTCAACATTGGCGCACGCCAGTTGCAGCAAGTTGATTTTGTTGACCGCCTGCAAGCCATTTTGGCTACCCATCCCGAGATGAACCGGGGCAGCCTTGAACTCGAAGTGCTGGAGACTAGCGCAATGGAAGACATTGCCCTGGTGTCCCAGGTGATAGAAGCCTGCGCCCAGATCGGCGTGAAGTTTGCACTGGACGACTTTGGCACCGGCTACTCATCACTCACCTACCTCAGGCGCCTAAGCGTCTCCATGCTCAAAATCGACCAGAGCTTTGTACGCGACATGATAGGCGATCCGGATGACATGGCCATTTTGCAGGGCATCATTGGACTGGCCGCCGCCTTCAAACGCGAGGTGATTGCCGAAGGGGTCGAGACGGTGGCACACGGTACCGTGCTGCTGCAACTGGGCTGTGAGCTGGCCCAAGGCTACGGTATTGCCCGGCCCATGCCGCCAGAGCAGATTCCAGCCTGGGCGGCGACATGGCAGCCCGATGCTGCGTGGTGTGAGCTTGCGTGGTTGTGTGGCGAAGAGCAATACCCAGAGAAGTAAACGCGACATGGCGCCCGACACAAAGTCGACTGACAGGCACTTCGGAATTATGAAATTGGATTGCCCGCAAGCTGGCATTGGTGGTGGTCTGCAACCGTTAAGGGTCTTGCCGGTCAATAGGGACCCACGAGCACGCACCATGGCGCGTCCTTGTGGGTTTGGGTGATTGGATTTTGGCTGTCCGGGCTTCGCCATCCTGGCAGGGCTGAGCAGCGCAAGGGAACCCGAAGGGAACCTGACTGCGGCTGCTCTTTCTTTTGGGTACTCTTCTTTGGGCACGCAAAGAAAAATACCTCGCCCGCCGCGGCGAGACCCGGCATGCATCGAGTGCAAACTCGAATCGAAAATGCCACCTCGTCCGCCGGGACGAAACCCGGGCAATCAGGCAATCACATATGTGCCGGCAACCAGGTAGCGATGCGTGGGAAGAACCACAGCATCAGCACCATCGCGCACATCAGGAAGAAGAACGGCAAGGTCACGCGTGCGATGTACGTGATCTCCTTGCCGGTCATACCCTGCAGCACGAACAGGTTGAAACCGACGGGTGGCGTGATCTGCGCCATCTCCACCACGATCACGATGAAGATGCCGAACCACACCAGATCCAGCCCGGCGGCCTGCACCGTGGGCAGGATCACACCCATCGTCAGCACCACCATCGAGATGCCATCCAGGAAGCAACCCAGAATGGCGTAGAACACGGTCAAAACGATGATCAGCATGAATGGGCTCAGACCCATTGAAGTGACGAATTCCGCAAGATGGCGCGGCAGCCCGATATAGCCCATGCTCAGCGTCAGAAAGGACGCTCCCGCCAGAATCAGCGCGATCATGCAGTACAGGCGCGTGGCACCCATGAGCGCTTCCTTGAAGTTGCTCCAACTCAGCGAGCCCTGCACGCCCGACAGCACAAAGGAGCCGAGCACGCCCACGGCAGCGGCTTCCGTGGCTGTGGCAACGCCGGCATAGATGCTGCCCAGCACCGCGCCGATCAGGCCGATGACAGGAATCAGATGGCGCGACTCATACAGGCGCTGCTTGAGCGTGAACCGTTCGGTGCTGGGGGGGATTTTTCCGGGGTTCAGCAGCGACCAGACGATGATGTAGCCGCTGAACATCGATGCCAGCAAAAGGCCCGGCAGCACGCCGGCGACAAACAGCTGAGAGATGGAGACCTCGGCCGAGACGCCGTACACGATCATGATGATGGACGGCGGAATCAAGAGTCCCAGCGTTCCTGCGCCCGCAAGGGAGCCGATGATCTGGTCCTGCGGATAGCCGCGGCGCGTGAGTTCAGGCAGCGTCATCTTGCCGATGGTGGCGCAGGTGGCAGCACTTGATCCCGAGACCGCCGCGAAAATGGTGCAGCCGATGACGTTGGTGTGCAGCAGGCGACCGGGTAGCCAGTTGACCCAGGGCGCCAGCCCCTTGAACATGCTCTCGCTGAGTTTGGTACGAAACAGGATCTCGCCCATCCAGATGAACAGCGGCAATGCCGTCAATGTCCAACTTGACGAGGTGCCCCAGATCGTGACAGCCATGGCGTCGCCAGCAGGTCGTGATGAAAACAGCTCCATCGCAATCCAGGCCACACCCGTGAGCGTGAGCCCGATCCACACACCACTGCCCAGAATCAGGAACAGCGAGACGATCAGCAGCGCGGTAATTCCAATATCACTCATGGCGTCTTATTCGTTGTGCAGTGCTTCGTCGCTGTCGACCGTGACGCGTTGGCCGCGCCACTCCAGCACCAGTTCGTCCAGGAAGGCGATCATCAACACCAGCGTCCCCAGCGCCATGCCGATCTGTGGAATCCACAGGGGAGTTGCATCATTACCAGTGGAGACATCGTTGAAATCCCAGGACTGGTAGGAGAGCTTGATGCTGTAAAAGCAGAACAGCCCCGCCAGGAATACCGCAGCGCTCAGGCACCAGATTTCCAGCCAATGCTTGCGCCCTGGTGACAGGCTGTTTACCAGCAGCGTGACCCGGATGTGCTCGTTCTTCTTGAGCGTGTGCGCCAGCGCCAGAAAGCCCGCGCCAGCCATGCAGTAACCCGCATACATGTCGGTGCCGCGGATGCCGATGGCCAGATAACGGTCCAGCATGCCCAGCACCACCATCGACAGCGTGCCGACCATCATCAGCGCCGCGGCCCATGCGGCGGCATCGTAGAGCCTGTTCAATGCCGCACGCATGGTCGTCCTGACGCCGACTTATTTCTTGCGGAAGGCGGCGATGATGGCTTGCCCTTCGGGGCCGGCCTTCTTCTCCCAGTCGGCGACCATGATGTCACCGACCTGTTTCAGGTCGGCTGCGAGCTTGGGGCTGGGCGGCAGGATCTTCATGCCTTTCTTCGTGAGTTCGGCCTTGTACCAGTCGTTCTTTTCCTGGCTCATCTTCCAGCCGCGCACTTCGGCGTCCGCGGCCGCCTTTGTTACTGCGGCCTGGGTCGCTGCGTCCAGTGCGTTGAAGGCCTTGAGGTTCACGATCACGGCGTTCTTGGGCAGCCAGGCCTGGGTGTCATACCAGTACTTCACGCTCTCGAAGATCTTGGTGTCGTAGCCGGTGGCCCCCGAACTCATCATGCTGTCAACCACACCGGTGGCGAACGCCTGACTCACCTCGGCAGCCTGGATGGTGACAGGCTGAGCGCCGATCAACTCGGCCATCTTGGATGTGGCCGGGCTGTAGGCGCGCCACTTCACTCCGCGCATGTCGGCGACCGATTTGATTTCCTTGTTGACGTACAGTCCTTGCGGCGGCCAAGCCACGGCGTACAGCAGCTTCATGCCCTGCGCGCCAAGCACTTTGTCCAGCGCGGGTTTCTGCGCCGCATAAAGCTTGCGGCTGTCGGCGTAGCTGGTGGCCAGGAAGGGCAGTCCGTCCATACCGTAAATGGGGTTTTCGTTCTCGAAGTTCACCAGCAGGATTTCGCCGATCTGCGCCTGTCCGCCCTGCACTGCGCGTTTGATCTCATTCGCCTTGAAGAGCGAGGCATTGGCGTGCACAGTGATCTTGAGCTTGCCGCCCGTGGCCTTGTCGATATCCTGAGCGAACTGCGCAATGTTTTCGGTATGGAAGTTGGTCGTGGGGTACGCAGCGGGCAGGTCCCATTTGGTCTGAGCGAAGGCGGATCCGGCAGCCAGGGTGAGCGCGGCAACGGCGGTCAGGGAGAACAGGCGACGTTTCATGAAAACTCCATGGGTTTGAGGTGAAAAAGCGTTCGACCGAATGTAAAACGGATTGCGTCGAACCCGATCGGTGTTTTCCCTAACTGTCGACAAATCGTTGATGAATTGTCATTTAACTGCCTACAATTCATTTCACGCAGCAGCCCTGCGACGAGGTACTCGACCCATGACCAAGAAATCTCCAGCCAGATCGAACCCGACGCAGCCGGCTGCCCGCGCGCCGGCGATCGTGTCCTCGGCGCATCTGGTGTCACCGCGAAGCGCGGAGATGAGCGAGTTCGAATTCGGCCTGATCGTCGCGGGCAACGCGTTTCACCGTTGGATTGCACACTGCATGAGCGCCGCAGGCCTGAAGGACCTGACGCCGTTGGACGTGCTGGTGCTGCACCACGTGACGCACCGGGCCCGTGACAAGCGGCTCGCCGATATCTGCTTCATCATGAACGTGGAAGACACGCACCTGATCAACTACTCACTGAAGAAGCTGCAAAACCTGGGCGTCGTGGCGTCGCACAAAAGCGGCAAGGAAGTTACCTACGCGTCCACCGACCAGGGTCGCCGCTACGTGGAGCGCTATCGCGAGATCCGCGAGTCCTGCCTGATCAACGCACTCAACGCCAACGATGCGCTGAACAAGGACATCGGCGAACTGGCCCGGCTGCTGCGGCTGCTGTCGGGCATCTACGATCAGGCCGCGCGATCGGCGGCCAGCCTGTGACCGCTGTCCCGATGCACTTCGACTTCGAATAGCGAGACGACATGGAAATCAATGGCACGAAACGCTGGCAGTTCTGGATCGACCGTGGCGGCACCTTCACCGACGTGGTGGGGCGGCGGCCTGACGGAACACTGGTCACGCACAAACTCCTGAGCGAGAGCCCCGAACAGTACCGTGACGCGGCCGTTGCGGGTATCAGGCAACTGCTGGGTCTGCGAAGCGATCAGGCGGTCACACCGGACCAAGTGGAGTGCGTGAAGATGGGAACGACGGTGGCGACGAACGCGCTGCTGGAGCGAAAGGGTGAACCCACGCTGCTGGTGACGACGCAGGGTTTTCGCGATGCGCTGCGCATCGCGTATCAGAATCGGCCGCGCATCTTCGACCGCAGCATCGTCTTGCCCGAGCTTCTGTACAGCGCCGTCGTGCAGGCGCAGGAGCGCGTGAGCGCGCACGGCGAAGTGATTCAGCGGTTGAATGAAGTGCTGTTGAAAGAGGAGCTTCAAGCGCAGTACCGGAGCGGACTGCGCAGCGTGGCGATCGTGTTCATGCACGGCTACCGCTACACCGCGCATGAACTGGCTGCCAAGCGCATTGCGCAGGAAATCGGCTTTACCCAGATCAGCACCTCGCACGAAACCAGTCCGATGATGAAGTTCGTGAGCCGCGGCGACACCACCGTGGTGGACGCCTACCTGTCGCCCATTTTGAGTCGCTATGTGCAACAGGTGGCCGCAGAGATGCCCGGGGTCCCACTGTTCTTCATGCAGTCATCCGGTGGTTTGACCGATGCCCACAGCTTTCAGGGCAAGGACGCCATTCTGAGCGGCCCGGCGGGCGGCATTGTGGGCATGGCGCGCACGGCTGCGATTGCGGGTATCGACAAGGTGATCGGCTTTGACATGGGAGGTACCTCCACTGACGTGTCGCACTTCGCGGGCGAGTTCGAGCGGGAATTCGAGACCCAGGTGGCAGGCGTGCGAATGCGCGCGCCCATGATGAGCATCCACACCGTGGCGGCCGGTGGCGGTTCCATCCTGGCATTTGACGGCGCCCGTTTTCGAGTGGGACCGCAAAGTGCGGGAGCCAACCCCGGACCGGCGAGCTACCGCCGCGGTGGACCCTTGACGGTGACGGATGCCAATGTTCTTTTGGGCAAGATCCAGCCGCGCTTTTTTCCCAAGGTGTTCGGACCGCATGCCGACGAATCCCTGAGCCTGGAAGCGGCGCAATCGAGCTTCACCGCGCTTGCACGACAGGCCGACCAGTCGCCTGAAGTTTGTGCCGAAGGCTTCATCCAGATCGCTGTGCAGCAAATGGCCAATGCCATCAAAAAGATTTCGGTCGCGCGCGGCTACGACGTCACGGGCTACACCCTGCAATGCTTCGGCGGGGCCGGTGGCCAGCACGCCTGCCTGGTGGCCGATGCCCTGGGCATGACGCGTATCTTCGTGCATCCAATGGCGGGAGTGCTTTCTGCCTATGGCATGGGCCTGGCTGATCAGTCCGTGATGCGGGAGCAGGCGGTGGAACTCGGATTGGATGAACATGCGCTGTCGCCGATCGAATTGCAGCTCGAACAACTCGCGGACGCAGCGCGGAATGAACTGGCGCGGCAGCAGGTCAACAGGGGTGATATCACCGTGCGCAGCCGATTGCATGTGCGCTACCAGGGCAGCGACTCTGCCCTGGTGCTGCCCTATCCATCCGCGTGCCCGCGGGAACTGATGCTGGAGCGCATCACCGCGGATTTCGAAGGCGCTTACCGGCAGCGCTTCTCGTTTCTGATGCAAGGCAAGGGCCTGATGGTGGAGGCAGTGTCCGTGGAGGCGGTGGTCGCGGGCGATGCTCCGGGCGAGCCACGCCACAGCCTGCACGCGCCACGCGAACTGCCGCGCCGCGCGCAAGTGCGGGATGGCGTTCCCATGTACTCGGGTGGCCGATGGTGGGATGCGGTGTTGGTGGTACGCGAGGACCTGCGGCCAGGCGATGTGGTTGCGGGCCCGGCCATCATCGCTGAGAAGAATGCGACGACCGTCGTGGAGCCAGGGTGGACGGCTGTTGTGACCGACATGGACCATCTGCTGCTGGACCGCCGCCAGCCGCGTACGCTCCAGTTTGCAGCCGGTACCACCGTCGATCCGGTGCTGCTGGAAGTGTTCAACAACTTGTTCATGAACATTGCGGAGCAGATGGGTCTGCAACTGCAGAACACGGCCTACTCGGTGAATATCAAGGAACGGTTGGACTTCAGTTGTGCGCTGTTTGACACGCAAGGAAACCTGATCGCGAATGCGCCGCACATGCCGGTGCATCTGGGTTCCATGGGAGAGAGCATCAAGACCGTGGTGCGAGAAAACGCTGCCACCATGCGGCCCGGTAATGTCTATGTGCTGAACGACCCTTACCACGGCGGCACCCATTTGCCCGACATCACCGTCATCACGCCGGTGTATCTGAACGACGCGCCCACGTTCTATGTCGGTTCGCGTGGCCACCATGCCGACGTGGGCGGTATCACGCCCGGATCGATGCCGCCGTTTTCCACACGCATCGAGGAAGAGGGCGTGCAAATCAACAACTTCCTGCTGGTCGACCAGGGCGTGCTGCGCGAAGCCGAGATCATCGCTTTGCTGCAAAGCGGACCCTACCCGTCGCGCAATCCCCAGCAGAATCTGGCAGACCTGAAAGCGCAGATTGCTGCCAATGAAAAGGGCGTGCAGGAGTTGCGCAAGATGGTGGAGCACTTTGGCTTGCCTGTGGTGCAGGCCTACATGCGCCACGTGCAGGACAATGCCGAAGAAGCGGTGCGCAGGGCGATCGACCTGATTGGCGCGAGATTCCACTTGACCGGCTCCCGCGACACGGATGCGGCGCCATTGCGGTTCACCCTGCCACTGGACAACGGGGCGCAGATCCAGGTTGCCGTGCGCGTGAACCGTCAGGGGCGCAGCGCCGAGATCGATTTCACCGGCACCTCACCGCAACAAGACAACAACTTCAACGCGCCCACGGCCGTTTGCATGGCCGCCGTGCTATACGTGTTTCGCACGCTGGTGGACGACGACATTCCGCTCAATGCCGGCTGTCTGAAGCCGCTCAAGGTCATCATTCCGCAGGGGTCCATGCTGAACCCGAATCCGCCAGCTTCGGTGGTCGCGGGCAACGTCGAAACGTCAACCTGCATCACCAACGCCTTGTATGGCGCTCTGGGCGTGATGGCGGCGAGTCAGTGCACCATGAACAACTTCACGTTTGGCAACGAGCGGCACCAGTACTATGAGACCATTTCCGGTGGCAGCGGCGCCGGTGGCGTGTTCGACCCCGCAGGGACGCTGGTGGGCGGATTTGATGGGACAGCGGTGGTGCAGACGCACATGACGAACTCGCGGCTGACCGACCCCGAGGTGCTGGAATTTCGTTTTCCGGTGCGCCTGGAAAGTTACGAAATTCGTGCCGGTTCCGGTGGTGCAGGGCGCTGGCACGGCGGTGACGGCGGCGTGCGCCGGGTGCGGTTTCTGGAGGACATGAGCGCCAGCATCTTGTCTAACGGACGGGTGCGGGGATCCTTCGGAATGGCGGGTGGCGAAGACGGCGCGTTTGGAGTCAACCGGGTGTTTCGCATCGATGGTTCGATCGAAGAATTGGGTCATATCGGTCAGGTGCAGATGCATCCAGGTGACCTGATGGAAATCCAGACTCCCGGCGGTGGCGGCTTTGGCCGGCGGATCTAACTCTGCGGACAGGCAAAAAAATCCCGCCAATCGGCGGGATTTCATGCGAGCGTGTGAATTACTTCTTGGCCGCACTGGTGGCGGCTAAGGGAGCAGAAGCGGCGCCACCGCTGCCTTTGGCGGCTTTGTCCGTGTTGCCGGATTTCGCTGCTTTGACTTCGGTCTTCGGATCCTTGGCGACTTCCTTGCTCGCAGCCGGTTTGACACCCGCTTTTTTGTCGTCGACTTTGGCTGCTGGCTTGTCGTCCTTCTTGGCTGCGGCTGCAGGTGCAGGCGTGGTAGCCGGCGCGGGCGCAGCACCCTGGAACCCGCTGCCGTTGACAGTCAGGCCGTCGGCAGACAACTTGGCGGCGCTCTTCTCGCCGACGCCTTTGACGCGCGCGACGAAATCATTCCAGTCCTTGAAATTACCCTTCTTGCGTTCGTCCAGAATCTTGGCTGAAATCGCCGGACCAATCCCCTTGACACCATCGAGTTCGGCGGCGGTGGCCTTGTTCACATCGACCGCGGCAAAGCTGGCGGCGGCATACAACATGGCAACGATGGCCAGAATTTTCTTCAACATGAATCAGTCTCCTTGAACGTGAAAGTTGGATGTGTCCTTCGACACGGAGGGTCGAAGCAGACCCCTCTACAACGCGCCTTCCCGCGCCGACGTTGACTTTAGTTCTGCGCGGCAAGCCAATTGACGTAGCGCGTCACGCCGTTTTGCACATCGGCAAACGCGTGTTCGCACCCGGTGGCGCGCAACTGCGTGAGGTCAGCCTGGGTATAGCTCTGGTATTTGCCGCGCAACGCATCCGGAAACGGTATGTATTCAATGAACCCGCCAGAAACCGCCTGCTCCAAAGAAAGCGCCGCCTCCCCCCGGCGCGCACGCAGTGCATTTACGACCGAAAGCGCAACATCGTTGAAGGGCTGGGCCCGCCCAGTTCCCAGGTTGAAGATTCCGGACTTTTCCGGGTTGTCGAAGAACCACAGGTTCACGTCCACGACGTCGTCCACAAAGACGAAGTCGCGCATTTGCCCGCCGCCGGCATAGCCGCCGTAATCGCCGAACAGTTTCACTTTGCCTGCGCTGTGGAACTGGTGGAACTGGTGAAACGCGACGCTGGCCATGCGCGCCTTGTGCTGCTCGTGTGGACCATAGACGTTGAAGTAGCGAAAACCCACCACCTGGCGTTTGGCGCGTTTGAAATCGCTGCCGCACTCGCGCCGCATGCGCTGGTCGAACAGCAGTTTGGAGTAGCCGTAGACGTTGAGCGGGTGTTCAAACCGGGGATCTTCACGAAATGCGGCCGAGCCGCCGTAGGTCGCGGCCGACGAGGCGTAGAGCAGGCGCGTACCGCGCTGCTGGCAGGCGTTGAACAGTTCGCTGGAGAGTGTGTAATTGTTGGCCATCATGTACTTGCCGTCCTGCTCCATGGTGTCGCTGCAGGCGCCTTCGTGGAAGATGGCTTCGACCTTTCCGAAGTCACCCTCGGCAAAGCGTTTGTAGAAGCTGGCCAGATCCACGTAGTCGGCAATTCTCAGGTCTTCCAGGTTGCGAAACTTGTCGCCCTGGGTCAGGTCGTCCACAGCAATGACGTGATCAATGCCGCGGGCGTTGAGACCGCGAACGATATTGCTGCCGATGAAGCCGGCAGCCCCGGTGACGACGACGCGTGTGATGTTTTGCGGCATGAATTTCCTCTATAGGGTTGAGGACAGTGGGTTCGCTTCGTGCTCCTGTCCCGCAAGCTTAATCAGTTGGGGACAGAGCAAAGTTCGCTGCGCGTAACTCTTGGTCTGTCCCGCAAAGTTTCAGAATAACTCTTCGTAGCTCACGGTGGCGGTGCCGAACTTGCCCACCACGATACCGCCGGCGCAATTCGCCCAGGGCATGGCAGCGCGAAAACTTAGTCCAGCAGCGACCAGCGCCGCGAGAGTGGCAATCACGGTATCCCCGGCACCGGTGACATCGAACACTTCGCGCGCCTGGGCGTTCACGTGCAGGCTTCCCTGATCGTCGAACAGCGTCATGCCCTCTTCGCTGCGCGTGAGCAGCAGGGCTTGCAACTGCAACTCTGTGCGCAAGTTCTGGGCCTTGATATGCAACTCGGATTCATCGCGCCACGCGCCGATGACGTGCTCCAGTTCGGCGCGATTCGGCGTGATCACGCTGGCATTGCGGTAGCGGGAATAATCGCTGCCCTTGGGGTCGATCAGCACCGACTTGCCAGCGACCCGCGCTCGACCGATCATGTTGCTCACGTGCGCCAAGCCCCCTTTGCCGTAGTCGGAAAACAGCACGGCATCGTGCGTCGGTAAGAGTTGACCAAAGCGCTCGGACTGGGACGCCAGCACTTCACTCGCAGGGGTGTTCTCGAAGTCCAGACGCAGCAACTGTTGCTGGCGCCCGATGACGCGCAGCTTGACTGTGGTCTTGAGCGCCGAGTCGCGTCCGAAATGCGGTGTGATGCCGGTCTTGGAGACCAAGGATTCGAGCTTGTGACTGGCGTCGTCGTCGCCGGTCACCGTCAGCAGCGAGGCTTGCGCGCCAAGCGTGACCACGTTGTAGGCCACGTTGGCCGCGCCGCCGATGCGTTCTTCTTCGCGTGTCACGCGCACCACCGGCACGGGCGCTTCTGGCGAAATGCGATCCACCGCACCGTACCAGTAACGGTCCAGCATGGCGTCTCCTACGACCAGGACGCGGGCGCGCGCGAGAGCCTCCCGGGCGATGTGTTCGGTGGGTCTGGATGGGCTCATGCGTGGGTCACAGTTCTTCAATGCGTCGGGGAGGGTAACTGTCCCAGGCCTGGCAGCCCGGGCATTGCCAAAAGTGTTGCTGTGCCTCGAAACCGCAGGCTGCACATCGATAACGTGTCAGGGGTTTGACAGCCTGGTCCAGTGCCCGCTGCACTTGCGGATGAAACTGTTCGTGTTCCAGTTTTTCATGCGCCAGCCACTTGCTTGCCGCAACCAGTGAAGGTTCGCGCTCCAGATGGCGCACATACCAATCCTGGGCCGTCGTTGTTCCTTCTCCCTGCGCTTGCAGCAGTACCAGTGCGTCCAGTACATCGAGCGAGGCGGTTTGAGTGTAGGCGTCGTTCAGGAGCCGCAGTGCCGGGGCTTCCTGCCTGATCGTCAGCGCGAGTCGGGCCAAATCCATGGCCACCAAGGGAATGGCTCGAGGTGCTTGCGTGCACATATTCGCCAGTGTTGAAAACGCGTCGGAACTGTTGCCGGATTGCTGCAGCAAACGGGCCAGATCGATGTAGGGGCGAGCCGATTCGGGAGCTGTTGCCACGGCCTGATGGAGCAGCGCGCGCGCCGCTTCAGGCTGAGCGGATAGCACCAAGCCGGCAGCCTGTTCACACAGGTAGTGGGCCTGGCGGCCGGTGAAACTGCCGTGCCCGGACGTTTCCAATTGGGCGGCGATCGCCGCCGCGTGCGGCCAATCGCGGGAGCGTTCGAAAATGGCGAGCATGGCCAGATGAGCTTGCGTTTGCAGCGCTGTTCCCTCCAGCTTGCGAAGCGCGGCTTCCGCCCGGTCCAGCAGGCCTGCCTTCAGGAAGTCCAGCGCCAGCGCATGCTGGGCGCGGTCGCGGTCCGTCTGGCTCAGGTCAGCGCGTGACAGCAGGTGTTCGTGCACACGCACGGCGCGCTCGTATTCTCCGCGGCGGCGAAACAGGTTGCCCAAAGCAAAATGCAATTCCGAAGTGTCGGGGTCGCTCTGAACGGCCTCGATGAAGGCGTCGATGGCCTGATCCTGCTGCTCGTTCAGCAGGAAATTCAGTCCTTTGAAATAGGCTTTCGGATCGCGCCGGTTCTCGATGCGCCATTGGCGCAAATCCAGACGCGAGGCCAGCCATCCCAGTCCAAAAACCAGGGGCAAGGCCAACAGCAGCCAGCTCAGGTCAAAGTCCATGCAAGGGCGCGCTCGGGGTTGAACCTGATTTCGACGCCTCGGACTTGGCGCGCTGCACCGCGCTGCGCTGCTTCAGCCAGCGCGGCACCATACCCAGTGCGCCGATAACCAAGCCGACTGCAAACGCCGTCAGGACCACCAACACCAGGGAGGTCTGCCAATGTGCGCCAAAGAAGAAATGCACCTCGACTTCGTGCTGGTTATTCAGCGCAAAGGCGAACAGTATAAAAAAAATGGCTGCCTTAAGTATCCACTTAAGCAGCCACATGAGTTGGTTCATCGACATCCTCTGTGACGAGGACATTTTAACGTCGCAGGGTCAAATCTTTTGATCAGCCTGCAATAGCGCCGTGCGCTCGTCCACGGCTTCACGCAGCGCCTTGCCGGGCTTGAAATGAGGTACGCGCTTTTCCGGAATGGCCACGCTTTCACCACTGCGCGGGTTGCGGCCCATGCGGGGTGGTCGGTGGTTGATGGAAAAGCTGCCAAAGCCGCGAATCTCGATCCGATGTCCCTGAATGAGGGCCTCACCCATCGCGTCCAGAATGGTCTTGACAGCACTTTCGGCATCGTGATGCGTGAGCTGGCCAAAACGGGAGGCCAGTTCTTCAACCAGGTCGGAGCGGGTCATGACGTTCAGAAGGAAATGGAAGATCGGAGCGTTGCCGCGGCCTGCCTCTTTCGAATCAGGCCGCTACGTTCATCCGTCGTATCAGTTGTTGTCCAGTTTGGCGCGCAGCAATGCGCCCAGGCTGGTGGTGCCGGCGTTTTCTCGCGCAGAAGTCTGGCTCAGGGTGGCCATGGCTTCCTGCTGATCAGCGGCATCCTTGGCCTTGATCGACAACTGGATGTTGCGGGTCTTGCGGTCCACGTTCACCACCACAGCTGTGACTTCGTCGCCTTCCTTGAGCACGTTGCGGGCATCCTCCACGCGGTCACGTGAGATTTCCGAGGCGCGCAGGTAGCCGATGATGTCGTCGCCCAGATCGATTTCGGCACCGCGTGCGTCCACGGTCTTGACCTTGCCAGTGACGGTCTGGCCTTTGTCATTGACAGTGACGAAGGTGGTAAAAGGATCGGAGTCCAATTGCTTGATACCGAGCGAGATGCGCTCGCGGTCCACGTCCACGGCCAGCACGATGGCTTCGACTTCCTGGCCCTTTTTGTAGGCGCGCACAGCGGTTTCACCGGGCTCGTTCCAGGACAGGTCGGACAAATGCACCAGGCCGTCGATGCCGGCAGCCAGACCGACGAACACGCCGAAATCGGTGATGGATTTGATCGGACCCTTGACGCGGTCGCCGCGCTTGGTGTCCTGCGCGAACTCTTGCCAGGGGTTGGCCTTGCACTGCTTCATACCCAAGCTGATGCGGCGCTTGTCCTCGTCGATTTCCAGCACCATGACTTCAACTTCGTCGCCAAGCGACACCAGTTTGGCCGGGGCGATGTTCTTGTTGGTCCAGTCCATCTCGGACACGTGCACCAGACCTTCGATGCCGGGTTCGAGTTCGACAAATGCGCCGTAGTCGGCGATGTTGGTGATCTTGCCGAACATGCGCGTTGCCGGTGGGTAACGGCGGTTCACGCCCATCCAGGGGTCGTCGCCCATTTGCTTGAGGCCCAGCGACACGCGGTTCTTTTCGGTGTCAAACTTCAGTATCTTGGCGGTGATTTCCTGACCCGCTGTGACCACTTCGCTGGGGTGGCGCACGCGACGCCAAGCCATGTCGGTGATGTGCAGCAAACCGTCGATGCCACCCAGGTCCACGAACGCGCCGTACTCGGTGATGTTCTTCACCACACCACGCACGACGGAACCTTCCTTCAAGGTTTCCATCATCTTTGCGCGCTCTTCGCCCATGCTGGCTTCGACCACGGCGCGGCGGCTCAGAACCACGTTATTGCGCTTGCGGTCGAGCTTGATGACCTTGAACTCCAGGGTCTTGTTTTCATAGGGGGAAAGGTCCTTGATGGGACGCGTCTCAATCAGCGAACCTGGCAGGAAAGCGCGGATGCCGTTGACCAATACGGTCAAGCCGCCCTTGACCTTGCCGCTGGTCGTGCCGGTGACGAATTCGCCGGTTTCCAGGGCCTTTTCGAGACTCATCCACGAGGCCAGACGCTTGGCCGTGTCGCGCGACAAAATGGTGTCGCCGTAGCCGTTTTCCACGGAGCCAATAGCAACCGAAACGAAGTCGCCAACTTGGACTTCCACTTCACCCTTGTCGTTTTTGAACTCTTCCAAAGGCACATAAGCCTCGGACTTCAGGCCGGCGTTGACCACCACAAAGCTGTGGTCGATGCGCACGACTTCAGCGGTGATGACCTCGCCTGGGCGCATTTCTGTGCGCAGTAGGGATTCTTCGAAAAGGGCGGCAAAAGATTCTGACATTCAATTTTTCCTAAACCGGCAGCAGGATTTCAGCGGCGGGATTGCTACTGTTTTAAGAGCTGAAGACGGCAGTTTTGCGGATGACCCGCGGGTTACGTTAAAAAACCACAGCAACTGTGCGCGGGTGGCGCAGCGGGTTGATGCGGGCTGGTTGCCGCTTCAGGATTGAAACGGCTGCTTGCCCTGCCACCAGCGCAATACCTGAACTGCCGATTCATCAATCGACAGCTCAGAGTTGTCCAGCAGCAGCGCATCCTGTGCCGGTTTGAGAGGCGCCACGCTACGGGAAGAATCCCTTGCATCGCGCGCTTCCATGTCCGACCGAAGGTTGTCGAGTGTAGCCGAAATTCCCTTTGAAATCAATTGCTTATAACGCCTTTGTGCGCGCTGTTCGGCACTTGCCGTGAGATACACCTTGAGTTGCGCGTCGGGAAAGATCACGGTACCCATATCGCGCCCATCGGCCACGAGCCCGGGCAGGCGGCGGAAACGCTGCTGCAGGTCAATGAGCGCGCTGCGCACCGCCGGCAGGGCCGATACGCGGGAGGCATTCATGCCGGCTTCCTCGGTGCGAATGAGGTCGCTGATGTCCTCTTGATCGAGCCAGACCTTGCCGCCTTTAAAGCGCAGTGGCAAGCGCTGTGCCAACGCTGCTATTCGCCCTTCGTGTGCCAGGTCCAGCGCCAGCTCGGCGCGGGTGGCCACCAGTCCGGTCACGCGATAGAGCGAACCCGAGTCCAGAAAGTGATATCCCAGGCGCGTCGCCAGCACCGCCGCCAGCGTGCCTTTGCCGGATGCCGTTGGGCCATCGACACAGAGCACCGGAATATCCTGGGGTGCGGTCCGCGCGAGAGAGAACAGGGCTTCGAAGTAGTCGGGAAAGGTTTTGGCCACGCACTTTGGGTCCTGAATGCGCACCGGCAAACTGGCCGGATTGAAGGCGGCCAGGGAGAAGCACATCGCGATGCGATGGTCGTCGTAGGTGTCGATGCTTGCCGACCGCCAGTCATTGACGCACGCCGGTGGTGTGACGCTGATCCAGTCCGGGCCTTCTTCTACGCTGGCGCCGAGTTTTCGAAGCTCGGTCGCCATGGCCCGAATGCGGTCCGTTTCCTTCACGCGCCAGCTTGCGATGTTGCGCAGCGTTGTTGTTCCTTGCGCGTACAGCGCCATCACGGCCAACGTCATTGCGGCATCGGGAATGTGGTTGCAATCGAGATCGATAGCGTTCAGAGGCCAGGCGCCGCGTGCCACTTCCAGCCAATTGGGGCCGCTCGTGATCTGAGCGCCCATGCTGCGTGCTGCGTCCACAAAGCGGATGTCACCCTGAACAGAGGTCGCACCCACGCCCTCGACGCGCACGCTGGTGCACCCTGGCGCGGGTGTCGCGAGCGCCCCCAAAGCGATGAAATAGCTGGCGGACGACGCATCGGCTTCGACGTGGATTACCCCCGGCGAGGTATAGCGGCTGCCTTTGGAAATGGTGAAGCGCTGCCAGCCATCGCGCAGCACACTCACGCCAAAACGCTGCATCAGGTTGAGCGTGATTTCGATATAGGGTTTTGAGATCAGCTCGCCCACAACTTCGATCACGATGTCGTGTTCCGGCGCCGGGCCGCCCCAAGCCGGAACAGCCCCCTCGGGGGGCAGCGACGACACGTCAGTGCGGAGCGTGGGGGCGCGTTCCGTGATCAATGGCAGGGCCATGAGCAGCGCGGTCAGGAACTGACTGGAGACGTCGCCGCGAACCCTGATGGGCGCACCCAGTTGCAGTCGTGGCTGTCCAATGTGCAGCGGCGGATACCCTTCCATTCCCAGGTAATCCACCGTGCAGCCGAGT
>CAILAY010000188.1 GCA_903832285.1 uncultured beta proteobacterium | reverse complement strand
GCTGCAAATTACCCAAACGCCCCGACCGTGTCGAGCCGCGCGCGAAGAAGCGTCGCCCCAAGCCGTTGCCGCTTCTGACGGTTCCTCGCCAGGTCGCCAGAGAGAAAATCAGGGTTCATCAGCTTAAGGTAGCGCCATGAGGGTCAGACTCCAATTAATTCCTCAGCTAAGTTGAACCGCTACTGGCACACCCTGCGCTACCTGAAACCGGTGCAGTTCTATGGGCGGCTGTGGTTCAGGCTGTACCGGCCACGTGTTGATGTTTTGGCATCCGCACCTGCATCGCGCACGGCGCAGGGTGCGTGGCAGACCCCCGCGGCGCGAACGCCATCGATGCTGGGGCCTTGGCAATTCAGATTTCTGAACCACGAGCACAACCTGCCATCGCAACGTGGCTGGAACGACGCTGCGCTGGACAAGCTTTGGCTTTACAACCTGCATTATTTTGATGATCTGAACGCGCGTGCGGCCGACCAGCGCCGCGCGTGGCATCAGGCCTTGCTGCAGCGCTGGCAGTTGGAGAACCGGCCCGCCGACGGCAACGGCTGGGAGCCTTACCCCACGTCGCTGCGCATCGTCAACTGGGTCAAGTGGCTGCAGGCGGGCAATGCAGCACCACACGCCATGGTGCAAAGCCTGGCAACCCAGGCGCGCTGGCTGGCGCAGCGGCTGGAGTGGCATCTGCTGGGCAACCATCTGTTTGCCAACGCCAAGGCGCTGGTGTTTGCCGGCCTCTTCTTTGAGGGCGCTGAGGCTGCTTCATGGCTCGCCAAGGGCTTGAAGATCATCGCCCGCGAGTTGCCCGAGCAGGTGCTGGCAGATGGCGGCAATTTTGAACGCAGCACCATGTACCACGCGATCTTTCTTGAAGATCTGCTGGACCTGCTGAACGCCGCCGAGCGCTGGCCGGGCCAGGTGCCGGCGGCGCAAGTGGCGCAGTGGCGTGAAGCAGCAGGACGAATGCTGCAATGGCTGGCGGGCATGACGCACCCCGATGGTGAGATTGCGCTGTTCAACGATGCCGCCTTTGGCATTGCGCCGGGTTTGGAAGAGTTGCGGTCTTATGCCGAGCGCCTGGCTATCCCTTCTGCCCTTGCGAGCGAAGCGCGGCAATCCATGCCCGTCTTGCTCCAGTTCCCCGAGTCAGGTTACGTGCGTCTGGAGCAAGCCGAGGCCGTGGCCCTACTCGACGTGGCCCCCATCGGACCGGACTATCTGCCGGGCCACGCGCATGCCGACACGCTGTCGTTTGAGCTGTCGGTGTTTGGCCAGCGCGCGGTGGTCAATGGTGGCACCTCGCGCTACGGGCTGGGGCCTGAGCGCTTGCGTGAGCGCGGCACAGCTGCCCATAGCACAGTCCAGGTGGCCGGTGAAGATTCATCCGAGGTGTGGGGCGGCTTTCGGGTAGCGCGACGTGCCCGGCCGATTGATCTGCAACTGGCGACGCATGAAGGCGCCGTGACGGTGGCTTGTTCGCATGACGGCTACACGCGGCTGCCCGGCGCGCCGGTGCATCGGCGAGACTGGGTGCTGGATGCGGACCGCTTGCGGGTGACGGACACGGTGCGCGGTGGCACCCATGCGGCGCTGGCACGCTACATCCTGCACCCGGCGCTGCAGGTCGTTGCCTCTGGCAGCAACAACTGGAAACTGCATTTGCCCGGCGGCCAGTGTCTGCGTGTGGCGGTTCTGGCGGGGAGCGCACACCTGGAGCCGGCCCGGTACGCGCCCGAGTTTGGCAAGGTGCTGCCAACGCAGTGTCTGGCAGTACATTTGGTCGATTCGCGTGCCGTGCTTGAATGGATCTGGAGCTGACTTGCATATTCTCTTTTTGACCGACAACTTTCCGCCCGAGGTCAACGCGCCGGCGAGTCGGACCTTTGAGCATTGCAGCGAATGGGTGAAGGCGGGCCATCAGGTGACGGTGATCACCTGTGCTCCGAATTTTCCGAAGGGGAGGGTGTTTGACGGCTACCGCAACAAGCTCTGGCAAAGCGAGCTGATGGATGGCATCCGCGTGATTCGCGTCTGGACTTACATCACGGCCAATGAGGGTTTTGTCAAACGCATCCTCGACTACCAGAGCTTCATGGTCAGCGCGACCTTGGCCGCGCTGTTCGTGCGCCGGGTGGACGTGGTGCTTGGCACTTCGCCACAGTTCTTTACAGTGTGCGCGGCCTTTGTTGTGGCCGGCATCAAGCGCGTGCCCTGGGTGTTTGAGTTGCGCGACATGTGGCCGGAGTCGATCAAGGCGGTCGGCGCCATGAAGGAGTCCGCCGCGATTCGGGCGCTGGAACGCCTGGAGTTGTTTCTGTACCACCAGGCCGCGCGGATTGTCTCGGTGAGGCATTCATTCAAGCGCACCCTGATGGCCCGTGGCGTGAATGGGAGCAAGATCGAGGTGGTGACGAATGGCGTGGACATGTCGCGCTTCAAGCCGATACTCAAGGACGCTGCGCTGGTGCAGCAGCTGGGTTTGACGGGCAAGTTCGTTGCCGGTTATGTCGGCACCAACGGTCTGGCGCACCATCTGGAAACGCTGCTCGATGCCGCCGAGATGCTGCGCGCCATGCCTGAGGGCGCGAGGTTTCACTTTGTTCTGTTGGGCGACGGCGCGCGCAAGCAGGCGCTCAAGGATGATGCGGCGCGGCGCGGTCTGGACAACGTGACCTTTATCGATTCTGTGCCCAAGGACCAGGTG
>CAILAY010000187.1 GCA_903832285.1 uncultured beta proteobacterium | reverse complement strand
CCTTGTGGGGCAGGGGGTGTCTTCTCATCTGATCAGGTGGCTTCTTGAAGAAGCCAACAGATCTTTACAGCGATTGCGTCGCGAAGATGCTCAGCCGGATTACCTGCGGCTTGCCGTTCATCTCTGCGCTGACATACTTCGGCATGGTCACGCGCGTGCAGAGCGCACGCTGTCCGACGCCGGTTGCGTTGCCAGCGTTGTACGGTCCCATGTAGCCCAGATTGCCATTGATGTTGTCGGGCTGTGAAAGCCCTCCAAGCGTATTGGCGCCCTGGGTCCATGTGTACTGGCTGTTCCAGTACGTGTTCGCGGTACCAGTCGTTATGCGGGTATCAGTCGTCGCCCAGCCGCCGCGGGTGGCGATGGTCGACACGTTGCTGGTCCAGTCAGTGGAGCTCGCCGCAGGGCAGCCGTTGGCGGTGCCATAGGCACCCGCGACCGTCATGGACGAAGCAAACAGAGCCTGGAATCCGTACTCATTAGCATCTGGGCAATTATACAAGCATGCTGTGTTGGCCGGGTTGTTGTGTGTTCCCGCCACACCCAGGATGCCGCTGTGGTGCGTCCAGCCTGTGGACTCTGCTGCGCCGATGGGGGCCATGGTCGCAACCAGTAACTGCCACAGTGAGGATGCGCAGGTGCTGGTGTTCTTCACGGTCGCCGAGGAGTCAGGAACCAGGTACGCGCCGCCCAGTCCGGTCGAGGCGATGGTGTACGTGCTGGCTTCTACTCCGTCAACATGAACGCCGGCGGTGCAGCTCATGGTTACAATGAGGTCCATGTGGCCAGAATACGCTGGCGCAGCTGCTTGCACCTGACGAGCGCACATGCACGCTACTGCCATTACGATTACAACTTTAAGCAACTTGTTCATTCACATCCTCCCTTAATTTATCTCAGCATTCGAATGCTACGACGCTTAAGTATATCACACTCGTTTTTGCAGTGCAATGCCTTTGTAATATTTTTTTCGCTTAAATTTTCCGCCGTTGCGGCCCAGCGCCGCGGCCGAGCTCATAGCGCTTTTGATTTGCTATTATTGCCGGCGTTGCCGTCAGGCGCCGGTAATATATTATGGAAAGCGACAAGAACCTGGTCTGGCTGGACCTGGAAATGACAGGACTGGACCCGGAGCGGGATACCATCCTGGAGATCGCCACCGTGGTCACCGACGGCGAGCTCAACGAGCTGGCTGAGGGCCCCAGCCTCGCCATCCACCAGCCTGACGAGGTGCTCGCCGGGATGGATCCCTGGTGCGTGGAACAGCACGGCCGCTCGGGACTGACCGAGCGCGCGCGCAAGTCCGCGGCCACCATGGCCGACGCCCAGGCCCGGACCTTGGAATTCGCGGCCCATTGGTGCCCTCCAGGCAAGGCGCTCTTGTGCGGCAATACCATCGGCCAGGACCGGCGCTTCCTGGTCCGGTACATGCCTCTCCTTTATAACTACTTCCACTATCGTTCCATAGATGTCAGCACTATAAAGGAACTGGCGTGGCGCTGGTATCCCGGCGAGCGCTATGTCTACGCCAAGGCCAAGCACCATGAGGCGCTGGCGGACATCCGTGAGTCCATCGCCGAGCTTGCGCACTACCGGCGCACGGTCTTCAGTCAGCGCTGAGGGCCTGAAGGAAGGGAGCCCTAACAGGGGTGGCGGCCGGGCCGCGCTACTGTTTGCCGAGCTCGCGCCGCAGGATCTCCAGATTCCGGCGCGTTGACTCGCGTCGCGGGTCGAGCCTCAGCGTTTCCTGCCACTCCCGCCGCGCGTCCTCAGGCTTGCCCTGTTTGAACAGGACGATGCCCAGGTTGTTATGCGCGTCGACGAAGGCGGGCTTGATGAGCAAGGCGGCACGATACTGCGCGGCCGCCTCCTCCGCCTTGGCCTGCACGGCGAGGATATTGCCCAGGTTGAAATGGGCCTCGGCCAGGTCCGGCTGGAGCCTTAGGGCTTCCCGGCAATGGCTGGCCGCTTCTTCCAGCTGGCCTTGT
>CAILAY010000186.1 GCA_903832285.1 uncultured beta proteobacterium | reverse complement strand
GACGCCCGGCTCTGGCAGGACCCGCTGGAGGCCGTGAAGCGCGCCGAGGCCGAAAGCAGCAAGGACGCCAAGTCGCCCTCAACAAAGGACGCCGCCGAGGAAGACCGGCGCAAACCCGGGTCATTTCTCGCCTGGATGAACAAGAGCAAGGGCAAGAGACGACTGGTGCTGCCCGTCATGGTGTTTGGCGGCCCTTATGCGGAGGATGCCGAACAACGGCGGCGCACGCGCTACGCCGTGCTGTCGGGCTTGCGGGAATCGGGTTTCGATCCTGACAACAGCCGCAGTATCGGCTACGCGCGGCTGAGCGGGCACAAAGTGCTGGTGCCGTTCGAGAAGTGGACAAGATTCGGCGTCAACCGAAGCGCGTGGGAAGAGGTGTACGTGCTTTGGGTCAGCGAGGAAAGCCTGGGTCTGACGCCGGTGGCGCGATTGGGCGGGGTGCTCCAAGACCTGGTTCCGCCCGATGACCCGTCGATCGCCGTCACCGTGCTTGGGCCGGCGAGCAACCGCATGGCGCTCGATCTGGCCAACCACATGGCGAAGCAGACCGCTGGCGCATCAGCGGGCTCCAGCACGGACGATGCGGTGGAGATCAGCGTTGGCAAACGCCAGATCCGCTTCGTCGCGCCCGACCTGTCGTTTACGGCGGCCGCGTTGGCGCGGCAACTTGCCAAGGGCAGCGTGCCACCAGAAAAGCTGGAAAAAGAGGAGGCGCGATTGCATGAAACGCTCGGCCCTGCGCTGGCGCGCCTGCGCCTGGGCCCGGACGATGCGCAGTTGGCGAACCTGATGGTGGGTGAACTCGCCAACCGTGGCGTCCAACTGAGCACCGACCCCAAGGGACGCTGCAATGACCAGGTGGCCCTGGTCGTCGAGGCCGACACGCACTATGCGCGCAGCCTGGCGCGTGAATTCAGGGCTTTGCTCAAGCCGTGTGAGCCCCGGTTCACGCCCATGGTCTTCCACTATTTCCGCGGTCTGGACGGCAAGGGGGCGCAGGACGATTCGCAAACCACCAAGTCCGACGACGGACAGCGCGACAAATCCAAACAGGATTACACGCCCTACGAGGAACGGGCACAGGGCCAGGGGCAGTTCGACTACCTGCGGCGCATTGGCGACGAGATCAGGCTAAGAAGCGACGAACAGCAACGCGCCGTTCAGGACACGGGTGACAAGGGACACAAAGCGGGCAGCCGGGACAGCGAACACCTGTCACCCGACCCGGGTTCATTCACCAGCCGCGGCGCTGTGCGCGCGGTGATCGTTCTGGGCAGCGACATCCATGACAAACTGGTGGTGTTGCACGCGTTGCGCGAGAGTCTGCCGCAGGCCCTGTTCGTCACCACCGATCTGGACGCCGGTTTGCTGCAGAAGGAGCAGTTGTCATGGACGCGCAATGTCCTGGTCGGCTCCGGCTTCGCCCTCCAGTTGCCGCCAAACCTGCAAAAGGCGGCACCGCCGTTTCGCGACACGTCGCAGAGCGCGATTTTTCTCGCAACGCGCAAGGCGCTGGTGAATCACGACACCACGGGCAATGACTTGCTGGTGCAAATACGCGACGTGAGCCATCGCGTACAGCTGTTTGAAATCGGCAACCAGAGCGCGGTTGCGCTGAGCGTCAACGCCAGCGACGCATCTAACCCGGCCGTCAGGCCGCTGGGGGAAAACAGTGGGCTGGGGCATTCGTGGGAGATCTTCGCGACGGCGGTGACGATGACCTTTGTCCTCGGTCTTGCGGTCAACTGGCGGATGCGCCAGTTCCTGTTCGATCTGTGGCGCCGCGAGCACTATGCCGTGGGCAGCGCGGTCGCGGGCGCTGCGGTGCTGGCCTATTTCATTGCGATCCTGATGTGTATAGGCAAGGTTTCCGCCACACCCGGTGAGGAGCCGATGCGCTGGTTTGCCGGTGTCAGCGTGTGGCCCGCAGCGCTGATTTGCAACCTGGCCGGCGTGCTGGCGGTGGCGTTCTTTGTGTACGGTCGCCGCACGCTGAGAAAAGGGGAAGCGGCCATCGAAGAGGAGTTTTTCAAGCCCAACCTGGCGCAAACGCCGCCAACACAGGCGCCCAAAGGCGGGACCAAGTGGTTCCACGAGCTCCAGGAGTCCTGGTTTCCCAGCAGCGACGGTGAGGAGCCGCCGAGCCAGAGCCACGCCTGGGCCGTGTGGCTGAAATACAAGACCTGGGGCCGGGGCCGCAGTTGCGCCCTGCGCCTGGCGCTCGGCGTGGCGGCCGTCTTCTTTCTGGTTGGGGTGATGATCCTGGATCTGGGGCTGCCCACCTCCCCCGTGAGAGGACATACCAGCACCAATCTGTATTTCTTCATGGTCATTCCCGGCTACCTGCTGACCATTCCCCTGCTGGTGTGGACGCTGGACCGCGTGGCCCTGTGCAGCCTGTTTCTGCACCGGCTTTATGGTTCCCATGACGCGCCCAAGCGCAGTGGCTGGAGCGACCAGACGAAGGCCCGCTACTGCGGCTGCAGCAAGCTGTCCCCGACACAGAAGGACAGCGAGGACGCCGAGGCGGTTGATAGCTATATCGACCTTCGCCTGAGCGCGCGCATCAGCCACCACGTGGGCAGTGTCATCGTCTACCCCTTCATCCTGGTGCTGATGCT
>CAILAY010000185.1 GCA_903832285.1 uncultured beta proteobacterium | reverse complement strand
TCAATGCGCTCTCGTTTCATGCTGTTGCGAATCGCCCTCAACCCTCGACCTAAAAGGAGCATCCCATGTCCACAAATTACGCCAATCACGAACTCAACAGCGCACGCCGCTTCATACGCCGACTTGCCGGCGGAAGTGTGGTGGTTATGGCACTCGCCGCAGCCGGGTTCTTGCAGATTTTTGCGAACTCAGCTGCAACAATGGCCGGTACTGACCAGGCCAGCGTCAACCTTGCATTTACCGCCCAAGTTGACTTGACCGGTGTTCTCGTGGAGGTATTGGGTGAGCCCTACCACTTAGCCCATTAGCATCAATCGATGGGGTCAGATTGGGTTCAATCGCTTTCGCAAACTGTGGGTGCGATATGAGGAAACGTTCATCGGGCACTGACTCCACCTATCCATCTACGACGGCAAAAAGTCCACCGGCCAGGTGACGATCATCTGGTCTACGTCTTTGGCGCCGAAATCGAATTGCCGGATGCGCGCCAGCAGTTTGGCTTCGAGGTCGGGCGCGTGCAATTCGCTGGCCTCGATGCGGCATTCGACCACGGCGCCGGAGGGCGAGATGGTAAGTTTGAGCACCACCTTGCCTTGCAGTCCCGGATCTTCACGCAGGGCACGGTTGTAGATGGCGTAGATGGCGCCCTTGTTGCGCTCGAACACCAGCTTGATGTCTTCGAGCGAACGCGAAGCCTTGCCGCTGGCGCTGCGCTTCACGCTGCCACCCGCGCCGCCACCGACACCGCTGCCCGTGCCGTCGCCGCGACCGCGCGCGCCACCCCCGCCACCTCCGCCGCCGATCACGCCCTCTACCAGCGTGGTGGAGCGTCCCGCCAGGCCTCCGCCGCCGGTGTTTCGGCTGAAGCCGGCGGTGTTGATGCCGCCGCTGCCGCCGGTGGCGTTGGAGGTGATCAAGGCGCGCGTGGGCACGCCGGGGTCGGTGCCGGCGCCCACGCCCACGCCGACACCCGTGCCTACGCCCGGACCCTGTTTGATGTCCTGCTTGAGTTGCACCGCGACCGGTGCACCGTGCAGTTCGGCCAGGTCGTCCTTCATCGCGAGCAGGCCCACCCCGGCGACCTTGCGCCGCGCCGCCGCGACCTCGCCCGGCGGCTTGTTGGGCACGGGTTGACGCGCCTCGGGTATCGGCACTTCCTTGTCCTTGGCGACCTTGGTGGGCCCCTTCTTGGTGGCTTCATCGGTCGCCGGCTTCACCGGCTCGACCGCTTTGGCGGGCGGTGGAATGGGCTCGCGCTCAAGCACCAGTTTGGCCAGGCGCTCGGGCAATTCCTGCGGTTGCGAGCGGTCCGGTGGCGACACCGGCAACCAGGGCAAGGCGATGAACAGCACGGCACAGGTGATCAGCACCCGCTGCGAAATGCGCCTGAAGCGCAGCTCGTCGTCGGGTGAAACCGTCCACGGCAGCAGTGGCGCCCGGAAAGAGACCATGGCAATGCTGCTCATGACCACCCCCAGGGCGCTACGCACCCGCCCCCCGAGGGGGTGCCCGCTTGCTTGAGGCGGCTCGGCGCGGCGCTCATGACTCAACCCTCTGGCGCACGGCAAAAGACACGTCGCTGAAATTGGCGCTGGCGCTGGTGACCATGATCTTGCGCAGCAGGCGGTAGGGAATGTCCTTGTCGCCCATGATGGTGAGACGCTTGCTCTGCGCCTCGTTTTCCTTGCGTATCACCTGGCGGTTGGCCAGCAGATCGAGCTCTTCCTTGAGCGGCGCAATCAGGTCGCCGCTGGCGGCGAGCACGTCGGCCACAGTCGCCACCCGGCGCCCGTCCACCGAGATCTCCTGCGCGCTCACGACCACGACCACGGTATCGCGCGGAGGGGTCTGCGCCACCGACTCGGGCAGCTTCACTGCCTTCGGGCTGGGCAGCGTTTCAACACCACCGGAGTTGGAGAGCAGGAAGAAGATCAGGATCGTGAACACGTCGATCAGCGACACCAGGTTCATGTCCAGCATGGTCTTGTTGCGGTTGCGCCGCTCGGCGCGTCGTTGCAATGGCGTGAGTTTCATGGCGCGGGTTTGGGTGTGCGCAGTGGCGCGTCGCCAATCGATATGTTGGGGAACAACTCGGAGCGCACTACGGTCGCACCCTGCGCCATGTGGCCGGAGCGCATCGCATCCATCACCTGCACCAGCGTGTCGTACGAGGTGTTGGGTTCGGCCAGCACGGTGGCGTCGAGCTTGTCAGGGAACTTGGTCTTGATCTGCTCGATCAGGGTGTGCAGCGCATGCACGTCCGGACCGGCGGCGGTGGCGGGGATGCGCTCGATCAGGCCGCCGATGCGGTCTCCCACTTCCAGCGCTTCTTCTCGCACCACCACCTCCAGCTGAAGATTCGTGCCGTTGAGTTTTTCAATTTTCTCGGTCGACTGCGCCGGCAGCGTCAGGTCGATCACCGCCAGTCGCGTGAACACGGCGGTCGATAGCAGGAACGGCACCAGCACCACAATCAGGTTGATGAAGGCCGTGATTTCGAGGTGTGCCACCTCTTTGCGAAGACGACGAACTCGCATCGCCTGACCTCAACGAGGTGATCCGGTCGAGCCTGCCTGCTCGCCTTTGAGGCGCTGCACCAGGTTCAGGAAACTGATCTTGGCGGCTTCCAGTCCGTCCACGATTTCGGCCGTCATGGCCTGCAGGAAGGAATGGATCAGCAGGAACGGAATCGCCACCATGAGTGCGAATGCAGTGTTGTTCATGGCGATGGAAATACTGGCGGAAAGCATCTCGGCCTTCTCTGCCGGATTCACTTGCGACACCGCAGTGAAGCCCTTGATCAGACCGATGATGGTGCCCAGCAGACCCACCAGCGTGATCACGTTGGCAAAAGTGGCGATGTAGTGCGTGCGCTTTTCCAGCCGCGGCACGATTTCCATCATGCCTTCTTCCATGGCGGCGTCGTAGTCCTCGCGCCGCCCCGGGCTTTGCATGCGCAACAGGCCATTGTTGACGATCTTGCCGATGGCTGCGTCGGACGCGGACGTAATGCCCTGCACTTCCTTGAACTGGCCCTTTTGCAGCATCGGCAGCACCTTGGTCCAGATCGTGCGGTTCTGCGTGCGCGCCTTGGTGAGAAAGATGAAACGCTCGATGGCGATCGTCACGCCCAGCGCCATGATGAGCAGACTGGGATAGATGAAGAAGCCGCAATCCTGGAAGAATTTGATGGCTGTGTTGAGTGTGTTCATGCTGGGTGTCTCCGGTGAAAAACGCTGGGTGGGTTGAAACTTCTATTTGGCCGTTGTCGGAATTGCGGGCGCTGTCTGCGCTGGGGCAACGGCCGGTGCGGCCGGCAGGCCAGACGGACTTGCCAACTGCGACTTCGATATCGCGGCGTACTGCAACTGGCGACGGAACACGTCGCGGTCGACGGGCGCCAGCACCTCGTCCAGCACGCTGATGAGCGGGCGACCGGCGAGGTCGCCGGGCAAGGGTTTCTTCCAGGGCACGATATAGAGGACCTTGGGCAGTTCGCGGTTGCCGATGATCTGCGTGCGGTCCACATCGGCATGGTCCTGCGCCAGTGCTGATGCCGTACAAAAAACAGCGGCGCTCATGAACGTGAAAGTTGAAAGAACGCGTGCAATTGTCATGGCTTCCCCTGCGCACTGTCGCTGCTGCTGGCTGCGGTGATGGTCACGATTTCGGGTTTGCGCGTCTTGAGTTCGGCCACCCATTTGGTAACTGTTGCATCGCCTGCTGGCGTCAATGCCAGGTAATGTTCAAACTGCTCTTGGGCGCCCTTGGCCTGACCCAGATAGAGGTCGTTCAGAACACCGAAATTCAGGTAGGTCGCCGCATTGTTGGCGTCCAGCGCGAGGGCGCGTTCGTAGGCAGCGCGCGCCTGGGCGAACTGGCCATTGCGCCGGTAGGCCACGGCAAGCTGGTTCAGCACACCAGGCTGTTGCGGCCTTTGCTCCGCGGTTTTTTCAAGTTCGGCCAGTGTCGGCGAGCGTCCACCGTCATCGACGCGCTCGCTCTTGCCGTAGCGCACCGGCAGCAACTCGCGCAAGGCTTCGAAGCTGCTCTGGACCCAGGTGTCGTAAATACCCTGGGTGGCAAGGCGGGCGTTCAGCTGGTGCAGCTCGGTGGCTTTTTCCTCAAACGGAAAGGCCTGTTCTTCCAGCATCACGTTGTACTGCTCCAGCTCCAGTTTTTTCAGCTTCTTCGGGCGCTCTGAAGTCATCAGGGCTTTGCCGAAATCGCGATACACCGTGGCGCTCTGGAAAGTGGCGGCTGTGACGACATCGGCCACGCCGTAGTCGCTCGCCACGGCAAAGGCTTTGAGCGTTTCCTGCATCTTGGCCTTCTTGAGCTTGAGCTGCTTTTGCAGCGGTTCCTTGAGTGCGATCTTGCGGTAGGCCTGTGCCACCGGTTCCGCCAGCGCGAGTGCGGCATTGGCGCCCAGATAGCGGCTGCGATCGCTGCGCTCGGCACCACCGTTTTGATCGCCGTCGAAAATCTCCTTCATCAGCGCCAGTTCGCGCGCCGCATTGCCGTTGTCTCTGGCGATGCGCGCCAGCCGGTATCGCGCCTCCAGTGCGGGTGTCAAGGGCTTTGGATTGAGCAAAAGATAGCGCTCATAAGTCTTTTGTGCCGTGCCGCGTGAGCCGGCCTTGTCATGGAACTCGGCGGCCTGCCAGAGCGCGTCGCGGGCTATCGTCAGGTCCTTGGCGTTCGCGGCGATACGCTCCAACTCGGTCGCAGCGGCGGCCCATTGGCCCTGCTCTGTATAAGCCAACGCGAGCTTGGGTCCAAGCTCGGCTTGCAGTGCATGACCGGGGAAGCGCTGACGGAAATCTTCCAGCGAGCGCGCGGCACCGGCCCAGTCCTTGAGTGCCAGCAGGGCTGCAGCGGCGTCGTACTGGGCGCTGGCACGAATTGACGACTGCGGCGCCACGCTGGCCACGCGCTGGAAGAAGGCTACGGCCTCAGGCAACTTGCCTGCAGCGCGGAATTGCTCGCCCTGTTTGTAGATCGACGCGGCCTGACGTTCCACCAGTTCATTGCGCGCCGCGTCGGCCTGCGGCGTGAGCTGCAGCACTTCGGTGTAGGCGGCTTCAGAGCGATCAAAGGCGCCGCGCTCGAACGCCACATGCGCGATCACGGTCCAGGCGACGCGGCGCTGGGCATCGGTGGCGCGCGTTGGCAGGTCCAGCAACTGCTGCGCCACCGCGCTGGCTTGTTCGCTCTCGTGCAGACGGTAGAGCGTGTCGGCGGCATCGGCCAACACTGATGCCTCGCGCGCGTCGCCGGGGAAGGTCTTGGCGAAGAGCAGCGCGCCGTCAACGCCGGCACGCTGCAGCGCCGCCGCGTCGGTTTGGGGCTGCTTGCGCTGTTGCGCCAGACTGAGCAGGGCGGCGTAGCCGGCGTCGGCACTGCGGGCATGGGCCGGGTACTGGTAGGCCGTCTTGTTGTATTCAACGGTGGCTTCTTCATAGCGTGCGTCTTCGAACAGCAATTCAGCCAGCAGGAAGTTGTTTTGCGCGGCCTGGGGATCCTTCGGAAATTCTTCCAGGTAACTGCGATACCAGTGCACCGCCTCCTGATAGTCGGCTGTGTTCTTGCTTTGCTGTGCGCTGGCGTGGTAGTAGCGCGCCAGCTCGGCCAAGTGGGTCTTCACCAGCGGCTGTGTCGCCTGCCAGCCCTGTGGATTGGTGCGCCGGAATTCGCCCGTACTGCCGTAGTGCGCGACGTACTCTTTTTTGGCGGCGAGTGCGAGCTGGGGAAAGCCGTTTTGCTCGTAGATCGCGATCACGCGCGCCTGCAATATCGGCGCCTGCGGGTGCAGCGGGTCGCGCCGCGCAAACAGACCGAGCGTATCGGCCGTGTCCTTGATCCGCTCCTGCTTGAGGTAGAGCTCGCCGAGCTGCTCGTAAACCCGAAATTGGTAGACGCGGCGCTGGGACGAGTCGATGTAAGCGGGAATGGACTCTGCACCCTGCAGGTTGGCCAGGCTCAGGCTGGTGACGCGAAATGTGTCCTCGAGCAACTCGCGGTCGGCGCGTGTCAAATCCGCCAATTGTTCCAGCGGGCGGTCGTCGTCGCGCCGGCCCAGCTTCAGGTCCAGCACACCGAAGAATGAATGCAGGGCGTCATCCATCCGGCCCTGTTTGAACTGCGACCAGCCGTGCATGTACAGGGCGCGATCGTAGTAGGGGCCAGCCACGCCGGACGCCATGACGGTGGCATAGGCTCTTTCAGAACTGGCGTAGTCGCGCCCTGCGAATAGCAGCTCGCCGCGGCGAAACTGCGCCTCGTCGCGCAGGGGCGTGGCGGGGTACTCCTTCACAAGGCGGTCGAGCGTCTTGAGTGCGAGCTCCAAATCGCCGCCCTGATCGTAGGCGCGCGCCAGTTGATACAGCACCCGGTCGTTGGCTGGATGCGTGGGATAGGTCTTGAGAAAGTCCTGGTAGCGATTGATGGCGGTGCGGTAGTCTGCGGCCTGCAACCCCTCGCCCGTGCCCGCGCGCTTGTCGGCCAGATCCATTTCGAGATCGCCGATGCGGCGCATCGCTTCGGGGCGCTGCGGTGCCTGCGGCGCGATCTCGAGAAAGCGGGTGTAGGCCGCTATTGCCTGCGCTTCGTCGGCGCGCACGGGGGCCTCGGTCCCGGGTGCAAGCCGGCGACCCGTGAGGCTGGCCAGCGTGGGCTCGTTGTCGGTCGACCCCCGATGGCTGGCGCAGGCCGTGAGCAGGCACAAGGTCGCCAGCGTGGCGCTACGGAGCAACAGCATGCGGTGCCTCCGGTTTGCCGCTGGCTCGGTCGTACAACTGCGCGACGGCGAAACGTGCCTGCGCCGAGTAGGCCGCGAGGCGCTCCTTTTGCTGCCGCAACTCGGCCACGGCCAGGTTCTGCACGGCTTCCTGTTGTTCCTTGGCCAGTGCAGACACGTTCGCCGTCATGGACTGCAGCAGGGGATCGAGTGCTGCGATGCGGTGTTCGAAGGCGTCAAAGCGTGCGGGCTCGTCGCGCTGTGCCCGCGCCAGGGCGGCGTCACGCTGCTGGGCCTGGAGTAACTGCGCGTCCATGGTCTGGAGTTCCTTCTGCGCACTCCAGATGCGCTGCGGATAGTCCTGCGCGAGTTGCCAGGTAAGGGCTCCAGTGGCGAGCCGCAGACGCTCGCGGTACTGCACCAGTTCGGGATCGGGACCGGCCAGCGTGGCCTGCGCGCTCGCAACACGTTGCAGCAAATCGAGTTGACGCGCATCTGCGAAGGTGGCGGGGTCGGATGCCTCCACGCCTTGGGCGACTTCCGTGGCGACGCGGTCGCGGCGCTGACTCAGGGTGGCAATGGCGGTCTGATTGACTTGCGCGCGCACTCTCGGCAGGCGTTCGGCATAGGCCTTGCGCCGGGTGGCGAGCATATCGCTGAAGATGGAGAGTTTTTCGCGCCACGCATCGAGGTTGCGCGCTAGAAAGCGCAAGTCGCGGTAGTTCTTCAGGGCCTCCTGAAATTCGTGCTGCGCCATCACGGTCAACAAATGATCCGGGTGTGGCACGGCAGGCAGCTCGTGCAGGTTCCAGAACCAACCCATCTCTTCGCCCGGGTTGCGCGCGATCAAACTGTCGACCAGGGTGCCGGAGCGGATCGCCGTGATGGATTCGTCGAGTGCGACATCTTCAAGCTCAAACGCATGGATCGCCCACTGGTAACGCTCCAGCGCCTGGCCGAATTCGCCCATCTCTGCCCAGGCATAGGGCAGGGCGATTTGCGCCTCGAGTGCGGCCGAGTCGCTGCTGCTGCGCTGCGCCAGCTCGGTCCATGGAACAAGCGCTTGTCGGGGCTCGTTCAGCGCCGCGCTGGACCAACCCAGACCGAGCAGCGCCTTGTTCGCCTGCAGGCCCTTCAGACGCACGCGTTCCAGGAAAGCACGCGCCGCCAGCGGCTGCTTTTCGCTCAATGCAGCGAAGCCCAAGGCCACATTGGCGCGGTCGCGCAGGCTGCGCAACTCCTCGTCTTCGGCGCCGGTCTGGCCCAATTTGTTGAGCACGTCGGTGCCGCGTACCGCGTCCCCGGCCTTGATCAGCGCCACACCCAGGTTGAAGCGCGCAAAGCGCGCTGCGGTGGCCTTTTCGTCCACGCCTTCAAGCAGCCTGGCAGCGCCGCTGTAATCGGCACGCGCCATCAGCACATTCGCCTGCAGCAGCACGCGGTCCTCCTGCAGCGGCTGCGGCAGAGCGCCCTGGATACGGGCTATTGCGTCCGAAGCCTGATCGAGGTAGCCGCGCTGATAGGCGATCTTGGCCAGGTAGTACCAGGCGCGATCGCGCACGGCAGGAGACGCGCCCTGGGTGATCAGTTTTTCGAAAATGGCGCCGGCCTCGCGCTGCAAGCCATAGGACAAAAGCAGGCCGCCGCGCAGCACCTCGGCCTCATCCGCATGGTGCGTCACCAGGTCGAAATGTTGTGACACCATCAGCGTCGTGAGTGCGGTGAAATAGTGGTCCTGGAAGAAATGAAACAGCGTGTCGCCGTAGTGCGGATCCCGTACTTCGCGCAAGGGTTCGTCGGCTGTGGCGGCGCCGACGAGCGCCAGGGTCGCTGCCGCCGCGAACGCGCAGCGGCGCAGCTTCACGCGAACGAATCGGATCAAGCTCATGCGCAGTTACTGCCAGAGCTTGACGTCGAACTCGGGCTGCAATTTGGCCAGCGAATCCTGAATGCGCAGCTCGATGAATTTGGCCTGGGTGTCCTTGTCGAACCTCACCGTCGCGCCACGCTTGTAGTCGCGGTCATGCGGGCCCTTGCCAGTGAAGAAGGCCACCAGCTCATGGTCGCCGGTGCGCAGGTTGCCCAGATAGATGCGTTGCACGCCGCCGCGGTGCAGGGCCTGTACTTCCAGCGGTGTGTAGAGGTAGCTCGCCACCAGCTTGTCGTCGAGACTGACCTGCACCGAATCCAGTTCGAACAGTTTGCCCACGTCCATCGAGACGAAAACGGCCACCTGCGTGTTTGCCGGAAACAGCAGCTCTTCTTCGAGCACCAGCAGATCCCGATTGAGTTTGATCACCTCGCTTTTGACGTCCTGTATCCGGCTGTCCAGCGGCGCCGCAGCGGCCGCATTGTCCACGGGCAAAGGTGCAGACGCCGAAACCGCTGGTGACGAAAGCGCAGGGCTGGTGGCGTCAGCGCCCCAGGCGGCGTCGATGCAACCCGTGAGCAACGCGCCGGCCAGCAAAATCCCGTATCGATTGAACATGGTTCGAACTCTCTAGAAGGTGGCGGTCAGATACAGCTGCAGCACGCTGGCGTTGTAGGCGTAAAGCTTGCCGGTGCGGATGTCGGTGAAATCGCTGTAGTTGAAATGAACATACTGGTAGCTGCCACTGAGCTGCGCGTCGTAGCGTCCCGGCAGCTTTCGCAGTCCGTAGGTGATGGTCGAACCCAGACTGGGGCTGGTGAAGCTGCCCAGTTGACGGTTGCGTGACACGTAGCTCGTCTGTGCCTGCTCGTTGTCGCTGTAGAACAGCGCGCGCTGTTGCTTGTAGTAGCGCAGGAAGCCGTCGGCCAGCCACTTTTTGTCGCCGAAGTAGCGGCTGTAGCCCAGTTCGACCGTGTGCGCCTTGATGCCCCACGTGTCCCAGTAGTAGCGGTAGTCCGCGTGCATGGCATCGTCCGACCCCAGGTCGCCGACGATACCGAATCTGGCGGCTCGCGCCGAACGGGTGCGGGGGTCACGTTCGGCCACTGCGGATCCGAAGACACGCGCCACGCGATAGGGGCTGCCCAGAAAACCCGCGTCCGAAAGAGCCTCGAAGTTGGCGCTGGCGACCCACTGTTTGCTCAGGATCTGTGACACGCCCACGCGGTACTGCCAATGCCTTGCGCTGTCGGAGAACTCTGGCGCATTGTGCTTGCGCACACTGTCCACGCCGCTGGTAAAACCCATGCTCACGGTCGTCATGCCGCCGAAGGTTTCCTGGCTGATGTCCAGGCCGACGCGATTCGCCGTGTAGTCGGGCTCTTGACTGCTGGAAGTGGACAGCGAGATCAGTGAGTCGCGGTAAACGTAGTCGGCGCCCAACGTGTATTCGTTGCGCTTTTCGCGGTAGGGGCTGGCGGTCGTGACCACGTCGATGGACGCGTTGCTGACCGCGTCGACGTAATAGCTCGCCGACAGGGACACCGAGTCGGCCACGCGCTTGCGCACCAGCAATGCCGGGCCGTTGGCCACAACACCGCCGCCGTTATAGGAGTGGTACAGGACTTCGGCCTGGTCCTGGGGTAAATCCACGGCGCGCGCGCCATGGGCCGCTAGCACGCCGCCCAGCAGCGCCAGCAGCCTCTGGACAATGCGGCCGAATTTGCCTTCGTTTCGATTTCTAGTTGCAACCACAGCCGCCTCCTTGTACGCCGGTGGCGCCGCGCGCACCTTCGCGCACTTCGCGCGCGTGTTCGATGTCCCTTTGCGCGAGTGAATTGCGCGCGGCATTCATGACCGGGTCGGCCAGGTGCTCGCGCTCATAGGGTTTGACCCAGGGCTGGATCGCGCAGGCCGGGAGCAGCGCCGCAGCCAGCACGCAGGTTGTCAACTTGACGCTGGTTTTCATCGCAACAGTTCCCTGATTTGGCGGTCGTAATCTTCCTCATAGCCGGCGTGGTAGCCGCGGTGCAGGTAGCGCACCCGGCCGTCGCGATCGATCAGCAGGGTCGACGGCATGGTGCTCACGTCGTACAGGCGACTGACGGTCTTGTCGGTGTCCAGCAGCACCGGAAAAGTCACGCCCATCCTGGCCGCCACATCGGTCGCATGGCGCGCGTCGTCGTCCACGTTGACACCGAGCAGCACGAAGCCGGACGCGCGGTATTTCGCGTAGAGCTTGTTCAGTTGCGGCATTTCCTCGCGGCACGGACCGCACCAGGTGGCCCAGAAATTCACCATCACCACGCGCCCGCGTTGTTCCTGCAGCCGCAGGTTGGGCCCATTGGCGCTACGCAGGGTGAAGTCGGGCGCCGGCGACGAGGGTGCGGTCGCACTCAGCGCCGCGCCGCCGCCCAGCAGCAACAGGCCGGTCGCAGCCTGGCGCAGGATGCCGCGCCGCGAGGGACTGAACGAATTCAACTGTGAGAGATTCATGTCGGGCATGGTGTGTCAGAACGAGGTCGTGATTCCCGCAGTCAACTCCGGGTTTTGCGTGCTCTGGCGTTTGCCAAGCAGATCGAGCGAGAACATGTGATCGCGGGCGTCGACCTGCAACGCGACGTGGTCAGTGAGGTAGACGCGCAAGCCCGCGCCCAGGTTGAAGGTCGAGCGGCGCTGCTGGTTGAATGAGGTGCTGCCGACGCCCCCGATGAGATAGAACGCCATGGGTTTGGCGTTCTTTGAACCGACGAACACTTCACCCGGAAGAACGTTGTAGCCAACGGAGAGGTTGTAGTAGACGAGCTTTTCGGTGGCGCCAGGGAACACGCCACCGGGCAGCACCTGGCGGAACGCGGCGTCGCTGACTTTGGTCTGCGCAAGCGCAGCCTCCACGAAGAAATCTTCGTTCAGGTGATAGCCAAAGCGCAGCCCACCGACCGCGCTGGAGCCGAAGTTCTGGGTCGAGTAACTGCCGCCAAAAACGCCGATCTCGAAGTCGTTCGAGGGGAAGCGCGGCGCGCGTACGTCACGCCGGTCCACCTGCGGCAACACGACCTGATCGGTCGCGACTGGCGGGCTGGTCGGGGCGGACGCATCGGCGGCTACAGCGCTGAAGCAGGACGCAAAAAGCGCAGTCAACAGGATGGCGCGGGGCAGGTGGATTGTGTTCATGATGAAGTGCTTGCGTGAAAGCTAGAAGAAGAACGAAAGACCGGCCGTGAATGCGCGGTAGGCCGAAGAATGGGTGTCGGAGACGAAGGCCGTGTACACCGTGTAGTCGGAACGCAGCACGAAGCGCTCGCTCAGGTAGTAGCGCACGCCCAGACTGGCGTTTGCCATGTTGGCGTTGGTCACGCTCGCGCTCACAAGACTGGCATTGGGCATGTTCTTCAACTTGCCCACACCGACACTGGCGAAGGGCGACAGGCGACGGTCCGACCAGGGCTCGGACACCAGGTTGACGTGCCAGAGGCTGGTGCCGGAAAACGCGCCTTGAACCTGGCCCAGCGTGCCTTCGACGCTGAGCGTGTCCGACATCCGGTAGCTGCTCCAGAGCTTGAGCATGGGCTCGCCATTGAAGTGTCCCCAGGCAGCGCCCAGTTGTACGCGTCGGCTCAGGTAGTCGTCCAGCAGCAGGTCGCGAAACGGTTTTGTCTCGCCTGCGGCGGCAAGCGTGGTGCGCAGTTGCTCGCGCTGAACCCAACCCACCTGACCGCCCTCAGTGCGGACACGGTACCAGTCGGTGTGGCGCAATTCGATCGCGATCCAGTGATTGCGCTGTGCCACGAAAAATACCGGAAAACCGCGACCGGGACCGGTGTGCAACTCAATGTAGGGGTCGGTAACTTGCAGGCGTTCGGTCGTGCTGGCGCTGGCGTCCTGCGCTGCCGTCTCGTCGGCAGCGTGCACCGGCCCCATACCCAGCAGCAGCGCGGCCGCTGCAACAAACCATACGATCACCTGGCGCGCGCTTTCCGTGATTGAAGTCGAATTCATGGCAGTCGGCTCTAGTGGGAGTTGCAGGTTCCGGCAACCGGATCGGTTGGCGTGAACAGGGCGCTGGCGGCGCTGCTGAACTCATCCTGTCCGGCAGGCATGGGATGCGAGATCCAGTACTGAAGCAGGAGCACGTTGGCGTCGGTCGCGCTTGCGAAGACGAGGCCGCCGCCGTGCAGCACGCCCAGCAATTGCGGTTTGTTCAGCAAGCGGCTTTGCGCGATGTCGCCCACGATGGTTTCGCTTTGGGCCGAGTAGAAATTCTTGTACATGTCGCTGGTGCGAATCGCCGCGGCCGTGTTGGATGCCAGACTCATGTCCACCGGCAGGGCCTCGGGGACGATGCGGAAAGCACCCCCGGCGCCGGTGAGGTTGTTATGACATCCGGCACTGGCGCAACTGTTGGTCGCACCCGCGCTGTTACCAGGGACAGGCAAGGCCGCCAGGAATATCGGGTTGATGCATTTCTGAAAGTAGACAAACGACAGGTTCTGCCCGCCCGTGATCGGCGGATTGTTGACCAGTGCGGGGTTTCCCAGCGGGTTCGAGCCGGAACCGCCGCATGCGGCCAGCAACGTGAACAGTCCAGCCGTGAGGTGAAGGCGCAGGGGATTCATTCGTTTCAACATCCTGTGGCGATCCAACTGGCGATGGTGTTGTAGTCCGCGCTGCCCACCGGCAGCACGGCGCCGGCAGCACCCGCGGCATTGATCGGGTGGGGAATCGTGGACGGCTTGCTCAGCAGGTAGTTGGACGCCGGCACGCAGGCGTTGTTGATCATCGTGAGCGTCACGTTGTAGTCACCGACGGGGTCACCCGTCAGCACGAAGTGGTTGTTGGAGAACGATGTGCCGGGCGGGATGGGCGAACTGCTGCTGCCCGTGGCCTGATGGCACAGGGCCGCGCAGGTTGAGCGCAGGATCGGGAAGACCTGGGCCGTGAACGTGGCCTGGCTCAGTCCCGTGACCGTGCGCATGCCGTTGGCGCTGGCAAACGGGTCGTTGTAGTACTTGCTACCGGTGTCTACCCACTCTGCGATCAGACGCATCTCGGCGGCATTGAGCATGCTCGCGTGGTTGGGCGCGGATGCCGGCGGATTCGGGAAAGCCTGCTGCGCTGTGCTGGTTGTCAGGAGGGTCTGGCCTGAAAGAACTTCCACCAGTCGGCTGGAGCGTGCCAGACCGAGGGCCTCGCCTTCACTCGCCATGGTGTTGACCCGCGCCGGGCCGCGACGGATCACCGCGACACCATTGTCAACTGCGATCAACGGCAGGCCGGTAGTCGGGTCGAGCAGGGGATTGCCGAGCGTCAATTTCTCGTACGAATCCATGCGGCCGGTTCCGGCCGTGGTCGCACCCAGATCGAGCTTGCCGGGGTCGGTGTGGCAGGACGTGCAAGTCATCAGGCCGCGGTTGCGTGTCCACAGTGGCTGGATGTGATCCGGGTAATTGATGATGCCGTTCACGGGCGCAGGCGTGACCAGATCGCTGGCCGGATTGACGTTGCCGCTGTAGAGCAGGGAGATCGATGCCTTGGCCGTGACGCCGGGTTGGCTCGTGTCCGCCCAGATGTCGGTGAAGAGGGGGTCAGGGCTGATCAACAGGGCGGCGGGATTGAGGCGCGTGCGCGTAGCTGCCATGGTTTCGCCGGACTGGTGCGCGCCGGCCATCGCCGGCAGCAGCGCCGCCGGCTGGGTGTCAACCACGGCTCCCGAATTCAGCGCACCGCCGCGGCGCGGGCTGTGACAGCCGTCGCAGGTGCGGTGCTCGCCCGGGCGCACCTGAATCCAGTTGGTGTGGGTCTGGAATGCGCGGCCTTGTGCGTCGATCACGGCCAGGGCAATGGGTGTGTCGGCGGGCAGGGTGAGCTTGAAGGAGCCGTCGGGTTCGATCGGCGCGTAGCCCAGGACCTGCTGCATTTCGAAATCGGTATTGCCGATCGCGCTGCGGGTGCCGGTGGTTCCCGACGGTGGCGCGATGGCCCGCATGACGCGCAGGAACCGCACCGGCGCACAGCCATAGGCCGGGTTCGCGGGGTCCTTGATGCGCAGCAAATCTGCCACCTGCGACCGCGTGTCCAGCGGATCGGTGGGTGTGGTTTTGGCAATGGCGGTGGCGCAGCCCGGCGCCAGATCGGCCGGGCTGAGCACCGGGTCGCCCATGCGTCCGAGCGCATCAGTGTCGTAGACGCTGCGCACTTCGAGCAGTCCCATGCCAAGCGCCGCGAGCGCGGCGTCGGGCACGCTGGCGCTGAAGGCATTGGGTTCGGTGCGTGCCATCAGGGCCACAGGGTGGGTATACATGAAGCCCGCTGGCGGCGACGCAACGTTCAGCATCGTTTGCTGTGCCGGATCGAACATGTAGACGGCATAGGTTGGTGCGACGTTGTCTTGCAACGTGTCGGCCTGCACCGCGGCCACCAGTCGCGAGGAGTCGGTCAGGCGAGTGATCTCCGCCGCGCTCAATGTGGCACAGGCCACGACCACGCCGGACCGTGTGACTTCGCACGGCGTATAGCTCAGCAGAATGCGATTGCTGCCATCCCACAATGGATAGGGCGTGGTGATGCGCCCGTACGGCGACAGCCCCGTGCCATAGTTCAGCGCTTGCATCGTTGCCTGTTGCTGTCCACCGACCGCTGGCACGTTGGGATTCACCGGTGTGTTTTCCTCCGAGTAGTTCGCCGCATCGATGAACATCAGTGCACCGCCTTCGTGGGTGCGCGACAAGGGCATCAAATCGGTCGTCAGGAAACCCTGGTATTTGCCGCCGGGATCCATGTCCCGCGGATGCAAAAAGCTGTTGCCCGAACTGTGGGCGCCGTAGAGCACAAACAGGTTGGTGCCGTCGGGACGCACGGTGAATACCTTGAAGTGGTTGCGCCCGCCGACGTGATCCCAGCGCGAGAACATGATGTCGCCATTGGGTCGCACCACGGGGCTGCGATCGTGGCTTTGATTGACCGAGATCTGCTGAATCTGACTGCCGTCGGCGGCCACGGTGTGCAGATTGAAAACGCGTTCGCGCTCGTATTCGTCCAGTGCGAAATAGCTGTGGCCCAGCGCCTGGTTGACGCTCGACAGCGTCTGCCGGTTGGAGGTGAAGACCACGCCCGCACCGCCTGGAAGATAGCTCGGATCGACGTCATCGGAGCTGTTCGAACTGGTGAGCCGGCGATACGTTCCTCCCGTGAGGCCGCCCACGCTCATGTCGTATTCCCAGATGTTCCAGCGCCCGGTGCACGCGGGTTGCCCGGCTATGGTGGAAGTGTTCGAGGCCGGGCAGTTCATCGAAAAGATGATCTTCTTTCCATCGTAGGAAACGTCGGGCCCGGATACATCGCCCACACCTTGCGTGAACTGTGCCGTGAGGTTGTGTTCAGCCGCGCTCGGGGAAGATTTGGCGCGAACGATGAGATCACCGCCGGGTGCTGTGGGGGCGCCATTGGTGGGATTGGCGCGAATGGTGTTCGCGCGCATGGCGTAGGCAATGGGGACATCGCCCTGGAGTGATCCCGCTGCAGAATCACTGCTGGTGTTGCTGCAGGCGGCAAGCGTTGCCCAGGCGGCGCTCGCTGCTGCCCAGCGGACGAGGGTCCAAAGATGGCTCATGCGTATCTCCTCAAGGATGTCATCGGTCATGCGCGCCGCTTCAATGCTGCACGCCGACGCCGGGAGCCATGAGGCCGGATGAATAGTGGAGCGCGCCCTGCGCATCCACCACCACGGCGTCCACATGGGTCTGTGCATCGATCAGGCGCATGCCCCGCTCCAGACCCAGAATGAAAACCGCCTTGGACAGCGCTTCGCACGTGAGACCGTCGTCGGCGAGGATGCTCACGCTTTGCAGACTGCTGGGCGAGCACCCGGTGGCCGGATCGATCAGGTGGTGAAAGCGCTGCCCGTCCGCGTCGAAGTAGCGCTCGTAGTCGCCCGAGGTCGAAATCGAGGCGTCTTGCAGCGGCAGCACCGCGACCATCTCGCCCGCACGCCTGGGGTCGCGAATGCCGATGGTCCAGGGCCGACCGCGGCGGTCTCCGATCACGCGGGAGTCGCCGCCCGCGCTGACGATCGCGTGCTCAATGCCGCGTTGGCGCAGCAGGGCCGTCGCGTTGTCCACGGCATGGCCCTTGGCAAAGCCCCCCAGGTCGATGCACATGCCCTGCCGGGTGAAGCGCACGGTCTGGGCGTTTGCATCCAGCTGCAGATAACGGTAGCCAACGGCAGCGCGCGCGATTGCCAGTTGGGCGGCGTCGGGACGAATCCCGGCGCGGTAGTCATAGAGGCGGCCCACGGCGGCGTAGGTGATGTCGAATGCGCCTTGCGTAAGTTGCGAGAACTGGTCCGCACGCAGCAGCAGGCGGGTCATCTCGGGCGTGAGGGGTACGGCAGAAAATCCGGCTTCGCGGTTGATGCGCGACAGTTCGGATTCGGGTTTGTGCGGGCTCATGGCGTGGTCGATGCGATGCATCTCGGCCATCACAGCATCAATTGCAGATTCGCCCGCGCGCCTATCGGCGCTCCAAAGCCCGACGCTGATGGCCGTGCCCATGATCGCTTCTTCGCGCTTCATCCAGCCCCCGCCCGAACCGGGCGCAGGCACACCCGATGCGCCCGCATGGGCTGGAACAATCTGACTTGAAAGGCCGAACATGGCAGGCAATGGATTTCCGGAAAAAGGAGGGTGAAACTGTGCGCCTGCTGTCACGACATCTGCGACCACAAACGGGCTGCCGCAATGCCGATTCAAACCCTGCATTGGCTTGAGGCAATTCTTGCACGGGACCGCTGGCGCAAGTGTTCAAAACGGTGTTTCAAATGTGAAGGAGTGCAACCGAAACCCGCTGCGCATGCAGGGATTTTTGGGACCCGAACCTCAGCTGATCAGCGCTGTCGCTGTCGCTGCCGAAGCATGAAAGTCAGGCTGTGGGTGGCTCCGCCCTGGGCACCGCGGCCACAAGCGTGCGCGTGTACTCGTGCTGTGGCGTGCTGAACAAACGCTGCGGCGGCCCCTGCTCGACGATGCGGCCCTGGTGCATGACGACAACGTCCTGACACAGGTGGCTCACCACTGCCAGGTCGTGGCTGATGAGCAGATAGGTGATGCCAAACTCCTGCGCCAGGTCCTGCATCAGGTTGATGACCTGCGCCTGCACCGACACGTCCAGTGCGCTCAGGGGTTCGTCGGCAACAATCAACTGGGGGCGGCAGATGAGCGCGCGCGCCATCGCCACGCGCTGGCGCTGGCCGCCCGAAAACTCATGTGGGTACTTGTCCAGGTCGCTCGTGTTCAAGCCGACAAAACCCAGCATTTCGGCCGCGCGTTCGCGCTGCTCTGCGATGCTGGTCGCACCCCGCGCGGCGAGCGGTTCGGCCACGATGCGCGCGACCTTTTGTCTGGGGTCGAGCGAACCGTACGGATCCTGAAACACCATTTGAAGATCACGCCGTGCAGTTTGCAGTTGCGCCGGGTTCAACCGATGCAGGTCGCGCCCGAGCAGGTGCACGCTGCCCGAAGTCGGTCGGTCCAGCGCCATCACCAGCCGCGCCAGCGTTGATTTGCCCGACCCTGATTCGCCTACCAACCCCAGGTTGCAGCCGCGGGTCAATGAGAAGCTCACGCCGTTGAGCGCCTGCGCAACGGGCACAGGTCCCCAAAGATTTTTCCGGGGTAGCGGGTAGTGCCGAACGAGGTCGCGCACTTCCAACAGGGGATGGGTCATGCGCTCACCGCCCGTGAGTCAATGGCATCGAGTCGGCTGCAGCGTGCCCGGTGCTCGCCGTTAATCGTGACGGCGGATGGGAAGTTTTGCGCGCAGGCGTCGATGGCAAACGCGCAACGCCCGGCGAACGGGCAGCCCGCAGGCAGATCCGCCAACTCGGGCACGGCACCGGGGATGGTCGCCAGACGCGTTCCAGGTGTTGCGCCAAGGCGCGGCCGGGCCGCCAGCAGGCCGCGCGTATAGGGGTGGGCCATGTGGGCAAAGACATCGCGCGTGGGCCCGCCTTCCACCACGCATCCGCCGTACATCACCAGCATATGTGCCACGTTTTGCGCGACCACACCCAGGTCGTGCGAGATCAGCAGCAGGGCCATGCCGCGCTCCTGCACCAGATCCCGGATGAGATTCAGGATCTGCTTTTGCAGCGTCACGTCGAGCGCCGTGGTGGGTTCGTCCGCGATCAGCAGATCGGGCTCACAGGCCAGCGCCATGGCGATCGTGATGCGTTGGCGCTGGCCACCGGAGAACTGATGCGGATAGGCGTCAAAGCGCCGCGCCGCATCGGCGATGCCGACGCGCTCAAGCAAGCGAATCGCCTGCGCTCTCGACGCTGACAGCGACAGCCCGCGGTGCAAATGCAACGGCTCCGCGACCTGATCCCCAATGCTGTGTACCGGATTCAATGCCGTCATCGGCTCCTGAAAAACCATCGCGATGCGGTCGCCGCGAATGCCGCACATCTGAGCTTCCGGCATCCCGAGCAGCTCCTGTCCATTCAGTCGGATGCTGCCCGTGACACCGGCCTGTTCGGGCAACAGTCCCATGAGCGCCAGCGCTGTGAGGGACTTGCCACAACCCGATTCGCCCACCAGGCCCACGGTCTGGCCACGCTCCAATGCAAAGCTCAAGTTCCGCACAGCACGCACCGGGCCACGATGCATGTGCAGTTGGATGTTGAGGTCCAGGACTTCGAGTAGCGCCATCGAATTCCCTCAGCGACGCCGCATCAGGCGCGGGTCAAGCACGTCGCGCAGACCGTCGCCCAGAAGGTTCAAACCCATCACTGCCAGCGCGATCGCCACGCCGGGGAACACGGCCAGCCGCGGCGCTTCAAACAGCAGTGTCTGGGCCTCGCTCAGCATGCGGCCCCATGACGGCTGCGGCGGCTGGGTACCCAGTCCCAGATACGACAGCGCCGCTTCGGCAAGGATGGCGATGGCGAACTGGGTCGTGGCCTGCACGATCAGCACCGACATGATGTTGGGCAACACATGTTCCATCGTGATGCGCCACGGACCTTTGCCGCTGGCGCGCGCCGCCAGCACATATTCGCGCGCCAAAACCGCATTCGCCGAGGCACGGGTGATACGCGCAAATGCGGGAATGTTGAAGATGCCGATGGCGACGATGGAGGTGACGATGCCGGCGCCAAACACCGCCGCCAGCATGATCGCCGACAGTATGGCGGGAAAGGCAAAAGTGAAGTCCGCCAGCCGCATGATGAGCTCCTCCACCCAGCCACCACGCGTCGCTGCAAGAAGACCAAAAACGCTGCCCACGGTGAGACCGATTCCAACCGCGATCACGCCCACGAGGATGGAATTTCCGGCACCGACCAACAACAGCGATACCACGTCGCGACCCAGCGGATCAGTGCCCAGCCAGTGGCTGGTCGACGGTAGCTGCAGCTTCAGCGCCAGGTCCACTTCATACACCGGCCAGGGTGTCCAGAAGAGTGACAGCAGCGCTGCCGCAACCAGCAGCAAGCTGAGCACGGCGCCCAGCACCAAGCTGGGGTGGCGCCACGGGTGGGTCGATCGACTGATGGGTCTGGAAGCACCTGCCATGGGTTCAGCCGCGACCGGTCTTGATGCGCGGATCGATCACCGCGTACAGCACATCGACGACAAAGTTCACCACCACCACCATTGCTGCCAGCAGCATCACACAGTTGCGCACCACGATCAAATCCCGGTTCGAAACCGATTCAAAGACAAGTCTTCCCAGGCCGGGCAAATAAAACACCTTTTCCACCACAATCGTGCCTGCCAGAAGATTCGCGAATTGCAAACCCATGACTGTGACCACGGGTATCAGTGCGTTGCGCAGCACATGGCGCCACAGGGTGGCGCGGCGCGACAGACCTTTGGCGCGCGCGGTGCGAACAAAATCTTCGTGCATCACCTCCAGCACGGCCGAGCGCGTGATGCGCGCCAGGATCGCGGCCTGCACCACCGCCAGAGACAGCGCAGGCAGTAGCAGTGATTTCAAGGCTTCCCCGGGGTCATCGCTCCAGCCGGAGAAGCCGCCGGCATGGAACCACTGCAACTGCACCGAGAGCAGCAGGATCAGCAGAATCGCAAACCAGAAATTGGGGATCGCCATGCCGATCTGTGCCAGCGTCATGGCGCCCACGTCGCCCAACTGGTTGTGCCGCGCCGCCGCGTACACACCCACCGCCAGCGCGATGACGGTGGTCAGAACCATGGCCATCAGGGCCAGCGGCACGGTGACCTGCAGGCGTTCCCACACCAGATCGGCCACAGGTGTGCTGTAGGCATAACTTAGTCCCAGGTCGCCCTGGAGCAGGCCGCGGATCCAGTGCAGATAGCGCTCCAGCGGCGGGCGGTCCAGCCCCAACTGCGCCGCCAGCGCCTGCACCGCCTGGGCCGACGCGTCCGGGCCCATCTGCATCTGTGCGGCATTGCCTGGAAGCACTTCGAGCACCCAAAAGATCAAGGCCGAAGCTCCGGCGAGCGTGGCCAGCAGGGTGGCGAATCGTTTGAGGAGAAAGACGCTCATTCAATCAGGGATTAAGGCTGGGATTTGTCGCGGCGCAAGAAGATCGGCGTGGATAATCGGACCCATGAAGTTCGAAGGCATTCTATGGCACTGATGATCACCGATGAATGCATCAACTGCGATGTGTGCGAACCCGAATGCCCGAACGAGGCGATCTATCTGGGCGAGGAAATTTACGAGATCAATCCGGACAAGTGCACCGAGTGCGTGGGCCATTTCGACGAGCCTCAGTGCGTGCAGGTCTGTCCCGTGAACTGCATTCCGGCGAACCCGCAATTTGTAGAGGACAAGGAAAGCCTCTGGCAAAAATACCGCCGCTTGCAGACGTCATGAAACCTTGCGGGACAGAGGTTTTTGGGGTCAGAGTCAAAATTCGCCGAGCCTTCGGCTCCCCGCAGCGTGTGGCGCTCTGCGCCGCAGCGTGGACTTGGGGCTTTGCCAAATTGGCGTCTGACCCCAATAACCTGCTCTGTCCTCAACTGATCAAGAAGGCGGTCGCGCTTCCCCGCCTCCAGGAACACTCGCCTCAGTCGCCGCCACCAAACAGATCGCCAAGTTTCTTCGCGCCATCGGGTGTGGCACTGGACTTCATCGGTAGCGCTTTCGGATATTCCTCAGCGATCCGGTCCTCCCAGTAAGTCGCCGGGTTGGGTGCGCTGCAAAGCCGCCGATACACCTCCTGCGGAACCTGCTTGTAGGCCAGCACCGTCTTGCTGTCCCAATGCAGGTCCAGTTGGTGTGATTCCGTGTCGTAGTCGGCCCTGCGGATGCGGCCGCTGGTGAAGGTCTTGGTGGGCATGGATGGGATCCTGTTTCGAGTTCGCAAAGGTTGGTTGACCTGGGCCTTTATCGATCGCCAACATTCATCGCTTAACTTGGGCACATTTGCTGAACCGAGCGCCGCAGGTCAGAACGTTGACAGTCCGGCAAATATTAGCGTGAAAGCCGGGCAAGATTCTCTACCCAATCTTGCGCAAAACGGCCTCCTGGAATCGGCGCGAATTTCGGCATTCGCCGCGGCCACCTGGATCAGTGCTACGGTGCCGTGATCGGGGGCGGCGCTTCGGGTCTGGCGGGCTTCGGTCGCGCAGGCTTGCTGGTGTGGGCGATCATCGTGGCCTTCTCCATGTCGCCGGCCAACATGGCCGGGACGGCCTTGAGACTGCGGTCCATCGCCTCTTCGATCAGCACGCGCTGCTCGGGCGAGGGCTTCTTCAGCACCCAGTGCGTCACATCGGCCTTGTCGCCCGGGTGTCCGATGCCCAAGCGCAGACGCCAGTAGTCGGCGCTGCCGAGTTGCGCGTGGATGTCGCGCAAACCGTTGTGCCCCGCATGGCTGCCGCCAAACTTCAATTTGACCAGGCCGGGCAGTACGTCGAGTTCGTCGTGCGCCACCAGAATCTCACCTGGAGAAATTTTGAAAAATCGCGCCAGTGCGGCCACCGACTTGCCCGATAGATTCATGAATGTCTGCGGCTGAAGCAACCAAATCGCCTGGCCGTTTATCGTGGTGCGTGCCATCAGGCCGTGGTAACTCCGGTCAGGCACGAGGCTCACTTTGAGATCGCGCGAAAGCGCGTCCAGCCACCATGCGCCAGCGTTATGGCGCGTGGCCTCGTACTCCGGGCCCGGATTGCCCAGGCCAACGAACAGTTTGATCATGCTGAAATTATCCGCGCAGAAAGTTCATGCAAAGAAAAGGCCCACCGAAGTGGGCCTTTGGCACAGTACTGAAACGCGCTTACTTCTTGGCAGGTGCCTTGGCGGCGGGTGCCTTTGCCGCTGCCGGTGCCTTTGCCGCTGCCGGTGCCTTGGCGGCAGGTGCTTTGCCGGCTGCGGCAGCGGGAACTGCAGCGGTGGCAGGCGCGGCTGCTCCAGCCGCAGGAGTTGCAGCGGTTTCAGCAGTGGGCTCGCCGCCGCCAATGGCAACCACCGACACCAGCACCGGGTTGTTCTTGCCGTGGGTCACAACCGTCACGCCCTTTGGCAGCACGACGTCGTTAAGGTGCAGGGACGTGCCCTTGCGCAAACCGCTCAAATCGACTGCGATGAATTCGGGCAGATCTGCGGGCAGACAGGCGATTTCAATTTCCGTGATCACGTGGTTGGCAATGCAGTTTTCGGTCTTGACGGCCGGTGAATTTTCGTCGCCGCTGAAGTGCAACGGCACCTTCATGTGCAGCTTTGTGCTGGCATCCACACGCTGGAAGTCAATGTGCAGGATCAATTGCTTGAACGGATGCATTTGCAGGTCACGCAGCAACACCTGGCTGACCTTGCCATCCATCTCCATGTCCAGCACGGTGGCGTGAAAAGCTTCCTTCTTGATCGCATGCCACAGGGCGTTGTGATCAATTTCAATTTGCTGTGGCTGGCTGGCGCCGCCATATACGATGCCGGGCGTGCGACCGGTAATGCGGAGACGGCGGCTCGCACCCGTACCCTTTTTGGCGCGCTCAAAAGCGACGAATTTCATAAACTACTCCTGGAGGAGCCGACCGCGACCAGTGCGACTCCGGTTAATAAAGGCCCACCCGCGGTGGGCCTGCTTTTTGCCTCGGATCAGAAAAACCTTAAAAGAGGTTCTCCTGATCCGAGAACAAACTCATGACCGACTCGCCGTTGGCAATGCGCTGGATCGTTTCTGCGATCAGCGGCGCTACGGAGAGTTGGCGAATCTTCTGGCACTGGGACGCCACCTTGCTCAGCGGAATGGTGTTGGTCACCACCACTTCGTCCAGCGCCGTTCCCTGCGCTATGCGTTCAATCGCCGGGCCGGAAAATATGGGATGCGTGCAATACGCGTAAACCTTTTTGGCACCGCGCTGCTTGAGCACCTCGGCCGCCTTCACGAGCGTGCCGGCAGTGTCGATCATGTCGTCCATGATGACGCAGTTGCGGCCGTCGATTTCGCCGATCACGTGCATCACTTCGCTGATGTTGGCCCGCGGACGTCGCTTGTCGATGATGGCCAGATCGCAATTGAGCTGTTTGGCCAGGGCGCGCGCACGCACCACGCCACCGACGTCGGGCGAGACCACGATCAAGTCTTTGTATTTCTTCTGGTTCAGGTCGCCAAGCAGCACTGGCGAGGCGTAAATGTTGTCCACCGGAATATCGAAAAATCCCTGGATCTGGTCAGCGTGCAGGTCCATGGTCAACACACGCGCCACACCGACAGCCTGAAGCATGTTGGCCACGACCTTGGCTGAAATTGGAACGCGCGTGGAGCGCGGACGGCGGTCCTGCCGCGCGTACCCGAAGTAGGGGATGACGGCACTGATGCGTTCGGCCGAGGCACGCTTGAGCGCGTCCACCATGATCAGCAACTCCATCAGGTTTTCATTCGTGGGTGCGCAGGTCGACTGCACCACAAAGACGTCGCGGGCGCGAACGTTCTGGTTGATCTCGACGGTCACTTCGCCGTCGGAAAAACGCCCCACCTTGGCGGCACCGAGCGAGATGCCCAGATGTTCGGCAATTTCGTCGGCCATGCCCGGGTTGGCATTTCCGGTGAAAACCATGAAATCATTGTGGGGAGCTTGCATGGGCCTTCCAGCGATCAATTTAGTTTGCGTGCACGCATGTGCCACTACGTACAACCTGTTTGGCAGGGGAGGAAGGATTCGAACCTTCGCATGCTGGAATCAAAATCCAGTGCCTTAACCAACTTGGCGACTCCCCTACACGGGTTGACAGTTACACACTGCCCACCGATGAATCATCGCTGGGAGCCCAACCCACCAAAGGATGAACACCCAAATTCACACATTCCCGCAACTGCCAGTTGCCCGGCACGTCACCCCACTCTGCGCTTGTTTTTATCGGCCCGGCGTCCTGACGCATTTGCGCAAAAACTGCACTTCCCGATCCCGTCATCCGTCCCTGCAATCCCCTGTCTCGCAACCAATTCAGAGCGTCCGTTACGCCGGGACAAAGGCACTGCGCAACTGCCTGGAGATCGTTTTGGCCAAAGCCAAACGGGTCAGCAGCAAAGCCGGAAATTGTAGCAGTTTCTGAGTCCCGGGTTAGCGCCGGATGAGAAAAGATCGCCTTGGTGTCCAACCCCTGCGATGTTTTCACGACCACGAAGCGCCCGTTTGGAATGTCGATGGGCTGGATGGAGTCGCCGATGCCTTCGACCCAGGCGTTGCAGCCGTGCAGGAAGAACGGCACGTCGGCACCCAGTTTCAATCCAATGGCGACCAGCACTGACAGTGGCAAATGCAGACCCCACAGCCGGTTCAGGGCCAGGAGACAGGAGGCAGCGTCGGATGAGCCGCCTCCCATGCCGGCCTGCGAAGGGATGCGTTTCTCCAACGCAATGTGCGCGCCAACGCCCGCTGGTGCGAACACCTGCAGCGCACGCGCGGCCCGCACGGTCAAATCCTCGTCGGGCAAGACCGCGCCGATATCCTCGCGGCTGATGCGGCCATCACTGCGGGTTTCGAAATGAAGCGTGTCGTGCCAGTCGATCAACATGAACACGGACTGCAGCAGGTGGTAGCCGTCGTGGCGGCGACCTGTGACGTGCAGGAAAAGGTTCAGCTTTGCAGGGGCGGGTACGTCGAAAAGAGCATGCATGCGGTGATTATCTTGCCGGCGCTCACGGGTTCAGCTTGATGCGCAGTTCCACAATGGGAGTCGGCGCAACGCGGCGAACCTGCAGCCGCCCTTCGGGCAGTTGCGACAGGTCCACCTGCCAGCCAGCGACTTCTGTCGGGATGCCACTGAGCCAGTCGAAAAGTGCCCGTACCGGGATGTCGGTGCCTATGGCCTGTGTCACCAGATCGTCAGGCGACCCTGAAGTCAGTTCTTGTGCATCGTGCCTCAGCCTGGCTGTGGTGGGGGTCCAGGTCAAAATGGCCAGCGTGTTTCCCAAAGGACTGTAAAGCTGCAATTCGCCGTGGCTGGGGCTGCCTCTGAGTTCGAAGGCCGCGGTCTCCGATCGCTCCGGTTCAGACTGTATCGTCATGGCCAGGCGACCATTCCAGTGGCTGCCTTCCAGGACGCTGGAATCTGGTTGACGCAATGGTTGGGCGCAGCCCGCCAGCAACAAGGTGGTTAGCCATAGCAGTCGCGTCGACGACGGGAAGTGCAAGCGTTCCGCCTCAAGCCTGAAAGATCTAACTTTCATGACTCGGAGCGCCTCGCGGGCGAAACATGAAAGGCAGGCAAACCGGCATCACCATGTTGCCTGCAGTCGCTTGATGGTTTCGCCCAGCGTTTCGTTCTCGGGATTGAGCAGCAAACCCTCCTTCCAGATTTCGACGGCACGGCTCTTTTGCCCCAGGCTCCAAAGTACTTCGCCCAGATGCGCTGCAATTTCGGCGTCGGGTCGAGCGCGATAGGCGGTCTCCAGGATGCGTGCGGCTTCGTCCGCGTTGCCCATGCGAAACTCGACCCAGCCCAGGCTGTCAGAAATGAAGGGGTCGCCAGGAGCGAGATCAAGGGCCTGCCGAATCAACTGCCTGGCCTCCGGCAAACGCTGGTTGCGGTCGGCCATCGAGTAACCCAAGGCGTTATAGGCGTGTTGATAGTCGGGTCGGGCAGCAATGACGACGCGTAAAAGGCGTTCCATTTCCCCGATTTCGCCCAGCTTTTCTGCGAGCATGGCTTCTTCATAAAGGACCTCGGTGTCCGCTGCGGTGTCGGTTGGGGCAGAGCGCAACAGGTCGTAGGCCGCACGGAATTGCTTGGCGTCCCGCAGCAACTGTACTTCCGCCAGCATCTTGGTGCGCAACTCATCCGGATCGCGCCCGGGCAGATCCCGAATGATTCGGCGTGCCTGCTCCAGTTCTCCATGACGCGCCAGAATGGTGGCGCGTCGGGTTTGAGCACCCACAGCGTCCTGAGTGTTCGTGATGTGATCGAGCCAAGCCAGCGCCGCGGTGTCGTCCTTGCGTTGCATGGCAATGTCGGCCAGATAGAGGTAGGCCTGAACGGCGCCGGGCCCGTGCTCTTCATCAGTTGGGGTCTGTGTCTGGGCTTGAACCAACGTCAAGTAACGCTGCAGCGATTTCTCGGCCTCAGCGAATTGCCGGTTCTGCAATTGCAGTGCACCCTGAATCAACCACGCGGCTTCGTAGTCGGGCTGCTGCTCGATCACGGTGCGCACTTGGCTGACTGCGTCGGCGTAGCGCTGCAACTGCAGTAGCCGCCGTGCATAGGTCATGCGGATACCCGGGTCGGACCGGAATTGCAATTGCTCAAGCAGCAAGAGTTCGCCGGCAGAAAAGTCCTGTGACATCAATTCCAGGGCCAGAAGAGTCGCGCCTTCCGCTGGTTTGCGCAGTTCGTGGAGGTGTCTGGCGGCTTCCCTGGCCCCTGCCGGATTGCCCGCATTAAGGCGCATGCGGCCTATCGCGGCCCACGCGGCACTTGCAGTTTCGGAGGCGTTCAGGTCGGATTGCAGGGCCTGCTCCACGATCGCGGCGGCCGTCTTCTTGTCGGCGGCACGCATGAACTGTCGCGTGATCGTGGTTAACGCCGACACACGTTGATCGGTTGCCAATCCGGCCAATTCATTCTTGAGCGGCGGCAGGGTCTCTGAAACTCGATTGAGCCCGATCAGGATCTGGATCACAAAGCGATTGGCCTGCTGCGACTGGGGTTGCGCCTCCTGCCAGGCACGAGCCGCCTGCAAGGCCGCGTCTCCGGCTCGGGATTGCAGCGCAACTTCCACGGCACGCAGGTAGAGTTGAGCGTCGTTGCTCTGGCGCGCGGCATCCAGCAGGAGTCCGTAGGCTGCAGCAGGTTCTCCCTGATTCAAATTGATTTCAGCAAGCAGCAACTGATACATCAGCGCATCGTCCATCAGGGACGTTGCCGCAGAAGCGGCCTCGACCCGGACCGGGGCTGGCTGGGCAGTCGCTGCCAGCACAAGTGCAGCGAGGGGCAAAAAGGCCAGACGGCGTAAACACAACATCGGGTCATAATAATCTACCGCTGTTGCCCCCTTGTTTCCATGCCTGAATTACCCGAGGTCGAAGTCACCCGTCTGAGCTTTGCAAACGCCATTGCGGGCGCGGCAATTGAATCGGTGCGCGTTGGCAAGGCTTTGCGCTGGCCTTTGGGCACCGCGCCGCAGGACCTGATCGGGCGCCATGTACGCGCTGTCAGACGGCGCGGGAAATACTTGTTGCTGGACCTGGATCAGGGGATCTTGCTGATGCACCTGGGTATGTCAGGGAGTCTGAGTTTTTCCCGCCGGAGTTGCGCTCCCGGGACGCATGACCACTTTGATCTGCAGACCGATCAGGGCTTGCTCAGACTCCACGATCCGCGCCGCTTTGGTGCGGTCGTGTATGCGCCTGGGGAAGATTCTCCCCAGGCTCAGAAGTTGCTCGGAAGACTGGGCATGGAGCCACTCGGTCCGGATTTCACAGTGGACCTTTTTCACGCCGGGTGCAAGCGCAAGAATTCGGCCATCAAGCAGGTACTTCTGGGTGGGCAAGTGGTGGTGGGCGTGGGTAACATCTATGCTTGCGAAGCGCTGTTTATGGCGGGCATACGACCCACGCGCAAAGCGAACCGGATCACGAGGGTTCAGGCGAGTCGGTTGCACGCCGCGATCCGTGATGTGCTGAGCCGTGCCGTACAGCAGGGTGGCAGTACGTTGCGCGATTTCTCCAGCGCCAAGGGGGAGAATGGCTACTTCCAGTTGGAAGCCATGGTTTACGGACGCAAGGGTTCACCATGCAGGGTTTGCGCGCAGCCAGTGCGACTTTTGCGCCAGGGGCAGCGCTCCACGTACTGGTGCGCTCATTGCCAAAAGGCCTGATCACGCCCGGGCCGATGTTATATTGAAGTCAGCGATGGGGATATTTTGAGAACTTCCTTTAACCAGCAATTCGGACAACACGGCGCTTGGCGGCGTGAATTTGCCCTGCGCCTGAAGCTGTTATCCGACTGGATGGATTCGCACGAGCTGACGGACGCAGCAGTCAAGGAAAGGCTTGCGCATCTCGAAGAGCAGGTGCGCTCCGACAAGGTGATGGTGGCCTTTGTGGCCGAGTTTTCGCGTGGAAAATCGGAGCTTATCAACGCAATCTTCTTCGCTCAGTATGGTCGGCGCATCATGCCTGCCAGCGCGGGACGCACCACCATGTGTCCGACCGAACTCGGTTATGACGCGCAGGTCGCACCCTGCCTGCGTTTGCTGCCGATCGAGACCCGTTTGCAGCCGCAGGCGCTGATGGAGTGGCGCATGGCGCCCGAGCAGTGGACACGCGTTGATCTGGATGTGAACAACCCGGCGCAACTTGCCAACGCTCTGGAGAAGGTTGCGGAGGTGCGGCGAGTCACGCAGGACGAGGCGCGCGCGCTGGGTTTTTGGCACGATGAAGTTCCCGAGGACAACCCACCGCTGGATGCCAACGGCTTGGTGGAGGTGCCCAAATGGCGTCATGCCTTGATCAATTTCGCCCACCCTTTGCTGAAGCAGGGCCTGGTGATATTGGATACACCGGGGCTGAATGCCATCGGCGCAGAACCGGAACTGACGGTCAATCTGATTCCGCAGGCGCACGCCGTGGTTTTCATCCTGGGCGCTGATACTGGCGTGACCAAGTCGGATCTGGCGATCTGGAGGGAGCATCTGATCACAGAGGCTGAAGGAGTTTCGTCGCGCCTGGTGGTGTTGAACAAGATCGATACCCTATGGGACGCACTGAGTACGCCCGAACAGGTGCAGGCCCAGATCGACCGTCAGCGCAGCACTTCGGCCGAAATCCTGGGTTTGCCGCTGGAGCAGGTGATACCGATATCGGCACAACGCGGCCTGGTGGCCAAAGTGACCAACGACGATGCGTTGTTGCAGGCCAGTTGCCTGCCGGCGTTGGAGGACGCTCTGGCCCATGGTGTTTTGGGGCAGCGGCAGAAGATTCTGCGCTCGGCCGTCGCGGTCGGTATTTCCGACCTGCGCACCGAGGCGGCGCGGGTGGTGCAGATGCGCCGCAACGACCTGGCCGAGCAGATGCAGGAACTGAAAGGCTTGCGTGGCAAGAATGCCGGTGTCATTCAGCGTATGCGCTTGCGCATCGATCAAGAACTCAAGGAGTTCAGCCTGAGCAACGTCAGAATCCATGCGGTGCGATCGGTTCACCTGAAGCTGTTGCGCGAAGCCTTTGATATTTTGGGAGTTGCCGCACTGAAGGCTGAAATGCAGACCCTGGTCACGGCCTTGCACCAACCCGGTATCAAGTTCGGTCTGAAGAAGACCTACGCAGAAACCTTCGGGCGACTCGCCATCGGTTTGCGTTCAGTGCAGACCATCATGGTTGAAATCCAGTCCATGCTGGGCGCCACCTTTCGCCAGTTGAACGCGGACTATGGCTTTTCTTTGCAGGTCCCGGCGGCGCCCGATCTGGCCAAGTATGAACACGATCTGGATCAGGTCCAGCGCAACCACCAGCAGTATTTGGGTGTGAACAATGTTTTGCGCCTGACCCAGGCCGACTTTACGGAACGCCTGGTTCGCGCACTTGGGACACGAATGCGGGTGCTTTACGAGTCGGCCCTGAGCGATGTTGAACTGTGGAGCAAATCCGCGACGGCCCAGTTGGATGCACAGTTGCGTGAACGGCGCAAGTCATTCAGCCGGCGTATCGCTGCCATTGAACGCATTCAACAAGCTGCCGGCGGCCTGGATGAACGCATCGCCGAAATCGAGTTCAACGAAGCGGATCTGCTGCGGATCGAAACCAAGTTGGGCGAGTTGACGTTGTATGTAATGCACGCACCTGAATCTGATTTGTCCGCCGTATCCGTGCTAATCGATCCGGCATGAGGCCAGAACTGTCGGACTTCTCCCGGCGCGTGGTGCTCTGGCAGAAGACCTCGGGTCGCAACGGTCTTCCGTGGCAAGGGACACGCGAACCGTATCGCGTCTGGCTTTCCGAGATCATGCTGCAACAGACGCAGGTCGCAACGGTGCTGGCGTACTACGAGGCATTCCTGCATCGGTTTCCGGACGTGCAGTCGTTGGCACAGGCCGCGCTGGATGATGTTCTGTCTTTGTGGAGCGGTTTGGGTTACTACAGTCGCGCCCGAAACCTGCACCTATGCGCGCAGCAGGTGGTACTGCAGCATGGCGGTGAGTTCCCCAGGAGTGCCCAGGCACTGCAGGAACTGCCTGGCATAGGCCGGTCCACTGCGGCGGCGATTGCGGCGTTTTGCCACGGTGAGCGTGTGGCCATTCTGGACGGTAACGTGCGTCGGGTGCTGGCGCGCGTGCTGGGTTTTGATGCGGATCTGGCGCTCGCGGCGCATGAGCGCGCATTGTGGGATCAGGCGCAGGAGTTGCTGCCGCGGTTCGCCACAATGCAGAACATGCCGCGCTATACGCAGGGGCTGATGGATCTGGGTTCCGACCTGTGCTCGCGGGTGCAACCCGCCTGCACCCGGTGCCCCGTGCGTGAACTCTGTTCGGCCAATGGCTCCGGGGATCCGCATCGATATCCTGTACGCACCCGCAAGCTCAGACGCACATCGGAGTCGATGTGGCTGTTGTGGGCACACGATCGCGATGGCGCGGCTTGGCTGGCGCGCCGTCCTGAGCGCGGTGTCTGGGCGAGTCTGCATTGCCTGCCGGTGTTCGAAAGTGAATCGTCATTGCTGGCGGCATTGCCTGCGCGGCAGCATGGCAAGCGCTCGGTGCTGCCGGTGGTGCGCCATGTCCTGACGCACAAGGACCTGTTCCTTCACCCGGTGCGCATCGCACTGTCGCAGCGTGTCGCATTGCCGATGGACGGTGCCTGGTTCGGGTCTGAGCATTGGCCAGGCCTGGGTCTTCCGGCGCCGATCAGGACACTGCTCGGCGGTTCGTCTTGACGAAAGAAGGTTGCCGTGAAAGTTAGCGGCTGTCGAGTTCGCGGTGCCGCGTGAGTGTGGTCCAGCGGGGCGCAAACGCGAGTGCAAGCTGTTCCACCAGATACACGGAGCGATGCTGTCCGCCGGTGCAACCAATGCCTACCGTGACGTAACTGCGGTGGTCCCGAGCCAGGGCATCGAGCCAATAGTTCAGAAACTGCTCGATGTGCTGGCGCATTTGCGCGACCGTGCTTTGCTGTTCCAGAAAAAGCGCAACCGGCGCGTCGCGCCCTGTCAACGCCCGCAGTTCGGGTTCGTAATGCGGATTGGGCAACATCCGTACGTCAAACACGAAGTCCGCGTCGGTGGGAATGCCGCGCTTGAAAGCAAAGGATTCGAACACCAGGGTCAGCTGGCTGGTCGTTGCGCTGATGAGCTTGTTGACATAGCCCTGGAGTTGCGCGGCTCTGATGATGCTGGTATCGATCACATGCGCCTGGTCGCGCATGTCCTCCAGCAGTTCACGTTCCCATTCGATCGCCTCAATCAGGGCACGGCGTTGGTCGGGTATGTCGGGTCGGGACAGCGGATGCAGGCGTCGTGTTTCGGAATAGCGGCGGACCAGGGTATCGGTGGTGGAGTCCAGAAACAGCGGCTTGATGCGCATGCCCTGGTTGCGTAGCTCCGTCAATTGTGCCGGCACCAGTGGCAACGACGTGGCGCTGCGCACGTCCATGGCGATGGCGACGCGTTTGGCCCCGTGCTCGCGCTCCAGCGCCACAAAGGGCAGCAGCAACTCAGGTGGCAGATTGTCGACGCAATAGTAGCCGGCGTCTTCGAGTGCGTGCAGGGCCACCGACTTGCCCGAGCCCGACATGCCGGTGATGAGGACGATATCCATGGTCACGGTGTGCGCTCCAGCATTTCGCGGGCGTGGGCCAAGGTGGCCTGGGATAGCTTCTCGCCACCGACCATGCGCGCGATTTCGCTGACGCGAGTTTCGTCTGCCACTGCGGTGACGCTACTGACGGTGGCTTCGCCGTGGCGCTGTTTCGCCACCACCAGATGCTGATCACCGCAGGCGGCAACCTGTGCCAGATGGGTGACCGCCAGCACTTGGCGGTCGCGCCCGAGCTGGCGCATCAACCGGCCCACGGTCTGCGCCACGGCGCCCCCGACGCCTGCGTCAACCTCATCGAAGATCAGCGTCTGCGCAGAACCTAGTTGGCTGGTGGTGACGGCGATCGCCAATGCAATGCGCGACAGCTCACCACCAGACGCCACTCTTCCCACGGGGCGTGGCGTGGTTCCGGCATGCCCAGACACCAGGAAGCTGATCTCCTCGAGTCCACAGGAAAGAGGTTGCGCAAGCGCCTGCAATTGCACCTCAAAGCGGCCCCCCTGCATGCCCAGGCCCTGCATTGCGCTGGTGATGGCGCTGGCCAGCTTGGGCGCAGCTTTGGTGCGCGCGTGCGACAGCTTGCGCGCCTCATCGAGATAGGTATTTTCCGCCGCGACTTGCGCCTGTTCCAATGCGGCCAGATCCGCGCCAGCGTTAAGGCGTGCCAACTCGACCTGCCACTGTCGCAGCAACTGTGCCAGTTCACCTGGCGCACGTTTGTAGCGCCGCGCCAGCGAGACCCACTGCGACATGCGTGCGTCCAGCTGAGCCAGCCCCTCGGGGTCGAGACCACTGCGGCGCTGATAGCTGCGCAGAGAGTGCACAGCGTCCTGCGCCTGCGCCACCAGCGATGCCATCAACTCTGTGAGGGGTTTGAAGTCGGGTTCTAGGTGTTCGGCAGCGCGCAGCGATTCGTGGGCTCGGGCAAGATGTGAAGCGGCACCCACATCTTCCTCGTCCAGCGCCACCATGGCGCTGTGTGCCGCGTCGAGCAGGGTCTGAGCATGGGATAGCCGCGTGTGCGCAGCGCTCAGTTCCTCCCATTCGTTTGGGGCAGGCGAGAGTTTCTCCAACTCGCCAATCTGCCAACTCAGGCGCTCGCGTTCGACCTGCAGGGAATCCTGCGCCGCCCGAGCCTGTGCCAGCACCAACCGGGCCTGCCGCCATCGCTCCCATAGCGCTTTGAGCGGATCCACGTTGATGCCGGCGTAGGCGTCGAGCAGGTTGCGCACGGCTTCCGGTCGGGTCAGACTTTGCCAGGCGTGTTGACCGTGGATGTCCACCAGTTGCTCGCCCAGTTCGCGCAGCTGCGCAGCGGTAGCGGGGCTGCCGTTGATCCAGGCACGGCTCTTGCCCTGCGTATCCACGGTGCGTCGCAGCAGCAGCGATTCGGTTTGCTCGAATCCGGCACCTTCCAGCCATGGCCCGATTCGATCTGGCCCATCGAACTCGACGCTGACCTCGGTACGCGACGCACCCTCTCTGATCAGTCCGATATCGGAGCGTGCACCCAGGGCCAATTGCAGCGCGTCGATCAGGATCGACTTGCCGGCGCCGGTTTCACCGGTGAGCGCGGTGAAACCGTCGGCAAGTTCGAGTTCGAGTTGTGTGACGATGACGAAATCACGCAACGTAATGCGCTTGAGGCTCACGGTCAGGCCACTCCCTCGTTCCAGTGCAGCTTGTTGCGCAGCGTATCGAAATAGCTCCAGCCCCAAGGATGAAGAAACCGCACCTGATATCGCGACCTGCGCACGGTGATCCGGTCACCGCGCACAAGCGAGGCCAAAGACTGCATGTCGAAATTGGCGCTGGCGTCGCGCCCAGCCACGATCTCGATGGCGACCTCGGACTGGTCGGCGAGCACGATGGGCCGATTGGAAAGTGTGTGTGGTGCGATTGGCACCAGCACCCAACCGGGAACGGAAGGATGCAGCAGCGGTCCACCAGCGGACAGCGCGTACGCGGTGCAGCCCGTGGGTGTGGCAATGATGAGGCCGTCTACGCGCTGATTTGCCACGAAGTGCCCGTTGACCTCGACTCGCAGTTCCAGCATGCCCGAAGTACCGCCGCGATTCACGACCACATCGTTCAGGGCCAGCGCGTCGAACACGCATTCACCGTCGCGCATCACCTTGGCGTGCATCAGGCTGCGGTGGTCTTCCTCATAGTCTCCGCGCAACATGGGCGTGAGCGTCGCCTCAAAGCTGTCCAGCGGAATGTCGGTCATAAAGCCCAGACGGCCGTGATTGATGCCGATGAGCGGAACGCCGAAACGCGCCAGTTGGCGCCCGATTCCCAGCATCGTGCCGTCACCGCCCACCACCAGACCCAGATCGCATTGCGCCCCAATGGCTGCGACATCCAGTACCGGATAGTCAGCGATGCCGCTGTGGTGCGCAGTCTCCTGCTCGATCGCGACTTTACAGCCCTGCGTCAGCAGAAAGCGTGAAATCTTCAGCAAAGTCTCCCGCAAGGCGTCTGCGAGCGCAGGCGTGCCACCAGTGAGCGAGCCGTGATATTTGCCGATCAGCGCAACGTGACTGAATTTCGAATTCATCGGCAAATTACATCATTAAAATGGCCCGATGCTCGATGACCGTGCCAAGTTGTTGCTCAAAGCGCTGGTGGAGCGCTACATTGCCGACGGCCAGCCGGTCGGCTCGCGCACACTTTCCCGCGCTTCGGGCCTTGATCTGTCGGCGGCCACAATTCGCAACGTGATGGCCGACCTGGAGGACCTGGGGCTCATCGCCAGTCCCCACACTTCGGCCGGACGCATTCCCACGGCGCGCGGCTACCGCCTGTTTGTCGACACTATGTTGACGGCGAACCGCGAGCAACTTTCGGCGCCCAGCCTGGCGCGCGAGCAGCCGCAAAAGGTCATTGCCAGCGCTGCGCAGTTGCTCTCCAACCTTTCCCAATTTGTTGGCGTCGTGATGGCGCCGCGCCGCACTTCGGTATTCCGTCATATCGAGTTTCTGCGTCTGTCCCAGCAGCGCATTCTGGTGATCATTGTTTCGCCCGAAGGCGATGTGCAAAACCGGGTCATCTTCACCGAAGCGGATTACACCCAGTCACAATTGGTGGAGGCGGCGAATTTCCTGAATTCCCACTACTCTGGCCTGACGATCGAACAGGTGCGCGAGCGCCTCAAGAACGAGGTGGAAACCCTGCGTGCCGAGATCGCGGCCTTGATGCAGGCTGCAGTGCAGGTCGGCAGCGAAGTGCTTACCGAAGCCCAGGACGAGGTCGTGATTTCGGGTGAACGAAACCTGCTCTCGGTAAGCGACTTCGCCGGCGATATGGGCCATCTGCGCCACGCCTTTGACCTGTTCGAACAAAAGACCCAGTTGATGCGCCTGCTTGACATTTCCAGTCGCGCCGAGGGCATACGCATCTATATTGGCGGAGAAAGCCAGACCGTCCCATTCGAGGAGTTGTCGGTGGTGAGCGCGCCTTACGAGGTCGACGGGCAGATCGTTGGAACGCTGGGCGTCATCGGTCCCACCCGCATGCCCTACGACCGGATGATCCAGATTGTGGACATCACGGCCAGACTGGTGAGCAACGCTCTGAGCCGCCCGAAGTAGCCCACCTTACAATGCGATTTGGTCAACCCGGCGCCTGCGCGAGTTTTTCCATGGGGCGTTAGCTCAGTTGGTTAGAGCAGAGGACTCATAATCCTTTGGTCGTAGGTTCAAGTCCTACACGCCCTACCATTTTTCGGAACAGGTTGTCTGCTATTCCAAATATAGAGGCCTTTTTTTGAGATTCGACGACACAGAGGCCATTGCGAATTTTCTGCTCGGAACATTGGCATGGAGCATCCGTGGCACGAAATGACATTTGCAGCAAGCGCAGCCACGGGTAGGGCACAATTTGCGCTGGTGATCGATTGCAACCACGAGACCCCATGACTGACGTAACCCGTATCGCACCACGCGACAAGGCTGAGATCCTGGCGCAGGCATTGCCCTATATCCGCAGGTTTCACGGCAAGACCATGGTAATCAAGTATGGCGGAAACGCCATGACTGACCTGGCCTTGCAGGCCGATTTTGCGGAAGATGTCGTGCTGCTCAAACTGGTCGGGATCAACCCGGTGGTGGTGCACGGTGGTGGACCGCAAATAGAGACCGCTCTGAATCGGCTTGGGAAGAAGGGCAGTTTCGTGCAGGGCATGCGCGTCACCGATGCAGAGACGATGGAGGTGGTGGAGTGGGTACTCGCTGGTGAAGTTCAGCAAGACATCGTGGGACTCATCAACCAAGCTGGTGGTAAAGCCGTTGGATTGACAGGGCGCGATGGCGGTCTGATCCGGGCGCAAAAACTCAAACTTCGGGACGTCGAAGATCCGTCAATCGAGCATGACGTCGGGCAGGTGGGGGACATTCTGGCGATCGATCCGAGTGTCGTCAAGGCCTTGCAGGACGACGCCTTCATCCCGGTCATAAGCCCGATCGGCTTTGGTGAAAACAACGAGAGTTACAACATCAATGCGGACGTGGTGGCAGGCAGGTTGGCAACGGTGTTGAAAGCAGAAAAGCTCCTGCTGTTGACCAATACCCCCGGTGTGCTGGACAAGTCGGGCAAACTCTTGACCGATCTGACAGCGCGCGAAATCGACGCGATGTTTGCCGACGGCAGCATTCATGGCGGCATGTTGCCAAAGATTTCCTCAGCCTTGGATGCGGCCCGTGGCGGGGTCAATTCGGTGCATATCATCGACGGTCGCGTGCCACACGCCCTGCTGCTTGAAATCCTGACCGAGCAGGCTTACGGGACCATGATCCGCTCGCACTGAAGGCTGGGCGAAACGGATGCTGCAATGCGCCGGACAAGAAAAAATCCAGGACAGGTTGATTTTTAATATAATCCAAGGCTTCGCAGCGTTTTTGGCCCCGCGGCGAAGTTGTACCAAGGCGAAAGCCGGATGTGCAAAACCCACCTAAGAGATTCCCAATAGAGGAACACCGACCGTGGAAAAGGGCTGAACCAAGTGGCCTCCGTGTTGGGGGCTGCGCAAACCCTCTGGAAACGAGAAAACTCATGAAAACCTTCAGCGCAAAACCCGCTGACGTGGTGCACGAGTGGTTTGTGGTTGACGCGACCGATAAGGTCCTCGGACGAGTAGCCAGCGAAGTTGCTCTCCGTTTGCGCGGCAAACACAAGGCCATTTATACGCCTCACGTCGATACGGGCGACTTCATCGTCGTCGTCAACGCAGCCCAACTTCGCGTCACTGGCGCCAAGTCGCTCGACAAGATTTACTATAGTCACTCTGGCTATCCTGGCGGCATTTCTGCCACCAACTTCAAGGACATGCAATCCAAGCACCCCGGGCGCGCTTTGGAAAAGGCCGTTAAGGGTATGTTGCCCAAGGGACCCCTGGGCTACGCCATGATCAAGAAGCTCAAGGTGTACGGTGGTGCTGAGCACCCGCATACCGCCCAGCAACCCAAAGTGTTGGAAATCTAAGGAGCCTTGAAATGATTGGTGAATGGAACAATGGAACCGGCCGTCGCAAATCCAGCGTGGCTCGCGTTTTTCTTAAAAAGGGCAGTGGCAAGATCACGGTCAACGGTAAGGACATCGAAAATTTCTTCGGTCGTCAAACCTCGATCATGATTTGCAAGCAACCCCTGGTTTTGACGAATCACACCGAAACCTTTGACGTCATGGTCAATGTGCACGGTGGCGGCGAGTCCGGTCAGGCTGGAGCGGTGCGTCACGGTATTACCCGCGCCCTGATTGACTACGACGCCGTACTCAAGCCCGAATTGAGCAAGGCCGGCTTCGTCACTCGCGATGCCCGCGAAGTGGAGCGGAAGAAGGTCGGTTTGCACGGCGCTCGTCGTCGCAAGCAGTTCAGCAAGCGTTAACAGCGCGCACGCTGAGCGTGCTGACCTGCTCAGTTCAAATCAACCCGCCCAGACGCATGTCACGGCGGGTTTTTTGTTACAAGCCATTCCGGAATTCCAGGTTTTGCCTCGTTTGACGAGGGTTGAGGCTGCTAGACTCGCGGTCCCATGCGATTCAGACTGCTCCGCCGCCGCCTGACCATCAGCGCCCCGCAGATGGCCATTAAAAGCACGCTGCCGTGGCCCCTGCGCTGGGCGATTATTGCCATTGTGCTGGGGTTTTGTGCCGCTATCGGCCTGTGGGCGTTCGAGTTCGGTCGGGATATTGCAGGGCTGGACCGGGCGTCGAAGGAAGAACTGCCTCGCCTGCGATCTGAAGTGGCAAGATTGACGTTGGAGCGAGAAAAGGTGCAGTCTGTTGCCAATACCGCTGGCAGTTTGTTGGCTGCAGGACAGGCCACACAGGATCGTTTGATCGCGCAGAACAGGCAGTTGGAAGCAGATAACCACTCATTGCGGGATGATCTGGGGTTTTTCCAAAAATTGCTTCCGGTGTCCGGCGTGGGTGGCATTGCAATTCGGGGTTTGCAGGCAGAGGTTTTGACGGGTGCACAACTCAGGTGGCAGGTGTTGGTGTTTCAGGCAGTAAAGAATCCGACGGAGTTTACCGGTAGGCTCGAGTTGACCGTCTCGGGTACGCAAAACGGAAAGCCATGGTCAATGTCGCTACCCGAATCGGAGCAAACGCTTCAATTCACGCAATATCGAAGGTTGGAGGGTGTTCTTGGCCTACCCGCTGATACGGTACCAAAGATGGTGTCGGTCCGCATAATGGACGGTTCAGTTGTTCGAGCCACCCAAACGGTCAAACTTGAGTCAATGTGAAAGTGGGTCCTTATGTTTGAAAAGAAGGTCAAGCAACCTCCGATAAGAAGTTTGATCGCACATGGAAGTGAAATCCATGGCAGTCTCAAATTCACGGATGGACTGCGCATCGATGGCGCGGTTTGCGGTGACGTTCTCGCAGTTACCGAACGCCCAAGTATCTTGGTGATTTCCGAAACCGCGAGCGTGACCGGTGAAATTCATGCCGATCATGTGATCGTAAATGGCCGTGTGACGGGGCCGGTGCACGCAGCCACCCTGCTCGAGGTGCAGCCCAAAGCCAGAATCGAGGGTGATGTGTACTACACCGGCCTGGAGATGCATTTGGGAGCATTGATACATGGCAGATTATTCGCGCAGCTGGCGAGCGAGGAAAAGCCCACACTGAAATTGGCAGCAAACAACGTCTAGACGAAATTTCTGTCGATTTGCGGTACCATTTGCCTCAACCGTACAGGAGCTATCCATGAATGCAATCGCCGAGAGCCATCAGACAGAAATACCCGCCCCTATCCTTTTTACAGACAGCGCGGCCGCGAAAGTTGCCGATTTGATCGCTGAAGAAGGTAACCCCGATTTGAAGCTTCGGGTGTTTGTTCAGGGGGGGGGTGCTCCGGCTTTCAATATGGCTTTACGTTTGATGAAGTAACCAACGAAGACGATACGACCATGACCAAGAATGGTGTGTCGCTATTGATCGATGCCATGAGCTATCAGTATCTCGTGGGTGCCGAGATTGACTACAAGGAAGACTTGCAGGGTGCTCAGTTCGTCATCAAGAACCCGAATGCGACCACGACCTGCGGCTGCGGATCGAGTTTCTCCGGCTGAAATTCCACCCTGGGTTCCCGTTTACGCGGGGTAGATTGCACCCAGAACGCACTCCGAGTTCGCGCCCGTAACGGCGCGCAAATTCCCGGTCTCGCGGCGCATCGCCTTCCTTGCGAGCCAAGCGAATGCCGAAGCTTCCACTTGCTGTGGGGGCACGCCGTGCGCTTCAGAGGATTCGACGCGCACCGTCGGCAACCGGGATTTGATTCGATCCATAAGATAGGTGTTCAGCGCTCCGCCACCGCAGACAATCAGGATTTCACAGTCCGCAGCATATTCCTCGACGGCAGCGCAGCAGGTCCTGGCTGTGAACTCGGTCAAAGTGGTCTGAACGTCCTGCGCTTGCACATGGGGATAAGGACTGAGCTTGTCCTGCAGCCAACCCGGATTGAACCGATCCCGGCCAGTACTTTTGGGTGGGGTCGCGGAAAAATACGGATCGTTCATCAAATGCTCCAGCAATGGACGAATGACCTGGCCGCCTGCACCCCACTGGCCTCCGGCGTCGAAATTTCTCCCGGTGTGTTGATGGCACCATAAATCCATCAAGGCATTTCCCGGGCCACAATCAAAGCCTATAACGGTGGGGTGGGCTGGGTTACGCGCTCTCAGTACGCTCACGTTCGATATTCCGCCGATATTCAAGACAACTCTGGTTTGATTGGGTCGACCAAACATCTCCAGATGAAAGGCCGGTACCAAGGGGGCGCCCTGACCGCCGGCCGCGACATCGCGACTGCGAAAGTCGGCAACGACGTCGATGCCCGTCAGTTCTGCCAGCAGGGCTGGATTGTTCAACTGGAGGGTGTAGCCGCACCCGTCAAAGCATTGCGGGCGATGTCGCACGGTTTGACCATGTGCGCCAATTGCCAGCACTTGGGTCTTGGATTTGCGGCTGCCAGACAGCACTTCGTGCACTAGGTCGGCATAAAGCCGGACCAGTTCGTTGGCCGCCAAGGCTGCTCTATGCAACTCGTCGGTGCTCGACGTGTTTAGGGCCATGAATTCTGAGCGTAGATCGGGTGCAAAGGCGGCGCTGGCGTGCTGTACAACTCTGGGACTGCTGCCGGAAAAATCAACCAGTACTGCATCCACTCCGTCCATGGATGTGCCTGACATCAGGCCAATGTATAACTCATGCATGGGTCGGTGGCTTGCGATGTCTGTCGCGGTAGGCAGGCACCGAAGTGGGTGGCTTTATTGAGCGCTGGCGAACTGCATCGATGCAGTCGTAGCCAATTGCACCCGTGTGGATGCGGCCAGTGTGGTGAAGGTAGGCTGCGCCGCCATCGAGACCGGCGTGGTTTCACTTTGGCGCGCGACCTTCAACGGGTCCTGATACTTGCCATTGACGCGAAATTCAAAGTGCAAATGGGGACCCGTAGCCCAACCTGTCGCTCCAACCGCCCCCACGTTTTGTCCTTGGGCGATGCTTTGACCACGCTTGACGTTGATCCTGCTGAGGTGTGCGTAAACCGTGGATTGGTTATTGCGGTGCCTGACGATGATCACGTTGCCGAATCCGTTTTGAATTCCGGCAAAATCCACGATCCCATCGCCGACGCTGCGCACCGGTGTTCCCGTGGGTGCGGCATAATCCACGCCCTGATGGGCAAGCCACTTTTGCAGGATGGGGTGGAAGCGCATCTTAAAGCCACTGGTGATGCGCGAGAATTGCACCGGCGAAGCGAGGTAGGCGCGACGCAATGACTGCCCATCGAGGGTGTAATAGCCACCCTTTTGACCAGGCTCCTGAAACCACATCGCCTGAAAAGTCTTGCCGTTGTTGACAAACTCGGCGCTCAGCACCCGTCCTGAGCGCATGGGCTCGCCATCGGCTTCCAGGGCTTCGTACACCAGGGAGAACCGGTCACCTTTGCGCAAGCTGCGATGAAAATCGATGTCACCCGAAAAAATCTCAACCAACTGCGTCGCGACCGAGTCCGGGATGCGGGCATCATCCGTCGCGGCGAATAACGAAGTGCGAATGACACCGCTGGCAAGTCGTGTGGAGGCTGACAAAGCCGCGGTTTGAACGCGTGCAGAAAAGCCGTTGCCTGACCTTTCGATCACCAACCGATTGAACTGACCCTCTTCCTCGGAACTCCATCTGGCAGTCAACCGAAGCAGATCGTTCGAACCGCTGGCTTCAGCAGTGACGGTTCTTCCCGAGCGCCCCAGGATGTTCTTACGGATCAGGCCGTCACGGCGTAAGAAGTCTGCTGCTTGAAGGTCGTCGATGCCAAGCCTTTTGAGCAGGCTTTCTGCCGTGTCGGTGCCGCGAGTTATCTCCGAGCGAAACAGATTGACCGACTGATTCGCCAGCAGTTCTTCTTGGGTCTGGAGCGGCAACGCAGCTACTGCCTCCAGCACTTGGTGCACCGGCAAGTCGGACGCGGCGGGAGCAAAAGACGCGACCGCAAACGCGCCGCTTCCAACGCCGAGCAACACCACTGCAATCGTTGCGCCGCTCCGTTTGGGATGGCGTTTTAATACGTTAACGAGGCCCGAAATGAGGGCCTTGAAGATTTCATTCAATGCGAAAATTCCTGATGTGTTGATGCTCTAGCTGGCGGCAGTTTCAGATTGAGTCCGACGAACTAAGGAAATGGTGCCACCACAGCCACGGAGGCGCCAACTAGAATCTGACGCTCCGACCGGAACCGAGTATAGCGGTGTCAAGTCAAGGCGCATCTGAAGAAACCCTTATGAATCAAGCAACTCATCCTCCTTTTTCTGTAACTGACCGTGTCCTCGAAGCGATGGCGGTGACCTTGCGCAACTGCGCTGAACTGATCCCGCAGGACGATTGGTTGAAGAAATTGGCCAGATCCGAGGAAACGGGTAAACCACTGCGCATCAAACTGGGTATGGATCCGACGGCACCGGACATCCATTTGGGCCACACGGTGGTGATGAACAAAATGCGTCAGTTGCAGAATCTGGGGCACCAGGTGATCTTTCTAATCGGCGACTTCACCAGCCTGATTGGTGACCCGTCGGGGCGCAATACGACGCGCCCAGCGTTGACGGCCGAGCAGATCAAGCTCAATGCCGAAACCTATTACCGTCAGGCCAGCATGGTGCTGGACCCCAGCAAGACCGAGATCCGCTACAACAGCGAATGGAGTGACCCTCTGGGCGCGCGCGGCATGATTCAACTCGCTGCCAAATACAACGTGGCACGCATGATGGAACGGGATGATTTCAGCAAGCGATTCAAGGAAGGCCGCACCATCTCCGTGCACGAATTTCTGTATCCGCTGATGCAGGGCTATGACTCGGTGGCACTTAAAAGTGATCTGGAATTGGGCGGAACCGATCAGAAATTTAATCTGTTGGTGGGCCGTCACTTGCAGGCAGAGTACGGGCAGGAGCCACAGTGCATTTTGACGATGCCCTTGCTTGAGGGATTGGACGGCATCGAAAAGATGAGTAAGAGCAAGAACAATTACGTCGGCATTTCCGAGGATGCCAACACCATGTTTGCCAAGGTGTTGAGCATTTCGGACGACCTGATGTGGCGCTGGTTCACGCTGCTCAGCTTCAAGAGCGAAGCCGAGATCGCTGGGCTCAGACTGGAAGTTCAGGACGGGCGCAACCCTAAGGACGCCAAGGTGGCGTTGGCCAAGGAAATCACGGCGCGCTTCCATTCGTCCGCGGCCGCGGATGTGGCGGAGCAGGATTTTGTCAACCGCAGCAAGGGCGGAGTCCCCGACCAGATTCCCGAACTTGCCATGTTATTGGGCGAGGGTGGCACACCCATCGGCATCGCCTCGCTGCTGAAGATGGCGGGCTTGGTGGCGTCGACTGGCGAAGGCAATCGCCTGATCGATGGCGGTGGCGTGCGCGTGGATTCTGTCGTCGTGAGCGACAAGGGGCTCAAGCTGGGTTGTGGTGCCTATGTGCTTCAGGTTGGGAAGCGCAAGTTCGCGCGCGTCAACTTGTCCTGAATCCGGCATATCGGACTCGGCGCCGCTGCCGAGCGTGGCGGAGCCAGCAGGTCAAGCTAGTCCCGCGAGTTTCATTTGCCGCTGCGTAGTTCGCGTCGCAGGATTTTGCCGACGTTGGTCTTGGGCAATTCGTCCCGGAACTCGATGTATTTGGGATGCTTGTAGCCGGTCAGGTGCTGGCGGCAGAATTTCGCGACGTCATCCTCGGTGAGCGTGGGATCGTTCTTCACCAAGAAGACCTTGATTGCCTCCCCCTGCTTGTCGTCTGGCACGCCCACGGCGGCGCATTCCACCACCCCCGGGCAAAGGGAAATTACGTTCTCCAGTTCATTCGGAAAGACGTTGAAGCCGCTGACAATGATCATGTCTTTCTTGCGATCCACAATCTTCGTGTAACCGTTCCCGTCCATGATGCCGATATCACCGGTGCGCATGAAACCGTCCGCCGTGAAGGCCTTGCCCGTCTCCTCTGCTTGCTTGTAATAGCCCGCCATGACGTTCGGACCTCGGATGCAGATTTCACCGGATTCGCCTTGTGGCAGTGAATTGCCTGCGTCATCCTTGATGGCGATGTCAATGCTCGGAAGGGGCAGGCCGATGCTGCCAGTGAACTGAGAATTGGTGACCGGATTGTTGGTGCCGATGGCGCAGGTTTCGCTCATGCCCCAGCCTTCAATCATGGGACTGCCGGTGGTTTTCAGCCATTGTTGCGCTGTCCCTTCGGACGCAGCCATGCCGCCCGCCTGGGAAACACAAAGACTCGAAAAATCAACGGATTTAAATTGCGGATGTTGCAGCAGAGCATTGAACAATGTGTTAACCGCGGGCAGCATGTGAAACGGGCGTTGTTTCAGGACTTCTACGAACTTGCCGAAGTCCCGCGGATTGGGAATGAGCGTCAGGTGCGAACCCTGGCGGATGGCCAGAAGACACAGGGTCAGCGCAAAGATGTGATATAGCGGCAGAGCAGCGATACTGTTGATCGCGCTGACGTCGCCCACGCGACCCATGGCGGGGCTGAACCAAGCCTCGGCCTGAAGTACCGCTGCCACCACATTGCGATGGGTCAGGATCGCTCCTTTGGAAAGTCCGGTGGTTCCTCCTGTGTATTGAAGAAAAGCAATCGAGTCAAGTGTGATGGGGCCGGGCTTGAGAGTCATGCGTGCGCCTTCGGCCAGGACTCGGACAAATGCTGTCACGCTGCGCCCGTCACTCAGGTGAAACCTGTAGGCGGGAACCAACTTGGCTAGATGGCGCACCGCGAAAGTAATCCACCTGCCATACCAGAAACCCAGCAGATCACCCATGGACGCAATAACCACCTGCTTGATGGAAGTGCGTTCGATCACTTCTTCAAGGGTGTGCGCGAAGTTCTCCAGGATGACGATGGCGCAGGCGCCGGAGTCGCGTAGCTGGTGTTCAAGTTCCCTTGCGGTGTACAGGGGGTTGACATTGACGCAGGTGTAGCCGGCTCGCAGGATTCCTGCCATCGTGACGGCGAATTGCGGCACGTTGGGCAGCATGATTGCAATGCGCGAACCGGGCTCCAGCCCAAGACCATTTAACCACGCGCCCAGAGCGGCCGATTGCGAATCGAGCTGACCGTAAGACATCCATTGGTTCATGCAGACCGAAAACGGCTTGGCCGCATTTCGTTTGAAGGATTCTTCCAGCAAGTGCGTGAGCGATGGGTACTGCTCTGGATGAATCTCGTGGGGGACCCCTTCGGGGTAGCTTTTGAGCCAATACTTCTCCATAACACTCCCATAAATTTGAGCCGCGTGCATTGTGCGTTGGGGCGGGAGGTCAGGCTATCGGGCTTGTCCCAATGTGTTTTGCAATTCCGTCGCGCAGGCGACAGGGTCGCCGTCAAAAAGTCGCGCTATCCAAGTTGCCTCCCGTTCCTCAACCGTGCGCAAGAATTCCGCTGAAACACCCCTCTTCCGTGCCATGTTTGAAAACGTGTCGAAACCCGACTCCAGAAACCGCTGCAAGTCCCCAAGGCCTGCAGCCGTCGCCGGCCTGCGCATCATTTTGAGCATGAGGCGCAAGCCCGTGGTTCGAGTCATGTGCTCGAGTTCATAACCCAACGCCAGGACCGATTTGAGTTGCCTAGTCCTGGAGTCTTTGTTGGCCACTTTGCGCCAGGCTGTCACATAGCGCATCGCGTCGGTGCGGACCGGCAGCCCCTCCATTCGCACCCATGCATGGGCCATTGCAAAGTCCAACTTCTCACTCAGGGCGTGAAGTTCAGCGAGCGCTACTGCAGTCGCTACGACCTCTTTCGGGAATATCCGCTGCAGCGCGCCGGCGATTCGCGCAAACTGAAGGTCGCGTTGCGCAAAATCCCGGTCGCCGTAAAGTTCGTCCAAAAAGAATTGAACCGCTTGACGATAGGGATCCGTTTTCAGCAGGTCAAAGTAGGTCCCACGGAACCGGCCGCCTTGGAGCCGTTTGACCTCGGCCATCGCGCCCCTGAGCGCCGGATCTCTGTCGCAGCACTCTCTTTGCGTGGATACCTGCGACACTGAATCGCGAATTCGTTGGGATGGTTCCATAGCTGTGGCCTGTTTATCATGGCTAACCATCTGGCGACCGTTAGCCGTTCGTGCGATATTCAAAACTCGAACAGAGGACATCATGCTGGCCCGACTGCAACAACTCGTGACTCTATCCCTTCTGGTTGCTGCAAGCTGTTGGCTGGCGGCGTGGTGGGACAACTCTGCGCTCGTTGCGCTTTCCGGATTCGTGCTTATCGCGCTCGGCTACTCCCTTTTTTTGGCACTGGAGTTCCTCGCGCTTCACTCCCTGAATCGTGGAGACCCTGCTGGGCCCGCTTGCTGGGGTGATTTGGTACGTGCCTGGTGGGGTGAAACTCGAACTGCTCCACGGGTATTTTGCTGGCGCCAACCGTTTCGCTCCCGGGCCGCTCCCGACTTCATGCCGAAAAATGGTCGACGTGGAGTGGTTTTCGTACATGGGTTTATTTGCAATCGAGGTTTCTGGACACCTTGGATGAAGCAGCTACGAGCCCAGAACCACGCCTATGTTGCCGTCGATTTGGAGCCGGTTTTTGGTCGGATCGATGACTACGTTCCAATCATTGAGGCTGCAGTGCAGCGAGTGAATGAAGCTACTGGCTTGCCTCCCGTGCTGGTGTGCCACAGCATGGGCGGCCTTGCTGCACGTGCTTGGTTGCGCCACGTCGCAAACGAGGGGCGGGTATATCGTATTGTGACGATTGGGACTCCGCATTTCGGTACCTGGCTGGGGCGATTCAGCCCTGCCATAAACGGAGCGCAGATGCAAAGAGCCAGTGCATGGCTACAGCAGCTAGGCAGTGATGAACCAGCATCTCGTTATGCGCTTTTCACGTGCTGGCTTTCGAACTGCGACAACATCGTGTTTCCGGCCAGTACTGCAGCACTGCCAGGAGCGGATAACTGCTTCGTGGGGGGTACTGGGCACGTGAGTCTGGCGTTCCATCCGGGGGTGATGGCGGCCACGATGGCTCTGATTTGCGCGGAAAGGTGTTGAACATCAGTGGCGACTGGCGTGAACTCTAACGCGGAAATTGCGTGCTACAATCAAAAGCTTCGCTTATTAACCACTCGCTGCTTTGATCAGCGAACCGGGACCATGCGGCGGGACTGCCTTTTTTCTGTGCCATTGGTATGAAAAAAGCGGTAAATTTGACGGGGAATTGATTTCAGTGCTATAATTCAAGGCTTCGCTGATCGCAGTGAGGTTGGCACCAAGGAAGGCTTAAGGGCTTAGTTTTGGTGTGATGGATCTTTAAAAACATACAGCCGATAAGCGTGGGCGTTTGAAGGCGAGAGCCAAGTTCTTCGGAACTAGACTTTCATTAGTCTACAAACGCTCATGAAGTAAAAAAGATGTGAAATTCAGAGATGAAGTTCACGTTGATTCCAATTTATGAGTTGCTCGAAAGAGCAAAAAAATTCAAGATCGAACTATAGAGTTTGATCCTGGCTCAGATTGAACGCTGGCGGCATGCCTTACACATGCAAGTCGAACGGCAGCACGGGAGCAATCCTGGTGGCGAGTGGCGAACGGGT
>CAILAY010000184.1 GCA_903832285.1 uncultured beta proteobacterium | reverse complement strand
GAAGGCCTTGTTGACGCGCAGGATCACCTTGTTCGCATCCGTGATGAACATGCCTTGCTGCGACTCGAAGGCGACCGCCGCAATGCTTTGAGCTTCTTCGGCGGTCTTGCGCTCCGTGATGTCCTGAACGGTGCCAATCAGGCTGATCGCCTTGCCCTTGTCGTCATAGGTAATTTGTCCGAGACCATGCATCCAGCGTTCGACACCGTCGCTCGGTCGAATGATCTTGTACTGGGCATCAAAAGGCTTCTTGATATTGATCGAGTCCAACAGCGCGTCGTGCATCGTTTGCATGAAATCCGGGTGCATGAAGTTGACCCAGCCTTCATTGGTGTGCGGGTAGTCCTTGGTGATTCCAAAGATCTCGTCCAGAGCCGATGTGGCCTCGAACGTCCCTGCTTCCAGCGTATTGATGTAGCTTCCGATCCTGGCGGCTTTCTGCGATTCACGCAGCAGTTGCTCGTTCTTCTGGAGCGCTTGCTGCGCTTTGTGATGGTCCGTGATGTCGCTGACAATGGAAAAAAGCAAGGTCTTCTCATCGGCATGGATCGGCGTTGAGCGAACTTCGACCGTCCGAATGTCGCCACTGGCCAGACGGTGCGCGAAGATGAAGTAATCGCGTTCCTGCCGCACAGCGCGTGCCATCTGCGCCGCGACTTCCGATGGCGTCAAAGTATTGATCTGGTCAAGGCGCATGGCCCGCAGTTGCTCCACGCTGTAGCCATAGAAGCTGGCAGCGGCCGGGTTGACGTCGACGATGGCGCCGGAATCAGGCTCGATCAGCAGCAGAATTGCGGCATTGTTCTCGAACATCTGGCGAAAGCGCTGTTCACTCTTGCGCAGCCCGAGCTCAGCCTGCTTGCGCTTGCTGATGTCCCTCACGCAAATGAGAATCTGCGCAGCGCCGGTGCCAACTGGTATTGCTGAACCATCCAGCAGCGCCTGAAACACGCGGCCATCGCCGCGTTGCAGGTCCACCTCGATACTGCCTTTGCCGTCTATCTGCTTCAAGCGCAGAAGAAGCTCGGCCCAGCGACTCTGGTCTTCGGGGACGACCAGGGAAGTAAAGCGCCTTTGCAGCAGCGCCTTGCGCTGCACGTCCAGCAGCGTGACGGCGCTCAGGTTGAGCTCCTCAATCATGCCGTCCAGGCTCAGCGTCAGATAGCCCAGCGGGGCGAACTCGTACAGATCGACATAGCGGTCACGCGATTCCTCCAGCGCCTGCTGCGCCCGGCGCAAGGCCTCGTTCTGGATTTCCAGTTCGATCTGGTGCACCTGCAGTTCTTGCAGCAGTTCTGCAGCCGTCAACAGGGCGGCTTGGGTCTTCGGCTGGCTGGCCAGCTCGGCCTCGGCGGCAGCCCGCATCAAGGCTTGAGACGTCATCTTTTCGGCAGACGTGCTCATGAGTTCTCCTTTGACTGCGGTGTCTCGATGGCCACCATCGCCAGCAGGATCAGCTCGGTGTTGCCCGGCGCGGTGACGATGCGCCGGGCATTGAGCACCATGCGCCGCTGGCCCAGGCCGGCAAAGTCATGCTCGACGACGTAAGCCTCCATCACCTGATTG
>CAILAY010000183.1 GCA_903832285.1 uncultured beta proteobacterium | reverse complement strand
CCCGTGGCGATACAGGTGATCGGCGGGGAGTGCGATCACAAAAGCCGCCGGATTGATGAAATAATCTCCGGTAAGGCGCCCAACGAGGCATCGGGGCTGGCGAATCATTGGCTGGGAAAAGAACGCAAGGCACGAAAAAAGAAGGCGCTCCTGAACTTTTAGTGGGTGACTGCGGAGCGGGTTTGTATATCTAAATCGCCGGCTATCCAGTATGCTATAGCTTGGAAATTGCGGAATGTCCTGTATCCTCTTGCTCTCCGGCGTGCAAGTTGAAGCAAACCGTTGACCGCTTCGATGGCTGCTGAAGTCGTGTAGTTTTTGAAGTAACCGAGAATGCCGTCGATATGTCTCCTGAGTGTCTGGCCAAGTTTGACGAATGGCTTCATACGAGACCGGCTGCACCATGAGACGACCGACATGAAGTGCTCTTCGGCATCCTCTCGCAGTTTATAGTTCCACGTGTCGGCAAGGAACTCCTTGATAGATAGTCCCCGCGCGATTCTGCTGTGCTCCTTGCAAATTTGCTCTCTAAGTTGCCGCTGTTCCTCTTTGAGGTTTTCGGTATTGCCACGCAGTGCCCACATTGACCCGCGAGGCAGGCCGCCACTTTGTGCGGCGACTTCTTTGCGGATCTGGTCGAGAGCCTCGCCACAGAGCTTCATGACGTGGAAGCGATCAAAGCAAAGCTGGGCATTTGGGAAATGTTCACCAGCACCGGCAATGAACGCCCTGGACATGTCCAAGGCGATTTCGTTGATCTGGGCGGCAGGAACCCCCCGCCGTTCCAATTCGGCGGCGAATTGCGTGAAGGTCTCCATGTCTTTGCCCGGAGTGAAGAACAACAGCCTGGCAGCTTTTGACCCACCGCGCCCGCGTTCGGTCTCCTTGCCTTCGATTTGCAGGAATACCGTGCCGTATTTGTGCCCTTTGCGCGTGGAAGTCTCGTCCACGCCGAGTCGCTCAAGGCTGCTCCAATCAGTCTGCTGCCACGCCTCGTCAACCCGGGTGCGGATCAGGCGCCATATGCGATCCTCGCTGACTGCTGTGAGCCTGGCAACCTCGGCAACAGGCAGCACTTTGGCCATGGCTAACAGAAAGGCCTCCATCAGCAGGGTAAATCCGCCATGTGGCCTTGCCCATGGCACCTCCACTGTCGTGACCGAATCTGACGGGGTCTTGATGCGAGGAACCCGCGCGTGGATCGTGGTTCTGTGTTCGAAAAACCTCAGATGCTCCCAGCTGCGTTGAACGGTGTCGTGAACCGGACAAAGCACGCCGGATGCGGGATCGGCAAAGCGGGCTCCCCGCTCGAAATCAATGACAAGTACAAGAGATTTTGCGACGGGATCAAGGTCGCAGGAAACTACATTCCATGGTGATACCAAGCCCAGAGCCTGCGTAAAGAGATGTTCAACGGTCATGGTTGGGAGTTTAGCGGCTGCGCTTGCGGCAATCCAGCCCGAAAGCGACTCCACCGCCCGCATCAGCCCCGGAAAGTTGTCCACAAGAACCCGCCGCTCCGACGAGCTCGGCAACGGCCCATTCTCGCGGCGGAACCTTGTGGACAACTTTCCTCCAAGGCTGAAATTGTCTGAACTCTCCCGACACAAAAACCACATATAAATATCACCCGTTAGATGCTCTTACCCACTCGAAACCCGATTGTCCCAAAAAAAATCATTGAGGTCGGCTCCGGCTATTCGTCGGCGGCAATGCTGGACATAAATGAACGTTTTTTCGAGAGATCCATCCACTTCACATTTATCGAACCGTTTCCCAAGCGTTTGCTGG
>CAILAY010000182.1 GCA_903832285.1 uncultured beta proteobacterium | reverse complement strand
GCAAGCGGTGGTCACCGGACCGGTGACTTACGACGATGTCGTGTCTAAGAACTGAACTTCTTTTGGCGCATGCCATGAAAAACAATATACTGGTGTTTTATCCAGTCATAGCAGTTCACTGGAGCTAACCGGATACCCCTTCTTCACGCACAGGTTCGGGATGTAGCCGTCCAGGCCATCCAGCAGCTCGGGCAGCAGCGCGAGGTCGTTCAGTGCCCAGATCACCAGTGTCGGAAGGCCGACCGTCAGCATGGCGCGCGGTAGCACAACACTCGTGGCCCCGGCGTCATCGGTCCGCGGCGGCCGCAGCGGTGAGGCCCGGTAATAGTTGCAGCCGCCGCGCAGGCCGCTGCTCCAAAGAGTGCGGTACTGCTGTTTGACCGCGTCGCTGAGCCAGGCGTGGGGTGCGTCGGCCGCGCCCATGGCAGTGAAGAAGTCCCACAGGCGCCGGTAGTCGTCTTGCTCCAGCAGTTGCTCTGCGTCGGGACGAATCAGGAAGTTCATGTAGGCGCTGGCGGCCCGCTGTCTGGCGTTGGTCTGCAGCTCGCGCAAAAATGTGCCTGGATGGGGCGAGTTGATGATCGCCAGCTTGTGCATCAGGTGCGGCAACTGGTTCGCCAGATTCCAGGCCACCGCACCACCCCAGTCGTGCGCGACCAGACACGCCAACTTGCCGCCTTCCGTCTCGACCAGTGCCGCTATGTCTTCAAGCAGGTACTTGGCGCGGTAGGCTTTGGCGTCGTCGGGTGCGCTGGAGCGCTCGAAGCCGCGCAGGTTGGGTGCGATGCAGCGGTAGCCGCCGTGTTCGTGCTGGGCGAAGTGATCCATCACGCCATCCCAGATGAAGGCTCCTTCAGGGAAACCGTGCAGGAACATCAACACCGGTTGACCCCGCTCCCCGGTGGCGCGGCAGCTCAGCGTGATGCCGTGGGGCAGGGCTTGAAGGAAGGTCTCCATGCCTGCCGTCGCGAATCAGTCGGACACCAGGACCGGCTCAACTTCCGGCCGCAGAATGTCCTTGACAGGTGGATGCGCCCATTGCCACAGCAGTTGTGCCACATCGTCCACGCCCTGCTTTTTGAGCGCGGAAAACAGTTTGACGCTGCCCCCGCCGGCCTGTAGCTTCATGATGGACAGGGCTTTCGCGGCTTCGGTCTTGTTGAGCTTGTCGGCCTTGGTCAGCACCACCATAAATTTCAATCCCTCTTCCACTCGGGGCCTCACCACGTCCAGCAGGATTTCGTCCAGTTCGGTCAGGCCGTGGCGCGGGTCGCACAGCAACACGATGCCGACCAGGTTTTCGCGCGTCACCAGATAGTTGGCCATGACCTGTTGCCAACGCAGCTTGTCGCTCTTGGGTACCGCTGCATAGCCGTAGCCCGGCAGGTCGGCCAGCACCGCGTCAGTTACGCCCTGTTTGCCCAGGGAAAAAAGGTTGATGCTCTGGGTACGCCCTGGCGTCTTCGAGGCGAAGGCGAGTCGCTTTTGCTGCGTAAGTGTATTGATGCAGGTCGATTTTCCGGCGTTGGAACGTCCCACAAAAGCGATTTCCGGCACCTCGAGTTTCGGCAAGAAATGCAGTTGCGGTGCGGTTGTGAGGAACTTGGCGGTGTGCATCCATCCCATGGCGATCAGGGCTTCGGTGGCGCTGGCGGTTTTGGGGGTGGCGTATGCAAGGCCTGGAGCAGCGCGCGGCGAAGTGTGGGTCATGCGATTTGAGTGTTCAAGCGGACCCCCATTGTAGAATCACGCGGTTTTGTGCAAATCTACAGATATGAAAAATATGAAGTCGCTTGCCTCCATGCTCTTGTTCACTTTTGTGACCATCGCCCCCGTTTCCCAAGCTACGGCCCAGGAAAGACCGCCGGCTGCCGCTGCTACCAAGGCAGAACCGCAGAAATCGGCACTGGCTGATTTGGCCAAGGGCGAGGCGGCCTTTGGTGGCGTCTGCGCGGCCTGCCATGGCCCTGATGCCAACTCCGTGATTCCCGTGAATCCGACGCTGGCGCAGCAGCACCCGGAGTACTTGATCAAACAGATCACCGACTTCAAGTCCGGCGCGCGCGCCAACCCCATCATGATGGGCATGGCGTCAACACTGGCAACCGATGCCGACATCAAAAACGTGGCCTACTTTCTGGCCTCGAAAAGCGCCAGACCGGGCACCGCCAAGGACAAGGAACTGGCCGCTCTGGGCGAGCGCATTTTCCGCGGCGGCGTCGTCGATCGTCAGATCCCCGCTTGCGCCGCTTGCCACAGTCCCAACGGCGCCGGCATCCCGGCCCAGTATCCGCGGCTGAAGGGCCAGATGCCTGAGTACACCGCGGCGCAACTGACGGCGTTTCGCGATGGCGTGCGCAAGAACAGCCTGCCCATGAGCCAGGTTGCAGCCAAGTTGAATGACCGCGAGATCAAGGGTCTGGCCGATTACATCGCCGGTCTGCGTTAGGTCACGGCGGCTGGCCACCGAGTCGGCACAAAATCCGTACACCAAGGCGGGGCATTTTCGGATGCCCCGCCTTTTTTGTAAGTTCCTGCAGACTGGCGCGACTCACTGAGAACTTTCAAGGACTTGCCATGATCATTCAGACCGGGCGCGACGGTTTCAAGCACCTTCATTCAGATGAGATCACGCCGCAGATCGTCTACGCGGGCCGACGTGCTCTGCTGAAGACAATGGCCACCGGTGCGGCCGGCATCACTCTGGCGTCGTGGGCCGGGCGCACGGCGCTGGCGCAGACGGCGGGAGCGGGAAAACTGGCGCCACTGGCAGCCACGCGCTCCACCGCAACGGGCGCGATCACGATGGACAAGGCGACGAGCTATGCCGACGCCACCGGCTACAACAACTTCTATGAGTTCGGTACCGACAAGGCGGACCCGGCGCGCAATGCGCATACGCTGAAAACTTCCCCCTGGACGGTGGAGGTCGAGGGGTTGGTGAAGAAGCCGGCACGCTACGCACTGGAGGATTTGCTGCGCTTGGCACCCATGGAGGAGCGGGTCTATCGCTTGCGCTGCGTCGAGGGCTGGTCCATGGTCATTCCCTGGATCGGCTATCCGCTCAGTGCCCTGATCAAGAAGCTTGAGCCTCTGGGCAATGCCAAGTATGTCGAGTTCGTGACGCAGGCCGATAAGAAAACCATGCCCTTCATCGGATCGGGCGTATTGGACTGGCCCTATGTCGAAGGACTGCGCATGGACGAGGCGATGCACCCATTGACTTTGCTGAGCTTCGGCATGTACGGGGAAGTGCTGCCGAATCAGAACGGCGCGCCGGTGCGCCTGGTCGTGCCCTGGAAGTACGGGTTCAAAAGCGCCAAGACGCTGGTAAAGATTCGCTTCACCGAGCGCCAGCCTCTGACTGCATGGAACCACGCCGCGGCCAGCGAATATGGTTTCTTTTCGAACGTGAATCCAACCGTGGATCACCCGCGCTGGAGTCAGGCCACTGAGCGGCGCATCGGTGAAGACGGTTTGTTTGCGAAAAAGCGCAAGACCTTGATGTTCAACGGCTACGAGGCGCAGGTGGGGCAGTTGTATGCCGGCATGGACCTGAAAAAACTTTTTTGATGCAGTCGGTTCGCGCGCTGCCGCTGCATCGATACGCCAAACCCTTTTTGTGGGTGCTGTGCCTGCTGCCTTTGGCATGGCTGACCAGCCGCACCGCGCTCAACCAGTTAGGCGCCAATCCTGCCGAGGCGTTGATCCGTGCCACGGGCGACTGGACCCTGCGCAGTCTGTGTCTGGTGCTGGCGGTGACGCCGCTGCGAGTCTTCACACGCACACCGGCGTTGGCGCGTTTTCGCCGCATGCTGGGCCTGTTTGTGTTCTTCTACGCCACACTTCACGCGCTGTCGTACAGCGGTTTTGACATGGGTTTCGACTTCGACGACATCGCGCGCGACATCGCCAAGCGGCCCTTCATCCTGGTGGGGTTCAGCGCGTTCGTGGCTCTGAGTCTGCTGGCGCTGACATCGTTCAACCGCGCTGTCCAGTGGCTCGGTGCGCGGCGCTGGAAGGCGTTGCACAAACTGGTTTACGTCACTGCGGGTTTGGGGCTGCTGCACTTCTTCTGGATGCGCGCCGGCAAGAATAATTTTGCCGAGGTGTGGTTGTATGGCGCCATCCTGGGCGGCCTGCTGGGCTGGCGCGTCTGGCATGCCTTACGCTCGCGCTGATCAGCCGGGAAGCAACCGTTCCAGTGCGAAGCAGTCCTGCGCGGACTCGCGTGCCCGGACGACGAAAGTGCAGTCCCCGTCCACCAGAATCTCTGCGGCACGCCCGCGGGTGTTGTAGTTGCTGGCCATGCTCATGCAGTAGGCGCCTGCCGACAGCACCGCCAGCACATCTCCCTGCTGCACCGCCAACTCGCGTTCGTGTCCGATCCAGTCGCCGCTTTCGCAGACCGGTCCGACCACTTCCCATGTCGTGCTGTGCACCGGCGGTGCAGTGCAAGACAGTGGCACGATTTGATGAAAGGCCTGGTACATGGCAGGGCGTGGCAGGTCGTTCATCGCCGCGTCCACGATGCAGAAATTCTTCGCCTCGCCTGGCTTCAGGTATAGCACCTGGGTCAGACAGACGCCGGCGTTGCCCACCAGGGAGCGCCCCGGCTCGATCATGATCTGACGCTGTCCAAAACCGCGTGCATCAAGCTTTGCCAGCAGGCGCGTCCACAGCGCATCTGCAGCAGGTGGCTGGTCGCCGTTGTAGTCGATGCCAAGGCCCCCGCCAAAGTCAAGGTGCTCCAGTGGCACGCCGGCGGCTTCAATCTCCTGCACCAGATCGAGCATGCGGTCGACCGCGTCCAGATAGGGCAGTGCCTGCGTGATCTGCGAGCCGATGTGGCAATCGATGCCGACTACGCGCAGCCCCTTGAGTTGCGCAGCACGCTGGTAGGTGGCAACCGTGCGCTCGTGCGCGATACCGAACTTGCTGCCTTTGAGTCCAGTGGAAATGTAGGGATGGGTTTTCGGATCGACGTTGGGATTGACGCGAATGCTCACCGGCGCCCGTGCTCCAAGGGTCACTGCGACCTCGTTCAGTACTTCCAGTTCCTGTTCGCTTTCGACGTTGAAGCAAGCGATGCCCGCGATCAGCGCCTGCTGCATTTCCTGGCGAGTCTTGCCGACGCCTGAAAAAATGACTTTCTTCACATCGCCTCCTGCCGCCAGCACGCGCTGCAGTTCACCACCCGAGACAATGTCGAAGCCGCAACCGGCCCTGGCAAATACTTGCAGTACCGCAAGTGACGAGTTGGCTTTCATGGCATAACAGATCAACGCTTTGCGGCCCTGCAAGCCGCGCTGGTAAGCTGCCAGCGCGGCCAGCATGGCGGCCCTGGAATAGACAAACAGGGGCGTGCCGTATTCCTGCGCCAGGTTGGCCAGACGAACATCCTCCAGCCAGAGCTGGTTGTTGCGATAGGCGAGTTGCGGTTGTCCGGGAAGGTGGGGTGGGGTCATTGGGCGGCGAGGGTGGTGGGTGCGGCAAGTGCCGCCGATGGCGCGGACGAAGCGCGCTGCGCCGACGCGGCGGGAGCAGGTGCTGCCCGCGCTGCCGCGGAACCCGGTAAATACAGCGCGCCTTTTTGCCCGCAGGCGCTTAATGCCGCCACAAGGGCGCCAAGGGCAATCATCCTGACTAGAATTTGCGTATGGAACATCCACAAATTGTAATGACCGACCCGCACTTTCTCGATCAGGCAGAACTTCTGCTCAAAACCGTCGAGCAGGCGTGTGATCGACTGAACGACGCAACCGATGCGGACATCGACAACCAGCGCGTTGGCGGCATGCTCACTTTGACTTTCCCGAACGGGACGCAGATTGTTGTCAATCTCCAAAAGCCGCTGCACGAAATCTGGTTGGCGGCGCGCTCGGGCGGTTATCACTTCCGCTTTGATGGCAGCCAATGGCAAGACACCAAGGGTCAGGGAGAGTTCTTCGAGAATGTCTCGCGCTGCGCGAGTGAGCAGGCGGGGACGCCGCTGAACTTCACCCAGCTTCTCAATTCTTGAAGAGGTCGAGTATCTTTTTCTTTTCGTCTGCGCCGGGTAGCGCCTCCGGGTGCATGCCGGTGCCCGGTGTCCCCTTGTCGTTTAGCCCCAGGCTGACAATCCCTGCGCCATGCGCGTACTCGTCATAAAACCACTCCCCGCCTGAATAGATCACGCCTTCGGGTGCGACCAGTTCCGCCACGGGGACGCCCTTGAGCGCGGTTTCCATGAAGCCGATCCACACCGGCAGACTCAAGCCGCCGCCGGTTTCCCCGGAGCCGAGCTTGCGCGGTGTGTCGTAGCCAATCCATGTCGCCGCCACGATGCTGGGCTGATAGCCGACGAACCAGGCATCGATGGAGTCGTTGGTGGTGCCCGTCTTGCCGTACAGGTCGGGACGCTTGAGCTTGGCCTGTGCCGATGCCGCCGTTCCGACGCTCGTGACGCTGCTTAGCAAACTGCTGATCATGAAGGCGTTGCGCGCTTCAATAGCGCGCATTGACTCGTCCAACGTCGCGGGTTTGGTCTCGACCAGGAGCTTTCCCTTCTGCTCCGTAATCCTGGTTATCAACCAGGGGTTCACGCGGTAGCCGCCGTTGGCAAATACCGCGTAGGCCGTGGCCATCTGTATGGGCGTCACCGAGCCAACTCCCAGTGCCATCGTGAGGTACGGGGGGTGCTTGTCGGCATCGAATCCGAAGCGCGTGATCCAGTCCTGCGCGTAGGGTGCTCCGATGGCGTTCAGGACACGGATGGAGACCATGTTCTTGGACTTGGCCAAGCCCATTCGAAGACTCATCGGCCCCTCGTATTTCTGGTCGAAATTCTTCGGTTCCCAGGGCTGGCCGCCGGTGACTCCAGCATCGAAAAACAATTCGGCGTCATTGATGATGGTGGCAGGAGTAAAGCCTTTTTCCAGTGCCGCGGAATAGATGAAAGGCTTGAAGCTCGATCCCGGCTGCCGCCATGCCTGGGTGACGTGGTTGAGCTTGTTCTTGTCAAAATCGAATCCTCCGACCATGGCCTTGATGGAACCGTCGCGCGGATCCAACGCCACAAACGCGCCTTCGACTTCCGGCAATTGGGTGATTTCCCAGGTGTTCTTCGGTGTCTTTACAACACGGATGACGGCGCCGCGCCGGATCCTGATGTTGGGTGCCGCCTTGTCCGACAGGCCCGACTGCGCCGGCCTGAGCCCCTCACCCGAAATTTCCAGCGTCTCGCCGCTTTGCCGAACTGCCACGATCTTCTTCGGGCTGGCTTCGAGCACCACAGCCGCCAGCACGTCGCCGTTGTCGGGGTGGTCACCGAGCGCCTCGTCCACCGCATCGTCAGTCTCGCTTGGGTCCAAGGGCAGGGTCACAAACTGCTCCGGACCGCGGTAGATCTGCTTGCGCTCGAAATCCATGATGCCACGGCGCAGCGCCTTGTACGCGGTGTCCTGGTCGACCGCGTCAAGCGTGGTGTAGACATTCAGCCCACGGGTATAGGTTTCCTCGCCGTATTGGGCATACATCAACTGCCGCACGGTTTCGGCCACGTACTCGGCATGCACGCTCGTGTCGTCGGCTTCGCGCTTGAGTTTCAGGGTCTCGGCCTTGGCGGCCGCTGCTTGCTGCGCCGTGATGAACCCGTTGTCTTCCATGCGTTCAATGATGTGCAGTTGGCGTGCCCGTGCCCGCTTCGGATTACTGATGGGGTTGAAGGCCGAAGGCGCCTGCGGCAGGCCTGCCAACATGGCTGCTTCGGCAACGGTGATGTCCTTGAGTGGCTTGCCAAAATACGCTTCCGAGGCGGCGGCGAAGCCATAGGCCCGGTTTCCCAGAAAGATCTGGTTCATGTAGATTTCCAGAATCTGGTCTTTGCTCAACATGTGTTCGAGCTTGAAAGTCAGCAGGATTTCGTAGATCTTGCGGGAGTAGGTCTTTTCCTTGGATAAATAGACATTTCGCGCCACCTGCATAGTGATGGTGGAAGCGCCCTGGCTTTTGATGCGCCCCAGGTTGGCCAGTGCTGCACGCACCATTCCTTTGTAGTCGACACCGCCGTGGGAATAGAAGCGTGAGTCCTCAATCGCCAGCACCGCGTCCTTCATCACCTGTGGGATGTCCTGGATGCGCGTGAGGTGACGACGCTCCTCGCCAAACTCGCCGATGAGTTCGCCTCCAGCTGCAAATACACGCAAAGGAAGTTTTGGCCGGTAGTCGGAAAGTTCTGAAATGTCGGGCAAGTTGGGATAGGCGACTGCCAGCGCGATACCCACCAGAATCAGCAGGGACCCTATGCCGGCGGCCACCAATCCAGCGGCCCACAAAGCCGCTCGCGCAGGCCAGGCAAGGGTCTTCGCTTTACCGGTGTTCTTGCTGCTGGCGGGAGTGATGGGTTGGGGCGCGTCATGCATGAGTGTGATATTTCGTGTCCGTCGCATTATAAAAATCGATCGCAGCTATCATCGCCGCTGGTTCATGTCCGGGCCGAGGTGGGGTGGGACGCGGATTGTGAGGCACACAACAATTGATCGTGCGTAGGCTTTTGGCAACGTTTAATTTGCTGCCAAATGTTAAAAACCTTTACTGAACAAAGATCTTACTGCTACTATTAAAGTAGATTCTTAAGTCTACGCAGCCGGCTTTCGGCATATTTTAGGGGACATTCTTGATCTCTCTGGGGTCGTTTTTCAACCGTCAGCCGGCGTCCTTGATTGGTCTGGATGTGAGTGCGTCCAGCGCCAAACTGGTCGAATTGGGACGCAACGCTGATGGTGTCTGGGTGCTTGAGCGCTGCGCCATCGAACTGTTGGATCGCGGTTGGGTGACCGATGGCAATATCGAAAAGTTTGACGAAGTGACCGACGCGATACGACGGCTGGTCAAGAAAAGTGGCACGCGCACCCGCAATGTGGCGCTGGCGCTACCGCCGTCCGCCGTCATCACGAAGAAGATCATCCTGCCAGGCGGCTTGTCCGAGGCAGAACTGGAAACCCAGGTTGAGTCCGAGGCAAACCAATATATTCCGTTCTCGCTGGAGGAAGTCAGCCTCGATTTCTACGTCGTCGGCCCCAGTCCCAAGTCCGAAGGTGATGTGGAAGTGCTGATCGCCGCGTCGCGCAAGGAAAAAGTGCAGGACCGCCAGGGCATGGCGGAGGCGGCAGGGCTCAAGGCCATGGTGGTGGATGTGGATTCCTACGCTTCCAGACTGGCGATCGAGCGGCTGATTGAAACACTGCCCGACATGGGCGTCGACACCCTCGTCGCTTTGTTTGAAATTGGCGCGTTTACCACCAGTTTGCAGGTGCTGCGCAACGATGAAGTCCTGTATGAGCGCGATCAGGCCTTTGGCGGCGCGCAATTGACGCAATTGATTGTGCGCCAGTATGGCTTTTCTTCTGAAGAGGCCGAGGTCAAGAAACGCAGCGGCGACCTGCCCGAGGATTACGAAGTGAGCGTGTTGCGCCCATTCGTGGAAAACATGGCGCAGGAAGCGACCCGCGCATTGCAGTTCTTCTTCAACACCACGCCACACAGCAAGGTCGGACACATTTTCCTGGCGGGCGGTGCGGCGGCCATGCCGGGATTGGTCGAAACCGTTGCCAAGCAGGCCGCATGTTCCTGCAGTGCCGTCAATCCGTTCGAAGGTATGGAAATCGGGAGCGCAGTCAGAAGCAAGAGATTGAGTAGTGAGGCGCCCTCTTATCTGACCGCGTGCGGTTTGGCGATGCGGAGGTTTTCGCTGTGATTCTGATCAATCTGCTGCCGCACCGGGAGGCCGCACGCAAGCGCAGGCGCGAGGCGTTCAACCTGATGGTGGGGACCTCTGCCCTGCTCGGCGGTTTGATGGCGGGTAGCATTTTTCTCTGGTACCAGGCGAAGATATCGGACCAGCAGGACAAGATCCTGGTGTTGCAGAACGAGAACAAGAAACTGGATGCGCAGATCAAGGACATCGTGGGATTGCGCGCCGAGATTGCATCGCTGCGGGCGCGCCAGCAGGCGGTGGAAGATCTTCAGTCCGATCGGAACCTGCCGGTCCACATGCTTAATGAACTGGTCAAACAATTGCCCGATGGTGTATTTATCAAAAGCATGCGGCAGGAGAACCAGAGCGTGACGTTGCAGGGTATTGCACAGTCGAACGAGCGTATTTCAGAATTGTTGCGTAATCTGGCTAATAACACACCGTGGTTGTCGCGCCCTGATCTTGTGGAAATTGTCTCTGACAATGTGAGCCTGGGTCCCAGGGATCAGCGTCGGGTGGCCAAATTCAATATCCGGGTGCGTCTGATGCGATCCAGCGAAGCCGAGAAGGTGTTGACCGCTGCATCCGGCGCTGCCGCGATCAAGGCTTCGGCGCCCAGTGCCGCTCGCGCATCGGCGCCGGCGAAACCATAGCGACACTTCATGGACAATATCATTCCAAAGAAGATTGAGTTTGCGCTCGTGCGGGAGCGCATACAAAGCCAGTTTCGCAACCTCGATCTCAAAGATCCTTCCACTTGGCCGGGCCTGCCTCGCTTTGCCCTGTTTGCCGCAGTCGTGGCGGTAGTGGTGATCGTGCTTTGGTTTGTCTGGCTTAATGGCTACGACACCGACCTTGAATCTGCCCGCGCGAAGGAGCAGGTGCTGCGGGAGGACTACACCAAGAAGCTGGCCCAGGCGGTCAATCTGGATGCGCTGAAAAAGCAGCGGGAGCAGGTACAGCAATTTGTCACGCAGCTTGAAAAGCAGTTGCCAAGCAAAGCCGAAATGGATGCACTCCTTTCGGATATCAATCAAGCGGGCGTTGGGCGCAGTCTTCAGTTCGACGTGTTCCGACCGGGGCAGGTTGTGGTGAAGGATTACTACGCGGAACTGCCGATCGCCTTGAAGGTGACAGGGCGCTATCACGACATCGGTGCGTTCGCGTCCGATATCGCCAACCTGTCGCGCATCGTGACGCTCAACAATCTTGCCGTGACGCCGATAAAGGATGGAGCTGTACTTTCCATGGAGGGCACAGCCAAGACCTTCAGATATCTGGACGCGAACGAGGTGGCTGCGCAGCGCAAGGCGCCGGCCTCTGCTGCGGCGGGAGGGGCCAAGAAATGAGTGGTTTGAACAGGCTGCCGGCTTGGCTGGGGATTTTCCTGGTACCCCTGTTCCTCGCGGCTTGTGGCGCGTCGAGCCAGGACGAACTGCGGCAGTGGATGGCCGAACAAAGGAACCAGACCAAAGCCGCGCCGGAACCCATTTCGGAGCCGAAGAAGTTTGTGCCGCAGCTGTACTCGCAGGGTGGCGCGATCGACCCGTTCAGCATCCAGCGGTTAGCTCAATCGATCAAGCACGACTCGAGTCGGGTGGCCGACAATGCGGCCCTGCTGGCCCCTGAATTGGCGCGTCGCAAAGAGGCGCTGGAGTCATTTCCGCTCGACTCTGTGGCCATGGTCGGGAGCCTTGTCAGGGAAGGTAAGCCGGTGGCCCTGTTGCGCGTGGACAACCTGCTGTACCAGGTGCGCGAGGGCAACTATTTGGGGCAAAACTACGGACGCATCACCAAGATCACTGAAACGGAATTGGCTGTGCGCGAGATTGCCCAGGACGCTTCCGGCGAGTGGGTCGAAAGGCCTGTCAAATTGCAGCTGCTAGAGAGCTCGAAAAAATGAATATGCCAAACCTTTTCCCCTTGAAGATGTTGCGCTTTGGGACCGCTGCAATCGGGATGGTCCTGTCGCTCGCGGCCCAGGCGCAAAACGTGATCGAGTCGGTGAGTGGCACCATTCAAGGTGGCGCAGAGGTGGTCCGGATTGAACTTTCGCAGCCGCTGGCGAGTGCGCCGGTTGGATTTTCAATCCAGTCTCCGGCGCGCATCGCCCTGGATTTTCCGGGTTACAGCAGCGCGTTGGGGCGCTCCTCGGTTGAGATCAATCAGGGTAACCTCAGGTCGGTCAACGTTGCCCAGTCGGGCGACCGTTCGCGCATCGTGCTGAACCTGAAAGCGGCCACGACATACAAGACCCAACAGCAAGGCAAGACGCTGCTGGTGTTTCTGGATCCCGTGGTGATGTCAGCACCGTCCGCAAGCGCGACACCCGTGTTTGCCGAGAACCGCAATCGTGATGCGCTACCGCTGAAGGATCTTGATTTCAAGCGCGGCGCGGATGACGCCGGCAAGGTGGTCGTGACGCTTGCCAATAGCCAGGTGGGCGTGGACATTCGCCAGCAGGGCCAAACACTGGTGGTCGAGTTCATGAAGTCCACGTTGCCCGAGGGCTTGCGCCGGCGCCTGGACGTGACCGATTTTGGTACGCCCGTTCAGACCGTGACGACATTTCAGGTGGGAGACCGGGTGCGCATGGTGATCGAGCCCAAGGGCGTGTGGGAACATAGCGCGTACCAGACCGATACCCAGTTTGTGGTGGAAGTACGACCCCAAAAGATAGACGCCAACAGGCTCACGCAGGGGCCTAGTTTCACGGGCGAAAAGCTGTCGCTGAATTTCCAGAACATTGAAGTACGTTCGTTGTTGCAGGTGATCGCCGATTTCACCAACTTCAACATCATCACTTCGGATTCAGTCACCGGATCGGTCACTCTGAGGCTGAAAGACGTGCCCTGGGATCAAGCCTTTCAAATCATCATGGATGCCAAGAGTCTCGGTGTGCGCAAGACTGGCAATGTGCTGCTGATTGCCCCCAAGGACGAACTCGACGCAAAGACCAAGAAAGACCTGGAAGCGGCCCAGGCCATTCAGAACCTGGAGCCTTTGAAGACGCAGTCGTTTCAGTTGAACTATGCCAAGGCAACCGACATTGCGACCCAGATCAATGGCACGGGGGCGACCGGCGGTGGCTCAACCGGTGGCGCGGGGACCACGGGTCGCGTCCTGAGCGCACGGGGTAGCGCGACCGCGGCGCCGCGAACCAATCAGTTATTCGTGACCGATATTTCCAGCAAGCTGGAGCAGGTGCAACAACTCATCGCGAAGCTGGACATTGCCGTGCGGCAGGTGCTGATCGAGGCACGCATGGTCGAGGCTTCAGATACCTTCGGGCAGTCGCTGGGCATCCGACTGGGTGCCACCGATCAGCGTGCGCAGAATGGCGGCACGGGCGGTTACCAAGTTGGCGGCGGCAACAGTATCGCCATCGGCACCAGCTACGGCAATGTTGTGGCCACCAGTGGGGCCGGTGGCAAGGTCGATACCACCAGCAACTTCATCAATCTGCCTGCCGTGGCACAGAATGGCTTCAACCCGGCGACGCTCGCGGTCTCCATCTTCAACGCCACCGCCAACCGCTTCCTGAACCTGGAAATTTCGGCGCTTGAGGCTGACGGCAAAGGCAAGGTGGTGTCGAGTCCGCGCGTCGTGACGGCCGACCAGACCAAGGCGTTGATCGAGCAGGGGACAGAATTGCCCTACCAGGTGGCAACCTCCAGCGGCGCCACGTCGATCGCGTTCCAGAAGGCCAATCTGAAACTGGAGGTGACACCACAAATCACGCCCGAAGGCAGCATCGTGCTGGATGTGGACGTGACCAACGACAGTCTTGGCGTGCTGACCGCGGCAGGCTACGCCATCAATACCAAACACATCAAGACCCAGGTGCTGGTGGAGAATGGCGGCACCGTGGTGATCGGCGGCATCTACACGATGAACGAAACCGACAGTCTGACCCAGGTGCCGTTGCTGGGCGATATCCCCTACCTGGGCAACTTGTTCAAGACCAAGAGCAAGGCAAGCCAGAAGAACGAAATGCTGGTGTTCATCACGCCCAAGGTGATCTCCGAACGATCGACCGTGCGTTGAGTTTGGCAGCGGCAAATGAACAGTGGGAACTGACATGAAGTACTTGAAAATAGTGACGTGCGCCGTCTTGTCGCTGGCATTGACCGCATGCGGCGGCGGCGGCGGAAGTGGCGGTACACCGGCGGGTGGAACGGGCGGCACGGGAGGCGGTACCACGGGGTCGACGGTTTCCAGTTTCACCGTTTCATTGAGCCAGCCGGAGCTGAACGATTCGGGCAGCGACAAGGTGACAATCACGGTTCAGGCACTGGACGCCAATCGAAATCCGGTTGCTGATGCTACCGTTACGGGCGCGGTGGATTCCGGAGTGTTCACGCCAACCGGCACCACGACGGGCGCCAGTGGAAATTTCGTGGGCACGGTCACGATTGGCGCTGACCAGACCAACCGGACCATCACGGTCACGATCAAGGTCGACAGCATCACGCAGAAGATCACGATCCCCGTGACCGGCAGCGTCATCACCATGACACCCGTTCCAGCGACACCGGCCCCGGGGGACACGGTGCAACTCAATCTCCAGGTTGTGAACTCCGCGGGCAAGGGAATTCCGGGAGTCGTAGTGACCTTGGGAGGTACGGCCGGATTCACGGGTACGCCCACAACGGACGCCAACGGAAACGTGTCGGCAAGCGCTGTCGCGCCGGCGGCCGCAGGGAGCTATAACGTCACTGCAGCGGGCGCAGGCGTTACCGCGACCACAGCGGTCCAGGTAGTGGTTGCCGGGGGCAGCACCATCCCTGCGGCATCAGGGTTGGGTACCTCACAGTCGTTGACCGCAAATCCGATCAATATTGGAACGAACGCGACTGGTGTAACCACGAATAGCTCGTTGCTGACGGCCAAGTTTGTGGCGGCCGACAACACTGGAATCCAATATATTCGGGTCCGCTTCGACATCGAGGCGCCAGCCCTTGGGGCAGGCGAATACATTTCCACCGGGTCAGCGATTGTGTACTCCGACGCGACCGGAACGGCGACCGCACGCTACGTGGCAGGCACCCGAACCAGTCCCACCAATGGTGTCTTGCTGCGAGCATGTTATGCGGCTACCGATGCAGAACTGGCGGCTGATCCGGTTACGGGTGTGCTGCCATGCCCGCAATCTGTCCTGGCCAATTTGACGGTGAGTGGCCAACCACTGTCCATCGCCATCGTCAACCAAAACACGATGGCAAAGGACAGTTCGGGATTGTTCTATCAGGAGCAGTTTGGCATTCAAGTGGCTGACGCATCGGGCGTGGCAGTGAAGGGTGCCGTGGTGTCTGCTAGCGTGGATATAACGCACTACGGCAAAGGGCCAGTTTGGGGTGCTCCGTACTACCTTATTCCCGTTCCCGACATCAACTTTGTTTATGGAAATACCTACAACGGGTTGGTCTATGTGAATAACCAAGTGCCAACGCTCACGACCAACGTTTGGTGTGTCAATGAGGACACCAACCGCAACGGCTCGCTCGACGCAAACGTCGCTTTGGGTACGACTGAGGACATCAACCACAATAATGTGTTGGACCCCAGCAAGTCGGAGATTGTTCTCTCGTATATTAACGGTCAAGTGACCGACGCCACTGGCAGGCTCATCATCCAGGTGTCCTACGGTCAGAACATGGGCGGATGGTTGGCCTATACCATCAAGGCGACGACCAAGGTGGTGGGGTCGGAGGGAACCAAGACCCGCAGTTTTGTGACCAGCGTGATCAAGACAGATGTGCCGAATGGCTCGTTCCTGACACCACCCTATGGCTCAGGCAGCTGCATCGACCCCAATTGATCGGCCATCGCCAATTTACCCTTCGACAACCAAAAATCGGCCCTCTTCAGGGCCGATTTTTCTTGCGCTTCGCGCACTAGAATCAGGGCTTGGAAATCTGGAAGCACAACATGAAGCATCTGAAGTTGTTGTCCATCTGCGTCATGGCCTGGGCACTGGTGGCCTGCGGTGGCGCTGGTGGGGCTGACCCGCTCGTGAATACCACGGCGCTGCACACGTCGGCGCCGGCTGTTGTCACGCTTGCGGTGGGCGCCGCCTCCAGCAACTTCACCATTGGCGGCGGCAGCGCGCCCTATACCGCCAGCAGCAGCAATACCGGCATTGCCAGCGTGAGTGTGAGCGGCAGTACGATGGTCATCACCGGCGTGGCCGCCGGGTCGGCACAAATCACCGTGCAGGACAAGGTCGGGACATCGGTCAGTACCAGTGTGACCGTTGGTGCCGGAAATGCGGCCGCGATCTACATCCTGGCGCCCGGCAGCCTGACTGTCACTGCCGGCACCGCAGCGACCTATTCCATCGGCGGCGGCACGCCACCCTATGTCGCTGCCAGCGGCAACAACGCCGTGGCGGTGGCAAACATCGTGAATGGCAACAACTTGAGCATCGCCGGTGCCGCAGCGGGCGGGCCGACCGAGGTTGCGGTGTACGACGCAAATGGCGGATCGGCCAGCGTGAATGTCACGGTCGTCAGCGCGGGCAGTGCCACGGCGCTGTACACCAGCGCACCGGCCGCCATTACGCTTACTGCCACCAGCACCCGCAGCTTCACCATTGGCGGAGGCGCGGGCCCCTACACCGCAACCAGCAGCAACATCGGTGTGGCGACTACCAGCGTCACCGGCTCAACGCTGAACCTCAATGCCGTTGCAGGAGGAAATGCCTCGGTGGATGTGCGTGACAGTGCGAACGCCAAGGTGTCGCTGAGTGTCACCGTCAGCGCTGCCAGCGCGTTGTTCACCACGGCGCCGGCAAGTGTGACGGTGCATGTGGGCTCGGCTCAGACTTACACGATCGGCGGCGGCACACCACCCTATGCCAGCGGCAGCAGCGATACCGGCCTAGCCAGCACCAGCGTGAGCGGCGCCACACTGACTATCACCGGCATTGCTGCGGGTGGGCCCGCAAGTGTGGTGGTGCTGGACTCGACTGGCGCGCAACAAACGATCAGCGTGACGGTGGGTGCCGGCAGTGCCGGGGTGCTCTTCACGACGGCGCCTCCCTCTGGCATCACGATTGCGACCGGTGCAACGCCGAGCTACAGCATCAGCGGCGGCACGCCACCCTATGTGGCCAACAGCAGCAATGTGAGCTTTGTCACAGGCAACGTCAGCGGCTCAACCCTGAACATCGTCGGCAAGGCCGCAGGCCCGGCCAACGTGGCTGTCACCGACTCGGTTGGCGGCGTGGTATCGATTGCCGTGACCGTGACGCCCGTGGCGACGACCCCGCTGGCGGTGTTGCCGGGCGGCCCAGTGACGGCGAATGTGGGTGACGTGCTGAACTTTATCATCAGCGGTGCGTCGCCACCGTACGGCATCAGCGTCAACAACCCCAGCATCGCTTCGGTGTCCGCCAGCAGCGTGGCTACCAGCGGTGATGCTTTTTCGGTTACCCTGCGCAACGTCGGTGGCACCAGCGTGTCCATCGTGGATCAGCTGGGCCAGTCCGCAACGCTCAGCCTCTCTGTGCAGGCACCGTCGGCCCTGTTGCGCCTCTCGCCCAGCGCGGTCCAGGTTGCGGAGGACTTCAATGGCGCCATCGTGCTGAGCGTTTATGGCGGCACCGGCCCCTACACCGCCTATACCAGTGACCTGCGCCTGAGCACGGTTGCGATCAACGGCACACTCACGCCTGCGACCTTTACCGTGAGCGCCGGATTGAACGGCACCCGCTGCATCAATCCGGTGAACGGTGGGGGAGCCTACATCGTCAATGGGCTTTATCCGATCACGCTGACGGTGGTGGACAGTCTGGGTGCCTCTGCGACCAGTGTCCTGACGATTGAGGACAACGGACGCGGGCTGACCCTGTCGGGTTGTTGACCGGCGCGTCGATATCGCCGGATGTCTGAGCCTCATTCCCCGGGATGGTGTCTGGGACTGGCTTGAACCTCATGCGTCTGGCCCTCATCGGTTTACCCGGCTCCGGCAAATCCACTGTCGGGCGGCAACTCGCGCGGCGACTGCAGCTTGGGCTGATCGATACCGACCAACTGCTCGAACAGCGCCTGGGGTGCAGCATCCGGGACTTTTTCGCGAATGAAGGCGAGAGTCGGTTTCGCGACGTTGAAGAACAACTCGTCGACGAACTGACGCAGACGCACGACGGCGTGCTTTCCACGGGCGGCGGCGTGGTGTTGCGGGCGCCGAATCGGGAGCATCTGCACCAGCGCTGCCACGTCATCTATCTGCGTTCCACGCCCGAAGAGGTGTACCGGCGCGTGCGTCACGACCAGAACCGACCGCTGCTGCAGGTAGAGGACCCCATGCAGCGTCTGCGCGAACTGTTCGTATTGCGTGATCCCCTATACCAGGAAACGGCGCATTTCACCGTGGAGACCGGCAGACCCTCGTTGGCCACGCTGGTGAACATGATCGTGATGCAGTTGGAACTGGCGGGGCTTTTGTAGCGCCTTGCTTGAAATTCAGGCTGAACCGGGAAAGAACCAGAGCAGTGATGCGGTCATGACCACGTAGCGCAGGAACTTGCCGGTGGCCATGTAGAGCGTGCACCGCCAGAACGGAAACTTCAGCCAGCCGGCGACGGCGCACAGCGGGTCGCCCACGATGGGCAACCAACTCAGCAGACAAGCCTTGGGACCAATTCGTTCGAGCCAATTGAGGGCGCGCAAATGGGTGCTGGAGTGGCTGTATCTGTCCACCACCTGATGCGAGCCATAACCCATGGCCCAGGTCACGGCGCCGCCCAAAGTGTTGCCGACCGTGGCCACGAGGATGGCAGGCAAAAGCAGATCCGGATTCAGCTTGATCAGGCCGAACAGCGCGGGCTCAGAACCCAACGGCAGCAACGTGGCGGAGAGGAAACACACCAGGAACAGTGTGCTCAAACCGTATTCGGGCAGCGCCAGCAGGGCCAGCAGGTGATTCATCCAGGGTGCCATGTGTGGCAGAGTATAGGCATCTGGTGCTGATCGGAAAAATTGCGGCGTGATTTCAATTGCTGAAATTTTGGGCAGCTAGAATAAGACTCCCAACGCAACCGAGTGCGCAGCGTCACCACTCTTTTGCCGGGGCATCACTTCATCTTCAAAAGTCACCTGTTCGCGTATGCACATCGGCCATCTACTCCTGGCGAACAAACTGTTCGTGGCCCCCATGGCGGGTGTGACCGACAGGCCGTTTCGCCAGCTGTGCAAACGCCTCGGTGCGGGCTACGCGGTGAGTGAGATGGTGAGTTCCCGTCCGGATTTATGGCATACGGCGAAGACCACGCGTCGCGCCGATCACGCCGGGGAGTCCGGGCCGATCGCGGTCCAGATCGCCGGCACGGACCCGGCGCTGATGGCAGATGCGGCGCGCCATAACATCGATGGCGGCGCACAGATCATTGACATCAACATGGGCTGCCCGGCCAAAAAAGTTTGCAACCAGTGGGCCGGGTCCGCACTTATGCAGGATGAACCGCTGGCGCTGGCGATTGTGCAGGCGGTGGTGGCAGCCTGCGCGCCGCGCAACGTGCCGGTGAGCGTGAAGATGCGCAGCGGCTGGAACCCTTCGAACCGGAACGCCGTCACTCTGGCACGCCGGTTTGAGGCAGCTGGCGTGCAGATGCTGACGGTGCATGGCCGCACGCGCGAGCAAGGCTATCGTGGCGAGGCCGAGTACGACACCATCGCCGCGGTCAAGACCGCAGTGTCCATACCTGTTGTCGCCAACGGCGACATCACAACGCCGCAACGGGCGCGCGACGTGCTCGCCCTGACGCGGGCTGACGCCGTGATGCTGGGACGCGCGGCCCAGGGTCGGCCATGGATCTTTCGCGAGGTGGCGCACTTCCTGGTTACCGGCAGTCTGTTGGCGCCGCCACTGGTGGCTGAGGTCAGGCACCTGCTGCTGGACCATCTGCAGGACCACTACGCTTTCTACGGCGACTTTCTGGGTGTGCGCAGCGCACGCAAGCACATCGGCTGGTACGTGAAGACGCTGCCAGGCGCCACTGCGTTTCGCCAGCACTTGAATTTACTGGATGACTGCGGCCAGCAGTGGCGCGCCGTGGCCGACTATTTTGACGACCTGGCGGTGCGCATGGACCGCATTCCCGCCGAGGCTGAACCCCATCACAACGACACCGCATTGGAGACCGTGACATGAGCAAGAACCACATCGAGGAATGTGTTCGCGCCAGCCTGGAGGGCTATTTCAAGGATTTGCGCGGTACCGAGCCGGATCGCCTGTACAACATGATGATTCGGGTGGTCGAGCGTCCCCTGCTCGAAGTCGTGATGCGGCAGGCCGACGACAACCAGTCGCGCGCGGCCGAATGGCTGGGACTGAACCGAAACACCCTGCGCAAGAAGCTCGTCGAACATAAACTTTTGAAATAGATCCGGCCCATGAACGCACTCATCTCTGTCTCCGACAAGACCGGCATCCTTGAATTTGCGCGTGCCTTGCACGCCTTGGGCATCAAGCTCATTTCTACCGGCGGCACGGCCAAACTGCTGGCAGACAATGGGCTTCCTGTAACTGAAGTGGCGCAGCTCACGGGCTTTCCCGAGATGCTGGACGGCCGCGTCAAGACCCTGCATCCCAAAGTCCACGGCGGACTGCTGGCGCGGCGGGATCTGCCCGAGCACATGGCTGCGCTCAAGGCCCAGCACATCGACACCATCGACCTGTTGGTGGTGAATCTGTATCCCTTTGAAGCGACGGTCGCCAAAGCCGGCTGCACCCTGGAAGACGCGATCGAGAACATCGACATCGGTGGCCCGGCCATGGTGCGCAGCGCGGCCAAGAACTGGAAGGATGTGAGCGTCCTCACGGAGGCCACTCAATACGCCCAGGTGCTCACGGAGCTTCAGACCCAGGGCAAGGTGAGCGATGCCACCAAATTCGCGCTCTCAGTGGCCGCGTTCAACCGCATCAGCAACTATGACGCCGCCATCTCGGACTACCTCTCCAGCATTCAGTCCGATGGCAGCCGCGCCCTGTTCCCGGGACAGACCAATGCCCGCTTCGTGAAGCTGCAGGACCTGCGCTATGGCGAGAACCCGCACCAGCAGGCCGCCTTCTACCGCGACCTGCATCCGGCAGCGGGGTCGCTCGTGACAGCCAAGCAATTGCAGGGCAAGGAACTGAGCTACAACAACATCGCTGACGCCGACGCGGCCTGGGAATGCGTCAAGAGCTTTGATTTCAGAAGTAATGGCGCCGCCTGCGTCATCGTCAAGCACGCCAATCCTTGCGGCGTGGCGCTCGGCACCGACGCCCTGAACGCCTACACCAAGGCATTCCAGACCGATCCCACTTCGGCCTTCGGCGGCATCATCGCGCTGAACTGCACTCTGGATGAGGCGGCTGCGCAGCAAATTTCAAAGCAGTTTGTGGAAGTATTGATGGCGCCGGGCTTTACGCACGAAGCGCTGGAGGTTTTCAAAACCAAGGTGAACGTGCGGATTTTGCAGATGGAATTGCCGCTGGATGCAGACCGTGGCCGCAATGCGACGGACATCAAGCGCGTAGGTTCCGGGCTGCTGATGCAGACGGCCGACAACCACGAACTCGCCCTGTCCGATCTGAAAGTCGTGACCAAAGCCCAGCCCACGGCGCAGCAGTTGCAGGACTTGTTGTTCGCCTGGAAGGTGGCGAAATACGTCAAGTCCAACGCGATCGTGTTCTGCGCCAACGGCATGACCATGGGCGTGGGCGCGGGGCAGATGAGCCGCCTGGATTCGGCCCGCATCGCCAGCATCAAGGCGCAGCACGCACAACTCTCGCTACAGGGAACGGTCGTTGCCAGTGACGCCTTCTTCCCGTTCCGCGATGGTCTGGACGTGGTGGTCGACGCAGGCGCCACCTGCGTCATCCAGCCCGGCGGCAGCATGCGCGATCCAGAGGTGATTGACGCAGCAAACGAACGTGGCGTGGCGATGGTGTTCAGCGGCGTGCGCCACTTCCGCCACTGATTCAAGGCGGCAGTGAGGCCTCGTCCTCAGAGTCACCCGCCAGTTCCACCAGACCCGAGGGCAAGGACTTGGTTGGTTTCACGCCCAGGTCTTTGAGCATCTGCGCCTGGCGGATCACGTTGCCCTTGTTCGTGCTGAGTTTGGAAAACGCGTCAGCGTACGCGTCCTGCGCCATGCGCAGGCGTTCACCCACCTTTTCCAGATCAGCCACGAAGGCGCAAAGACGATCGTAGAGTTCGGCGCCGCGCTTGGCGATCTCCTGCGCATTGCGGCTCTGCGCTTCCTGATGCCACAGATGCGCCACAGTGCGCACCACAAACAGCAAAGTGGACGGACTCACCAGCAGCACGTTGCGATTCCATGCGTCCATGAACAGCTGGTTGTCCTGTGACACGCTGAGCATGAAGGCGGGTTCGATCGGCACGAACATCAACACGAAGTCCAGTGACTTCAGCCCATACAAAGCCTGGTAATTCTTCTCCGACAAGCCTCGGATGTGAACGCGCACTGAATCCGCGTGGCGTTTGAGAGCCGCCGCGCGCAGCACATCGTCGTCGCTGCTGGCGTATTCCTCATAGGCCACGAGCGACACCTTTGCGTCCACCACCAGATGCCGGTCCTGCGGCAGATGGATCACCACGTCGGGTTGCGCCCTTGAGCCGTCGTCGCGCAAATGGTTCTCCTGCACGTCGTACTCGACGCCTTTGCGCAGACCCGAGGCTTCGAGCACCCGCTCCAGAATCAGCTCGCCCCAGTTGCCCTGGGACTTGGCCGAACCCTTGAGCGCCATCGTCAGGTTTTTCGCGTCATCGCTCAGCGCCTTGTTGAGTTGCATCAGGTGGCTCACCTGCTGGCCCAGGGCGCTGCGCTCCTTGCCTTCAGTGTCGTAGAACTGTTCCACCTTGCCCTGGAATTCCTGCAGACGGGACTTCAGCGGATCGAGCAGCAGGCCCAGGCTGGTCTGGTTCTGCTCGGCAAAGCGCTTGCTCTTTTCTTCCAGGATGTCGTTGGCCAGGCTCTTGAATTGGTTCGACAAGGCATCCTTCGCATCCAGCATGAGGTTTAGCTTTTCCTGCGACTGGCTGCGCTCGGCTTCGAGCCGCGTACCGAGCTCAGTGACTTCGGACTGCAGCCGGGCGCTCGCCTGCTCGGATTGACGCAGCGAGGCTTGCAGTTGCTGCACTTCAACCGCCAGTCTATGCCGGTCTTCTTCCAGGCCGCGCACCCGTTCGCGCGCCGTTGCCACCTCCACGTCGGCCGCAGAGCGGGCGCGGTCTGATGCCGCCTGCAGCGCCACATCGGCCTGACGACGGCTCAACCACATGCCCAGGCCTGCACCGAGCGCCAGCGCGATGACCAGCAGGAGTGGCCAGGCTGCGCTCCAGGCGCTGATGCTGTCGATTCCTGAATTTGCCATGTTCATTCCATTGATGTGCCCGCATTATCCGGCCCGCGCCGCCGGGTGCAGAATGGCAGGCGTCATGCTCTACAAATTCAAATCCAAAGTCACCGGCGACGTGATCATGCTGGAAGCGAACGGTCGGCGGGTGCTGCAGATCATCGGCAAGGACGCCGCCAATTCGGCGCAAGGCATCGTTCTGCCCGAGCAGATGCCGGCGGCGATTGCGGCGCTTGAGCGCGCCATCCTGCAGGAGGAGGCCGCGCGCTCCGCGGCACGGGAGGCAGCGCTCGCCGAAGGCCGGGAGTTCCATCAGGCCGACACGATCTCACTGCGCCAGCGCGCGCTGCCGTTCATCGACATGCTGCGCCGCTGCGAGCAGGCAGGCAAGGAAATCGTCTGGAATACCTGAGACTTTGCGGGACAGACCAAGAACTACGCGCAGCGAGTTTTGCTCTGTCCTCAACTGATTGTCGGATGTCGGTTGTTCTTTGCGGGACAGAGGTTTTTGGGGTCAGAGTCCAAATTCGCCGAGCTTTCCGCTCACCTGGGGATGCGGCGCCATGCGCCACAGCGAAATTGGTATCTGACCCCAACAACCTTGCTCTGCCCTCAACTGATTGGCGTATTACCCCAATAGCCTGCTCGGTCCTCAACACTTCAAGTGGACAGTTCCACCTCTACCAGGCAATCGTAAAAGGTCGGTCCCCGACCAAGGTCGGTGAGTTTCTGGCTGGTGAGCTGATTCACGTTCGTGCCGTTCAGGCCCATCTTGCGCCACCACACACCCAGACCGTTCACGACACCGGGCCGTGCGCGCGCCGACAATTTGGCCTTGCACAGATAGCTGCCGCGGTCGTTGAAGACGCGCACCACGGCGCCGCTCCAAATGCCGCGCGCCGCAGCATCGGCCTCGGAAATTTCCAGCAGTGGCTCGCCTTCGATGTCGCGCAGGCTGGTGACATTGACAAACGTGGAGTTCAGAAAATTGCGCGCCGGCGGCGAGATCATGGCCAGCGGATAGGGCGCGGCCGCTCCCGGCGACTCGTAGTTGGGCACGTGATCCGGCAGACCATCCAGCCCCTGTGCCGCGAGCGACGCGCTGTAGAACTCGCACTTTCCCGAAGGCGTAGGAAAGTTGCCCTTGGCGAAGGGTGCATCCGCCATGGGTAGTGTGGTGAAACCCTGGTTCAGCAGTTGCGCGTAATCCGCTGAAGGAAATGCCGCGCGGCAAAGCGTTTCATCATCGTCGGCAAAACAGACATCATCGAAACCCATGCATGCCGCCAGTTCGCGAAAGATCTGCGTGTTCGCCTTGGCCTCGCCCAGGGGCTCAATCGCAGCGCGATTCAACAACACGTCGGTGTGGCCATAGCTCAGATGGATGTCGGCGTGTTCGAGCTGCGTCGTGGCCGGCAGGATGTAGTCGGCATAGTCGGCGCTGTCGGTCTGGAAATGCTCCAGCACCACCGTGAACAGGTCCTCGCGTGCAAAGCCCTGCACCACTTTTCCAGAATCCGGCGCAACGGCCACCGGGTTGCTGTTGTACACGATGAGTGCTTCGATCTTCGGTCCGAAGCCGGTTGAAGAGTCGCGCAGCAAATCGTCGCCGATGCTCACCATGTTGAGTGTGCGTGGCGTGCGCCCCGCCAGCAGGTCGGGCCGCTGCAATGCCGCCCGATCCATTGGAAAGCTGCCCGAGCTACTAAACAGCAGGCCGCCCGATGGCTGGCGCCAGGCACCGATGAGCGCTGGCAGGCAGGCGATGGCACGTGTCGCATTGCCGCCACCATGCACCCGCTGCATGCCGTAGTTGAGCCGGATGGCGGCGGGCTGCTGCTCGATCAGGCAACGGCCATAGTCGCGCGCGAGCGACTCGATTTGCTCCCGCGCTACGCCGCAGATTTCAGCGGCACGCTGCACCGACCATTCCATGGCACGTTCGCGCAGCAGTTCCCAGCCGAGCGTGTGGCGGGCGATGTAGTCGTGGTCCAGCCAGTCATGCACTATCAGTTCGCGCATCAATGCCAACGCCAGCGCCGCGTCGGTGCCGGGCAGCAGGGCAATGTGCTCGTGGCATTTGTCTGCCGTTTCGGTTTTGCGCGGGTCGATGCAGATCAGCTTGGCACCCAGGCGTTTGGCTTCCTGGGCGTAGCGCCAGAAGTGCAGATTCGATCCGATGGAGTTGCTGCCCCAGATCAGGATGAGTCTGGACTGCGCAAAGAATTCCACCTTCATTCCGACCTTGCCGCCCAGCGTGCGCGTCAGTCCCTCGCCGCCCGCCGCAGAGCAGATGGTTCGATCCAGAAACGACGCGCCGAGTTGGTGGAAAAAGCGCGCCGCCATGCTATCGCCCTGAACCAGGCCCATGGTGCCCGCGTAGCTGTACGGCAGGATGGCCTGCGCCGCATCCGGCCCGCGCGCTGCAATCGTCGTCAGGCGGCTGGCGATGTCGGCCAGCGCACTCTCCCAACTCACGCGCTCGAACTGCCCCGAACCTTTGGGGCCTGTGCGTTTGAGTGGGTGCAGGATGCGCTCTGCATGGTAAGTGCGCTCGGGATAGCGTGACACCTTGGTGCACAGCACCCCGTTGGTGTGCGGATGGCCCGGATTGCCATGTACCTTGATCGCCACGCCGTCCTGCACCGTCGTGAGGAGGGAGCAGGTATCCGGACAATCGTGTGGACAGGCGCCAAGCGTCTGCTGGGTCTGAATGGGGCGATCCGCAAGGAGGTAAGTGGTCATGGCAGTTTCCGGGCAGGGTACACCGGGGGAGGGTCACAAAGATACTCGAATGGCTGATGGGTCACGATAATGCCTCACCATCATGTCTCACGTTAACGCAATGCGCACAATTCCCGATCGGTGCTCACGAGGTCTGGATGCAGCGATCGGCATTGTGCAATAAACTGCGCGCTTAGGAGAAAGCCGTGCAAGTCATAGATTCCATCGTTACCCAGGCCGCAGGCATTGCCGCCACGCGCCGCGACATCCATGCGCATCCCGAACTGTGTTTCGAGGAACTGCGAACCGCTGACCTGGTGGCGCAAAGGCTGACGGACTGGGGCATTCCCGTGCACCGCGGTCTGGGCAGGACCGGTGTTGTGGGCATCGTGCGCAGCGGTACTTCGAAACGTTCCATCGGCCTGCGTGCCGATATGGATGCGCTGCCGATGCAGGAATTCAACAGCTTTGCGCATGCCAGCCAGCATCCCGGAAAAATGCACGCCTGTGGCCACGACGGCCACGTCGCGATGCTGCTCGCTGCCGCCCAGCATTTCTCCACGCAGCGTCACTTCGACGGCACGGTCTACCTGATTTTTCAGCCAGCCGAGGAGGGGGGCGGTGGCGCGCGCGAGATGATCGCGGACGGATTGTTCGAGCTTTTTCCGATGGACGCCGTGTTCGGCATGCACAACTGGCCGGGCCCGGAATTGGGGCGCTTTGCGGTGAGCTCCGGCCCTGTGATGGCGTCGAGCAATGAATTCAAGATCACACTGCGTGGCAAGGGGGGGCACGCCGCGCTGCCTCACCTGGCTGTGGATCCGCTGCCCGCAGCCTGTCAGATGGTGCAGGCGTTTCAGACCATCATCAGCCGCAATAAGAAGCCGGTGGATGCAGGTGTGGTGTCGGTCACGATGATCCATGCCGGAGAGGCCACCAACGTCATCCCCGACAGTTGCGAGGTGCAGGGCACGGTACGCACGTTCACGTTGGAGGTGCTGGACCTGATTGAGAAGCGCATGGAACAGCTCGCACGCCACACGGCACAGGCCTTCGACCTGCAGTGCGATTTTGAATTTGTGCGCAACTACCCGCCCACCGTGAATTCAGCGCCCGAAGCGGAGTTCGCGCGCGCGGTCATGGCCGGTATCGTGGGTGCCGACAGAGTGGACGTGCAGGAACCCACCATGGGCGCCGAAGATTTCGCTTACATGCTTCAGGCCAAGCCTGGAGCGTATTGCTTCATTGCCAACGGCGACGGCAGGCACCGTGAGATCGGGCACGGCGGCGGACCGTGCATGTTGCACAACGCCAGTTACGACTTCAACGACGAGTTGATTCCGTTAGGTGCCACCTATTGGGTGCGCCTGACAGAACAATGGCTGGCGATCGACGGTGGCTCCGAAGGCCGGTCATGATCGACGCTCGGGCTGCTTTCTCGCACAGCTACTCCAGCGCCCGCAAGCGGTTTTTCGACGCCGCACAGGCGCACGGTCTGGAGGTGGAGTCGTACAAACAACGCATGCCCGGACGTGACAAGGAAACACTGTCCATGGATGTGGTGCTGGACGGCCCCACGGACGCCGATCGGCTGCTGATCGTCAGCAGTGGTGTGCATGGAGTGGAGGGCTTTTGCGGCAGCGGAGTGCAAGTGTTCGCCCTGCACGACGAAGCGTTTCGCGACCAGGCAAGGGAGCGCGGCGTGGCAGTTTTGTATCTCCATGCGATCAACCCCTACGGCTTCTCGCATATTCGGCGCGTCACTTACGAGAACGTTGATCTGAACCGGAATTTTTGCGACTTCTCCAAACCACTTCCCGTCAACGCGGGTTATCGGAGCTTGCATGCGCTGCTGCTTCCGAAGCAGTGGCCGCCCACACTTGCCAACAAGGCGAAAGTCGGCTGGCAGATGTTGCGTCAGGGCAAGCGCGCGGTGCAGGCGGCGGTTTCTGCCGGTCAATACGAGTTTTCCGACGGACTTTTTTTCGGCGGAACTGAACCCACCTGGAGCAACCAGACGTTGCGCACCGCCGTGCGGAAGTACGCGACCCGCGCCCGGCACATCGCGTGGATTGACGTGCACACGGGCCTGGGTCCCGCCGGCAAGGGCGAACGCATCCTGAGCGCGCGCAACGACACCGAAGGCCTGGCAGATGCCCAAAAGATGTGGGGCGGTGAAGTCACATCGTTTTTTCAGGACTCGTCGGTGTCGGCCACGGTCAGCGGCGGCATGCTCGACGCCCTGCAACGGGAGTGCGAGCAGGCAAAATTCAATGCGATCAGCATCGAATTCGGGACCCAACCCCTCAAGGACGTGCTTCAGGCCATGCGGGCCGAGCAATGGTTGCAGAGGAATCCCAGGGTATCGGTCGCCAAGGCGCTGCGCATTAAGCGGCAAATGCTGGACGCTTTCTTTGTCGATTCCGACACCTGGAAAGAGCAGGTCATCAGCCAGACCCGAGAGGCCATGCTGCAATCCGTTGCCGGTATCGACGCCGGTTGAGCGCCACCCGTGCGCAAGCCGTCCGTGGCAACGGCGGCTGCGTTGTTGCCTCTCTCTATAATCAAAGGCTTTGCAGCTTCGAGCGAACTTATGCCTATCTACGCCTATAAATGCGAGTCCTGTGGTTTGGCCAAGGACGTTTTGCAAAAGATGTCCGACCCCTTGTTGACGCAGTGTCCGTCCTGCGGTGCGCAGACTTTCAGGAAGCAACTCACTGCCGCCGGATTTCAACTCAAGGGCACGGGCTGGTACGCCACCGATTTCAAGGGCGGCGCCGCCGCCGCCGCAGCAGCGCCGTCTGACGCTGGCACGAACGGCAAGCCCGCGGAGGCGGCGACCGGCACAACCGCCAAGACCGATGCCGCAGCGGCACCGGCGGCGGCACCCGCTGCAACGCCAACGCCGGCGGCATCGGGCGGCTGTGGCGCGTCCTGTTCCTGCCATTGAGTCGTGAACGCCAGAACCCGGGAGTGAGTGTGCCCTACAAGAAATACCTGATCACCGGCCTGCTGGTATGGCTGCCGTTAGCCATCACGGTGTGGGTCATGGCGTGGTTGGTTGGCCTTCTGGATGGCGTGTTTGGCGGACTCCTGTCGGGCTTGGGCGCGGTGCTGCCCGACAGTGTGATGCCGATGCTTGAGCGCTTGCGCGCCGTGCACGGGTTGGGTGTGATCCTGGTGTTGTCGACCTTGCTCGTGACGGGCGCCCTGGTGTCCAACGTGGCCGGACGCTGGTGGTTTGTGCAATGGAACAGGGTGTTCACCCACATTCCCATATTCAAGACCGTCTATACCAGCGTCAAGAAGGTTTCGGACACGCTGTTTTCCAGCAACGGCAACGCTTTTCGCAAAGCGCTTCTGGTCCAGTACCCGCGCAGCGGCTGCTGGACCATAGCGTTCCTGACCGGTGCGCCGGCCGGCGAAGTGGCCGGCCATCTGGCGGGCGATTTCATCAGCGTGTACGTGCCCACGACACCCAATCCGACCAGCGGCTTCTTCCTGATGTTGGCGCGCTCCGATGTGATTGAACTGGATATGAGTGTGGACGAGGCGCTGACCTATGTCATCTCCATGGGCACGGCTGTGCCCGCGGGCGCACCGGATCCCGCCGACCACTGATTTTGTTTTTGTGCGGCGACTGCCGCCACTCCCTGAAAGAAAAGAATATGGCCATGCGTTCCCACTACTGCGGTCTTGTGACCGATGCCCTGTTGGGCCAAACGGTCAGCCTGTGCGGCTGGGTGAATCGCCGTCGCGACCACGGCGGTGTCATCTTTATCGACCTGCGCGATCGCGAAGGCTATGTGCAGGTGGTGTGCGACCCGGACCGCGCCGACATGTTCAAGACCGCCGAAGGCGTACGCAACGAGTTTTGCGTGCAGATCAAGGGCCTGGTGCGCGCGCGCCCCGAAGGCACGGTCAACGAGAACCTGAAGAGCGGCAAGATTGAAGTGCTGTGTCATGAGTTGATCGTGCTCAACCCCTCGGTTACGCCGCCGTTCCAACTCGACGAGGAGAACCTGTCCGAGACCACACGCCTCACGCACCGCGTGCTCGATCTGCGCCGCCCCTACATGCAGAACAACCTGATGCTGCGCTACAAGGTGTCGATGGAAGTGCGCAAGTTCCTCGATGCCAATGGTTTTGTCGACATCGAAACGCCCATGCTTACCAAGTCCACGCCGGAAGGCGCGCGCGACTATCTGGTGCCCAGCCGCGTGCACGAGGGCCACTTCTTTGCGCTGCCGCAAAGTCCGCAGTTGTTCAAGCAGCTGTTGATGGTGGCGGGGTTTGACCGCTACTACCAGATCACCAAATGCTTTCGCGACGAGGATCTGCGCGCCGACCGTCAGCCCGAGTTCACGCAGATCGATATCGAGACCTCGTTCCTGAGCGAAGAAGAGATTCGCGAAATCTTCCAGGGCATGATCAAGACGGTATTCCTCAACACCATCAAGGTGGATCTGGGCGAGTTCCCGGTGATGACCTATCAGGACGCCATGCACCGCTATGGTTCGGACAAGCCGGATCTGCGCGTCAAGCTTGAATTCACCGAAGTCACCGACGTCATGACCGACGTGGACTTCAAGGTGTTCTCCGGGGCTGCGACTATGAAGGGTGGTCGCGTGGTGGCGCTGCGTGTTCCCGGCGGTGCGCGCGAAGCGGGCGGCCTGTCGCGCGGCGAGATCGACGCTTACGCCGAATTCGTCAAGATCTACGGTGCCAAGGGTCTGGCCTACATCAAGGTCAACGACAAGTCGAAGGGTCGCGAAGGCTTGCAAAGCCCGATCGTGAAGAACATCCACGACGCCGCGTTGAGCGCGGTGCTGGAACGCACCGGGGCCCAGGACGGGGACCTGATTTTCTTTGGCGCGGACAAGGCCAAGATCGTGAACGATGCCATCGGCGCGTTGCGACTGAAGATTGGGCTGAGCGAGTTCGGCAAGAAGAGCGGCCTGTTCGAAAAGGGCTGGCGAGCACTGTGGGTGGTGGACTTCCCGATGTTCGAGTACGACGATGAGGCGCAGCGCTTCACCGCCACGCACCACCCGTTCACGGCGCCCAAGGACGGACACGAAGATTGGATGGTCAGCGCGCCCGAGAAGTGCATTTCCAAGGGCTACGACATGGTGCTCAACGGTTGGGAAATGGGCGGCGGCTCGGTCCGTATCCACCGCGCCGACGTGCAGCAGAAAGTGTTTGACGCGCTCAAGATCACACCCGAAGAGGCGCAGCTCAAGTTCGGCTTCCTGCTGGACGCGCTGCAATACGGTGCGCCCCCGCACGGCGGCCTGGCCTTCGGTCTGGACCGGATCGTCACGCTCATGACCGGCGCCGAATCCATCCGCGACGTGATCGCTTTTCCGAAGACGCAGCGTGCGCAATGCCTGCTCACCCAGGCACCTTCGCCTGTGGACGAGAAGCAATTGCGCGAGTTGCATATCCGCTTGCGCACCACGTCCGCCTGACGGTGGATGTGCAAGCAGCGCGCTGGCTAAAGCGGCAGCCCATCGCGCAGCCATCTGACAACAAGGAGCGATCGATGATTCAACTCTATCAATTCGATCCCGCGTTCGGTCTGCCCAACGCCAGCCCGTTCTGCATGAAGATGGAAACATATTTGCGCATGGCCGAACTGCCGTTCGAGATGCCGACCGCCACGCTGCGCGATCTGCAAAGGGCACCCATGGGCAAACTGCCCTATATCGTCGATGAGGGCAAGACTTTGGCCGATTCGACCTTCATCATCGAGCATTTGAAGGCTCGCTATGGCGATCCGCTGGATGCCTGGATGGATGGTCAGCGCAAGGCCACGGCGCTCGCGTTTCAGCGCCTCATGGAAGAGAACCTCTATTGGGCCGTGGTCTACTCACGCTGGGTCGAGCCCGAGGGCTGGGCGAAAACCAGGGAGGCGTTTTTCGGCAAGCTGCCGCCACCGCTGAAATGGATCGTGCCCACGTTTGCACGGCGCGGACTGGTGAAGGAACTGTACGGCCACGGCATGGGCCGCCACAGCCGCGAAGAAATATATTCCATAGGCCGTCGCGACATCACTGCACTGGCTGATTTCCTTGCCGACAAGCCCTTTTTCATGGGCGCGATGCCGTGCTCTCTGGATGCCACGGCCTTCGCATTCCTGGCCAATCTGCTCTGTCCCGCGGTGGAGTCGCCACTGAAGCGGCACGCCAGTCAATACCCGCAACTCCAAGCCTATTGCCAGCGCATGCGCAGCCGGTATTACGGCTGAGCGGCCGGGCGCGGCGCGGCACCGCCGGCCGTCATGCCACACCGGGCAGATTGAATCGGGTGCCGGCCTGTTTGATGCCCCATAGCAGTTCCACCAGCGCCGGGTTGTTCAGCAGCGGTTCACCGGCCAGCGCCAGCCAGTAGCCGGCTTCGTCCACCCAGAAGGGAATGAAACTGAAGCTGGGCAACAGGAATTCAGGGTCGGAGTGAAACGATACATAACGCGTCGCCCCTTCCCAGCCGCGGCGCGCCTGGCGTGCGGCAAAATCGGAATAGTCGGCCACAGCGGCGCTGAGCGCATCTGCTCCGTCCTGATCCATGCCGGTATGCGCGAGGCAAAAGCCGCTCTCCGATGCCAGCACTGCGCGACGTTCACCCGAGAGCGAGGCGATCACCTGCTGCAGGAAGTCGTCCAGTTTGGCGTCAGGACCCTGCAAAGGGCGCTGCAGGCGCTGCACCCAGCCTTGTTCCAGTGCCAGCGCGGTGATGTCTGGTGCGCCGGCTGCTGCCGCCGCCCAGCCCCCTGCATCCAGCGTACGGTCTTGCGTCAACAGGGCTTGCAGCGCCAGTTCGGTTGCATCGGCGTGCTTGCGGGCGAAGGCATGCAGCACCCCCGCTGGAGTCAGGATAAACCATTCAACGGCTTGGGTGTTCATGGCGTGCGATCGGTTTGGCTATCCTGAATTCAATGGGGCCGGTCGGAGATGCGGCGTCGCTGGTGCTGCGGTTGCGTTGCATCCAGCAGTTCTCCCAGGAAGAGATCAAGTTCACGCAGGACCATGCCGAGTAAATGCGCCCTTTCCTCAGCCTGGATCGGGTCGATCTCGCGCATCGTGACAACCGATGCCAGACCGTCACTCTGGCAGACCTGCTTGACAACGAGCATCGGCGTATTGCTTGCGATCCAGCCGTCTGCAGGATGCACGATGATGGAATTCTGCACCGTAAAGCGCATTTCAAACGGCCGCTCCAGCGCGAGTTGCTGCAGCAGTTTGTGCAAAAACAGGTGACGCCTGGTCAGCGGCAGATCCGCCAGCGCCGATTCAAACTCGGCCGTGCTCAAACCCATCATCAGGTCCGCAGCGGCTGCTACGGCGGGGGGTGCCGCCGGCGCAGCAACCGGCGTGACCCGCCTTTCCTGCGGCACGGTTTCATTGCCGCCATGCGGCAGCGGAGTCATGGCTTTCTCCAGCGCCAGACGCATGTCCTCGGTGCCATAGGGTTTGGAGAGCCAGACACGAGGGCACTGATTGTCAGCCCCGGCCTGCTGTGCTGCCGACCAGCTCAGATCGTGTGCGGGTACCAGCAGCACGGCGGGCATCCGGCTCAGCAACCGCGACAGCTCGGCTTGCGCCTGATCCGTTGCACGGGCCAAACCCGCCGCAGCAAGATCCAGCACGGCAACATCGGCTTCGGGCAACGCCGTGCCGCGCACCACGGTCGCGTGTTCCCAGGACCAGGTCTTCAAGGAGCGACCCAGAAAAATGCCGAACGCCACTTCATCGCGCGGCGCCAGACCTGCCAGCACGACTTTCATACCAGCTCCATGGTTTGTTCGAGTGCCAGACTGACGGATTCCCAGTGCGGGGGCAACTTGGCTGTGGTGCGCAGCAAGGCCTGCCGCGCCAGCATGAACGCCAGCTTGTCGTGACAGGTGATGCAATGGTGCAGGAACTCCTGCTGCGCCTGACCATCGTCCCGGGCAAAGGCCAACACCACTTGTTGGGCCAGCGAGCGTGAATCATCCGGGCTGCATCGTCGCGCCCGCGTTGATATATCGGCTGAAGGCCTGGCCAGCACGCTCCAGCGCGTCGCCAGCGCAGTGATGCGCGGCAGTCTGTCGGGGAGCAACTGCGCGTCAAACCAGCGCGCGATGTGGCCCGGCAGGCGCGGCGATGCGCGTTGCAGCGCCTGACGTTTGAACCCCGCATGGGAGGCATCCAGTGCGAAGAAAATATCCGCCAACGCGCCTTGCACTGGCTCGGCTCCAGGCAGTTCGAGTGCCGCCAGCAGTCGGGTCCAATGGCTGTCGGGTATCCCGGGGTTTTGCAGCAGTTGGCGCATTTGAAGACGCAGTGCGCGTCTTTTCGTCCACAGTGAATCTTGGGCTTCGCGCATTGAACCCGCTTCAGTCCAGCAGCGTGTCCATCAGGTCGATCATGAACTCGGCCTCTTCCTGTGTCATGGGCTCAAATCCATCGGGCAGGCCCAGGGCGTCCAGCACCTCGGAATCACCCGCGGTCTGGCCCAGACTGAGCAGGGCGCTTGCGACCGCCGATTGCTGCGCAGCAATGCGAGGATGCGCCAACAACACGTGCGAAATGTCGCTGATGGCACTTTGCACCAACACCTGAAGCTGGCTGCGCGTCATGCGCGTGAACGAAGCAAAAGCCTCCGCCAGGAAGAACGCCGCGTCAACTTCGCCTTTGATGGCAAGCCGGGCCGCCGCCTGGTAGCTGTCTACCGGGACCCATTGAATGTTGTCCTCGGTCAGGTCCGCGGGTTCCAGCAGACGCAGCCCAATGAGCTTGACGTCCCTGTTGTCTGCCAGGGCAATGCGGCAACCGGGTTTGAGATCCTCAACGCATGATCGACCCGACGCCGCGCCGCTGGCGATCACCATCTCGTCATAGTGCTTTGCCGGTCGGGCAAATGGCACGTAGCCCTGACTGCGAACCATCTCGGTGGCGTCAAAAGGGTTTGCGTAAACCAGATCCACCTGGCTGCCTGCCAGCAACTCCGCCTGCTCATGCGCGCTCGCAGGTGTGAGCAAATGGAGACCGATGCCGGACCGACGTTGCAGCGTGGTGTTGAGCATGTGCCATCCGGCAAAGCGTTCCGGAGCGAAATCCGGTGCGATCAGGAAATTGAAAGTCATGGTGCAGCCTTCTCGTCCGCAAGCCACTGCCGGTACACCGGTTCCAACTCGGCGATGCGCGTGCGCGAGGGCTTGCGGCGCACCGAGGTGTAGCCCACGATGACGCCGTTGCGAATGTTGGGCACAGCAGTGGCGTAGACCCAGTAATAGGCTCCGTCCTTGCGCAGATTCTTCACGTAGCCGTGCCACTTCTTTCCGGCGCAGATATCGTCCCATAAACCCTTGAAGGCAATCTTCGGCATGTCGGGATGACGCAGGATGTGATGCGGAGCGCCGATCAATTCTTCGCGCGGGTAACCGCTCATTTCCACGAAGGCGTCATTCGCGTGCGTGATGATGCCCGCCAGATCGGTGCGTGAAACAATCAGCCGACCCTGAGGGAATGGCACCTCGTGTCCGGTGCTGTAGACGCAGCGCGAACTGCCGTCCGTGTACGTCAAGCGTGTTTGCACTGCGGGCAGCGAAGGCGCGGCCATGTCCGCAAGCCCCATCGCGGACCCCATCAGATCAGTTTGGACAGCGTCGCTGCCGCGCGTTTGATATCCAGGAATATCAGTCCGAGCTTGGCGTTGGATTTCGCCAGCACAGTGAGCACAGCCTCAGGACCGGCGGCGCTCATGATCACGTAGCCGCGCTCGCCTTGAATCAGCACGCGCTCCAGGGTGCCGCGGGTGAGTTCGCGGGCCGTGCGCTCACCCAGCGACAACAAGGCCGCCGACATGGCTCCAATCCGGTCCTCGTCCATCCCCTGTGGCAAGGCCGAGGCAATCATCAAACCATCGATTGAAATGAGGGCTGAAGCCTCGATGTCGGCCGTGGAGCCATTGAGGTCCTCCAAGGATTGCTGAAACATATCGGTTCGCATGAGATGGTTCCTCGGGTTCAGGCGGGATGAAGGCGGGCCGTTGCAGTGTAGGGTGACATCGTCAGTGTCATCTGCAACAAAAGTATACACAAGTAAATAGTTGTTGGTGGTCGAAATGGCAGGAAGAAGGAACAACGCGGGTGGACGTTCAGGCTCGGGTCAAGCTGATATTTGATGGGTCTGGAAACGCCGCTGCTGACGTCCTGGAATTGGGCACTGTGGCGCTCACTCGGACAATCTTCGCAACACAAAGTTGAGTTCCTTCTTTTGTATGGTGTCGGTCCAGGTACCGCGAATTTCCTTGCCGCACGTGTCCGGCACCACATCACCGCTCCATGTGGCGCTGATGGTGGTGCCGTCCTGCGACTCGTCCAATGCGAATCTGCCGTCTTCCACGTCGCCGCTGACCCGAACCGGGATGTCACCGCGGGTGATCGTGCCCGCCACGCTTTGCGCGAACTCGGGATTCTGCTCAAACCGCAGCATGGCTGACGACATGGCCTCGCCACTCGCAGGGTCGCTGAACTCCGCACGCCACGGTCCAAACAGATCTTGCACCTGCAGTTCGGTTGCCAGTGGACAGGCCAATGCGTCGGGTTCGGGCATGCCGGTCTGTGCATAGGCATGCATGCACAAGCTGTTGACTGCGACCCAGACAAAAACGAAAAGGATTTTCATGACAGTCTTTCCAATGCGGTATTCGCGAGTGCTGAATCTTCGGCTTTCCTGGCAAATTCGGCGCGCAGCGCCTTGAGTTTGGCACGCGGGTCTTCGCGCACCGTCTCCTTATTCAACGCCATCTCGGCGATGAAGCGGCTGGGCTGCGCCAGCACCATCTCGCGTCCCTTCTTGCGCCGCTTGGTCCAACTCACCGCCAGCGTGCGCTGGGCCCGCGTGATGCCCACGTACATCAGGCGCCGCTCTTCCTGCAGGCGCTGCGTCATGTCCTCTGACATGGGTCCGTCGGCGCGCCCGGTGGGATTGTCGTCGTCCCCGAGCTTGAACGGCAGCATGCCCTCGGTCACACCCACCAGCATCACGTGGGGCCACTCCAGACCCTTGGCCGCGTGCAGGGTGGACAGGGTGATGACGTTCTGATCGGTCTCGCGTTCGCTGATGGTGGACAGGAGCGAAATGGTTTGCGCCACTTCCAGCAAATTCTTGCGTTCGGTGGTGATACTGGCACCCGCCGCATCGTCGATGTCGCCGCCGCAGCGCTTGGCCATCCAGTCACAAAAATCCAGCACATTGGTCCAGCGCGCAGCGGCGACCTTCTCGCTGTCCTCGCCTTCGTACAGGTGCTTCTCGTAATCGATGTCTTTGAGCCATTCCTTCAGGAAGGCGAGCGCGTCCTCGGCACCCACGCAATGACGGGCGCGAAACTCCAGGTCATTCACGGCACGGCCAAATTCGTGCAGGCTACCCACGGCGCGCGTGGAGAGTACCGAACCCAGACTTGAGCTGAACAGCGACTCGAACAGGCTTTGCCGGTACTTGCTGGCGAACTCGCCCAAGGCGCTCAGGGTCTGGTGCCCGATGCCGCGTTTGGGTGTGGTGATGGCGCGCAGGAAAGCCGGGTCGTCGTCGTTGTTCACCCACAGGCGAAACCAGGCGCACAGGTCCTTGATCTCGGCGCGGTCGAAGAAGCTCTGGCCACCTGAGACCTTGTACGGCAGGTTGGCCTTGCGCAGCGCTTTCTCGAATGTTTTTGCCTGGTGATTTGCGCGGTACAGGATGGCAAAGTCGCGCAATTCCTTGTGCTGGGTTCCCGCAGTGGTGACGCCGTCGCTGCCGGAGCGCAGCGACTGGATGCGCGCCACCGTGCGCTCGGCTTCGTGCTCCTCGGTGTCGGCGTCCACCACGCGCACCGGCTCGCCTTCGCCCAGGTCGCTCCACAGATTCTTGGGGTAGAGCTTGGGATTGGGTCCGATGACGTTGTTGGCGGCGCGCAGGATCGCGCTGGTGGAACGGTAGTTCTGCTCCAGCGTGATGACTTTGAGCGCGGGGTAATCGAGCGGCAGCTTCTTCAGGTTGTCCAGCGTGGCGCCGCGCCAGCCGTAGATCGACTGGTCGTCGTCGCCCACGGCGGTAAAGCGACCGCGCGGCCCGACCAGCAGCTTGAGCACTTCGTACTGGGTGGCGTTGGTGTCCTGGTACTCGTCCACCAACACATGGCCCAGCGCAATCTGCCACTTGTCGCGCACTGCTTCGTTCTCTTTCAGCAACTTCAAGGGAAGGCCGATCAGGTCATCGAAGTCCACGCTCTGGTAGGCGCTGAGCCGGTCTTCGTACTGCGCCATCACACGCGCGATGATGCGTTCGTTGTCGTCCCTGGCCTGGGCCAGAGCCTGCACTGCGTTCAGGCCGGTGTTCTTCCACAGGCTGATGGTCCATTGCCATTGGCGCGCGGTGGCCTGATCCACCGTGCCGCCGCAATCCTTGAGGATGCCGGTGACGTCGTCGCTGTCCAGAATCGAGAATTGCGGTTTCAGGCCCAGCACCGCGCCGTCCTGGCGCATCATGCGCACCCCCAGTGCGTGAAAAGTGCAGATCACCACGTCCCTGGCAGCATGGCCGATGAGGCTGCGGGCGCGCTCGCGCATTTCGGTGGCGGCTTTGTTGGTGAACGTGATGGCGGCGATGCGGCGCGGCTCCATGCCGACCTGTATCAGGCGTGCAATCTTGTGTGTGATCACCCGCGTCTTGCCCGAGCCCGCGCCGGCCAGCACCAGGCATGGACCCTGCATGAAATTGACGGCTTCTTGTTGGGCGAAATTCAGACCGGTGGGAGAGGATGCAGACATTGATGGAGGCACAGACGGGCAGGGAAGGGCGGCGAATCATACTTGGACACGAGCGCCGCCAACTTTGACGCCAACGCCTCGGCGCAACGCGAGCGCCGATTGCTTCTGCTGGGGTCAGCTCAAAAGCTTTCCCAATCGTCGGTCGCGGCGCTGGCGGCAGCAGGCGCAGCCAGCTTTGGCGATGGGGGCTTGGGCAAGGGCTTCGCCTTGCCTGGGGCCGCTTGGCTGCGGGCTGCGGGCGCAGGATTTTGGGCACGACGCATGCTCGGCGCTGCGGCAGGGCGCTGCGCCGCGTTGTCACCGTGATTGCCGTCGAGCTTGAATACCCCAATGCCTTTCGCCAGCAAGTTGCCGTTTTCTTCCAGGGTGGCAGCCGTCTTGGATGAGGCGCCCACCATCCTCACGGTTTCCTGCGTGTCCGTATCGAGTTGCACCACCAGTTGCGCGACGCGGTCGATGGCCTGGCCCTGCTCCGAAGATGAATGGGATATTTCGGCCACGATGCCGGTGACCCGGTTCACGGCATCAATGGAGGAGTCGATGGTCTGGCGCGCGCTGGACACCTGCACCAGGCCGTTGCTCACCTTTTGCACCGAATCGTCGATCAGTGTCTTGATTTCCTTGGCCGCGGCCGCGGAGCGCCCGGCCAGACTGCGCACTTCGCCCGCCACCACCGCGAAGCCGCGCCCCTGTTCGCCCGCGCGCGCCGCTTCCACGGCGGCGTTCAAGGCCAGGATATTGGTCTGGAAGGCAATGCCGTCGATCACGCTGATGATCTCGGTGATCTTCTTGGAACTCTCGGCAATCGAGTCCATGGTGCCCACCACGTGGCCCATCGCATTGCCGCTCTTGACGGCGATTTCGCCGGCCTCTTTCGTCAGGTTATTGGCCAGGGCCGCGTTGTCGATGTTTTGTTTGACGGTGATCGACACCTCTTCCATATTGGAGGAGGCCTCCTGCAGGGCGATGGCCTGCGAGTAGGCGCGTTCCTCCAACGCACGGCTGTTGTCCGATACGGCATTCGACTCCTCCTTGATCGAATCGGAACTGCGCCGCACATGCCCCACCATGTTCGACAGGCTGGCCTTCATCACGGTCAGGGCGTGCAGCAACTGTCCGATCTCATCCGCCGATTTGATTTCCACGCTGGCCGTCAAGTTTCCGGCGGCAATCTGCTTGGCAAAGGCGCCCGCATTCAGCACCGATTCCACGATCTGCTTTTGCAGCCGCCACGCCAGCGCAAACATCAACGCCAGGCACAGCACGAGCGCTGTCGCAAGCGTGTTGCGGGTGTTGCCGTAATTGGTTTCGGCGCGCCCCACCAGGTCTGTTGAATAAGTGCTGTGCACCTTGGCCTGCTGGCGCAAAGCCTCGCGCAGGGCGCGTAGTTGTGGCAACAGCGAGCCGTTGTAGATCTTCAGGGTCGCGGCGCTGTCGCCCGCCTTGAGCGCAGCCGCGGCCGGGCGTAATTGCTCGGCTATGAAGGCCTGTTGTTGCGTTGCATATTTCCCGTCCTCTGCTTTCTGCGCTGCATCCTGTGTCTGCGCCGAGTGCGCGGCCCATGATTTTTCTGCGTCAACGATGTCCTTCTCAATTTCCGCCGCCTGGTAGCTCATGTTGTCAGGCTTGGGGTTGACCAGAGCGTCGGCAACGGCGGTGCGCGCATGGGCCATGTCGGCATCGGTTGCCGCAAGATAGGTGTTGGCCAGCACGACCTCCGCATCGATGGCCAGGACGAACGCATTTTCGGTGCTCAAACTGCGCAGCGCGCCCAGCCCGATGAGCGTCATCAGGAGCAACATCAGGGCCGCATTCAGCAGAAGTTTGGCCTTGAGTTTCGGCTGCAGCAACGTCTGGATCACGCCACCGATTCCAGTCCTTACCACATTGCCGCTTTCGATCTTCAGACCGCGGGCTTGTCCCTCACGAAATTTCTTATAGGCCTCTTCGGCCTGTGCCACCTGCTCGCGGCTGGGCCTGGTGCGCACGGACGAGTAACCCACAATCGTCCCGCCTTCGCTGATCGGCGTGGCGTTGGCCTGCACCCAGTAATAGTCGCCGGTCTGGCGCCGGTTCTTCACCATGCCGGTCCAGGAGCGCCCGGCCTTCAATTTGGCCCACATGTCAGCAAAGGCCTCTTCCGGCATGTCGGGATGGCGCACGATGTTGTGCGGCTGGCCGATCAGCTCGGCTTCTTTGTAGCCACTGACTTCGACGAAATCCGCGTTGACGAAAGTGATGATGCCGGAGGCGTCGGTGCGCGAGATCAGTGACTGGATATCGTTCAGGACGTATTCGTTCGAGGTGACAGGTTGATTGTTTCGCATCCGTTTCCCCTTTCGATAATCTCAAGTCGGTGAGTAGGCCAGTCGCACGTAGATCGGGGCGAAGGCCTCGGCCTGGGTGATTTCGATCAGCGTCTCCTTGGCCAGTTCCAGCAGGGCGATGAAAGTCACGACCAGCACCGGCACGCCTCGCCGCGGATCGAACAATTTTTCGAACTCGACGAATTTTCGCCCCTGCAGATGGCGCAGCACGATGCTCATGTGCTCGCGCACCGAGAGTTCTTCGCGCGTGATCTTGTGGTGCTGAACCAGTTTGGCGCGTTTCAGGATATCGCGCCAGGCTTCCTGCAGGTCCGCCACATTCACGTCAGGAAAGCGCGGTTGCAGTGACTGTTCCACCAGCACTTGCGCCTTCAGAAAATCGCGGCCGAATTGAGGCAGGTTGTTCAGGCGCGCGGCCGCCAGCTTCATCTGCTCGTACTCCAGCAGACGCCGCACCAGCGCAGCGCGCGGATCCTCGGGCTCTTCGCCCTCGGCGGCGCGCTTGGGTGGCAGCAGCATGCGCGATTTGATCTCGATCAGCATGGCAGCCATCAGCAGGTATTCCGCCGCGAGTTCCAGGTTGCGTGTGCGGATCTCGTCCACGTAGACGAGGTATTGCCGCGTCACGCCGGCCATCGGAATGTCAAGGATGTTGAAGTTCTGCTTGCGAATCAGATACAGCAGGAGATCCAGTGGACCTTCGAAGGCTTCCAGAAAAACTTCAAGCGCATCGGGTGGGATATACAGGTCCTGCGGCATCGCAAACAGCGGTTCGCCGTACAAGCGCGCCACCGCGATGTGGTCCACCACCTGGGGCATGTCCGAGATTGCTGTGGGCGCTGGCTCGGTCAGCAGGGCATCTGCGCCGGCGGGATTCATGCTATGAAAATCAATTGAAACAGCGTGCAACAGGGGCCATTGCCGGCCTGTTCCCTGCAGCCGTTAGTCACTTGTCGTGAGGCTGGTACACATAGGGCTGTTGCGCCACCTGCGCTGCGCGATATTCGCTCCACGCGCTGCGGTCCACAGCCTTGTCCCAAAGCAGGGAGTGGCCCACCATTTGCTGCGCGTTCAACTCGGGACGCGCAGTCTTGAGTTGATCCAGAAACTGGGTGATATCGGATTTGTAGAACGGACGATAAAAGATGTTCATGTGCGTGGCCTCTGGCGCCATTCTACCGGTCGCCATCGAGGAAACTCGAGCCATGTTCAAAGGGTGTTCAAAAGGCGGGCTGTGAAAGCGTCCTAGAATGGCTCTTCAGAACCCGCTGCAGGATTCAAGTGGGGGCAAAGCGCACCGGGCTTGCGGCCCAAAGGGTATTTCACTCGAAAGGATATGCTGTGAATTTGAAATTTCTTGTCACCTTGTTGGTTGCGGCCGCGTTGGCTGCGTGCAGCAGCACGCCACTCGAAACGCCGCCTGTGAGCGATGCTCCGGTTATACCGGTTGCGCCCTCAGCACCAACTGCGCCCGCACCGGTCGTGCCACCGCCGCCGCAATCCATCGTCAAGTCCGTCATCTTGCACCCGCTGGACGATCCAAGTTCTGCGCTTGCCAAGCGCAGCGTCTTCTTTGAATACGACAGCTACGAGATTGCCCCCGCCGGACGCGCACTGATCGAAGAGCACGCCAAATACCTGAACGGCCACGCCAGCGCCAGCGTTCGCCTGGAAGGCAATGCCGACGAGCGCGGTGGTCGCGAGTACAACCTCGCCCTGGGTCAAAAGCGCGCCGACGCGGTGCGCCAGGCCATGAAGTTGCTGGGCGTGACCGAGAGGCAGATGGAGTCCGTCAGCTTCGGCAAGGAAAAGCCGGTCGCGATCGGGCATGACGAGGAATCCTGGGCCAGAAACCGGCGCGTCGACGTGAATTACCAGACCCGCTAACTTTCGCGGCAACCTCACGTCAAACAACATGCTTGCACCACCCGCCGCTTGGGTCCACCTGGACTGGGTGCTGGTGGTGGTGGTGGCCTGGCTTGCGATCGGCGTCGTGGGCGTATTCATGCTGCGACGTTTCCGGTTCGTTGCGGTCGTCTTGTTTCCGATCGGTGGCGCGCTTTCGCTGCTGCTGCTTGGCGTGGCCCTGAGCGCTGCGTTCAGCCCACCCGAGGTCGCGGTGCTTCCCCTGGGCCTGCCGGGGTTGCCGTTTCACCTGCGGCTGGACAGCCTGTCGGCCTTTTTTCTGATCGTCATTGGCGGCGTCGCTGCCGGTGTGTCGGCATTCGCGGCGGGCTATTTTCGCAAGGGGGAAGGCACACCTCCAGGTTTGATCTGTCTGGAGTACCACGTCTTTCTTGCCAGCATCGCGATGGTCGTGATCGCCGACGATGCCTATGCCTTCATGGTGGTGTGGGAGACCATGGCGCTTTCCTCCTTCTTCCTCGTGATAGCGAACCATCGCATCCCCGAGATACGCAGCGCCGGCTACCTCTACATGCTGGTGGCGCATATCGGCGCTTTGGGCATCCTGCTGTGCTTTGGCGTGCTGCAGGCAAACACCGGCGACTACACCTTCACCAATATGCGCGCCCAGCACCTGTCGCCGTTCTGGGGTTCGGTGGCCTTCTGCCTCGCGGTGTTTGGTTTCGGCGCCAAGGCCGGCATCCTTCCGCTGCACGCCTGGCTGCCCGAGGCCCACCCCGCGGCGCCCTCGCCTTTTTCTGCGCTGATGAGCGCGGTGATGCTGAAGATTGCGCTTTACGGCATCTTGCGGGTCGCCTTTGATCTGCTGCAGACGCGCATCTGGTGGTGGGGCGTACTGCTGATGAGCGTAGGTCTGGCGACAGCGTTGTTTGGCGTGATCTTTTCCACCGTGCAGGTCGAAATGAAGCGCCTGCTGGCTTATTCGTCGATCGAGAATGTGGGCCTGATGTGTGTGGGCTTTGGCCTGGCGCTGCTGTTTTCGGCCTACGGCATGCACGCCCTGTCGGCGTTGGCGCTGACCGCTGCCCTGTACCACGTACTGAGCCATGCCTTCTTCAAGAGCCTGCTGTTTTGCAGCACCGGCGCGGTGTTGCACGCCACTGGCGAGCGCAGCCTGGGCAAACTGGGCGGCCTGATCCGCTACATGCCCTGGGTGGCCTGGCCCACGCTGATTGGCGCATTGGCCTGCGCCGGCTTGCCACCCCTGGGCGGCTTCGTCGGGGAATGGTTGTTGCTCCAGAGCTTTCTGTTCACGACCGGTCTGCCCAGTTCTTTCCTGAACATGCTGGTGCCGGTGGTCGGGGCATTGATTGCGCTCATCGCGGCCCTCTCCGGCTACACCATGGTCAAGTATTTTGGGGTGATATTTCTGGGCCAGCCGCGCGACGAAAAATTGTCTCGTGCGCGTGACGCAGGCACCTGGGAACGCATCGGCATGCTGTGGCTGGCAGGTGGCTGCGTGGGCCTGGGTTTGCTGCCGAATCAGGTTATCGGATTGATCGATCCCGTGACGCATCTGCTGGTGGCCGACGGCCTGGCAAGGACCGTGGCGAGCAGCGGCTGGCTGCTGGTGCCGGTGAGCATTGAGCGCGCCAGCTACGCGCCAGCCATCTTTCTGCTCGGCGTGATCGCCTGTTTCGCGTTGGCCTTTCTAATGGTGCGTCTGCTCTATCACGGACGCACCCGGCGCGTGCCGCCCTGGGACTGTGGCTACCCCTGGCAAACGGCGCGGATGCAGGATACGGCCGAAGGGTTCGGGCAACCGATCCGGCAGATCTTCGAGCCCATGTTTCGCATGACACGCGAACTGCCCACCCCCTTTGACGAACAGCCACGCTACCGTGTGACGGTGCAGGATCCGATGTGGCACTGGCTCTACCTGCCGGTGGCTGCGGCGGTGGAGCGCTTGTCCAGGCTCATCGGTCTGCTGCAGCAGGGACGCATTGCGGTCTATCTGATGTACAGCTTCGTGACGCTGATCGTGGTGCTGTTGGTGGTCAAGATATGAGCATCCTGGGACTGATTTCACAACTGATGGCGATCGTGGTGGCGCTGCTGCTCGCACCGCTGCTGACGGGATGGGTGAACCAGTGGCGCGCGCGCATGCAGAACAAGTCGGCGCCTGCGCTGCTGCAGCCGTACCGCGTGCTGCACAAGCTGTTCCACAAGGAGTCGGTACTGGCCGAGCATGCCTCGCAGCTGTTTCGCATCGCGCCCTATGTGATCTTTGGCTGCATGCTGCTGGCCAGCGCCATCATCCCGACTCTGTCCACCGACTTGCCGCTGTCGCCCGCAGCCGACGCGATTGCATTGGTGGGTTTGTTCGCGCTGGCGCGGGTCTTTATCTCGCTGGCGGCGATGGATGTGGGGACGGCTTTTGGCGCATTGGGTGCCAGGCGCGAAATGCTGGTCGGTTTTCTGGCCGAGCCCGCATTGCTGATGGTGCTCTTTTGCGCCTCCATGATTTCGCGCTCGACTTCGCTCACGACCATCGTCGAGACGCTGGCACATCGGGATCTGGCCATCTACCCCAGCTTTCTGGTGGCGGGTGTGGCGTTCACCATGGTGTCGCTGGCCGAGAACGCGCGCGTGCCGGTGGACAACCCCGAGACCCACCTCGAACTCACCATGATTCACGAGGCGTTGATTCTGGAATATTCGGGCCGTCATCTGGCCTTGCTGGAATGGGCGGCAAGCCTGAAGTTGTTCGCCTATTCCTGCATCGGTCTGGCGCTGTTCTTCCCATGGGGCGTCGCGCAGGCCGATGCACCGCTGGCGCTATTGCTGGCCTTGCCGGTGCTGGTTGTCAAGCTCGCGATCGGTGGCTTCCTGCTGGCGTTCATCGAGACCGTGAGCGCCAAGATGCGCATCTTTCGCGTGCCCGAGTTTTTGGCCACGGCCTTCCTGCTGGCCGTCATCGGCTTGCTGGTCAATATTCTGCTGGGGGTTGCATGATCAGGTACGTGCCGCAGCTGATCAACCTGTTTGCCACGCTGATCCTGATGTTGTCGTTTGCCATGATCTCGCAGCGGCGCATTGTGTCGTTGATCAATCTGTTCATGATGCAGGGTGCGGCCCTGGTGGTGGCGTCGATCCTGCTGGGCTACGCAACGCATCAGAGCGACCTGTATGTCTCGGCGGGGCTGACCTTGGCGCTCAAGGTGCTGCTCATACCGTGGATGCTGCATCGTGTGATAAGGCGGCTCAATGTGCGTTGGGACGTGGAAACGCTGATCAACATACCCACCACGATGCTGGTGGGTATCGGTCTGGTGATCTTTTCGTTCAGTCTGGCGCTGCCGATTTCGCGTCTCTCATCGTCCATGGCAGGAGGTTCGCTGGGGATCGCTCTTGCCTGCGTGTTGTTGTCGTTTCTGATGATGATCACGCGCTCCAAGGCGGTGCCGCAGGTGATCGGGTTTTTGTCGATGGAGAATGGTCTGATCTTCGCCGCCACCACCGTCACCAACGGTATGCCCATGATCGTGGAATTCGGCATTGCGCTGGACGTGCTGGTGGGCGTGTTGATCCTGGGGGTGTTCATGTTCCAGATCCGTGAAAAGTTTGACAGCCTGGACATTCGTAACCTTGAAGCGCTGAAGGAGGACTGACCTTGTCCGCGCTGTTTTTTGTCCTTGGAGTTCCGCTGCTCGGCGGCTTGGTGCTGGGTTTCGCCGGGCACCGCGATTTCGCGCGCAACGTCAACGTGGCGTTCAGTTTCGGCACCTTTCTGGCGGCCTGCGCGTTGACGGCCCAGGTCGTGGCCTTGGGGCCGCAACTGCTCTGGGGCAAGCAGTTCTTCATCGATCCACTGAACGTATTCCTGGTGACGCTGACCGCCTTTGTCGGCCTCACGACGGCGATCTTTTCCCGCCCCTATATGCGCATCGAGCAGGACCACGGCAAGATGACTCCGCCGCGCATGCGTCTGTATCACGGCATGTACCAGTTGTTCAGCTTCACCATGCTGCTGGCGCTCACCACCAACAACCTGGGGATTCTGTGGGTGGCGATGGAGGCGGCCACGCTCACCACGGTGCTGCTGGTGAGCGTGTACCGCACGGCGGCAAGTCTGGAGGCGGCGTGGAAGTATTTCATCCTGTGCGGCGTGGGCATCGCCCAGGCGCTGTTTGGCACCGTGCTGCTCTACATGGCGGCCGAGAAGGTGTTGGGCGCGGAAGGCGCCACGTTGCTGTGGACCAGTCTGGACGCGATCAAGGCGCAGCTGGACCCGGCCATCATCACGCTCGCCTTTGCCTTCCTCTTTATCGGCTACGGCACCAAGGTCGGCATGGTGCCGTTGCACAGTTGGTTGCCCGACGCGCACGCCGAAGGTCCCACGCCGGTGTCGGCAGTGCTCTCGGGTTTGTTGCTGAACGTGGCGATGTACGCCGTGTTGCGCTGCAAAGTGCTGACCGACGGCGCGCTGGCGCGGCCCCTGGCGGGGCAGCTCATGATGGGCTTTGGTCTGCTGTCAGTGGTGGTGGCGTCGTTCTTTTTGTCGCGGCAAAAGGACGTGAAGCGCATGTTCTCCTATTCGTCGATCGAGCACATGGGACTGATCACTTTTGCTTTCGGCATGGGAGGTCCGATTGCCAACTTTGCCGGCCTGTTGCACATGACGGTGCATTCGCTGGTCAAGTCGGCCATCTTCTACACCGTCGGTCACGCCACGCAGAAAGCCGGGACTCAGGTGATGAGCGAAATTCGCGGCCTCATCAAGGTGAACCCGACCGTGGGCTGGGGCATGATGCTGGGCGTGATGGCGATTCTGGGGATGCCGCCTTTTGGTGTTTTCGCCAGCGAATTCCTGATCCTGACCACGGCCATGCGCGAGCAGCCCTGGGCCACCCCGTTTCTGTTTCTCGCCCTCGGCGTCGCGTTTGCCTCGGTGCTGATCCGCGTGCTGCCGATGGTGTTTGGTGAAACGCAACTCAAGGCGCTGGCCCATCCACCGGCTCTGTTACCGGTGTTCGTGCATCTGGCCCTGGCCCTGGTGCTGGGCCTCTACATTCCGCCCTACCTCAACGCCTGGTATGTGCAGGCGGCAAGCATGTTGGGGGGTACATGAAACTTGGCGGCCTCAATCTCGATCTGCAGCCAATGTCGGCGCCGGTGCCGATCTGGCACGCTGGTGTGAACGCGCAGGACTGGAGCGCCGCCGCACGGGAGGTGCGCGACAGCGGCGGTCGTTTGTTGGCGTTGTGGGGCACTCAGAACGCCGCCTGCGCGGCCTACGTGGTGTTGGACGGGCTGATCTGGCTGGAACTGCCTTTGGACGCCCGGGGAGGTCGCTATCCCGATCTTGCGCCGTTGTTCCCGGCGGCCGGCAGAATGCAGCGTGCCGCTGCCGACCTGTCGGGTATCCACGCCGAGGGTGCGAAGGACACGCGGCCCTGGCTCAACCATGGTGCGTGGCCCACAGACCATTTTCCGTTACGGGCCAGCGGCAATGAAGCCCAGGAATTTCCAGCCGCGCAACTGCAGGACTATCCCTTTGTCCGGGTTGAAGGCGACGGCGTGCATGAAATCGCCGTGGGGCCGGTGCACGCAGGTGTGATCGAACCCGGGCATTTCCGCTTTTCTGTCGTCGGCGAAAAAGTGCTGCGCCTGGAGCAGCGTCTGGGCTACACGCACAAAGGTGTCGAGGCGCGCTTTACGCAATTGCCGGCGCTGGACGCGTATCGCCTGGCGGGTCGCGTATCGGGAGACTCCACCGTTGCCAACACCTGGTCCTATTGCATGGCGCTGGAATCGGCTTCGGGCTGTGACATTCCGGTACGGGCGCGCTGGCTGCGTGCCTTGATGCTGGAACGCGAACGGGTCGCGAATCATCTTGGGGATCTGGGCGCACTCGGCAACGACGCGGCCTTTGCATTTGGTTTGGCGCAGTTTTCGCGCCTGCGCGAGGACTGGCTGCGTCTGTCGCACGAAGCCTTTGGGCACCGGCTCATGATGGACTGCGTGGTTCCCGGTGGCGTCGCCTGCGATGTCAAGCGTTCGCTGCGCGAGGCCATGATGTTGCAGTGCGATGTGGTGCAGCGGGAAGTGCTGACGCTGCGCACGATCTACGAGGATCATGCAGGCTTGCAGGATCGCTTCATGACGACCGGGCGCGTCACCCCCGAGCTCGCGGCGCGCCTTGGGCTCACCGGGCTGGCCGGACGCGCCAGCGGGCAAGCCTGGGATTTGCGCAGCGACCATGCCTTCGCGCCCTACGACCAGATGCAGTTGAAGATGGCGACGCACCGCAACGGTGACGTGGCGGCGCGCGTGACAGTGCGTTTTGAGGAACTGCTGGAATCGCTGCGCCTGATCCGCACCCTGGTGTCCGATCTGCCCGCTGGCGAACTTCGCGCTGATTTGTCGTTGCCAAAGCAGGCGGCGCGCGGCGTGGGCTGGGTCGAGGGCTGGCGCGGCGAAATCTTTGTGGCTCTGGAACTGGCTGCAGCCGACCAACAGCACGCCATCCTGCGCTGCCACTGCCACGACCCATCCTGGCAGAACTGGCCAGTACTGGAGCATGCGGTGATCGGCAATATCGTCCCGGACTTTCCGCTTATCAACAAGTCCTTCAACCTGAGCTACTCGGGGAGCGACCTCTGATGTGGAACATCATCCGCCAGATCACACGCAACGGTATTCGCACCGAAGCGCCGCCGGCCGAAAGCGCTGCGCCGGAGGTGGAGGCGCAGCGAATACACGATGATCTGTTGGCCATTCTGGGGCGCGCCCTGGCGATCCGGCAAGTGGACGCAGGTTCGTGCAACGGCTGCGAGTTGGAGATCAACGCCCTGGGAAATCCCTACTACAACATCGAGGGCCTGGGCATCAAGTTTGTCGCCAGCCCGCGCCACGCCGATCTGCTGCTTGTCACCGGCCCGGTATCGCGCAACATGGCGCAGGCGCTCAAGCGCACCTATGACGCCACGCCCGACCCCAAGCTGGTGGTGGCCGTGGGAAATTGCGGCATCGACGGGGGCATCTTTGGCGAGAGCTATGCCAGTTGCGGACGCGTTGCCAACGTCATCCCGGTGGATCACACCGTGGCCGGTTGCCCGCCCGCGCCGCTGGAGATATTGCGTGGTATTTTGGGTGCCGTACGAAGGCGGCGCGGCCGATGACATGCGACGCCAAGGCGGGGAAAACCCTGATAAGAACCGCATGGCGGCTACCTGACAGAACAAGCCCGTTCAATGTATATTTATCGATGAATGTCCGGTTTTCGCTTAAAAACACGTACGTGCTCCTGAGACGTCCATGTCTCGGTTAACTTGGAGTATTCAATGATTCGTCGTCGGCAGCGGTATCCAGCATGGATCTACAGCACATTTCCCACTATTTTCATCCTCGTGGGATTCTTTCTGGTCATTCCCGTGCGCAATTCGCTGACCGCTGCGTGCGGCCTGGCCTTGTTGGCTGGCGGCAGTTTGGTCTGGTTACGCCGGGATCGATATCGTCGGGCTTTTGCGCGCAGCAAAGGATTCATCAAATTGGCGGGCTGGGCAGATCGTGACACCAGCGCGGCCGGACACCTGCAGATCTCGTGGCGCCGCTCTTTCGAGTGTGGACATCCGGTGCTGGATGCGCAGCACCGCCGGCTGTTCGGCCTGTGCAGCGAAATTGTTGCTATTGCGAACCGGGATCCCGGCGATAGCAGTTTGCAGTCTCTGGTTGACGAATTCATTGGCCATATGCGTGAACATTTTCTGGTCGAGGAAGCGGTGCTGGCGCGCGTAAATCCAGGCAGCTTGATCCGGGAAAAGACCAAACACCGCGCGATGCTGATGAAGGCGCTGGATTTGCGCGATCGGTTTCGCCTGGATGCCTCCGTCGCACGCGAGTTGGCAACATTTGCAACCTATGAGGTCATCGTTGATCACATGGCCAAGGATATTCCCAAGTTGTTGCCGCAGCGAAAAGTTGTCAGCGTCGAAAAACCGGAGTTCAGGCGCAAACCCGAGATGGTTGCTGCCCAACCGATCCCGCTTGTGGCGATTCGGCCTTTGGTAGCGCCCGAACCAAGACCCTCGCAGCCGGCCATGTCGATCTGGGACGACGTTGTCCCCAACACCGAAAAGAGGCGCGACAGTCAGAACGGAGATCTGCAATGACGAGTCAGCGGGTCAACGAACGCGCATGCCCGGAATCGCTCCGGGACCGGGGTTGAGGAGGTAGATGCCGGGCAGGGATTTTTCATCGGCCGCGCTCGCCGCCAGCACCATGCCCTGGCTGATGCCGAACTTCATTTTGCGCGGCGCCAGATTCGCCACCAGCACCGTCAACTGACCTGTCAACTGCTCGGGCTGATAGCTTGACGCGATGCCGCTGAAGACATTGCGCGTGATGGCATTGCCATCAGCGTCATTTCCCTCCCCGACGTCCAGCGTGAGGCGCAGCAACTTGGTCGAACCCTCCACCTTTTCACATCGCACGATCTTTGCAATGCGCAGGTCGATCCTGGTGAAGTCGTCGATCGTGATGGTGGGGGCAATGGCTTCGCCGCCAGGCAGACCGGACTCGACGCGGCTGTGTTCCGTGCCCACCGCGGCAGTGACTTTGGCATCGGCCTGCAGTTCGAACAGTGCCTCTATCTGCTTGCTGTCCACTCGCTGCATCAGGTGCTTGTAGTCTCCGATGGTGTGGCCCAATCCGAGTGATCGGGTCGCATCAGGCCATTGCATCGCCGCAATGTTCAGGAACGATTCAACCTGCGCAGCAAGGGTCGGCAGCACCGGCTTGAGGTAAAGCGTGAGCAATCTGAACGCTTCGATGCAGACCGTGCACACGTCGTGCAGCCGAGCGTCCATGCCGTCTTGTTTTGCCAGTTCCCAGGGTTTGTTCTGGTCCACGTACTCATTCACGCGATCCGCCAGCAGCATGATCTCGCGCAGCGCGCGGCCGTAATCGCGCCCCTCGTAGTGCTGCTGCAACTCGTCGGCTTTGGCGCGCAGGATGTCCAGCAGACCTGCACCGTCGGGCGATGTCACGCCCAACTTGCCGCTAAAGCGTTTGCTCAAAAAGCCGGCGGAGCGGCTGGCGATATTGATGAACTTTCCCACCAGGTCCGAGTTCACGCGTTGCATGAAGTCCTGCCCGACAAAGTCCAGGTCTTCGTTGCGGCTGTTGAGCTTGGCGGCGATGTAGTAGCGCAGCCACTCGGGGTTCATGCCGATGTTGAGGTACTTCAGCGGGTCAATGCCGGTGCCGCGGCTCTTGCTCATCTTTTCGTTGTTCACGGTCAGATGCCCATGAACGAACACCGCGTTGGGTGTCTTGCGGCCGCTGAAGTGCAGCATCGCCGGCCAGAACAGCGTATGAAAAGTGATGATGTCCTTGCCGATGAAGTGGTACTGCTCCGTTGCCGGGTCGGCCATGAACGCGTGGTAGTCAATGCCGATCTTGCCGAGATAGTTCTTCAGCGAAGCCAGGTAGCCGATGGGTGCGTCCAGCCAGACGTAGAAGTACTTGCCCGGCGCGTCGGGGATCTCGATGCCGAAGTAGGGTGCGTCGCGACTGATGTCCCAATCGCCAAGGTCGCGCACGCCATCGTCGTTGGGCGTGAGCCACTCCTTGATCTTGTTGTAGACCTCGGTCTGCAGGTGACCTTCTTCCTGCGTCCATTGATCCAGAAAGGCCAGGCAGCGCGGGTCGGACAGCTTGAAAAAGTAGTGCTCCGAATTTCGTAGCACCGGCGTGACGCCGCTCAGCGCGGAGTACGGGTCTTTCAATTCCGTGGCGGCATAGACCGCACCGCAGACCTCGCAGTTGTCGCCGTACTGGTCCTTCGCGCCGCACTTGGGGCATTCGCCCTTGATGAAGCGATCCGGCAGGAACATCTGCTTTTCCGGATCGAAGAACTGCTCAATGGTCTTGGTCTCGATCAGGTCATTGGTTTTGAGGTCGCGGTAGATCTGTTGCGCCAGTTCGTGGTTTTCCGCGCCGTCGGTGGAATGCCAGTTGTCAAAGCCGATGTGGAATCCGTCCAGATATTGCTTGCGTCCGGCGGCGATGTCGACCACGAACTGCTGCGGCGTCTTGCCCGCCTTTTCGGCAGCGATCATGATCGGCGCGCCGTGGGCGTCGTCGGCGCAGACAAAGTGCACCACGTTGCCCGCCATGCGCTGATGCCGCACCCAGATGTCGGCCTGGATGTACTCCATCATGTGGCCGATGTGGAAGGGAGCGTTGGCGTAGGGCAGGGCGGTGGTGACGAAGAGTTGGCGTGGCATGCGGGGCAGCTTTCAGAAACGAGCTTCGATTTTAGTAGGTCGGGTTAGCGCGGCGTAACCCGACACCATCGCCTCGCGTCAGCCGCCGTCGCGCACCACGCGACACGATTCAATGTCAAACGACACCGTGCCTACGGTGAGCGCGGTCTGGTCCCTGAACCCTTGGGCGAAGCGCATGAAGCGCTCCACGTCGGCAAAGTTGCTGGCGATGCCGGTGGAGACACGAATCGCGCCCGCACTCTTGCCGCCGCGCTCCTGCATCACGTGCAGGAAGCGCTGCAGGTTGATCTCGGCGCCCGCTTCGGCAATGCCTGCACGCATGTCCTCTTCGCTCAGGTCCTCCGCCGTCTCGCCCGCGCCGGGATTGCAAAAGCAGCCGGTGCGCAGCGAAATGCGTTCCAGCGAAGCCAGTTCCTCAATGCGCCGATAGTCCAGCAGATGGCCCTTGGGGTCGTAGAAATTCAGCGTGACGGTGCCGCCGCGCTCCTTCATATTGGCCGGGCCGTACAGGCGAACCATGGCTTGCCCGTTGCTGTGTCGCAGCGCCAGCAACTCGTTGATGAGCCAATCGGTGAGGCAGTGCACCCGCGTTCGAATCGTCTCGATCCCGACATTTTGCAGGTGCTTCAGACCAATCTCCACAGCCGGAATGCTCAGGTAGTTCAGTGTTCCGTCTTCGAAGCCAGCTTCACCGCTGGAGAGCACGTGCATGCGGCCCTGCACCGTGGCGAAGTTGACGGTGCCGCCGCCAAACCACGGGCGGCGAAGCGACCTGAGTGTCTCGTTGCGCACCAGCAGGCAGCCCACGCCGGTGGGGTAACCGAACATCTTGTAGAACGACATCACAACAAAGTCGGGCGAAACCGCGCGCAGGTCGAGCCGATTCGTGGGCACAAATGCCGCAGCGTCCAGCAGCACGTGCCAACCTGCAGAGTGCGCTTGCGCCACCAGTTCCAGTGGATGCTTGACGCCGGAAAAATTGGACTGGGCGGGAAACGCCAGCAGGTTGGACTGCGCCTCATCGCGCAGCGCCAGCAGCGCCTGCATGGCCGGCAAGTCAAGCCGCAGATCCGGGCGGGTCAGCGGCGCATAGCTCACTTCGGCGCCGCGTTTTGTGGCGAACTCGCGTATGCCGTTGACCGAGTTGTGGTTGTCGGTAGCAAGCAGCAGACGCGAGCCCGGCCCAAACGGGTACGACTCGCCCACCAACTTGAGCGCACCGGAGGCGTTCGGCGTGAAGATGGCCGTGTACTCGTCCGTGCCATTGAAATACGCCAGCACGGCGGCGCGCGCCTGTTCCACCCGTCGCGTCATTTCCATCGAGCTGGGGTTCACGGAGTGCGGGTTACCCAGCACCTGTTCGCTCAACATCAGCGCGTGCTCCTGCACCTGGGAAGCCGCGTGCAAGCCGCCCCCGGTGAAGTCCAAATAAACCTGGTCATGGGCGTCAAGCCGTCCGTACTCGGAGGCACGCATGACGTCGACGGCGTGGGTGGTGGCGTACGCCGGGTGGTGCAGCAGGAATCGATCGTAGGCGGTCATGCGTTGATTCTAGGTGGCCACGAATGCGTGAGGCACGGTCGACAGCCAAACTTGCAGTGCATCGGCCACCTGCTGCGGCTGCTCAAGCGCCGACATGTGCCCGCACTGTTCAATCACGACGAGATGGGCATTGGGAATCGCCGCTGCCATTTCTTCATGCAGTTCCACCGGTGTCAGCGCATCTTCGCGACCGCACAGCACGAGAGTGGGGCACGAAATAGCGGGCAGGAAAGGGCGACTGTCGAATCGGCCCATGATCGCCTGTTGCTGGCGCATGAATGCCTCCACGCCGACCGCGTGGGCCATGTCCCGGATCACTTTCACGATTGATTCGTCGCCGAGGTGTGCGGGATGAACGAGCCTCGGTGTGATGCTGTCCACGACCGCACTGAAATCGGTCTTGGCCCGCGCCATCAGGCCTTTTCGAAATTCCATCGCCTGCTCGGTATCGGGTCGGGCATTGGTATCGAGCAGCGCCAGCGCGATCACGCGCTCCGGTGCCTGGCGCATGATTTCGAGGGCAACGTAGCCGCCCATGGAAAGTCCGATCAGTGCAAACCGCTCTGCCGGCGCCATGGCAAGGGCCGCGGTGGCGAGCGACGCGATGGAGTTGTGCCGCGTGAGATCGGCCGTCAAGAGCGGGTGGCGTGGCGCGAGGCATGCGGCCTGATGCCGCCAAAGGCGTTCGTCGTCAAGCAGGCCGGGCAGTGCGTAGACGGGGAAATGGCGCATGATCAATTCATCCCGTAGGTTCGGCCACCTTCACTGACGCACATAGCGCAAGTGTGTCGCTGCCGGACCATCAAGAACCTTTTCAATGCGAAATTGCAGCCCGGGTTCGCGTAGATTCTCGAAGAGACGCCGCCCACCGCCGAACAGCACGGGGGCCAAGGCGATTTCCATCTCATCAACGACATTCAGGTTCAGGTACTGCTGGATCACATCCGCTCCGCCCGCGATACGAATATCACGACTGCCTGCCGATTCACAAGCCTGCTCCAGGGCACGCTCTGGCCCGTCATTGATGAAGTAAAAGGTTGTCCCACCGGGGCGCACCCAGGGTTCGCGTTTCTCATTGGTAAGAACGTAGACCGGTGTGTGAAACGGAGCATCCTCTGGCCACGCGCGCTCGCCCTGGTCGAACATTCGCTTGCCCATAATGTTGGCACCGATACGCTCAGTGGTGCTGCGAACCAGGTCATTGACCGGCCCGGTCTCGCCCCCTGGTCCGAACTTGAGGTTCTCACGAAAGTACTGTTGATTGATGAGCCAGGCCATCAGTGCGCCCCACTTAGCACCCCAGTTCTTGTACCCGGGATTCTCCATGGTCATTCCTTCCGGTGCCATGTAGCCATCGAGGCTAAGTCCAATATTGACGAATACTTTGCTCATGATTCTCCTCTCGCAGGTTCGGATGTCGGGTTAACGCAAGGTATCCCGCAGACTGATTCAAAGGACCGCATCCGCAGTCCTGCAGCCAGCCAGTGGTTCGGTGACTGGTCTCACAGGGCCCTCGTTGCAACAACTGTCCCGCAAATCAGTCAGTTGAGGACAGAGCGCAAAGTTCGCATCGTGTAGCTCTTGGTGTGTCCCGCAAGGCCTCAGGTGTCACGCTCGAACTTTTCCGGCGGCTCATACCAGCCGAAGAAGTTGCGCACCTCATCACTTTGCGCAAGCGCGTCGGCATACCCCAGGGCCATCAGCTCGCGCGTGTAGCCCGACTCGAACAGCAGGTAGCTGGCCAGCGCTGCACCTTTGATGTCGGCCGCCTTGCTCGAAACGCCAAGACCTCCCAGCATGGTGCGCACGGCCACCGGCAGCAGCGAGACATAGCGGGACGCCATTTCGTCCAGGCGCTGGGAGGGCGAAATCACCAGCAGCTCGATCGGGCGCAACGGGCTGGCGTGCTGTGCTTCAAGTGGAATGAGCGTGAGCGTGCGGTTGATGCGGCGCATGCGCTCCACGTCCACCGCGAGCGCATCAAGGAAGATATTGGACAGGGCGTGGCCCGCGATCTGCGCAAGTGAAGGGTAGATGTTGGTCGGGGGCATCGCGGCGTCACCCTTGGGTTCGTTCATGCGCCCGGCGCCCACCACCAACACCCGGCGCGATCCGAGGTGAATCGCGCCCGCGATCGGCGCCGATTGACGCATCGAGCCGTCGCCAAAATACTCGGTGTGACCCTCCAACTGCAGCGCCTTGGCCGGAAAGACAAAGGGGATTGCCGACGAGGCCAGCAAGTGTTCCGTGGTGATGCGGTCGCGCACCCCAAAGCGCTGTGAACGCACCCAGGGCTTGAGGTGCGAGGCACCTTCAAAAAAGGTGACATGCTCGCCCGTGCTGTAGCTCGAAGCGGTTATTGCAAGGGCCTGAATATGACCCTGGCGGATCAGTTCGGGCAGGCGTGCCAGAGGCACCATCTTCTCCAGCAATTCAGACAGCGGTGAGTTGTCCAGCAGGGAACGCGGGCGCACGCGCCGCCACCGGGCCACGACCCAGCCGATCGACAGCAGCGTGAGCCAGCGCGCGCCGCTGCGCATCACGCTCAGCGAGTCGGAACGATAGACCTGTTCGGCGTTGAAGTTCTTCCAGACCTTGACGATGCGTCGCACGGCGGCATCGAAATCGTCCGCGCCGCAGGCCAGGGCAGCTGCGTTGATGGCGCCCGCCGACGTACCGGTGATGATGGGGAACGGGTTGCCCGTGTTCTGTGCTCCGCAGGCCTTGCGCAAATCGGCAATGGCTTCGAGCACGCCGACCTGATACGCGGCTCGTGCGCCGCCACCCGTGAGCAGCAGGCCCGAGCGCTCGGTCTCAACGGGAGGTGTATTCTTGTCTGTGGAACTCATGATGCGTGCAACGCTGTCATTAGAACCGCAAAACCGTGGGCAGCGCGGTACTGGCGCGTATGGGTAAACCCCGATTCGCCCTGAATGGCAAGGTTAAAGCCCGGTTGGCTAAACTTGGTGCTCAAACTCTTTCCTGGAATCTTCAATGACAGTAACAGCACAGACCATCAGCGACGCGATCAAGAGCGTCATCGATCCCAACACCGGGCAGGATTTCGTTTCGGGTAAAGCGGTTCGCAACCTCACCGTCACTGATGGTGACGTGGCGTTTGACGTGGAGCTCGGCTATCCGGCCAAGAGCCAGATTCCCGGTTTTCGCAAGGCGCTGATCGCCGCTGCCAAGAGTGTGGCGGGAGTGCAAAACGTCTCGGTGAACGTCAGCAGCAAAATCACGGCGCATGCGGTGCAGCGCGGCGTGGCGCTGTTGCCGCGCGTGAAGAACATCGTGGCCGTGGCCTCAGGCAAGGGCGGTGTGGGCAAGAGCACCACCGCCGTGAATCTGGCGCTGGCGCTGGCAGCAGAAGGTGCCAGCGTGGGCCTGCTCGATGCCGACATCTATGGACCGAGCCTGCCCATGATGATGGGCATTGAAGGCCGGCCCGAAAGCCTTGACGGAACCAATATGGAGCCGTTGGAGAATTATGGCGTTCAGGTCATGTCCATCGGATTCCTGGTGGCACAGGACGAAGCCATGATCTGGCGCGGCCCGATGGCGACGCAGGCGCTGGAGCAACTGCTGCGCCAGACCAATTGGAAAGACCTGGACTATCTGATCGTGGACCTGCCACCTGGCACCGGGGACATCCAACTCACGCTGAGCCAGCGCGTGCCGATGACCGGCGCGGTGATCGTCACCACCCCCCAGGACATCGCTTTGCTGGACGCACGCAAGGGCATCAAGATGTTCGAGAAGGTGGGCGTTCCCATCCTGGGCATCGTGGAGAACATGGCCGTGCACGTGTGCAGCCAGTGCGGCCACATCGAGCACATCTTCGGTGCCGACGGAGGCAAGAAGATGGCCGCCGAATACAGCATGGATTACCTCGGTGCCCTGCCGCTGGACATACAGATCCGCATGCAGGCCGACAGCGGCAAACCCACTGTGGTGGCCGATCCCGACGGTGAAGTGGCTGCTATCTACCGGGCCGTGGCGCGTCAGGTGGCGGTGTCGATTGCCGCCAAGAACAAGGACTTCTCGTCCAAGTTTCCGAGCATCAAGATTTCGAAGGACACATGACGTCCAGTGGCGCTGCCAACCAGGCATCGATGGCCGCGGCGTCATTCACAGTCTTGAGGGCCTGATAGGCCACTTCCGCTTGCGGGTAGCGGCGCCGCAAAAAGTTCAGCCACTGCTTGAGCCGACCGGCTTGCTGGCGCCGCTCCAATCGGGCGCGCACCAACTGCCAGAAATCGTGGATGAGCGGCAGCAGCGTTTGCCAGGTCACCGCAGCCGTTGCTGCATTGCCGCCCACAGAACCTCGAATGGCCAGCGCCAGGCCAGGATCGGTGACCATGCCGCGCCCCAGCATCAAGGTGTCGCAGCCCGAGAGTTGCCGGCAGCGCAGCGCGTCCTGCACGCTCCATATTTCCCCATTGGCCACCACAGGCAGGTGCACGGCAGCGCGAATGTCGGCGATGCGTTCCCAGTAGGCGGGTGGCCGGTAGGCGTGGGCTTTGGTGCGGGCGTGCACCACCAGTTCGTCGGCGCCACCGCTTTGAATGGCCAACGCGCATTCCACGGCGCGCGCATCGTCGTACACGCCCAGACGCATCTTGGCCGAGACCGGCATGTCCGGCGGCACGGCGCGGCGCACCGCTGCCACGATCTTCAACAGCAACTCGGGTTCGTCCAGCAGGGCGGCACCGCCGCCGTGCCGGTTCACCACCTTGGCCGGGCAGCCAAAGTTCAGGTCGATGCCGTGCGGCCCCAATGTTGCCAGGCGCGCCGCATTTTCTGCCAGGCAAACCGGGTCGGAGCCGAGCAGTTGCGCACGCACCGGCACCCCGGCAAAGGTGCGCCCCTCATTGAGCAGTTCCGGCACGACGCGGATGAAGGCGCGCTCCGGCAGCAGGGTGTTGGTGACGCGGATGAACTCGGACCCGCAGCGGTCCACGCCGCCCACGCGGGTCAGGATGTCGCGCAGCACAAAGTCCAGCAAGCCCTCCATCGGGGCCAGAAGAATATTCATGCTGATGGTGCGGGTGGCGGCACCGCGCACGCTGTCGCTACCCTGCAGACTTGACCGCCAGTACCGGACAGGGCACGGAAAGCAGGAGTTCCTGGGCCACGCTGCCCAGTATGAGTTTTCCCAATGGGGATCGTTTTCTCAGGCCGATGATCAGCACCGAAACCGGCAGCGACGCCACCAGGGCTTCAATCTCCTCGACCGCATTCTTGCCTCGAACAAACTGTTTGAGCTCCGCGTTGAGGCCCGAATCCGCCAGCACCTGCTGCACTCGTTCGAAGTCCTGAACATCGGCGAACGACGGGTCTTCGTTGGCTCCGCCCGGGCTGGCGTTGACCACCATCAGATGCTCATTGCGGCGTTTCGCAATCTCTATACCCTTGTCCAGGGCGGCTTGGCCCTCGGGACGTGGCACGTAGGCGACAAGAATAGTCATCGATGTTCTCCTTTGGCTGTGGCTCTATTGTATGAAGCAAGTTGCGCACCCCGCGCAGTATCGCTCAGGGTACCCGGATTGGATGAAGCAACGCCACCGTTGGCTGATTCGCCTTGCGCTTCATCAATGGACTGGCCGGCCATCGGCCTAAGCTGGTAGCGTGTTCATCAGAAAGGAAGCAAGCATGTCTCACTATCACGCACTGGTTTGGCTCGACCACAAGGAGGCGCATGTCATGCACATCAGACCGGACGACGTGGAGAAATCTGTCGTGCATCCGACCAACCCGCATGTGCACGTGCACTCCAGGCGCGGGACGCTGGGCGACGGCCGGCAACTGGAGGATCAGGACTATTACCACGCCGTTGCCGAGGCACTCAAGGGAGCGCAGGAGGTTCTGGTGGTGGGCCCGGCGCACGCGAAACTGCAATTCATCAAACACATTCACGCGCATGACCACGCACTGATTGACAAGATCATCGGCGTGGAAACGGTCGACCATCCAAGCGACGGGCAACTGGTCGCCTACGCGCGCAAGTACTTTTTGGCGGCGGACCGGATGCGCTCCCAGATCTGAATGACGAGCGGCTGCATGCGCGCGCCGGCTCGCAGAGGCCCCGGACCTTGTCGTGCCAAGAAAAGCTGCGCAGTAAGCTTTGGCCTTTCTTTGTACCATCCGGGATATGCCACAGACCCCCAGACCCATTCGACTCACGCAAGCGCGTGCAGCGCTGACACACAACATCTCCGCCGTGAACGAGCACGGCGTGCTCGATGTCATCTCCATCCCCGCTGAGCGCGCGCTCACCATCTACGTCGACAAGCGTGAGTTGGTGACGCTGATGACTTTGGGCGCGGCGCCCGAATTGCTGGTGCTGGGCTACCTGCGCAATCAGCGCCTGATCAGATCGGTGGACGAGGTGGATTCCATCACAGTCGATTGGGAGGCGGGTGAGGCAGGCATCATCGAGGCCGGCGTGGCGGCAGTCAAGACCCGGCAGGGCATTCACGACATCGAGGAAAGAACGGCGCAACGCGTGGTCACCACCGGTTGTGGGCAGGGCAGCGTGTTCGGACATCTGATGGACGAGATCGACCGCATCCGGTTGCCCGACGCGGTGCTGACGCAAGCGCAGCTTTATGCCATCACGAACGCCATCCGACTGCAGGAAAGCACCTACAAATCCGCCGGCTCCGTGCACGGCTGCGCGCTTTTCAGAGGTGGCGAATTGTTGACCTTTGTCGAAGATGTGGGACGGCACAACGCGATCGACACGATCGCGGGCTGGATGTGGATGAACACTGTCAGCGCAGGTGCGGACAAGGTCTTCTACACCACGGGCCGACTCACCAGCGAGATGGTCATCAAGGCCGCCCAGATGGGCGTGCCGATCGTCGTGTCGCGCAGCGGCATCACGCAGATGGGCTACGAAGTGGCACAGCAACTGGGTCTGTGCACCATTGGTCGCGCCACGAACAAACGGTTCCTGTGCTACACGGCGCAACACCGGCTGCAACTTCAGCCCGAATTGCAACTGCCCCAGGCAGTGACTTCATGAATGCCTCTTTCTGGACCTTGGGCTGGCGCAGCCTTTGGCGCGATCTGCGTGCCGGCGAACTGCGGCTGCTGCTGGTTGCCGTGACGCTTGCTGTGGCGGCGCTGTCGGCCGTGGGCTTCTTTGCGGATCGGCTCAAGGGCGGTCTGGAGCGCGACGCGCGCCAACTGCTGGGCGGTGACGTCGTCGTTTCCAGCGATAACCCCACGCCCGCAGCGTTCACCGACAAGGCGCGCTCGCTAGGCTTGCAAAGCGCGATCAACCAGTCCTTTCCCACGATGGCCCGAGCGCTCGACGCCCAGGGCGCGGGCAGCAAGTTGGTGGCACTCAAGGCCGTGTCTGCCGGCTATCCCTTGCGCGGCAATTTGAAGGTGGCCCTGCTGCCGGATGCGCAAGGGGAGCCGACGCGTGACGTGCCCGCTCCCGGGCAGGCCTGGGTGGATGCCGCACTGCTGGAGGCGCTGGGTCTGCACGTGGGCGACGCCTTGCTGCTTGGCGACAGTCGACTGCAGATCGCGCGCATCATCGTCACCGAGCCGGATCGTGGCGCCGGTTTCATCAACTTTGCGCCACGGGTGATGATCAACACGGCGGAACTCGCAGCCACGCATCTGGTGCAACCGGCCAGCCGCGTCAACTACCGCTTCACCGTGGCGGGCGCTGAGCGCGGCGCGCGTGCGTTCGAGCAATGGGCGATCGAGCAATTGAAGAAGCGCGAGGTGCGCGGAATGCGTATTGAGTCTCTCGCCGGAGGCCGACCCGAAATGCGCCAGACGCTGGACCGCGCCGACAAATTTCTCAATCTGGTGGCGTTGCTTGCGGCTCTGCTCAGCGCCGTGGGTGTGGCCCTGGCCGCGCGCGGTTTTGCCGCCAGCCATCTGGACGACTGCGCCATGCTGCGTGTGCTGGGCTTAAGCCAGCGCAGCATCGCCCTGAGCTACAGCTTTGAATTCGCGTTGGTGGGGTTGTTTGCCAGCGGACTGGGAGTGGTCATCGGGTACGGCGTGCATTACGTATTCGTCGGACTGCTGGCGGGCCTGGTCGATGCGGCCCTGCCCGCAGCCAGCCTATGGCCCGTGGCCTTCGGCCTGGGGCTGGGCTTCACGCTCTTGCTTGCCTTTGGTCTGCCGCCGGTGCTGCAACTGGCGCAGGTGCCGCCGTTGCGCGTGCTGCGCCGCGATGTGGGGGCATTGAGACCGGCGTCGCTGGCGGTACTCGGTTTGGGCGTAGCGGGCTTTGCCGCGATGTTGCTGGCAGTGAGCAGCGACTTGAATCTGGGCCTGATTGCGGTGGGGGGGTTTGCCGGCGCGGCGTTGCTGTTCGCGGGCTCGAGTTGGCTTGCCGTGAAGCTGCTACGCGTGAGCGTGAACGAGTCGACTGCGCCGCAGGCGCTGGTGTTGGCGACACGGCAAATCTGCGCACGCCCCGGTTTTGCGGTGGTGCAGGTGAGTGCGCTGGCGGTCGGTCTGCTGGCGCTGGTGTTGCTGGTGCTGCTGCGCACCGACCTGGTGGACAGTTGGCGCAGGGCCACGCCGCCGGATGCACCGAACCGTTTTGTCATCAACGTCATGCCCGAGCAGGCAGACGCCTTTCAACAGGCGCTGCGCGCCGGAGGGGTGGCGAAGTTCGACTGGTACCCCATGATCCGCGGTCGTCTTGTGGCCATCAATGGACGGGCCGTGAAGCCCGAAGACTACAAGGAAGATCGCGCCCAGCGCCTGCTGGACCGCGAGTTCAACGTTTCCTTCAGTGCACAGCGACCGGCGCACAACCTGATCGTCGCGGGCCAGTGGCGCGCAGATGAGGCGGACGCGGTGAGCGTGGAAGAAGGCATCGCCAAAACCCTGAACCTGAAGCTGGGCGACAGCTTGCGTTTCGATGTGGGTGGTGTGACCGCGCAAGGCCGCGTCACCTCGCTGCGCAAGGTGGACTGGGGCTCCATGCGCGCCAACTTCTTCGTGATCTTTCCGCTCAGTGGCATGGCAGACGTGCCCACCACCTACATGAGTGCGTTTCGTGCGCCGCCCAGGCGCACTGGCGACGCCAGCTTTGACAACCTGCTGGTGCGCTCCTTTCCCAACATCACCAGCGTGGACATGACGGCCACGCTGAACCAGGTGGAGCGCGTGCTGGATCAGGTGATTGGCGCCGTCGAATTCCTTTTTGGCTTCACTCTGGCCGCCGGCCTGCTGGTGCTTTTTGCTGCGGTGAGCGCCACGCGAGAGGAGAGAGCACGCGAATTTGCCATCATGCGTGCCATTGGCGCCAGTTCTTCGCTGCTGCGTCGGGTGCAGCGAGCGGAGCTCTTGGGGGTAGGCCTGCTTGCGGGCTTCCTGGCCTCGGTGGTGGCCAGCGCCGTCGGTTGGGCGCTGGCGAAATACGTGTTCGAGTTCGAATGGAACGTCTCACTTTGGGTCCCTCTGGTGGGCGCGCTCACCGGCGCGGTGCTGGCATTGGCCGCAGGCTGGTGGGGTCTGCGCGAGGTGCTCAACCGCCCGGTGGTAGAGACGCTGCGGCGCGCCACCAACTGAGTGCCTGAATCAAATCAAGCCGTTTGGGAATCGAGAAAAAATGCAAGCCAAATCCGTCGCCGACTTGCCCACCAGCGCCTATGTATTGCAGGCCGATGGCGGCTACTGTGCCAGCGCCCTCACACGCGGCCCCTGGCATCCCGACCATCAACATGCCGGTCCGCCCATCGCGCTGGTCTGCCGCGCCATCGAACGGACCGCGGCGGGTCACGGATTCACCCATATCTCGCGCCTCACCGCGAACCTGCTGCGACCGGTGCCGGTCGGCGAGGTCGCGATTGAGGTGGCGACCGACTATGCCGGTCGCAACGCGGGGCATTTTTCTGCGCGGCTCATGGCGCTTGGCAAAGAGGTGGCGCGCTTCACTGCGCTGGCGCAACGCGAGAATGACCTGCCCCTGCCAGAGGGTCTTGCCGGTCATCCGCTGCCACGTGCGCCCAGGGGTCCGCAAGAGTCGGACCCGTGCGAGTTTCCGTTCGCCAGCAGGCATGTGGGTTACTCTGACCTGGTCGAGACCCGCATTGCCCACGGCCGCATTTTCGACGGTCCCTGCGGCATCTGGTTTCGCCTGCGCCATCCCCTGTTGCAGGGTGAAGCACCGAGTGAATACCAGCGCGTGGCGGTGGCAGCGGATTCGGGCAACGGCATCAGCGCGGTGCTCGACCTTGTGCGCTACAGCTTTGTCAATTCGGACCTGACCGTCAATCTCGTGCGCAGGCCGCGCGGTGAATGGATCTTCCTGGATGCACGCACCCACCTCGGGCCCAACGGCGGAGGGCTGGCCGAATCCGTGCTCTACGATCAGGATGGACTCATCGGCCGATCCATGCAAAGCCTGTCGGTGAGTCGCCGAGGTTGATTTTCACTTCTTCCCAACGGCCATGGTGGCGACCTGCTGATCCAGCAGCACCTCAGGTGCCTCGGCTTCGATCCAGGTCTCGTTGTTCAGGCCCGCCTGCAGGCGCTGCATGTCGAGCTCGCCGGTCCACTTGGCGACCACCAGCGTGGCCACGCCGTTGCCCACCAGATTGGTGAGCGCGCGCGCCTCCGACATGAAACGATCGACGCCCAGGATCAGCGCTACGCCCGCCACCGGAACGGTTCCCACAGAGGACAGCGTTGCGGCCAGCACAATGAAGCCGCTGCCGGTGATACCGGCCGCCCCCTTGGAGGTGAGCAGCAGCACCGCCAGCAGGGTGATCTGCTGAGTCAGGTCCATGGGCGTGTTGGTGGCCTGAGCGATGAAGACCGCGGCCATCGTCAGGTAGATCGAGGTGCCGTCCAGATTGAACGAATAGCCCGCAGGAATCACCAGACCGACGCAGGATTTTTTCGCCCCCAGGTTTTCCATCTTCTCCATCATGCGCGGCAGTACCGATTCAGAAGAAGAGGTACCGAGCACGATCAGCAACTCTTCCTTGATGTATTTGATGAACTTCCAGATGCTGAAGCCGTGACGCCAGGCGATGAAGCCGAGCACCCCGAAGACGAAGATCAGGCAGGTCGCATAGAACGATCCCATGAGCCAGGCCAGGGAGAACAGCGTGCCGATGCCGAACTTGCCAATGGTGTAGGCCATGGCGCCGAAAGCACCGATGGGCGCCACTTTCATGATGATGCCGACGATGTCGAACAGCACGTGCGAGGTCTTTTCGATGAAGTCGAACACCATCGTGCCGCGTCCGCCGAAGCGGTGCAGCGCAAAGCCGAACAGCACCGCAAAAAACAGCACCTGCAGGATCTCGCCCTTGGCAAAGGCGTCCACCACTGAGGTCGGGATCACGTTCATCAGGTAGTCGACCGTGCCGACCATCTTGCCGGGGCCGGTAAAGGCCGCAGCCGCCTTGGTATTTTCCGGCGTCAGTGTGACGTTCATGCCAACGCCTGGCTGCACCAGGTTCACGATCACCAGGCCAACGATCAGCGCCAGCGTGCTGACGATCTCGAAGTAGAGCAGCGCCAGTCCACCGGTCTTTCCGACCTTCTTCATGTCTTCCATGCCGGCGATGCCGATGACCACGGTGCAGAAGATGATGGGCGCGATGATCATCTTGATGAGCTTGATGAAGCCGTCGCCAAACGGTTTCATCTGTGCGCCCATTTCGGGGTAAAAGTGCCCCAGGAAGATGCCCAGGGCGACCGCGGTCAACACCTGGACATAGAGTGATTTGTAGAGCGGGCGCTTGGCCGCGGAGGGTGATGTCATGGGGAATTTCTCCTAGAGTTGGGCCGGACTTTAATGCCTGGGACAGACCTAAGCTATTGTGGAAAACCACAAGGTGGAGGGTTGGGTCGGGTCTTGCGCCGAATGCGCGCTTTTGTCGGGATGTGCGCCCGACTGCGCAGTAACTTTGCAGAAACGCGTGGAGCGCGTTTTCTTTCGGTCGCCGATGCGCGCGCAAGGCGCGCGGGGTTTGCTCACTTTGCTAAGCAAAGTTACGCAAACACCAAAGTCACCCAGTAGTGTCCCAACGTTGTCACATCAGGACGTCGTAAGTTAATGAATTACTTGGCGAAATTGGTGCTTGAGTCTGGTCTCGATTTGAACGTCGAAAGTCAGACTGTGGGCTTTTTGCG
>CAILAY010000181.1 GCA_903832285.1 uncultured beta proteobacterium | reverse complement strand
GCTGGACGGCACGTTCGTCAAGGTCGTGGCCTGGTACGACAACGAATGGGGCTACTCCAGCAAGGTGCTGGAGATGGTCAGGGTAATTGCGTAAAACTTGCGGGACAGGGGTTATTGGGGTCAGACACCAATTTTGCTGCGGCGCATTGCGCCGCACCCTTCGGGCGGGCCGCCGGCTCGGCGAATTTGGGCTCTGACCCCAAAAACCAAGCTCTGTCCTCAACTGATTGAGGGAATTTATGAAGTTCATTCGTTTTTCCGACCTCTGTGCCCAGGGAAAAGTCAAAGGGCAGCGCGTCTTCATCCGCGCCGACCTGAACGTGCCGCAAGATGATGCGGGCCACATCACCGAGGACACGCGCATCCGCGCCTCCATCCCCTGCATCCAGATGGCGCTGGATGCCGGCGCAGCAGTGATGGTGACCTCGCATCTGGGGCGACCCACCGAAGGAGAATTCAAGCCCGCGGATTCGCTCGCCCCGGTGGCAGCACGCATGGGCGAACTCATGCATCGGCAAATTCCGGTGGTGGCGAACTGGGTCGAGGGCGTGAACGTGGCGCCGGGTCAACTGGTGATGCTGGAAAACTGTCGTGTGAACAAGGGTGAGAAGAAAAACTCGGAAGAGCTGTCGAAGAAGATGGCGGCGCTTTGCGACATCTTCGTGCACGACGCCTTTGGGACGGCGCACCGGGCTGAAGCCTCCACCTATGGCATTGCGCGCTTTGCAAAGATCGCCTGTGCCGGACCCTTGCTCGCGGCCGAGATGGACGCCATTACGAAGGCCCTGAAGGCCCCTAAACGCCCGCTGGTGGCGATTGTGGCGGGCTCCAAGGTGTCTACCAAGCTCACCATTCTGAAGAGCCTGGCGGCCAACGTGGACCAACTTATCGTCGGTGGCGGCATCGCCAACACGTTCATGCTGGCCATGGGGTTGAACATCGGCAAAAGCCTGGCCGAGCCCGATCTGCTGGCTGAGGCCAAAGCCGTGATCGAGGCCATGAAGACGCGCGGCGCGGCTGTGCCGATCCCCACTGATGTGGTCACAGCCAAGTCTTTCTCTGCGACTGCCCAAGCGACCGTCAAGGCCGCCACCGCGGTCGAAGACGACGACCTGATCCTGGACATCGGCCCGCAGACGGCGGCGTTGCTGGCAGCGCAGCTCAAGGCCGCAGGCACCATCGTCTGGAACGGCCCCGTGGGCGTGTTCGAGTTCCCGGCCTTCGAGGGCGGCACCAAAGCCATCGCGCACGCCATCGCCGAGTCCAGTGCCTTCAGCATCGCCGGTGGCGGCGACACACTGGCTGCGATCGCCAAGTACGGCATCGAAAAGCAGGTGGGCTACATCTCCACGGGTGGTGGCGCCTTCCTGGAGGTGCTGGAGGGCAAGACCCTGCCGGCATTCGAGATCCTGGCCACGCGCGCCAACGGCTGAGCCGACCCGGTAGTGGGCCGCCTGAGCATCGCTCAGGCCCTGTTGCAGCAGAACGCCCGCCCGAACAAAGTGGCGGGCATGGGGCGTTTTGGCATCAACCCGCAGCGCCGCCTCGGTTTGTCCGTGCCGGCCATGCGACGCATCGCCAAGGTGCCGGGACACGACCATGTGCTCGCGCTGGAGTTGTGGGACACGGGCATGCCCGATGCCCGGATCGTGGCCGGCATGCTGGTCGAACCGGCAAAATTGAGCTCGCGCCAAATGGATGCCTGGGCCAAGGGCTTCGCATCCTGGGACGTGCGCGACGCCCTGCGCGAACTCAATTCGCAACTGGTACAGCAGCGCCTGCAAGGCAAAGCGCGACGGTGCGCCGGGGCTTGATCAGAATCAACGCGGTTCCGGGCGAGGTTTCTAGCATGGAAGTTGTCGGCTGAAGCGCTGGAGGGCGATGCAGTTTCGGCAGCGAAAGGCAAGCCATGACAAGCTACGCGATGGATCCTGTGGATGCCGCCTGGTACCACATGGACGGGCCCGAAAATCTGGCCATGGTGACAAGCGTTCTGCTCACGAAGACGCCGCTGAACTTCAACCGGGTGCGCGCCATTTACCGCGAGCGACTGCCCCAGTTCGAGCGCTTTCATCAGCGCGTGGTCGAGAGCGGATTTCCCTTGCCCACGCCGCATTGGGAGGATGTGCCGCACTTCGACATGGACCAGCATCTGCATCATGTCGCCCTGCCTGCGCCCCATGATCAGACGGCGCTGAGGGCGTTCGTTACGGACATCGCCAGCACACCGCTGGACCACCAGCAGCCACTTTGGCAGGTGCACGTTGTGGACCAGGTAGAGGGCGGAAGCGCTGTGGTCATGCGTTTTCACCACTGCCTTGCCGACGGCACGGCGATGCTGAACGTGATGCAGAAGCTGTTTGACCCTGCACCCGGCGCGCGGCGACCCGAGGCTGCGGCGCTAGTGCAAGCGACTGCGCCCCTGGGGTTCTTGGACAAGGCCGCGCTCGTCGTCAGTGGCGCAGGCATGTTGATTGTCGAAATGCTGAAATGGCCTGACCCGCAGTCGCCGCTCAAGGGTGAGTTCGGTATGCGCAAGCACGTCGCCTGGTCGAATCCGGTGCCGATCAAGGACGTCAAGGCGATCGGGGTGCAGCACGGTGCCAAGGCGAACGACGTGCTGGTGGCCGCCATGACGGGTGCCTTGCGAGCCTACCTGAAACGACGGGGCGTTGACGTGAACCACACCACGGTGAGGGCCATGGTGCCGGTGGACCTGCGGCCCCCAGAACGCCAGGGAAGAATGGGCAATGAGTTCGGTCTGGTGATTCTGGAGTTGGCTGTGACGAAGTCGCGCGCCGCGCAACGACTGGCGTTGACCAAGGAGCGTATGGACGCGCTCAAGCGTTCGACCGAACCGTTGGCGATGCGCGTGCTGTTGGATATCTTCGGACGCACTCCCAAGGCGGTTGAGGATATTGCGAATCAGATTTTTGGCAGCAAGACCAGCCTCGTCATGACCAATGTTGCAGGTCCGCGCAGCGCCCTTTATCTGGCCGGTGTGGCCATCCACCGCATGCTGTTCTGGGTGCCGCATCCGGGTCGGCAACTGGGCATGGGCATCAGCATCATGAGTTACCGGGGCGAGGCCACACTGGCGGTGATCGCGGACGCGCGTCTGGTGCCCGACCCCGAAACCATCACCGCAGGTTTCAACCGGGAATTTGCTTCCATGCTGCGTTCGCTCAAGCCGCAGGCGGCCAAACCGGCGCTCAGGAAATCCGTCAGGCTGCGCGCTTGAACAGCGCCAGCAGCGATCCGGCCAGCACAAAGAGCGAGCCGAATGTGCGGTTCATGGCGCGTATATGCGCGGGCGACCTGAGCGCTCCAATCAAGCGCGCCGCCAGCGCCGTGTAACCGGCCATGACCACCAGATCGGTGAAGCCCAAAGTGGCAGAGATCGTCAGGTATTGAGGCAGCAGGGGTTGCGAAAGATCGAGGAACTGCGGCACCACCGCCAGCAGAAAAACCGTGCCCTTGGGATTGACCGCGTTGATCATCCAGCCGCGCAACACCAGAGAGCGGCGCGTGGCCGCGACGGCGTCGTCCAGCGCAGCTGCCAGGGGCGTGGCGGGAGCGCGCCATTGGGCAATGCCCAGCCACACCAGATAGGCCACACCCAGCCATTTCACCACCAGGAAGGCCATACCCGATGCCGCCACCAGCGCGCCCAAGCCCGCGCCCACCACCAGCACTTGACTCCAGATGCCGAGTACCAGACCGAAAGTGGTGAAGTAGCCTCGGCGAAAGCCGTGGTTGAGGCCGGAACTCATGGCCGCGACCGCGCCGGCTCCGGGTGAGATGCTGATCGCCCACGCCGCAGCGAAAAAGGTGAGCCAGGTGGAGAGTTCCATGATGCAAGTCGAGAGCTGAAGACCTGCCCTTGTAGCACAGGCACCTGCGACAGCGCGGGCCCTGCGCGATCAATGTGAAGTCGATTGCGGCGCGGGGCGGGGGTCGTGGTCCAGCGGAACCAGAATCCACAGCAGCACGTAAACGACGAAGCCGATGCCGCCCGCCAAAAGGGTCAGCGCGAACAGCAACCGCCAGAGCCAACTGTCCATGCCCGTGAACGAGGAGAGTCCGCCGCAGACGCCGCCGATCCAGCTGTCGGTCGTGGAACGACGCAGGCCGTTGAGTGCGGTCAGTTTGGATCCGGAGGCGGCAACGCCCCCGAGCAATCGGCCCTTGGCCTGCGCGAATTCGGTGTCCGTGAGGCCGCCGCGCTGGTGCATTTCTTCCAGTTTCGCCAGTTCTTCAGCTAATGTCATTGCGTACTCCATTGATTTGAAAGCGTCCCATCTTCAACTTGCATGCTGGAGTCTCCAACCTGCACAACACGGCGCCGGGACAGCGGTCTTGATGGACGGAGAATATGCCAGAGCCATGAATACTGCCAGTGGTGTGCGATCAAATGCGGATAACGGGGCATGAAAGGCGCAGCGTTCATGGGTCCGAAATGGTGGCTAATTGCCGGATCTGATCCGATTCGATCGGCTGGCACCGGTCGAACATAAAATAATGCCTCACCGAAATACCCTCGATCCCATCGATGCGCCGGTGCAGTAATTTGAAGACAGGAAGAAGAATAGACCGACCATGAAAAAAAACGCGACAACCTATACATTTTCCAAGGAGCACGTCATTCGGGCTTCGGGCTTGCTTTCATTGCTGATGCCGGAGTCCTCGGGCGTTGGAATGGGTGTGAAGGGTCTGGACGGGCGCTACCACCTGGTCAATGGCGCCATGGAAGCGCTGGTTGGCCGAAGTGCTGAAGAAATTACACACATGACGGATGAGAATCTGTTCGCACCTGAGGTTGCCGCTCAACTGCAGCGATCAGATCGGCAGATCCTGGACGGCGCCGCAGCTTCCAGCGATGAGTTGGAGTTCTCGGTGGATGGTGTCCCGATGCGCTGCCTGTGGCTCAAGTTCCCGGTGCTTGGGCAGCACGGCAAGATCCTCTTCATTGGGGCCGTCATGCTGGACATTGAGCGCCGGGAAAGCGTTAGCGAAATGCGCCAATCCCTGGCCCAGTTGCGCCAGACCAATCAGGAATTGGAAAGAATCATGGCCGATCTGGAATCGCTTGCCAGCACCGACAAGCTCACCGGAACATGGAATCGGCGGCGCATGGAGGAGGCGCTGTTGAGTGAGGTTGATCGGCTGAATCGTTACGGTCAGCGTCCCAGCCTTTTGGTAATGAATGTTGATCGATTTCGTTTGGTGAACGACGAGCAGGGGCAGACCGCGGGCGATCGGGTGCTGGCGAAACTGGCATCGGTGATCCAAGGCACCCGCCGTGCCGCCGACGCGGTGGCACATTGGGGTGCCGATGAATTTGTCGTGCTGTGTCCGAACACGAGTTTGGACACAGGGGCGCTGCTGGCGAAGCGGCTGCGCAAGAGAATCCATGATGAGTTTCTGGCCGAGCAAAAAAACATCACGGTGAGCGTTGGCGCGGCTGAATGTGCGACGGGTGAGGACTGGGAGCAGTGGTACGGTCGCGCCGCTTGTGCCCTTGACCGGGCCAAGGCCAGTGGTCGCAACCAGATTCAAATCGCCCCGCTCGCACCGGCCGCCGATCCAGCGTTGTAGCACCCACTCAGCGCACGGGTCTGTGGGGGATTGGGCGAGGAGCGCTACCATAGGGAGGTTGGGGTCCTGACCCCCCACGAAACCCAACCGATTAGGAGTGAACATCATGACCGTGGTCGTAGTTGCCAATCCCAAAGGCGGTGTGGGTAAGTCCACACTCGCAACGAATATCGCGGGACACTTCGCGCGGCAGGGGCATGCAGTGATGCTCGGCGACGCGGACCGACAACAGTCCGCGCGCCTGTGGCTCGGGCTTCGGCCAGCGGGTGCACGCGCCATCGGCACTTGGGATATCAGCGCGGATCTGATTGCCAAGCCGCCCAAGGGCACGACGCACGTGGTGCTGGATACGCCCGCGGGTCTGCACGGCTGGCGCTTCAACGACGTATTTCGCATGGCTGACAAGATCATCGTGCCCTTGCAACCCAGCGTATTCGACATCTTTGCAACGCGCGATTTTCTGGATCAACTCGCAGCCAACCGACATGGTGGCAAGGCCAAGGTCGGTATTGTGGGTATGCGCGTGGATGCCCGCACCATCGCTGCAGACAAGTTGCACGAGTTCGTCGACAGCCTGAACCTGCCGGTGCTCGGTTATTTGCGCGATACGCAGAACTACATCCATCTGGCGGCGCATGGCCTGACCCTGTTTGACGTGGCGCCCAGCCGCGTGGAAAAGGACCTGGAGCAGTGGCAGGCCATCTGCAAGTGGCTCGACACATGACGAAGAAACTGCTGTTCTCTGCGCTGCCCGGTCTCGTCGGACAGAAAGTCGGAGTCAGCGAATGGATCACGGTGACGCAGGAACAGGTGAACCTGTTTGCGCAGGCGACGGGCGACCACCAGTGGATTCATGTGGACGAGGAGCGGGCCAGGGGTGGCCCGTTTGGCGGCACCATCGCGCACGGTTTCCTGACACTTTCCCTGTTGCCGCGATTCTTTGAAAGTGCGCTCGATTTTTCTGATTCGAGCATGGGTGTGAACTACGGCCTGAACAAGGTGCGTTTCATGTCGCCGGTGCGCGTGGGCAGCCGATTGCAGGCGCATCTGAAACTGCTGGAAAGTACCCCGATTGACAACCGCGGCGTGCAGATGAGTTGGGAGGTCACGGTGGAATGTGAAGGTGCACTCAAGCCGGTCTGCGTGGCCGAATCGCTGGTAAGGCGTTACCCGTAGCGTCGGATCCCGCGCCCCGGCGATCATCAGGACGCCACAGGAGGTTGCCTCCTCCGCAACGAACATGAAAGACGAGGGAATTGCGCCAGTTGATGCCACACGCCACAACCTTTGGGGTAAAGTTGTCCGCATGAACTGGAAGACCTTTGCGTGGCGCTCACTCAAGACCCGGGTCACCCTGCTCACCCTGCTCCTCGTTGTCATCGGCATCTGGTCTACCGCGTTCTATGCCAGCCAGATGCTGCGTGAAGACATGCAACTCGAGTTGGGGGAAAACGAGTTTTCCACCGTGTCCGGGATTGCCCGCGAAATCGATGGTCGCTTGAGTGATCGCAAGCAGGCACTGGAGACAGTTGCCACAGAAGTCACGCCAAAGGTACTGGGTAATGCAGCGGCATTGCAAGCCCTGCTTGAACAGCGCCCACTGTTGCAACTCCTTTTCAATGGCGGTGTTTTCGTTACCGGGACCGATGGCACGGCGCTGGCCGATGTACCGGTTTCCGCCGGTCGCATTGGCACCAATTACATCGAACGGGAATCCATTTCAATTCCGCTGAAAGAGGGCAAGACGGTCGTAGGACGTCCCGCCATGGGGAAGAAATTGGGGGCACCGATAGTCAGCATCACCGCTCCCATATTCGATGGCAACGCCAAGGTGATCGGCGTCATTGTGGGCACGATCAACCTGGGAAAGCCCAATTTTCTTGATCAGATTGCGCAAAGTCGCTACGGCAAGAGCGGCGGCTATTTGCTGATCGCTCCGCAACATCAGCTGATTGTCACGGCGACCGACAAGAGCCGCGTCATGCAGCCCGCGCCCGCGCCCGGAGTCAATGCCATGCACGACCGCTATGCGCAGGGCTATGAAGGCTTTGGCACGGCGGTCAGTTCGCGCGGGGTGCTGGAATTGTCAGCGGCCAAGGGAATTCCTTCAGCGGGTTGGTTGATGGTGGCCACGTTACCCGTGAAGGAGGCATTTGCGCCGATCGATAGCATGCTGAGGCGTCTTTTTGTCAGTGCTTTCCTGTTCACGCTGCTGGCGGGTGCACTGACATGGTGGCTGATCAGCCGCATGCTGCGCCAGCAATTCGAACCGATGCTGGCCGCCAGCCGGGCGATTGCAGTGCATTCGAGCGGTGACGAACCTATCAGGGCATTGCCGGTAGCGCGAGACGACGAAATTGGTGAATTGATTGGCGGCTTCAACAGCTTGTTGACGAGCTATCGCCAAAGGGAAGACTTGCTCAAATCGAGCGAAGTTTTCAAGGACGTGGTGCTGAATTCGATGGACGCCGAAATTGCAGTTGTGGACCGCAATGGGGTGATTCTGGCGGTCAATGCTCGCTGGCAGCAGTATTCCTTGGATAACAGCGCCGAACCCGGCAAACCGGCGCCCCGCACGGGCGTTGGCACCAATTACTTTGCCGTCTTCCGCGCCGATTCCGTTGCCAACACGGAGGCTGTGTTGGATGCGCGCCAGGGAATTCAAGCGGTTCTGGACGGGCGTTTGCCGAGCTTCGACCTCGAATACCCCTGCGACTCACTGCAGCAGCAGCGCTGGTTTTCGATGACCGTCATGCCCTTGGGTCGGAACGCCAACGAGGGGGCGGTCATCACGCACAGGGATATTACGGAGCGCAAGCAGGCCGAGGACGAATTGCGCCGCAACCAGATCATGATGGCGCGTTCGGAAAGCATGGCGCGCATGGCCAGTTTCGAGTGGGATATGGACACCAACATTGTGACCTGGTCACGCGAGATGTTCAATATTTTCGGGCGCGATCCCGCAATGGGGATTCCGAGCCTGGAGGGGCAGGCCGAGTTGTACACGGCGCAGTCCGCGCAACAACTGTTTGATGCGGTTGGAAAAGCCGTGTCCGACGGCACGCCCTACGAACTTGAACTGATCACGGTGCAGCCTGACGGTGAACTGCGCCCCTGCATCGTCAAGGGTTTTCCGGAACGCGATGGCGGCGGGCGCGTGGTCCGCGTGGCCGGGCTGGTTCAAGACATCACAGAACGCAAACGGGAGGGAGAGAAAATCCGTCTCGCTGCCAGCGTATTTAGCCATGCTCGCGAGGGCATCACCATCACCAGTTCGGACGGCACCATCATCGATGTCAATGAGGCGTTCACGCGCATCACGGGTTTTTCGCGTGAGGAGGCCATAGGGCAGAACTCACGCATGCTCAAATCTGGCCACCACGATCCGGCTTTCTACGAAACCATGTGGAAGGTTCTCACGACCGAAGGTCACTGGAGCGGTGAGATCTGGGACCGTCGCAAGAATGGTGAGTTGTTTGTTGAGCTGATTTCCATCAGCGCCGTGCCCGATGCCAGCGGTAAAACACAGCAATATGTCGGCCTGTTCTCCGACATCACGGCGCTCAAGGAACACCAAAACCAGTTGGAGTACATCGCTCACTTTGATGCGCTGACCGGTCTGGCCAACCGGGTGCTATTGGCGGACCGCTTGCGCCAAGCCATGTCGCAGGCGCAGCGGCGTCAGCAGAGGTTAGCCGTGGCCTATCTGGATCTGGACGGATTCAAGGCCATCAACGACAGCTACGGTCATGAAGCCGGCGACCACGTTCTCATTAACCTGGGGCAGCGCATGAAACAGGGGCTGCGCGAGGGCGACACGCTGGCACGAATGGGGGGCGATGAGTTTGTGGCGGTATTGATTGACCTGGAGGATACGGCCGCCAGCGTGCCCATGCTCAACCGTTTGCTGATGGCGGCGGCGCAGCCGGTGCAATGGAACAACCACAGCCTGCAGGTTTCCGCCAGCCTGGGCGTCACTTTTTATCCGCAGGCTCAAGACATCGATGCTGACCAATTGTTGGGTCAGGCCGATCAGGCCATGTATCAGGCCAAAGTGGCCGGGAAGAACCGCTACCACATGTTTGAAGCAGCGCAAAGTCCGTTACCTGCGCGTGCATCATGAAATTCCGGATTACTTTGAGGCCGGTTATTTTTCGCCCATGGACCCGCAGGTGTTCAGACCAACAGCGCATTCACCCGCTTCACATAGGCTGCCGGGTCATCGGGTAAACCGCCTTCGGCCAGCAGCGCCTGGTCGAACAGGATGTGCGCCAGGTCGTTGAAGTGCACCGAACCTTCGAGCTTTTTTACCAACGGGTGTTCGGCGTTGACTTCGAGCACGGGCTTGGTTTCGGGCGCCTTTTGCCCTGCCTGCTTCAACATGCGCGCCAACTGCGTGCTCATGCCATCGTCCTGCACCACCAGACAGGCGGGTGAATCCACGAGGCGCGTGGTGACGCGCACGTCGGCGGCCTTGTCCTTCAATGCCTCCTTGAGCTTGGCCAGCAGCGGTTTAAAGGTTTCGGCCGCTTCTTCGGCGGCTTTCTTCTCGGTCTCGTCCTGCAGTTTGCCCAGATCGACCGCGCCCTTGGCAACGCTTTGCAATGGTGTGCCGTCGAACTCGTTCAGGTAGTTTAGAGCCCACTCATCCACGCGGTCCGTCATGATCAGCACTTCGATGCCCTTCTTCTTGAACACTTCGAGTTGCGGACTGTTCTTGCCAGCGCTCAGGTTTTCTGCGGTGATGTAGTAGATCGACTCCTGGCCTTCCTTCATGCGCGCCTTGTAGTCGGCGAATCCGACACTCACCGTGTCCGAAGTGGTCGAGGCAAAGCGCAACAGTTTGGCCAGACGCTCGCGGTTCGCGAAGTCTTCGCCCAGACCTTCCTTCAGGACCGCGCCGAATTCGGCATAGAAGCGGCTGTACTTGCCTTCGTTTGCCTTGGCTGCGGCTTTGTCTTCCTCAGAGACGACGTCAGTCACGCCCTCGGCGGCGGCAGCCGTCTGCGGCGCCTTGTCGTTCTTCGCCAGGTCTTCCAGCATGGAGAGCACGCGCTTGGAGCAACCCTCGCGTATCGCCTTCACGTCGCGGCTTTCCTGCAGCAGTTCGCGGCTCACATTCAGGGGCAGATCGGCTGAATCGACCACGCCCTTGACGAAGCGCAGGTAGCTGGGCAACAGCGCCTCTGCGTCGTCCATGATGAAGACGCGCTTCACGTAGAGCTTGAGTCCGCCCTTCTTGTCGCGGTTCCAAAGATCGAACGGCGCCTTGGACGGGATGTAGAGCAGTTGGGTGTATTCGGTGCTGCCCTCTACGCGGTTGTGCGTGTGCGCCAGCGGCGGCTCAAAGTCGTGACTGATCTGCTTGTAGAACTCGTCGTACTGTTCGGGCGTGATGTCCTTCTTCGGGCGGCTCCACAGCGCGCTGGCCTTGTTCACGGTTTCCCACTCGCCCGTCTTGACCATCTGTCCGGGCTGGCGTCCGCCTTTTTCGTCACCGGGCGTGATGAGTTCGCCGTCCTTCCACTCTTCCTTTTCCATCAGGATCGGCAGCGAAATGTGGTCGGAGTATTTGCTGATGATGCTCTTGAGTTTCCACAAACTGAGGTACTCGTCGGCGTCGTCGCGCAGGTGCAACGTTACGCTCGTGCCGCGTGCTGCGCGCTCGATGGCTTCCACCTCGAAGTCGCCCGCGCCGCCGCTGACCCAGCGCACGCCTTCGGCGGTTGGCACACCGGCCCGGCGCGATTCCACGCTGATCTTGTCCGCCACAATGAAGCCGGAATAGAAACCCACGCCAAACTGGCCGATCAGCTGGCCCTGCTCGGACATATTGGCCTTCTGGTCGCCGCTCAGACGGCTGACAAAATCCTTGGTGCCACTCTTGGCGATGGTGCCCAGATGGTCGATGGCTTCCTGTTGACTCATACCGATGCCGTTGTCGGTGATGGTGATGGTCTTGGCGGCCTTGTCAAACGTGACGCGCACGTCCAGATTCGGTGCGTCCTCGTAAAGCGTGCCGTTGTCCAGGGCTTCGAAGCGCAATTTATCGCACGCGTCCGAGGCGTTGGAGATCAGCTCGCGCAGAAAAATTTCCTTGTTGGAATAGAGCGAATGCGTGACAAGGTGCAGCAGCTGTGCAACTTCGGCCTGGAAGGAAAGGGTTTTCTTGTTCATGTCGGTATGTCAATGAAGAAAGGGAAGTGCGCACGCGGCGCCACGGGATTCTAAGCAAGCCCGAGTTGTGGGCTAGTGACGGGAATTTCAAGGGCCGTCGCCCGCATCTGGCGCGTTACCGCGGCAGCGACTCCACCTCGCGCTGCCAGCGCTCGATCAAACGCTTGCGTTCGGCCGCCTTGCCGTACTTTTCAAAGTCGTACTTGATGAGGCGCACGTGGTCCAGCAATGGAATGCGCGGATCGGGCTTGAAGCTCTTGTTGGCGGGTACTTGCAGGCTGTCGGCGCGCGCGCCGATGCCCTGTCCTGCAGGGCTCATGAGCCAGTCGTAATAGCGCAGGGCGGCCGCCTTGTTGCGCGCGCCCTTGACCAGGGCAATGCCACCGATTTCATAGCTCGTGCCTTCGCAGGGGGCGGCAGTTTTCACCGGGTACTTGTTCTGGCGCCAGCCCTCGAAGCCGAAGAGGAAGCTCACGCCAATGGCCACTTCGCCCTTGGCCACGTTGGGCGCCTGCGCCGTGCCGCTGCGGGTGTAGTTGCTGATGTTCCTGTGCAGCTTTTTCAGGTAGTCGAAGGCCGCGTCTTCGCCCATCAACTGCACCAATCCGGCGAGCACGGTGTAGGCGGTACCGCTGGAGGCAGGGTGTGAAATTTCGATGTCGCCCCTGTACTCGGGCTTGATCAGGTCGGCCCAGCATTTGGGCTCGGCCATCTTCTTTTTCTTCAGCACGTCGGTGTTCCAACCAAAGCCGATGGCCGAGGTGTAGAAGCCGCCCACCATGTTCTGCGTCATGGCGTACTGGCGCACGCTCCAGCTGTGCAGGTCGTTCAGATACGTCGGACGATAGGCATCGAGCAGGCCGATTTCTGCGGCCTGCAAAAACGGGTCGCCAGTGCCACCCCACCAGAGGTCTGTCTTCGGATTGTTGGCTTCAGCCCGCAATTGCGCCAGCGCTTCGCCCGTGGCCTTGCGTGTTTGCAGAACCTTGATGCCCGAGGCCTTGCTGAACTCCTGCGCCGCCAGTTCGCACCAGGCCTGGTCGGTGCTGCAGATGGCGTTCACCGTGGCACTCTGGGCCTGCGCCAAGCCAGAGGTGACGGCGAGGAGGGCGGTGACCGCGAATGACATGAAGGTGGGTGGGTGCATGGTAATTCCCCTGGGTTGAGTGGGAGGCAAGGATACCGCCTGGGCTGGTCGCTGCGCAGCGGGGTTGACTTCAATGACTGATCAGAAGTTTCAATCCCATGCCGACGAAAACAACTCCCGCCATGCGGTCCAGCCACAATCCGGCGCGCGCGTGGCGCTGCAGCCAGCGCCCCACGTGACCGGCGAAATAGCCCAGCAAGCCGAACAGCAGCGCGGCCTGAAGCGTGAAGACGATCCCCAGTTGAACGATTTGCCAGACGGTGTCGTTGCGCCCGCGTATGACAAACTGGGGCAGAAAAGCCAGGAAGAACAGCACCACTTTCGGATTGATCGCGTTGGCCAACAGTCCCTTGCCAAACAATTGCCGGGCAGTTGCTTGCGTGCCCTGGCCGGCCTGCGGGCTGATGTCACCGGTGCTGCGCAACGCCTGCCAGCCCAAATAGATGAGATACGCGCCACCTGCCAGTTTGAGCGCCATGAAGGCCGGCGGTGACGCGGCAATCAGGGCGCTGATGCCCAGCGCGGCAAGAACCGTGTGGCTCAGGCATCCCATGCCACAACCCAGACCGAAAGCCATGCCCATCTTGCGTCCGCGGGAGGCCCCGATGGACAGCACCAGCAGGTTGTCCGGCCCGGGCGACAAGGTGATCAACAGCGAGGCGCTGAGAAAGCCCAACAATTGTTCCGGGGACAACACGAAAATCAGCCGCGCGCGTCAAATTGCAGGATGGCGCGCGCGATGCTTTCCAGCGGCAGGATGTCGTCCACGGCCTGCAGCTTGATGGCTTCCTTGGGCATGCCGAACACCACGCAGGTCTCCTCGTTTTGCGCGATCGTGCGCGCGCCGCCGTCGTGCAGCAGCTTCATGCCGCGTGCGCCATCGTCGCCCATGCCGGTCATGATGATGCCCAGGATATCGGCGCCTGCGCATTCGGCGGCGGAGCGGAACAGCACGTCGACCGAGGGCTTGTGCCGGTTCACGGGCGGGCCATCAATCACGTTCACGAAGTACTGGCCGGCGGCCTTGCGCAACTGCATGTGGCGACCCCCCGGTGCGATCAGCACCACGCCGCGCACCAGCCGGTCGCCGTCCTTCGCTTCGCGCACGTTCATGGCGCAAATTCCGTCCAGCCGCTGCGCGTACATGGCCGTGAATTTCTCTGGCATGTGCTGGGTGATGGCGATGCCTGGCGCGTCCGGGGGCAGTGCCATGAGCACGGTCTCCAGCGCCTGCGTGCCTCCAGTGGAACTGCCGATCACCACCGGCTTGTTCACGGCATAGGCGTGCACCGGCGCGCCCGCAGGCGGACGCACAACAGCGGGTCGGATTGCGGCTGCGCTGGAATGTTGACGTGGTTTGGCACGTGCCGCATCCTTCAGGGTCTGGATCATTTCGCGCCGCGAGTCGTCCAGGAACTGCTTCAATCCCAGCCTGGGTTTGGCGAGCACCGCCACCGCGCCCGCAGCCAGCGCGTCCAGCGCCACCTTGCTGCCCTCGGTCGAAAGGGTGGAGCAGATGACGGTGGGGATGGGTGTTCCAGCCATGATCTGGCGCAGGAATGTGAGGCCATCCATGCCCGGCATTTCAATGTCAAGCAGCAGCACATCCGGACGGTTCTTCTGGATCGCCGGCATTGCAATCAGGGGGTTGGGTGCACTGCCGATGAGTTCAATGTCGGGGTGGCCAGACAACATGTGCTGCAGCGCCTGGCGCACCACAGCGGAATCGTCCACGACGTAAACTTTAATGGCCATTCAGGGCTCCATGTCGACCGGTGTCAGCACCAGTTCGGGTTCTTGCGGTCCTACGGTCCAGGCGACTTTGCGGTAGTGGGTGCCGCCCAGCGAATGGTCCAGAAGTTCGATGTTGTGCGCCGCCAAAAAATCGGTAACCCAACGCGCGTTGCGTTCGCCTACGGTTACCTGCCCGCCCAGATGCGGGAACATGTCGCCACCGCCATAGGCATAGGCGTGGCATAGCGTAGGAGCCAGACCCACACGGCGCAATCGATGGAACATATCGTCCATGGCACACGAGCCATACGCCGTGTTGTGCAGATTCGCCGAGTTGGGCCGACTGCTGTGCACAATGTGGCACATGGTGGCGACCGTGCGGTGCGGATCTGTGAGGATCACGGCAACGCAGGAACCCAGCAGTGTCTTGAGGCGTTCCCCGCGCCGCGCCAACGCCACGTCGCCGGGCATCAACTCCTGCTCCAGCGGTTTCTTGTGGTGCCGATGCAATAGAGGCAGCAATCGGTTCATCGGGAATGCGCCTCCGCCCTATGCTGGTTTGCGAAAGATGCCCGGCTGCACCGAGAGCAGTGGCGTTTCGCACTTGACCCGGCCTTCCGCCGTACCCAGAAAAAACAAGCCGCCGGGGCGCAGCGTGGCAAGGGCGCGATCAACCACCTGCCGCTTGGTGTCGACGTCAAAGTAGATCAGCACGTTACGCAGGAAGATCACGTCAAAGGGACCCAGGCCGGAATAGTCCTGGCACAGATTGAGTTGGCCGAAGCGCACGTTTTGGCGCAGTTTTTCCTGCAGCATCACCTGACCTTCTGACTCGCCTTCGCCGCGCAGACAGTAGCGACGCAAGCGCTCGGGAGTGACGTTGCGCAAACGATCCACGGGGTAGACCGCGGCCTTGGCGGCGAGCAGCACGCGGTGGCTGATGTCCGTGCCCAAAATGGACCATCCGGCCGCCACCCGACCGGAGGTCTGCAGGTCCGACAACAGCATTGCGGTGCTATAGGCCTCGTCCCCAAACGAAGCGGCGGCGCTCCAGACCGCCAGTGGCAACTTCACCTTCCTGCTGATCAGTTCCTTTTCCAGGAAGTCATAGTGTTTGGGTTCGCGAAAGAAGTAGGTTTCGTTGGTGGTCAGCAGATCCACAGCCATCTGGAATTCCGCTGCGTTCGCTTCGTCCGAAATCAGATCGACGTAGTCCTCCAGCCGGCGTATACCCAGTTTTTCATAGCGCAGCTTCAGGCGTGACAGGATCAACGGCTTCTTTGACTCGTTGTACGAAAGACCGATGGAGTCGTACATCAAGGTGCTGATCTTGTTGAAGGTTCTTTCGGTGAATTGGTCCATTGGGTTGAGATGTCGTGCCTGCTGGCACAGGGTTGGAGAGCCGGGGTGCTGCCCGCGTGTCAATAGGGTTTGAAATTCCTGCCTGTGTCGCGCCCGGCCGTGCGCTGCAACAACGGCAATCGGCCGGTAGCGGGCGATGCGCTTTTGCGCCGGTCCTCGTGGCCGATTTCCACCGCGGTGCGGCGCGTTTTCGGGGTCTCGTCGCCGGTGGTGAAGAAGGCGATCGAATCCTGCAACTGCTGGGCCTGGCCCGACAGTTCTTCGCTGGTGGCGGCGAGCTCTTCCGACGCGGAGGCATTCTGCTGTGTCGCCT
>CAILAY010000180.1 GCA_903832285.1 uncultured beta proteobacterium | reverse complement strand
GCGCATTGACAGCAATATTTTGCAGATCGATGCAGAAGTCAAACACGACAAGGACACGAAGGACAGTGGCGGCAAAGTGCTGCGCAGCAAGCGCTGCTACGGCGCCGTTTCACGTGCATTCAGCGTGGCACAGGATGTCGACGAATCGAAGGCAGTCGCAAGATACGACAACGGGGTCTTGACCCTGGAACTTCCCAAGAAGGCTACGATGGAGTCAAAGCGGTTGACGGTGCAGTGACGCGACCATGTTCCGTGATCGGCGCGAGGCCGCCACGCGCTTGGCCGAGCGGCCCAGCGCCTACAGCGTTAGGAATCCGCTGGTCCTGGCGATTCCGCGCGGCGCGGTGCCGATGACAATCGGGATGCGGCGTCGGCCGAACTGACCCGCCTGGGATGCAAAGCGGCCCGCCACGATCGCGCCGCAATCCGGGCAGTGAGCGTCTGCGCTCAACTTGTACTGCCGGATCTCGTACCAGTCGCGCACGATCAAGGCGGCATGACAGCCCGGACAGAACGTGGTGTCACCCTCCTGATGGTGCACGTTGCCGGTATAGACGTAGTGCAAGCCTTGCGCCAAACCGATATTGCGTGCCCGCACCAGCGTGGCGCCGGGCGTTGCCGGAACCTCCGGCATCTTGTAGTCGGGATGGAAAGCCGAGAAATGCAACGGCACGTCGGATCCCAACTCACGCATGATCCAACGGCATAGCGCCGTGATCTCGGCGTCCGAGTCGTTATGACCCGGAATAAGCAGGGTGGTGATTTCGAGCCACACGCTGGTTTCGCGTTTCAGGTAGACCAGCGTATCGAGCACCGGCTGCAATTGCGAGCCCGTCAGCTTGAAGTAGAAGTCGTCGGTGAAGGCTTTCAGGTCAACATTTGCAGCGTCCATTTTGGCGAAGAACTCGCGCCTCGGCTGATCGTGCAGGTATCCCGCCGTCACGGCCACGGTCTGGACGCCCAGCGCGTGGCAGGCATCGGCCACGTCGATCGCGTATTCAGCAAATATCACCGGGTCGTTGTAGGTGAAAGCCACGCTTTTGCAACCGTATTTCACGGCCTCGGCTGCAATGGTTTCGGGCGAGGCCTGGTCCATCAACCGGTCCATGTCACGGGATTTGCTGATGTCCCAGTTCTGGCAGAATTTGCACGCCAGATTGCAGCCCGCCGTGCCAAAGGAGAGCACGCTGCTGCCGGGGTAAAAATGGTTCAACGGCTTCTTCTCGATCGGGTCGATGCAAAAACCCGAGGAGCGACCGTGGGTGGTGAGGATCATCTGCTCGCCCTGGCGCATGCGCACAAAACAGGCGCCACGCTGACCCTCGTGCAAACGGCAGTCACGCGGACAAAGGTCGCATTGCATGCGACCGTCTTCGATCTTGTGCCAATAGCGCGCAGGATAGTTGGAATCTTGCATCATGACGGCCCCTCCAACGCCGTGTCCGATTCCTTGAATTTGCTCACGGTGTAGCGCTGCAGTTTCACTTCGGCCGCCCAGAAATGCGCAGGCAGCCCGGCCTTGAGTTTCAGTTGCGCCATGAATTGCACCGCGTCGGGCAGCTGTTCCCAGACCTGTGGTAAAAAGGTGCTGCGATAGCGCCCATATTCCAGCACCACCCCATCCACACCGGGACGCAATTGCGCCAGTGCATTGGCCTCGCTGGAAAACTGCATCGGCTGCAGCGCAGACAGCAGTGAAACCTCAATCTCGGTGATCTCCAACTCCGGCGCAGTCAACGGCTCAAAGCGCGGATCGTGCAGTGCGGCGGCGACGGCATTGGCCTTGACATCATCCAACAGGGATCGATGCGCCTGCAGACTGCCGATGCAGCCGCGCAACTGGCCTTTCTGGGTCAGAGTCACGAAGGTCGCGCCCAGTTCCTGCAACCATGCTGCGCTATCGTCCGTTTCATAGCTGTCCCCCAAGGCGCCCGCAATGGACAGACGGGCGATCCGCAGCAGTATCTCCCCGCGCTTATGCGACATGGCGTGGCTCCTCCATGAAGGCGATCGAGGTATAGCCCACCACCCGGTCCTTGTCACCAGCGGTGTCGCCCGAGTTGCAAAGACCCAAGAACTGCGCTTGCAAATGGTGTCTGCGCGCTGCCAGCAGCAGACCGTTTACCGGCGTCGCACCGCAGGCCTGGTTGTGGGTGAGCGAACCGTCCAGCTTCAGGATGCGTTCCACCGTTCCCTGGTCAATGGCCTGGGCTGCGCGGTAGGGCAGATAGTGGGAAAGATCCGAGCTGATGACCAGCAGCGTTTCCGGTCCACCCCACAATGTTTCCAATACCTGCGCCACCTCGGCGGCGGTAGCGTCGCCCACCGCCAGCGGCACCAGCTTGAATTCATCCAGCACCGCCTGCAGGAACGGCAATTGCACTTCCAGCGAGTGCTCCTGGGCGTGCGCCGCGGCACTGACGACAACCTGCGGCAGATGGGAAATCGACTTGATCGCCTGTGCATCCAGTGGCACTTCCCCCAAGGGCGTGGCAAACACATCGACATCGGGAAGCGCCAGGCCGCGCACCGCAACCCGATGCACCGGACCCAGCAGCACGACACGCCGGATAACGCTGCGATTCGAGGCCAAATGCGCATAAGCCAGAGCTGCCGTGCTGCCCGAATAGATGTAGCCCGCGTGGGGCACGATGACCGCCTTGCGGACCGCCAACGCAGCTCCTGGTTCCGTCTTTGCCACATCCAGCATGGCCCGCACGTCCTTCAACAACCTATCCCTTTGGCCCGGGTAGAAGGCGCCAGCGACGGCGGGTAGACGGATGGTGTGCATAGAGTCTCCGATCATGAATCAAGTGACAAGCGACAACACGTCACGGCCGAGGACGGATCTGAGGGCAAACCGCCTCTTGTCAAGAACCAACTCGCGAACCCACCGCCAGCACCACCGCACTCTGGACTTCGCCGCTGCGCAGTTGCGTCGGGAGGAGCTGGGAAACCGTCATTGTCTTGTGTCCATTGCAAACCATGCTGACGCGTCATGATAGTTTCATAACGACCATGCCGAAAACGTTCGCGGCGGAGTCAGCGCGATGGGACATGTTGGAGATGTGGCGGTACACCTCGCGCCGGTAAAAGATCGCAGGCAGGTCTTGCACCGTCAGCGGATGCGCAAACAGCTCCTTGATCGCCGCGCGATACAGGCGCTCCACCTGCCGCTCCTTGTGGCCCACTTCGTGTGCGTGATCAGTGGCGACGCGCGGGTTCTTGGCCAGTCGCTCAATCGCCATCTGCAATTCCTGCGCCTGCTCGCACACGAGCGCCACCATGCGCCGGATGTGGTCGTCGGCGTTCACGTTGAGGATGTGCATCTCCTCCAGGGTGGTGAGCGCATAAGTCACCATGCCCTCGTAGCCGTGCGACAGATTGAAGATGTCTTCGCGGTCCAGCGGCGTGATGAAGGTCCGGTGCAGTTCATCCACCAGCACCCGGCGCAGTTCGCCCGATTCCTCGGCCAATGTGTACAAGCTGTGCACCGTGCCGTCATTCACCTTGTCCAGGGATTCTTCAAGAAAGCGGATGCTCTCGACCGTTTTGGCGGCATGCGTCATCAGCATCGCCACAAAGCGGTTGCCATCATTCACACCCAGATCGAAAAAGCCCATCATCCACCTCCCAAAGGAAAGAACATCCTGCCCAACCGATACATCAGTGACGCCAACAACGCACAGAGCGGCATCGTCAACACCCACGCCAGGGCAATTTCACCGAGAACGTTCCAGCGGACTTTGGAGCTCCGTTCGGCCGCACCAGCACCAGCGATGGCCATGCTCACCACCTGGGACGAACTCACGGGTCCACCGCTCAAGGATGCGCTCAGTATGACCAGGGCGGAGGCCAGTTGCGCACTGAAGCCGTGGATGGGGCGAACGCGGTAAAGGCCCAAGCCCAGCGTGCGTATCAGACGCGAACCTCCCAGCGCAGTACCCAGGGCCATGGCGCAAGCGCACGGCGCAATGACCCACCAAGGAATGGCGAAGACTGGTGTCACGCCAAGCAGCAGCAGGCCCAGTGCCAGCACGCCCATGGTTTTTTGCGCGTCGTTGGCACCATGGCTCAGGGCCAATGCGGTGGCGGTCAGGACCTGCGCGCGCGACAGCCACAGGTTCGCCTTGGGGCTGGCGTCGCGCAAACACCTGCGTGTCGCCGCCATCATCAGCAGCCCCGCAGCCAATCCCGCCAGCGGCGCCAGCAGCATCGCCAGCGCAATCTTCCAAAGCCCCTGGGGCAGGATGGCCGAAAGACCAACGTCGACCAGTGCAGCGCCCAACAGGGCACCGATGAGCGCGTGTGAAGAACTGACCGGAAGACGCAGGTACCAGGTGAGCAGATCCCACAGGCAAGCACTGCAAAGCGCGACCAGCAGCACCGCTATTCCGATGGCGTGCGGCTTCACCACCTCCGTTCCAATCGTCTGCGCTACCGCCACCCCCAACAGAAACGGACCCGCCAGATTCGCCAGGGCAGCCAACACCAGCGCACCGCGCGCACTCATGGCACGGGAAGCGATGATGGTGGCGACGACGTTGGCGCCATCGTGAAAGCCGTTGAGGAAATCGAACAGCAGGGCCAGCGCAAACAGGGCAACGAGCAAGGGGAGGGGCGACATGTCAATTCACTCTACGCAGCAGCTTCCTCGATCACTTGATTTTTCTCAACCACTGCCTCCAGTGAAACGCCAGAGTCAGCTTGTCATATTTCCGGGAAGGTCGTCATGGACAAGTTGATCTGCAACGTGCAGAACCCGCTGGTGCTGGCGATCGACCAGGGAACCCACGCCAGCCGGGCGCTGGTGTTTGACCGAGAGGGTCACGCTTTATCCAGCGCTGCGGCGCCCGTGACAATCGCTTACCCGCAGCCCGATTGGGCCGTGCAGGACGGGAACGAAATCGCCCGCTCGGTGCTCATCGCCGTTGAGCAGGCCTTGCATGGGTTGGGTACGCGCCGCCAGGATGTGGTCGCTGCGGGTCTGTCCATCCAACGCGCCAGCGCCATCTGTTGGGACCGGCTCACGGAAGAGCCACTTTCACCCATCTTCAGTTGGCAGGACCGTCGCGCCCACGACTGGATCGACCAGTTGCAGCCGCACGGCGACGCTGTGCACCGCAAGACCGGACTCTTCCTCTCGCCGCACTACGGCGCCAGCAAATTGCGCTGGGCGCTCGATAACTTGCCCGGCGTACGCGCAGCGCTGGACGCGAACACGCTTTGCTGGGGTCCAATGGCCAGCTTCGTGGTGTTCCGTCTGTGCCCGGAGCGGCCGTTTTTGGCGGACCCACAATGCGCTGCGCGCACCCAACTGTGGAACCTGCACACGCGCGACTGGGACCCTGAGTTGCTTGAGCTGTTCGGTCTGCCGCAGGGGTTCCTGCCGCGCAGCGTACCCACATGCCATGCTTGGGGAACTCTGCAAACGCGGGGCAGCAGCATTCCTCTCACAGTCGTCAACGGTGACCAGTCGGCCGCCGTCTTTGCCTTGGGTTGGCCTGAAGGCGATTCGGCCTACATCAACATCGGCACCAGCGCGTTCGTGCAACGCGCACTTGATCACTTCCCCGGCCAGGTACCGCGCCAACTGACCGGCATCATCCTGGACGACGGCACCACCCGCCTGTACATGGTGGAGGGAAACGTGAACGGCGCCGGCACTGCGCTGGAATGGGTCAGCAAGGAACTGGGTATCGAGCGGCTCACAGACACGTTGCCGCAATGGCTGGCACGTTCCGAGGAACCGCCGCTGTTTCTCAATGGCATCGCCGGCCTGGGTGGGCCCTTCTGGCAGGCTGAATTCCCAACGCGCTTTGTGGGTGAAGGGGAACCGTGGAGCAAGGCCGTGGCCGTGGTCGAGAGCATCGCGTTCCTGCTACAGGCCAACATCGATCACATGGACAAATACGTTCCTGCGGCGCAACGCATTCGCATCAGCGGCGGCGTGTCGCTGCTGGACGGTCTTTGCCAGCGCCTGGCCTGCATCAGCGGCCTGCCGGTGCACCGGCGTGACGACCCGGAAGCAAGTGCCCGCGGCATCGCCTACCTGGCGGCGCTGCGCCCGCCGCAATGGAACTCCGCCGTGCACGAAGAGATATTTCCGGTGCAAGCGGATTCGGGCCTGCGCAAACGTTACCTGCGCTGGCGCGAATTGATGAAGCAGGCGACAGGCATATGAGACAAGGTTTGTATCGGGGCAAACGCGAGCATGAAGATGGGATAACCACATTTTTTACGCGGCGAGGGATGGTGCGAGCGCTGATATGCGCGCACACTGCGTCCTCGCTGTGGCGTTGTGCTGTTGTTGGGTTCAGTGTGGGGAGCAGGTCATGAATACTCTGGTCATCTTCACTCCGCTTTGGAGTACGGCATCGTTTGGCGATCCGTTGGACGGATTGGCATTGGAATGGGCGGCCCTTGGCATGCATCTGGATCTGTGCAAGGGGTCCCACCGGCAACTGTTTGCGTTGCGATGCCTGGCACAGACCCTGCGCGGATTTGTCACGGCACACCTTGTGACGACTCTGGCCGCGGTCAGTCTGCTGATCGGGGTCGGTTCGTTGCTCTTCTAGTGTCAGCCGGGACATGCATCGCGTGAGGATGCCGACATGGCGCGATCCGACCTGTTACGCTGGGTGCCGCGTGCACCGCAGGCGTTGTGTGACATCCTGGACGATGGTCGCGGAGCCGTGCCCCCGCCCATCCGCTCCGAAATATTCGGGATTGAACGCTTCGCCCAGCATGGCCGAAGCCTGGGCGACGCACACCACACCCACGAGCTGAGGCCGCGCAAGACCTCGTTTTTCCCGCGCCTGCGCAGCAACATCCGCATGCTGCGCGAAGCCCACGATTTCATCGGGTTGCAGGCGGCCACTGGCTACCACATCAACCCGGCGGCCGAATGGCTGTTGGACAACTTTCACCTGATCGAAGGGCAGATTGAAGAAATTCACGCGGGCATGCCGCTGAGCTACTTTCGCAGCCTGCCCATGCTGTCGGACGAACCGCTGGCGGGACTGCCGCGCGTGTATGGCGTGGCCTGGGCCTTTGTCGCCCACAACGACGGCGCATTCGACGAGGACCTGCTGACACAGTTCCTGAACGCCTATCAGGAAACCCGGGAACTCAGTCTGGGCGAGATGTGGGCGCTTCCTACCACCTTGCGCGTGGTGCTGATCGAAAACCTGCGCCGTCTGGCCGAGCGCGCCGCCATCAACAAGGCGGCGCGCGAGTTGGCCAACCTGTGCAGCGACGCCATAGCTTCCTGCACCGTCGAGACGCTTGATCAAGTGCTGGCATGGCTGGATCGGCGCGGTGCCCGCGGCGTGTTTCTGCTGCAGATGGCGCAGCGCCTGCAGAACCTCCGCATCACCGGTGAAGACGGCGTCCCTGCCCCGTATCAGGGCTGGCTACGCGGAGCGTTGCCCGATGTGGCGGCGATGCAGGCCCAGCAAAATGCCGATCAGACAGCTGACGACCTGAGCGTGAGCAACGCCGTCATTTCGCTGCGCAGCATCGGTGACGCCGATTGGCCGGAGATCATTGCGCACACCAGCGCCCTGATGCGGATCATGCTGGCGTCGCCGGTTTTTGAAGCCGAAGACGCTGCAACCCGCGATCAAACGCTGCACGCCATCGAGCGACTTGCCAGACGCAGCGGTCGCAGCGAGCTCGCGGTAGCGCAAACACTGCTTGATCTGATGCAGTCGGCTCGCGCCGACGACGGCAGCACCGTGGCCAGCTACTGGCTGCGCGGCGCGGGTCAGCCAAGACTGATGCGGTCCCTGGGCCTGAAGTACTACGCCCTCAAACTGCCATCGGCGGCGCGTCGCATTGCCTTGCCGCTCTACCTGGGAGCGCTGCTGATTGGCACTTTGGGTCTGGTGGTGTGGATGCTGCGCCATGAAAGTGGGGTCACTGCCACCGATGCCCCCGCTTGGCTGACCGCTTTGGCGGTAGCGCTGATGCTGTTTCCGGCATCGGAGGCGGTGGTGGCATTGCTCAACCGCCTGATCAGCGAGTCGCTGCGACCGTATCACCTGCCGCGTCTGGCCTTGGCCCAGGGCATACCGTGCGAGCACCGGGTGCTGGTGGTAATTCCGGCAATGCTGAGCGACAGTGCATCCATCCACGAGTTGGCGCACCACCTGCAATTGCACCACCTCGCGAACCCTGAGCGCCATGCGCAGTTCGCTCTGCTGACCGATTGGACCGACGCCGACACGGCTCATGCAGCGTCGGACGACGCCTTGCTGGCGACGGCGATACAGCAGATCCACGAGCTCAACGCGTGCCATCCGAATCCGGAAGAAGATGCCGGCTCCTCGCCGCGCTTCATCCTGTTGCATCGGGAACGAACCTACTGCGAGACCGAGCAGCGCTGGATCGGTTGGGAGCGAAAGCGGGGCAAGCTGGAACAACTGATCGCTGCGTTGGCGCAGGGGTCCGCCAGCGCGTTCCTCGACCTCGGCGTCGCATCTCGTTTGGGCACTGGTACGCGCTACATCGTCACGCTCGACAGTGACACGCATCTACCCCCTGGGCGGCTACGCGAACTGGTCGGCGTGGCTGCGCATCCGCACAACCAGCCGCAGTTCGATGCGCAGCGTCGTTCAGTGGTGAGCGGCTACGGCATCCTGCAACCGCGGGTGGCGACACCGTTGCCAGCGGCCAAGGACTTCACGCCCTACCACTGGCTGTTTGCCGGACACTGCGGCATCGACCCCTACAGCGCTGCCACCTCGGAGGTTTACCAGGACCTGTTCCATGAGGGCAGCTTCACCGGCAAGGGCTTGCTCAATGTGCAGGCAATGCACACCGTGCTTTCCGGTCGTCTACCCCCAGGGCAGGTGCTGAGCCATGATCTGCTCGAAGGTTCGATCGCTCGCTGCGCCGCCGTGACCGACATCACGGTGATCGAGGATGCGCCGTTCCACGCCGACGTGGCAGCCGCGCGCTTGCACCGCTGGACCCGCGGCGACTGGCAGTTGCTGCCCTTCCTGCTGCACCCCGGTCGCTATCCGATGCGCGTCATCAACCGCTGGAAGATGTTCGACAACCTGCGCCGTTCCCTCGTGGCCCCGATGTCGCTGGCCTTGCTGGTGCTGGCGCTCGCAGGCTTTGTTCTGTCACCCTGGGCGGCGCTGGCGCTGGTGCTGGTCGCCTACTCGGGCGGACCGCTGCTGGGCGCCGTGGCGGGCATTTCTCCCAGCCGCGGCGACGTGGCCAAACTTCATTTCTACCGTCAGACCGCGCTCGATCTGACGCGCGCCTTGGGCGGCGGACTGTGGCATCTGGCGCATTTGCTGCAGCAGGCGCTGCTGGCCGCAGACGCGGTGGCGCGTGCGCTCTACCGCACGGGCATCAGCCGCCGCCACCTGCTGCAATGGACCACAGCCGCTGCGGCGAAGGCGCAGGCCGGAGCCACCTTCGCGGCCGTGGCGCGCCAGCACTGGCGCGAGCCGGTTCTGGCGCTTTTCCTGTTTGCCGCGTTGGACGGGTTCTGGCTCGCTGCCGCCACCCCATACTTTGAGCTGACGCTGATGCTTTGCCTGCTTTGGGGGGCGTCACCGGTCTGGACCTGGTGGTTCAGTCGAGCACGCCCGGCGCGCGGGGACGCCGCCTTGCCGCTCCCGGACCAGGTCTATCTGCATGGCATTGCGCGCGACACCTGGCGCTTCTTCGAGCGCTGCGTCGGACCTGAGGACCGGCATCTGCCGCCCGACAATCTGCAGACCGCACCGCACGACATGGTGGCGCATCGCACCTCGCCCACCAATATCGGCCTGTATCTGCTGAGTGTGGCCTGCGCCCGGGCCTTCGGCTGGATCGGCACCCAGGACCTGATCGACAGATTGGAGGCGACCGTCGCTACCCTGCTCACGCTGCAGCGCCACCGTGGACACTTCCTGAACTGGTACGACACGCAAACCGGTGCGCCGCTGCTGCCGATGTACCTTTCCACCGTGGACAGCGGCAACCTGTGCGGGCACCTGCTCGCCGTGGCTCAGGCCTGCCGGGAGTTCTCCCTCGAGCCCCACGATCCTGCGGCGACCGAGCACGCCATCATCACTTCACGGCGGCGTCTCGCGCCGCTGCTGGTGCGCCTGCCCGAACTGATGCCAAGACTGCTTGGCGACTCGGCGCTGGCGCGGCTGCTGGCGATGTCAGATCCATTGACGCAATGTGGCAACGACCCCGCTGCGTTTGAGCGCCTCCTGGGCGATGCCGACGCCGAGTTGGCCCAGTTTCTGCCGGCGCAGAACGACACTGCGGTCGCGGCACAGACAGGCGGCGCAGACGAGTTGCCATGGTGTCTGCTCGATCACCTCGCGACGCTGCGCTCAGCCGGGCTAGATGTGCAAGCCCGCACCCGGGCGTGGCACGAACAGGAGGCCAGCCGCCGCTTGCGCGCATTGGCGACGGCCTGCGAGCAGTTCGCGTGGGAGGCCGATTTCAGTTTCCTGTACCACCCCAAGCGCCATCTGCTGCACATCGGCTATCGGCTGGCGGAGCAACAACTGGACGCCGGTTTCTACGACCTGCTGGCGTCGGAGTCGCGGCTCACCAGTCTGCTGGCAATCGCCAAGGGCGATGTGCCGGTGCGCCACTGGGCCGCACTGGGGCGTCCGTTCTACGCCGCCGGAGCCAGATGGGTGTTGCGCTCCTGGTCGGGATCGATGTTTGAATACCTGATGCCCAGTCTGGTGCTGAACGAACCGCAGGGGAGCGTCTTGCGCGACGCTTGTCATGCGGCGCTGAAAGAGCAGATCGCATTCGCCCAGGCGCACCACGTACCCTGGGGCATATCGGAGTCGGCCTACGCCGGCAGCGACCACACCCTGGCATACCAGTACGCGCCACAGGGTGTGCCGCGACTGGCGCTGCGCCGCACGCCAGCGGACGAATTGGTGATCGCGCCCTATGCCACGGCGCTGGCGGCACAGATTGCAGCCTATCGTGCCTGTCTCAATTTTTCGGCGCTGGAGGGGCTCTCGGCCCGTGCACGCTACGGTTTCATCGAAGCGCTCGATTTTTCTCCCGCACGACGCACGTTGGGGGTGCGCTGTACTCCGGTGTGCACCTTTATGGCACACCATCAGGGCATGAGCATCGTGGCCTTGGCCAACGTGCTGCTAGACGGCAGGGCGCGGCGCTGGGCCATGGCCAGTGCGCCGATAGAGGCGGTGGGCTCGATGCTGCACGAGCGCGCGCCGCGCGAGGTGACTTCGCTGCGCGCACCGCCGGCGAGTGCCCCGCTGCCCGCACTGGAGAGGCGCGGCGCGGGTCTGCTGCGCAAAGTGCTGCCGGATTCGGCCGCGCTGCAACCCACCCACCTGTTGTCAAACGGGCGTTACAGCGTGTCGCTGCGCGCCAATGGCGCAGGCTGGAGCCGCTGGGGTCAAACCGGAATCACGCGCTGGCGGGACGATGCGCTGCGCGATGCCTTTGGCAGCTTCTTTTATCTGCGCGGGCTGAATGACACACCCGGGCCGGACCTACAACGACCGGTCTCGCTTACCCATCATCCCGCGCCCGACGCGAGGGCGCGCTACCACAGCACCTACCACGCCGACCGCATGTGTTTTGACACCGATTGGCCAGAGTTGCAGGCCCATACGACGGTCTGGGTCAGCCCGGAAGACGACATCGAGTTCCGCCGGGTCGAACTGCGCAACCTGAGCGATCACCCGCTCGACCTGGAACTGATGTCAGCATTCGATGTAGCCTTGACTGATCCGCGTGCCGATGAAGCACACCCCGCCTTCACCAACCTCTTCGTTCGCGCCGAATGGCTGGCACCACAACAGGCGCTGCTATTCTCCCGCCTGCCTCGTCTGCCAACCGAGCGCGAATTGCACGCGGCGCATTTTCTGGCGGACAATGAAGCGCAACTGCTGAGCGTGCGCATCCAGACCGACCGGGCGCGCTGGCTCGGCCGCAACCACGACGCGAGCCATCCGCTGGCTGCGTTCGACGCCTTGCCAACGGCCCCGCCGGCCCACGCTTGGGACGACGGCAAGACTGAACGGACGATGTCCGACTTCGTTGTCGACACCGGGCTGGATCCGGTATGCGCAATCTCGGTTCAGCTTCACATCGCGGCCAACGCCAAGGCGCAGCTGACGTTTGCCACGGCCGCGTCCGACAACAGCAGCACCGTGCGCTCCCTGGTCGACAAGTATCGGCAAACCAGCCACGTGCAGCGTTCCTCGCTGATGTCGGCCACCTTGACAGGCATCCGCTTGCGCGCGCTGCGCGCCAGCGCTGAGACCTTCAGCGCCATCCAGATGCTGACCACCGCACTGGCGCTGACGCTGGCGCGAACCCCCATCGGCAGCGAGCGCGGCCGGGACGAAGCGGCCACGGTCTGCGACCGCCGCACACTGTGGCGTTTCGGCATTTCAGGCGACCGTCCGCTAATCCTGGTTTCGGCCGGCGTCACCCAGGGCTTGGGCCTGTTGCGCGCCCTGGCCCAGGCCTTGAGCCTGTGGTCATGGGGCGGCGTCGCCTGCGACCTGGTGGTGGTGAACGCCGAAGCAACCTCGTATCTGATGGAACTCCAGCGCGAGATCGCCGCACTGCGCGAGCAACACCTGGCCAGCAACGGCGCGGATTTCGTCGGCTTTCATGTGCTGCGTGCGGACGAACTCGGCGCCGACGAACTGAGCACGCTGCAGACCCTGGCGCGCGTGTCGCTGCAGGCCGACGGACGCCCGCTGCTACATCATGTCCGGGCGTGGACAGCACTTCACGAGCAGGCCTTCGATTGCCGGCGGGAGCGCACGGGCGCAGCGCTGCCTGTGGCGTGGTGCCCTGCCGACGTGGCGGCATCTGTAGGCGAGTTTGCTGGCGCTTCGGGGGAGTTCCGATTTGATGTCGGTGCCCATGTACGTCCACCGCGGCCCTGGATCAATGTGCTTTCCAACCCCAATTTCGGCACCCATATCTCGGAGGCTGGTGGCGGCTTCAGTTGGGCCGTGAACAGCCGGCTGAACCAGCTCACCGCCTGGTCCAACGACCCGGTTGCCGATCCGCCTGGCGAATGGTTCTTGCTGCAGAACCTCGCGACGCTGGAGTTGTGGAATCTCGCGCCAAACGCATGGGGCGACGAGCGCGCCACCTACCGCGTTTCGCATGGGCAGGGTTACAGCAGCATCAGCCACCGCCACGGCGATGTGGAAGTCACGGTGTCGTGGTGTGTCGACGCGCAGACCTCGGTGCAGCAGGTTCGCATCCAACTGATGAACCACGGCGACCGGACCTTGCAGCTGCGGCTGACCGGCATGGTCGAATGGATGATGGGTGCGAATCGAACCGACCGTGGCAGCACACGTACTGCCCTTTATCGCCAGCGCCTGCCCGCATTGAACCACCTTGGCTTGGGATCCGACGGCGTGATTGAACAACAGTTCACGGCACTGATGTGCACACAATGCGAGCGGTCTGCCGGCTTCGGCGACGGCACTGCCTTCTTTGGCCTTACGGGACCAGCGGACGCCGAAGAAGACTGGACCTGCGACCGGCGTGAGTGTTTTGATGCGCGCGGTCGTCTGGTGTTGCCAGACCATTTCGGCCAAAGCAGCGGTGCGGGAATGGATCCGTGCGCGGCACTTTCGACCCGACTGCTACTGGCTCCAGGGGTATCAGTTGAGCGCGTTTTCCTGTTGGGCTACGGCGAGAGCCCGCACGCAGCCCGACAGTTGGCCATCGAGGCCGCAGCGGTGCATGCCGGGCAGCGCTTGCAAAAGGTGCGCACAGACTGGGACAAATTGCTGGGTGCCATCACGGTGCAAACCCCCGATCCTCTGTTCGACGCAATGGTGAACCGCTGGCTGCTGTACCAGACCGTGTCCTGCCGACTGTGGGCCAAGGCGGGTTTCTATCAGGCCGGTGGCGCCACCGGTTTTCGCGACCAGTTGCAGGACGCGATGGCGCTGGTCTGGGCCGAGCCCGAATTGCTGCGCCGGCAGATCGTGCTGTGTGCATCGCGGCAGTTTTCCGAGGGCGACGTGCAGCATTGGTGGCACGCACCCACGGGTGCGGGCGTGCGCACGCATTTTTCAGACGATCTGCTGTGGTTGCCTTATGCCTGCACCCACTATCTTCGCGCGACAGGCGATGCTGCCGTCCTGGATCAGCGGGTTCCCTTTATTGAAGGTGTCACCATTCCCGAAGGTGCCGAGGATGCGTACGACAGGCCCAGCATCAGTACCGAGGATGCATCGGTATACGAGCACGCGGCGCGTACCATCGATCGCAGCTTGCGCGTGGGCGTCCACGGCCTGCCGCTGATGGGCAGCGGCGACTGGAACGACGGCATGAATCGCGTGGGTTCCGGAGGGCGCGGTGAGTCGGTCTGGCTGGGCTGGTTCCTGTGCCAGATCGTGGCCGACTTCGCGCCGCTCGCGCATGGCCGCGGCGACGGGGATCGGGCCCGGCGCTGGGAAGCCGCCGCACAGGGCTGGAAAGCGGCGCTGATGGGCCCGGCGTGGGATGGGCGATGGTTCAGGCGCGCATTCTTCGACGATGGTCAGGCCCTGGGCTCCCACGCGAACGGGGAGGCCCGCATCGACCTGATTGCGCAGGCCTGGGCCGTCCTCTGCGGCATGGCGCCGGTAACCCTGCAGCGCATGGCGCTGGCAGCGGTGGAGTCGCACCTGGTGGACCACGAAGCTGGCCTGATCAAGCTGATCGATCCGCCGTTGGCGCATGCCAGCCCCAGCGCGGGCTATATCCAGTCCTACCCAGCCGGCGTGCGCGAAAACGGTGGCCAGTATTCGCACGCCGGCGTCTGGGCCTTGATGGCGCAGGCCGAACTCGCCATGAGCCATCCGGACGCACGCGCTCACCGCGACCTCGCCTATCGTTACTTCACCTATCTGAGTCCGGCGCATCGCGCGGCCCACCCGGTGCACAGCGTGACCTATGGCATAGAACCCTACGTGATGGCCGGTGATGTATACAGCCAGCCGCCCTATGTGGGTCGGGGCGGCTGGAGCTGGTACACGGGTGCGGCCGCGTGGTTGCACCGCGCCTCGATCGAGTCGATTTTCGGGTTGAAACTGGAGGCGCAAGAGTTGTCATTCAGGCCATGCCTGCCCTCGCATTGGCAGCAGGCCGAACTGACACTGACGCGCGACCGACGCAGTCTGCGGTTCATCCTGACCCGCGCCACGGCAGCCACAGCGCTTGCCGCGGCACAGGGGCAGGCACAGTTGCTTCGCCCTGGCCAGCCGCTGCGCTGGCATGAACAGCCAACGAACACCTGTTTTGTCATTCCTCTTTCCGACGAGACAGAGGCGGCGCCAACGCTGGCGCACGCGTAGCTTGCACCGCTGCCACAAACCATCGGCATCTGATGCACCATTGACTTTTCTCAACCGTGGCCAGACGTGCGGGAATATGGTCCGCTTGAAGGGCGGCATGGGGCCTCCCGAACATCAGGGACGCAGGCCATGCATGTGCGCGAATTAGTCTGCCACCATGGGTCGGCAGCGTCAAGACGAGCGTGAGTTCCCCAACCCACATTGTTAAGGCGCGCAGGGGGCGGAGCAATTGAATCTCCCATCTGTCATCCAGACCCGGGTGCTGATCATCGGCGCAGGCGTCACCGGCACGGCCCTGGCCCGTGACCTGGCGTTGCGCGGCGTCGACTGCACCCTCGTCGAGAGAAACGACATCAACGCTGGCGCTTCGGGGCGCAATCACGGCCTTCTGCACAGTGGCGCGCGTTACGTCGCTGGCGATCCCGCGGCTGCGATGGAATGCCGCGCCGAGGGCGCCATTCTCAAGCGAGTGGCCGCACAGGCGGTGCAGGACACAGGTGGTTATTTCGTCGCCGTGCAAGGGGACGACGAACGCTACATTGCCGATTTTCCATCGCATTGCACACGCTCGGGCATCACGGCGCGCCCGGTGGACGTCGCCGTAGCACGCGCCCGGGAACCGGCGCTATCGGAGCGCACGATCGCGGTGTTCGAGGTGCCCGATGCCGCCATCGACCCATTCCGGCTCTCGCTGGAAAGCATGGCGCAGGCGATCAGCCTGGGTGCACGGCTGATGCGACGCACGCGCGTACTGGGCTTCGAGCGCGAGGGGCGCCGCATCCGCGCGGTGCGGGTCCGGTGCCTGGACAGCGGACAAGAGTTGCGGATCGAAGCCGAGCAGGTGGTGAATGCAGCGGGAGCCTGGGCACGGGAGGTGGCACTGCTGGCGGGCGCATCGATTGCCATGACGTATTCCAAGGGAACGCTGCTGGTCACACACACACGCCTGGCCAGCCGCGTGATCAACCGCCTGCGACGGCCTGGCAACGGCGACATCATGATGCCGGGCGGCACAGTCTCCATCGTCGGCACGACATCAACGCGCATCGATTCCCTGGACCACATTTTCCCCACGACAGCCGAGGCTGACCTGATCATCGGGGAGGCCGCGCCGATGCTGCCCTCGCTGGCGACGACACGATTCATTCGTGCCTACTCCGGCGTACGCCCGCTGCTGGGCTCCACGGGCGCGGCCGACAGCCGCACCGTCTCACGTGGCTTTGCATTGTTCGACCACGAGGAGCACGGCCTGGACAACCTGGCGACGCTGGCCGGCGGCAAGCTCACCACCTGCCGGCTCATGGCCGAACGCGCCGCTGATCTGGTCTGCCAACGCCTGGGCGTGACGCGACCCTGCGTCACCGCCTCGACGCCCTTGCCGGAGTCGGCGCAAGCTGCCTGGACCGCGCCGGGGCACTCGGCGCTGGATTGGATGCGCTCCCACGAACCGGGCGACACGCTGCTGTGCGAATGCGAAATGGTGACCAGCGGCACAGTCGATGCCATCTACGCGGCACTGCGTTCGGCCGGAGACACGCCCACACTGACCGACATCGGATTGCGCAGCCGCGTTGGCAAGGGCGCCTGCCAGGGGAGCTTCTGCAGCGTGCGCACTGTCGCACACCTTTGTCAGCAAGGTGATTTCCAGGCGAGACGCGGCCTCGCCGAGATGGTCGATTTCCTGGGCGAGCGCTGGCGCGGCCAGCACGCTGTCTTGTGGGGCGAGCAACTCGCACAGGCCGAGTTGGCGGAGGCACTGCACTGCGGCCTGTTAGGAGAAGAGTTGCGCCAGGCGATGACGATTACCGATGTCGTGCGCGAGGTGACACCGTGACCGATAGCGCGCGAAAAAGCTACGACGTTGCCGTCATCGGCGCCGGCATGGCGGGTATGGCAGCGGCCCTGTTTGCCGCGCAACGCGGCCTCTCGTCCATCCTCATTGGCAGCGGCGGCGGGCTGCTGTTTGCCAGTGGCCTGCTCGACCTTCTGGCCGTCCACCCTGTCCCTGAGGGTCGCTTGTGGTCATCGCCGTACGCCGCCCTCGCCGCACTGGCGCGCGAGCAGCCCGAGCATCCGCTGGCTCGGATCGATCCGTCCTGCATCCGTGCGGCATTCGACGCCTTCGTTTCGGCCCTGGACAGCGCTGGTCTGAACTACGCCCCACTGCGCGAGCGCAACAGCGACGTGCTGACGTCGATCGGGACCGTCAAGACCAGCTTCGGCGTGCCAACGACCATGGTCGCAGGCGTCGGCGCACTGGACGCTCGGCCACCCTGCCTGCTGGTGGATTTTCGTGGCCTGCGCGAGTTCAGTGCGCGCCAGATCGCATCGACGCTCGCTGATCGGTGGCCGAAGTTGCGCTACCAGCGCATCGACTTTCCGGGCTTCGAAGCCGTCCCCGAGGTGAATGCCGTCCACCTTGCAATGGCCCTGGAAATCGGCGAGACGCGCGGGCGCGCGCTCGCGCTGATCCGGCCGCTGCTGGGTGACGCGCGCGTGATCGGACTTCCGGCGGTCCTGGGTCTGGGCCGCTCGCGCGAAGTTCACGCCGCATTCGAGGCCGGGTTGGGCGTTCCCGTGTTCGAAATCCCGACGATGCCGACCTCCGTACCGGGGTTGCGACTGCAGGGTGCACTGGAAACGGCCACCTCGGTCCACGGCGTGCAGCGGCGCCAGGCCAGCGTGCGCGCGCTGGCCTATGACGGCAGCACGGCCCTGCTGGATCTCGACGTTACCGGCGGAGAGCGCATCAGCGCACGCGCGGTGGTGTTGGCCACGGGGCGCTTCAGCGGGCGCGGACTCACAGCCGATCGCCAGGGTGTGCGCGAGACCCTCCTGGGCTTGCCGGTGCATCAGCCGGCCTCGCGTGAGGCCTGGCACCAACGCGATTTTCTGGATCCGGCGGGCCACGCCATCAACCGTGCCGGATTGAGAACTGACGCTGCCTTCAGGCCGCTGGATGCGAGCGGAAAACCTGCCTGGCCCGGCTTGTTCGCGATCGGCTCCATCCTTGCGGATCAGGACTGGATGCGCGCAAAGTGTGGCTCGGGACTCGCGATTGCGACCGCCTGGGCCGCGCTGGAACAGGTCTCGCAGCAACTCCGCGGGAGCCAGGCTAACGTGAGCGCCAGGTAGGTCCATGTCGCACACGCTCTTTCAGATCACGCTGTATACATCGCTGCTGTTGTGCGCGCTGGGCTTGCTCTGGCGCATTTCGGCCTGGTTGCGGGTCCGTATCGGTCCCGACGTGCAAGCGTTGAAGCTGTCGCAGCGCGTGGGCGCTTCGCTGTGGGGCCTCGCTTCGGCACTTTGCAGTCGGCGGGTGCCGCACGTCCTTGCCGCCCTAATCCTTGACGTGCTGCTGCAGCGTCGGTTGTACCGCAGCGACAAATCCCGCTGGCTCGCGCACCTTCTCATTGTTGTCGGATTCATGCTGTTGCTGCTGATGCACGCCCTCGCGCCAGTTGTGACCGCGCGGCTATTCCCGGGCTACGAGTCCACCCGTTCCCCCTATCTTTTCCTGCGCAATCTCTTCGGTGCCATGGTCGCGGTCGGACTGACGCTGTTCCTCTTCGGCCTGTGGCGCCGACGCTCACGCCTGGCGCCGATACGCCGCGCCATCGCCTGGGCATTTGTTGCGCTGCTGGGTTGTGCATTGACGACGGGCTTCCTGCTGGAAGCGGACAAGATTGCCTCACCGCAGGCTTTCTACCGCATGGCCAGGCAGAACGGCATCGCCGACGCGACGGAACTCGAGTCGCTTCGCGTTTTCTGGGCGAGCGAGTTCGGGGTGGCGTTCGACGATCTGAAAAATCCAATAGCAGCCGACGCGATGTTGAAAGGACGTCGAGTGCATGACGAAGACTGTGCAGATTGCCACGCCAATGCAGCCTCGGCATTTATCTCCTACCCCATTGCGCGCGCGCTGGCGCCACTGGCACGTGTGCTGGATGCGGGACGAGCCCATGCCTGGCTACTTTATCTCCACCTGTTCGCGTGTTTCATGGGCCTTGCGACGCTGCCTTTCACCCGCTTCCTTCACGCTGTCGCCGCCCCCGTCAGCCTGCTGGTCAACGCAGCGGCCCCGAGTGGGAAATGCTCTAGCGCCGCCCGAGCGTCGCGGCGCGCGCTGGCGCTGGACGCTTGTGTGCGCTGCGGCATCTGCGACGCACACTGCTCAGTGGCCCCGCTGGCCCGCTATCTGGACAACCGGTACCTCCTGCCCTCGCACAAGCTCGTCGCCACGGCAGCACTGGCCAGCGGCCACTTGGTGCAGACCGGTCACAAGGCTGATGACGCAGGGGACGAGGCCTTGCGGGTCGCCGAAGGCGCCTTCCTCTGCACCGACTGCGGACGTTGCACCAGCGCATGCCCCGTGGGTCTGGACCTGGAAGACTTGTGGCAGGCCGGGCGCGGCGACCTCTCATCGGTGGGCCTGCCCGCGCCAGCACAGTGGGTGCAGGCACGTCCCGCCCTGGCATGGGCCGAGTCCTTGCAGCTGGATTCCTGGCCACGCAGTTTTGCCGACCCGGATGCCGCGTCCGCACCGCTCTGCGCTGATCGCGGCAGTTTCTCTCGCTGCGTGCAATGCCAGACCTGCTCCAACATCTGCCCGGTGGTGTCTCACAGTACAGACCCTGCCTATGGCGTCGATCTGACGCCACAGAACGTGATGAACCTGCTGCGGCTGGGCTTGCGCGACCTCACCCTGGGATCGCGCATGGTCTGGAGTTGCGCCGCCTGTTACCAGTGTCAGGAGCACTGCCCGCAAGGCATACCCGTGGCAGACATCATGCTCGAGTTGCGCGCGCTGGCGGTGCAGCGCCTGGGCGCAGTCCGCAACTGGAGGAAACCGTCGTGACGGTCCTGAAATACGCGCTGTTCCTGGGCTGCAAGATACCCGCCCGGCTGCCGGCCTACGCCGCTTCAACCCGCGCCGTGCTAAAGCACCTGGGCGTCACGCTGGTTGATCTGGAATTCAACTGCTGTGGCTATCCCGCCCACGACGTCAGCCGCGACGCCTTCGTGCTGTCGGCCGCCCGCAACTTGGCTCTTGCCGAGCGCGCCGGACTCGACTTGCTGACGCCTTGTGCCTGCTGCTACGGCACGTTGAGGCAGGCAATCGCTTTCCTCGTGGAGGATTCGGAACTGCGTTCGCGCGTGACCCAGACTTTGGCCGCCGAGAACCTCGCGTGGTCGGGCAAGGTCGGGGTCGAAAACGTCCTGACCGTACTGGCCCGTGTCATCGGCGTGCACGCTCTTGCCGCAGCCGTCCGCGCCCCGCGTACCGGCCTGCGTGTCGCCGCCCAATATGGCTGCCACACGCTGCGTCCCAGCAACGTGGCCCGGATCGACAACCCTTTGGCGCCTACTATTTTTGAAACGTTGATCGGCCTGACCGGTGCGACTCCCGTTGACTGGTCCAGGCGGCTGGACTGCTGCGGCGATCCGCTGCATGGAGCGAACACCCCGCTCTCGGAGAACATCACGCGAGCGAAGATCGCCGACGCCGCGGCGGCTGGTGCGCAAGTGCTTTGCACCGCCTGCCCGCACTGCCATCTGCGCCTCGATGGGGTTCAGACGGACGGGGTCGCTCCGTCAATTCGCCCCCTGCTCTACACGCAGCTTCTCGGCACGGCGCTGGGCCTGTCGGCGAAATCCCTCGGACTTGAGTGACTCAAATGGCGGACGAGGCCAAGCCCTCGGCAGCGTTGGGGAAAGCCGATCACAGACAACGCAATTTTGATTTTTCTCAACCGTACCTTGAGGTGCCGGAATATGGTCCGACCACTGGGCGGCATCCTGCCTCCCAGCTAACTTTCATGCTTCGCCCGCTGAGCGCTCCGAGTCATGAAAGTTACTTCCTTCACCTAAAGGAGAAGAGTCATGCGTATGCGGAAATTGATGGCGTTGATGCTTGGCGCTGCACTGGTGTCCCCCACCTTGGTGCTGGCGCAGACGGAGATCCAGTGGTGGCATTCGATGACCGGGCCCCTGAGTGATCGGGTCAACGACATCGCCAACAAGTTCAATGCCTCGCAAACCGAGTACAAGGTCGTTGCCGTGTTCAAGGGTGGCTACGCAGAGTCCATGGCCGCAGCCATTGCCGCTTATCGTGCCAAAAATCCGCCGCACATCGCACAGGTTTTCGAGGTCGGCACCGCCACCATGATGGCGGCGGGAGGAGCCATCAAACCGGTGTATCAGGTGATGGCAGAGTCGGGCGAAAAGTTCGATCCCAAGGCCTATATGCCGGCCGTGAGCAGCTACTACACCGACACCACGGGGCGCATGCTGTCCATGCCTTTCAACAGTTCCACCACCGTGTTCTATTACAACAAGGACGCGTTCAGAAAGGCTGGTCTGGACCCGAACAGTCCGCCCAAGACCTGGGAAGAATTAGGCGTCGCCGCGAAGAAGATCAAGGACAGCAATGCGACACCCTGTGGCTACACCAGCGCATGGCAATCCTGGGTCCAACTGGAGAGCACCAGTGCCTGGCATAACGTGGCCTTCGCCAGCAAGGACAACGGTTTCGGCGGCTTGGACGCGCGCCTGAGCTTCAACAACCCGCTGCTGGTCAAACACATCGCCATGCTCGCTGACTGGGCCAAGGACGGCCGTTTCACCTACGGCGGGCGCACCACCGAGCCGCAAGCCAAGTTCCACAGCGGTGAGTGCGCCATGATCACCGGATCGTCGGCCAGCTATGCCGAATTCAAACGCAATGCCAAGTTCGAATTTGGCATCTCCGCCCTGCCCTACCACGCCGACGTGAAGGGCGCCCCTCAGAACACCATCATTGGCGGCGCCAGCCTCTGGGTGTACGCCGGCAAGAGCAAGCAGGAATACCGGGGTGTCGCGAAGTTCTTCAGTTTCCTTTCGTCCCCTGACATCCAGGCTGAATGGCACCAGGCCACGGGCTACGTGCCCATCACCAAAGCCGCCTACGAGTTGAGCAAGAGCCAGGGCTACTACGAGAAGAATCCTGGCACCGACGTGGCGATTGAACAATTGCTGCTGAAGAACCCCACCAAGATGTCCAAGGGCGTGCGTCTGGGCAATCTGCCGCAGATCCGCAACATCATCGATGAGGAACTGGAGGCTGTGTGGTCCGGTCAGAAGGGTGCCAAGGCTGCGCTGGATGAGGCCGTGAAGCGCGGCGACGAGGAACTTCGCAAATTCGAGCGTGCGAACAAGGGAACCAAGTGAAACCTTGCGGGACAGACCCATAACTCGCTCTGTCCTCATCTGACCAGACGCCAGTCAGCCATTCCCGCAAGAGTCAGCCATGCCTGCCGAAAAGCGCGCCTACTTCCCGGCCGGATGGCTTCCTTATGTGCTGGTGGCGCCGCAACTCGCCATCACGCTGGTCTTCTTCATGTGGCCCGCGTCTCAGGCCATGTGGCAGTCGCTGCTGGTGGAAGACTCCTTTGGGTTGAATGTCCAGTTCGTCGGCTTGCTCAACTTTCGCGAACTGTTCGCAGATCCGTATTACCTGAATTCGTTCAAGGTGACCGCTGTGTTCAGCGTGCTGATGACGGTGGGCGCCTTGCTGATTTCACTCGTGCTTGCCGGCGCCTGCGATTACCTGATCCGCGGCGCACGCGTTTACCAGACACTGCTGATCTGGCCCTACGCCGTAGCACCCGTGGTGGCGGCCGTGTTATGGGCCTTCATCTTCAACCCGACGCTGGGCATCGTTACCTATGTGCTACGCGGCTGGTTCGGCATTGAATGGAACCATCTTCTGAATGGCAATCAGGCCATGACGCTGGTCATCATCGCGTCCGGGTGGAAGCAGATCTCCTACAACTTCCTGTTCTTTCTGGCCGGCATGCAGGCGATACCGAAGTCGCTGATCGAGGCCGCTGCGATCGACGGCGCTGGGCCGCTCAGGCGCTTTGCCTCGGTGATATTGCCACTCATCTCGCCCACCACCTTCTTCCTGCTGGTGGTGAACATTGTCTACGCCTTCTTTGACACCTTTGGTGTGATCGACGCCATCACCCAGGGCGGCCCGGTACAGGCCACCGAGGTGCTGGTCTACAAGGTGTACAACGACGGCTTCAAGGGGGGTGACCTGGGTGGCTCGGCCGCGCAGTCGGTGGTGTTGATGGCGATCGTGATCGCGCTCACGGTGGTGCAGTTCCGCTACATCGAGCGCAAGGTGCAGTACTGATGATCGAGAACCGCCCCGGCCTCAGGCTCTTCTGCCATGCCATGCTGCTGCTGAGCGTCTTGACGCTGACATTTCCCGTGTGGATCGCCTTCGTGGCCTCCACCCACACGGCCGAGCGCATGGTCATGGTGCCGATCCCGCTGTGGCCCGGCAGCGAACTACTGGACAACTACCGCACCGTGCTGACGCACGGCGTGGCCGGGGCCAGCACCGCGCCAGTGAGCCGCATGCTGTTGAACAGTCTGGTGATGGCACTGTCCATCTCAGTGGGCAAGATCGTCATCTCCTTGTTGTCAGCGTTCGCCATCGTGTACTTCCGTTTTCCGCTGCGCAATGTGTTCTTCTGGATGATCTTCATCACGCTCATGCTGCCGGTCGAGGTGAGGATATTCCCGACCTACAAGGTGGTGTCGGACCTGCACATGATCAATACCTACGCCGGCCTCACGCTGCCGCTGATTGCCTCGGCCACTGCGACCTTTTTGTTCCGGCAGTTCTTCATGACGATCCCCGACGAAATGATGGAGGCCGCGCGCATGGACGGCGCCAGCGCGCTGCGTTTCTTCTGGGATGTCGTGCTGCCGCTGTCGCGCACCAATATGGCGGCGTTGTTCGTGATCCTCTTCATCTACGGCTGGAACCAGTACCTTTGGCCCCTGCTTGTCACCACCGACGAATCCATGTACACGGCCGTGATCGGCATCAAACGCATGATCCCCGGCGGCGACGCCTCGGTCGATTGGAACCTGGTCATGGCGGCGGCCATGCTGGCCATGCTGCCACCAGCGCTGGTGGTGATCATGATGCAGAAATGGTTCGTCAAGGGCCTGGTCGAGCAGGAGAAATAGATGGCTGCTGTCTCAATCCGCGATGTCTACAAGTCCTTCGGTCCGGTGAAGGTGATTCAGGGTATCTCCATGGAAGTCACAGACGGCGAGTTCGTGGTGATGGTGGGTCCTTCGGGTTGCGGCAAGTCCACGCTGCTGCGCATGATTGCCGGACTCGAGAGCATCAACACGGGAGAGATCGCGCTTGCTGGACGAGTCGTGAACAAGGTCGAGCCCAAGGACCGCGACATCGCCATGGTGTTCCAGAATTACGCGCTGTATCCGCACAAGAGCGTGTACGACAACATGGCCTACGGTCTCAAAATTCGGGGCCTTCCGAAGGACGAAATCGAGGCGCTGGTGCAGCGCGCGGCCGAAACGCTGGAACTGTCGCAATTGCTCAAACGCTCACCGCGCGAGCTCTCGGGCGGACAGCGCCAGCGTGTGGCCATGGGTCGCGCCATCGTGCGCCAACCGGCGGTCTTTCTGTTCGACGAGCCGCTGTCCAATCTGGACGCCAAGTTGCGCGTGCAGATGCGCGCCGAACTCCAGGCCCTGCACCGGCGCCTGGGCACCACCACGCTCTATGTCACGCACGATCAGGTGGAGGCCATGACACTGGCGCAGCGCATGCTGGTCATGAATCAGGGCCGAGCCGAGCAGATCGGCGCGCCGCTGGAGGTTTATACCCGCCCCGCCACCACCTTCGTCGCCGGCTTTATCGGCTCACCACCCATGAACCTGATTGCCGGATGCATCGCCTCGGACGGGAACACGCTCGCAGCTGATCTGGGCGGACACGTAGGGTTGCCTCAATCCTTGCCCGCGCTGGCCGGTCGCAGCGTCCTGCTGGGTGTGCGCCCCGAACACCTGGAAACTTGCGATCCGGCCGCAGCGCTGCTGACACCGCAAATCAATTTCGTGGAACTGTTGGGCTCGGACTCGCTCGTGTACGGTTACCTCGGTGGCGACAAGCGTGGCGTGCGCCTGTCTGCACGCTTGCATGCGGCTTCAGCACAGGCCCATGATGGCGAGCTGCCGTTACGCTTTGAGGTACAACACATGCACCTGTTTGACCCGGCAAGCACCCGGCGCATCGAGTTCTGAACTCGAAAACCAACAACTTCCATCGGCAACGGCATCGCCGCCGCACGCCGTCCCGCTGGCGTCAGTCGGACGTGGGCCCTACTCCGGAAAGGTGCAGACCACCCGCTGCGCGGCTCCCTGAATGTGCTCAAGGGAAAGCGCTTCAGCATTTCTTTCATCGCCGCTGAGCACGGCGTTCAGGATCGCCTCATGCTCATCCCACACCCGGCTGCGGTCACTTGAGGGCCCGACCACCGCGCCCATGGCCCGGCGCAGGTGCTGCCAGTAGAGGCGCAACATTTCGGCCAGCAGCGGATTGCCCGCGGCCTCATAAATCCACATGTGAAACGACATGTCGGCGCTGGTCAGAGCCGCCACCGATCCGTCCAGCACGGCCGCCCGTCCGCGGTCCAGCAACAGCAAGCCATCGGGACGTGACAGCGTGGCGGCCCGGCGCGCAGCGAGCTTGGCGGCCATTGGGTCGAGCGACTCGCGGAGCTGGTACAGGGGCTTCAAAAAATCCCTTGCGCAGCGTTGCAACCAGCAGACCGCGCCGACCCGCGTCCTGCACAAAGTCCTGCATCTTCAGCACCGTCAGAGCCTGCGTGACGGGCTGGCGCGAAACATTGAGCGTAGCCGCGAGCTCGTCCTGGTTGATGCGGTCCCCGGGCCGCAGCACGCCGCCGCAAATCGCTTCGAGGAGCCACGCAGAAACAACTGCGCGCGCTCTGGCCCAGCACCGGCTATGTCCGCTCAGGAGAACCCGACAGAAATTCCTGGCTCCCGGTGACCGGACGGTTACGCTGCCCTGCCGAAATCCAGCGGAAAAACATCGACAACTCCATCCAAAGTCGGCTATCTGGAAGTGATTGAAGTTGAACGTCAGCAATAGAGAAGTGCGGCTGTACGACGGTTCATGGTCGAGGGCCGATGCTACAGTCACCGAAATCATCGCCACGCTGCCGACAGTCAGGCCACAGATGCCAATATCGACACCCATTTCAACGTGCCCCGCAGTCCGTCAAGTTAATGCACGTCAGTGAGTCAGCCATGACAATATACGTCATGGCTGATCGAAAAATTGTCGACGATACGCACCACATCACGCAAAGGCGTGGGAATGGTCAGCTTCGACGTGAAATTTGGGTTGATGCGCAAGGTCAAGTGACTCGTTACAACCTTGCGTATATCAACCATGCACTGCATGCTGGCGATAACGGGCGCGTGGTGGGTTATGACAACCAGCATGGGCATCACCACCGGAACTATTTCGGCGCTGTGGCTGCGGTTGAATTCACGAGTTTTGACGACATAGAAGATCAGTTCCAGAATGATTGGGCTGCACTCAGGAAAACAGTATGAAAAATGTCACTCTTAAAGCAGGCAACGAACAAGATTTCTTTCGCAGAGGGAAGGTGTTGGCACGATTGGCTGACGCTGGTCAAGCGATGCCAGAGGAACGCACTGTCAGCTTTGAAGATCCTGTCGATCTCCTGCGCTTGCTGACTGCCAGTCGACATGACGTGTTCCGCAGTGTCAAGGGTGAACCGGGTTCGATCACAGTCGTCGCTGGGCGACTGCATCGCGATCGCAGCGCTGTCAAACGTGATGTAGACCAGTTAGCCCAAGTCGGTCTTGTGACGATTGAGACCAAGACACTTCCAGGTCATGGTCACATGAAAGAGATTCGAGCGGCTGCAGGCATTTTCCGCCTCGAAGCGATGGTGATGTGAACTGGCTGGACGCGCACGGTCATTAGCTACAGTTAAAAGTGCTGTTCAAAAGAAATGTCCGGTATTGAGAATTGGGTTCGCCCAATGGCAGGTATCGGGCAATCGCCTCCAATGACTGGACCTGGTCGGTACCCGTCTTAGCGAAATCCGGCAATCAACGCAGACCCAAAAATTGCTCGGCAATCTTGCATCAATCTCTGGGACTGCTTCAAAGAAGTCCCGCAAAGATCGGCAACGACTGGTATAGAGCAGCAACCATTTCCTGGGATGCTTTTTTGGAAGACGACTTCCGCTGCGAAACCGAAATACACCTGACAAAATTCTACGACCGTTGTCGACCTGCATGGCCATGCGCCCAATGACCGGTAACTGGCCAGATGGCAATGGCCAGTGATCAGCAAAGCTCGATCGTGCAACGGCACTTGGTCGAACGGCGTGCGGCGCCAGGTCCAGCTGTGCAGGGCAGAACGCTGACACGGCTTAAAAACTGCTACGCTTTGTCTTTCAAAACCTTGGGCCTCAGCGTGATAGCACTCGCAAAAACACCCTTCCTGTTGCCCTACCTGGGCGTGGCACCGCTGCTCAAGGGAGCACCTGCCTTCAGCGGCATGGGCAGCGCCTTGCTCGGTCGGGTGACGATCGGCGAGAACGCTGAACTGGGTTCGTTCTCGGTGCTGCGCGCCGACGGCCACGTGGTTGAAGTTGGTAGCGACTTCTCCATCGGCAGGCACAGCACGGTGCACATTTCCCATGAAATCTACGGCGCCTTCATCGGCCATCACGTCAGCGTCGGCTCCAATTCCGTGGTCCATGCTTGCACGGTGGAGGATGACTGCGTGGTGCAGGACGAGGTCTGCGTGCTTGACGGCGCACTCATCGGACGTGGTTCGGTGATTGCGCAGGGATCGGTGGTGTCGGCTCGTGCCGTGCTGCCGGCCGGCCACTGGTGCGCGGGCCATCCCGCGCTGCCGCTGCGCCCCGTTGACGTCCAAGAATTGGCCGAGTTGCATCAGCAAACCCGGGCCCAGGCGCGGGTCGCCAGCGACCTGCCAGCAGCTGCGCGGTGGACCACAACGCTTGCCGTCGTACAAGGCTACGTTGCTGCCAACGTGACCGGTACCGGCGAGCTGCGAATGGGCCGGGACAGCAGCGTGTGGTTTGGCTGCATCGTGGACGCGGCCATGCATGGCGTGGACATCGGTGCAGGCACGAACGTGCAGGACAACTCCATCCTGCGCAGCAGCGAACGCGCCCTCGTGATTGGCGCCAACAGCACCATCGGCCACAACGTGCTGATGCACGATTGCACTATTGGCGACCGGGTGCTGATTGGAATGGGCAGCGTGCTGGCGCCGGGCACCGTGGTGCAGGACGATGTGTTGCTGGCTGCAGGGTCAACAACGGAGCCAGGGCAGGTGCTGGAAGCCGGCTGGCTTTGGCGGGGCCAACCGGCTCGTCCAGTGACACGCATGGACCCCAAGAAGCAACAGCTGATGGAACAATCCGCACTCGTCTACTGCGAGTACGCAAGGGAATTTGCGCTGCAACAGAAGATTGCACTGCAGATGTCCGCATGACGATATCACGGACCTCATGACAACACTGAGCGGCCTGGACGCCTCGTTCCTCTACCTTGAATGCGCGGAAATGCCGATGCATGTCGGCTCGCTGCATCTCTACGAGTTGCCCAAGGATTTCGCCGGAAGTTTCCATCAGGCGGTGCAACGCCACGTCGCAGCGCGCCTGCATCTGGTGCCCCTGTTCCATCAGCAACTGGCGTCCATGCCCTTGAACGTCGGACATCCTTGCTGGGTGCATACCGACGATGTGGATCTGGACTTTCATGTGCGCAGGGCCGCAACCAAGAAGTTGAGCCGGCACGAAGTGGAGGCCACTTGCGCGCAATTGCATGGGCAGTTGATGGACCGCAGCCGACCGCTTTGGGAGTTCCACATCTTTGATCACGTGGCCTCACCCCGGGGCAAGCGCTACGGCGCTTTCTATTCAAAGATTCATCATGCGGCTCTCGACGGCAAGGCCGGCACCGTGCTCGCCAACGCGCTGCTCGACCTCAGCGCCACGCCGCGCGAAGTGCCGCCACCCGCCGCGACATCGACACGCCGCCAGCGCAAGGAACTCAGTGCCGCCGCCCTGATGGGACGGGTGCTCACGGGCTCGCTCTCGCAGTACGCCAAACTGGCGCGCTCGCTGCCACAAGCACTCGGTGCCGCCGGCGGCACACTGCTGCAGCGGCTGCAGCACCCTTCCGAAGAGAGCGGGTCGCCCGCGCTTCTGGCGCCGCTCATGCGCTTCAATGTGGCAGTCACCCCGCTGCGCAGTTTTGCCACGGCCAGTCTGCCATTTGCGCCCTGCCGCGCGATCGCCAAGGCCCAGGGCATATCGTTTAATGACCTGCTGCTGTGGCTCTGCTCTACGGCGTTGCGCCAGTATCTTTTGCAGCATGACGGTGTGCCAAAGAAGTCGCTGGTGGCGGCCATGCCGGTGAGTTTGCGCGAGGATAAGAACCAGGAGCTCAACACCCAGGCCTCGATGACGCTGGTGCAGTTGGGCAGCCAGTGTGCCGACCCCAAAAAACGGCTGCAGGCGATCCTGTCCTCCAGCGCCAAGGTCAAGGACGCGATGGTGAAGCTCAAGTCCATCCTGCCCACCGACTATCCTTCCCTGCTGGCGCCGTGGCTAGTGGGCGGCATCAGCAAGGCACTGTTCAAGACCTACAGCGCCACTGGCCTGTCCGCGCGCCTGCCGATGCCGTCGAACCTGGTCATCAGCAACGTACCCGGCCCGCAAGTACCACTGTATCTGGCGGGTGCGCGAATGCTCACTTTTCATCCGCTGTCGATCGTCATGCACGGTGTGGCACTGAACATCACCGTGCAGACGTACGCAGGGAGCGTGGACTTTGGTTTGATCGCCGACGCGCAAGCCGTTCCCACCGCACATCTGCAGAGCATGGCCGACGCTCTGGTGCAGGCTCTTTCGCAGGCGCAGGAATTGTTCATGGGCGCTGCACCCAAGCCGGATTCCGCTCCATCAGCCCAATCTGGCAGACCGAAGCGCGGACGCAGCAGCGCCGTCACCGGCGGGACGCGATCCCAGAACTGACGCCGGCGAATGCGGTTATAAATCGCTCCATGCCCTCTCATTCACAAGGTATCAAACACCCGGCACCCAGCGTCTGGCTGATGGCGCTGGAGTGCCGCGCTTTTTGGGAATTCGGATCCGTGCTGCCGGCCTGGCCGATCCTGCAGCGCGCGCCTAAGGGTGACGGCCACGCGGTGATCGTGTTTCCCGGGCTATCCGCCAGTGATGTTTCCACCGCACCGTTGCGCCACTATTTGGGCCGACTCGGACACGCCGTGTCGGGCTGGAACCAGGGCCACAATTTCGGCCCGCGCCCGGGTGTGCTGGAAGATGCACAACACTTGGTGCAGCAAACTTTTCGCGCGAGCGGCAAGCGCCGCGTGAGCCTGATCGGCTGGAGCTTGGGTGGCGTTTATGCGCGTGAATTGGCCAAAGCCCTGCCCGATATGGTGCGCAGCGTCATCACGCTGGGAACACCCTTCGCCGGCGCCCCCGAAAGCACCAACGCCTGGCGTCTGTATGAACTGACCAGCGGGCGCGACATCCGGCGCGAAGTCGACCACTACGACATGCCCGGCGCGCCACCGGTTCCCACCACCAGCCTGTACTCGCGCAGCGACGGCGTGGTCGCCTGGCAGGGCAGCATCCAGGCCCGTTGCAAGGTGAATCCGCACACCGAAAACATCGAAGTGGTGGCCAGCCATCTAGGTATCGGCCTGAACCCCAGCGCCTGGTGGGCAGTGGCCGATCGGCTGGCGCAACCGATAGGACAATGGAAGCCGTTTGAACGCAAGGGCGGCCTGCACGGGTTCCTCTTTCCGGACCCGGCGCGCTGAAAGCGGAGCGGTCCTTGCCGTTCCCCGGGAAGGGGCGATCAGTCTGCCGCCTCGCCCACCACAATTTGGAGTGCAACCTTGATTGAGAAGTCCCTCACCCTGCCCTGTGGCCATCAGATTCCAAACCGTTTGTGCAAAGCCGCCATGACCGAAGGTTTGGCCGACGCCCACGATCACGCCACGCCATCGCACCAGCGTCTGTACTCGACCTGGGCGCGCGGTGGCGCTGCGGTCTTGTTGACCGGCAACATCATGATCGACCGCCGCTATCTTGAGCGCGCCGGAAACGTAGTGGTCGAAGACCGTTCAGGCCTGCCCCAGCTGCGCGACTGGACGCAGGCCGTGCACAACGGCGGCAGCCAACTGTGGGCACAGATCAGCCATCCGGGCCGGCAATGTCCGCGTCTGGTCAACCTCACGCCACTGGCACCGTCGCAGGTTCAGTTGCGGGTTGCAGGCAACTTCGGCAAACCGCGGGAGGCCTCTGAAGCCGATATCCAGGACATCATCCTTCGCTTCGCCACCACGGCCGGACTGATGCAAGAGGCGGGAATGGACGGTGTGCAAATCCATGCCGCACACGGCTATCTGTTGTCGCAGTTCCTTTCGGCGCGCACCAACCTGCGACAGGACCGTTGGGGCGGTACATTGGCGAACCGGGCCAGCCTGTTGCTGGAAGTGATCCGCGCAACAAGAGCCCGGGTGGGGCCGCGCTACCCGATTGCCGTCAAGCTCAACTCATCCGACTTCGTCAAGGGCGGATTCACGCTACAGGAAAGCGTGCAGGTTGTGCACTGGCTCAACGACGCCGGCGTCGACCTGCTTGAAGTGTCGGGGGGCACTTACGAGCAGCTGGAATTCTTCAAGCTGCAGGCGGAAGATGAGATTCGCGACAGCACTCGCGAGCGCGAGGCGATGTTTCTGGAATACGCCAAGTCTCTCAAGGCCGTGGCTCGCATGCCCATCATGGTGACGGGCGGGTTTCGTACGCTTGCGGGCATGGAGGCTGCTTTGAAGGATGGCCACACCGACATGATCGGCCTGGCGCGACCCTTCTGCCTCAACCCGAACTTCCCCACGCAAATGTTGGCCGCTCAATTGACGCATCTTCCGGTGCCTGAAGACAAGCTCGTGCTCGGGCGCGGCTACTGGGGTCCGAACAGCCCGTCCAATTCAATCAGGTCGCTGAACAATTTGAGTCAGGCGGGCTGGTACTACCATCAGATTGAGAGGCTGGGAGCCGGTCGGTCGCCGCAGATCGACCTGAAACCGCTGCCAGCCCTGGTGCGTCACTTTGGAAAGGATCTGGCTCGCGGTTTTAGGCGCAAATTCGCATCAGCGCACCTCACACTCACCTGACCGCGCGCTGAATTCGATCTTCAGCGCCTTAGCAGCCCCTTCAACTGATCCTTCAGTTTGTCTTGCACTTTGGACTTCAGCTGCTCCTTCTTTTCGTCGATCTTTTGCTGCGCCGCGCCGCTGGCGAGTGCGTTGAAGTCGAGCTTGTAGTTGGGCGTGGCAAGCGGACCTGATATGCGCACCGGGACCGTGAAGCCCTTGAGCTCGGACGCACTCTTGCCGCCTTGACCCGCTGCGCTTGCGACCAGCGTGACCTTCGTCAGATAGTCCAGGGTGTTGGCGCCAAGGTCGATATCTCCCTCGCCACCCAGACGCAGCAAAGGGGATTTCAGGGACAGGTCGGAATTGTGCGCAATACCATTTGTGATGGCGAAACTTGCCTTGAGCTCCGTGAAATCCGTCTGCTCCGACGCGTTCGAGACCGTGCTGGTTTCGCCTTTCAGAGTAGCAATGCGGGCCTGGGCCTGACGCAGTGTTTGCCCCAGGTTGATCCCTTTGAGCGCGCCATCGGCGAGGCTGATCACTGCCGCGCCATGGAGCGCCTTCGTGATCGACGCGAGCGTGGCGCCCTGCGCCGCAACATCGATCATCACGTTGCCCCGACCCGCGATCGGATCGCGGTCGAGTGCATCCTTGAGCAAGGGGCCGATGCTGACAGCGCTGAGGTTTTGCTTGACGGTGAGCTGCGGTGAGGCGGCCGCCACCAGCGATACGCTGCCGCTGGCTGTGCCCTGATACAGGCTGGCGACAAGCGGGTTCAGGTCCAATCTGCCGGCGCCCGCACTCACGCCCAAATGCACGTTCTGCGCCCTGAGATTCAGCAGTTTGAACGCACCGATCCTGATGTTACCGTTGGCCTGCAGGGTCCTCAAAGCCGAGACGTCGAAGGCCTGAGACTGCGACTGCGCCGGGGCCGATCTGTCTGCTGCGCCGCCCTTTCCTGTCGTCTTCTTGTTGCCCAGATAGCGGTCGAGATCGAACTGATCGAGATTCACGTCAAACACGTAGGCCGGCGGACTGAAATGCGCAAGGCCGGCTTTTCCGGTGACCGTGGATTCATCGATCTTGCTGGAAAAATCCAGACTCGCTCGCTGTTGGGCCATGTCGGCACGGGCGCTTGCGGTGACGTTGACCACTATCGGAGCCCGGTCCGGGGTTTGTGCGGCAATCGAAAGATTGGCGACGATACGGTTCAGGTCCAGTGTCTGCGTACCCAGGTCCAGCGCGAGCGGACTCGCGATCCTTCCCTTGAACAGGTTGGGCCCCTGTTGCGCGTCGATCTCCAGCACGAGTTGGTCTGATTTAAGTATTTTCGCGTCGCCCTCGAGGCTGCCCCTGAGGCGGACGCCAGCCAGCTTCATGCCAGCCGCGTCACCTTTGATGCCCAGCTCCAGCGCATCCAGCTTGAAATGCCCACTGTCCGGAGCAAAGCTGAGCCGCGTCTTGAGATGCACATCTGCTTCCACCTTTGGCTGACTCGCACCGAGGACGAACGCGAGATCAATGTCACTGGGCACCTCTGGCTCGATACTACCGATCCTGAGTGTCCCTTTGCGCAGCGTGTATTTCGCAGCGCTGAGTTCATCCACATAGTCAAGGCTGGCATCCTGAATCTGCACATGGTCGACGCTGAAGCGAATCGTCTTTTGCTCCGGTTTGGTTTGCTCTGCCGGCAACGACTTGGAGGTGGTGTCAGCGCCTGCGCGCGCCTCTGCGCGAAGATCGTCGATGTTGCTGCTGCCGTTGGCGTGCTTCACCAGATTCGCATGCAAGCCGCGCAGTTCGACCCGGTTGATCACCAGCTTGCGTGACAGTAGCGGCAGCAATTCAAGCGACACGTTTAGCGAATCCATGGCGGCGAATTCCTTGTCGCTCGCATGCTCCGACAGCGAAAGAGAGCCAAGTTCTGCGCCCAGCGCCGGATAGAAAGTCAGCTTGATGTCGCCACTGACTTTGAGCGTGCGATCGAACTTTTCCCTGATCACTTGCACCAGTTGCGGCTTGTAGTCGTTGGGATTGAAGGTCGCAACCAAGTACAGCGCCAATGCAACCAGCACGGCACCAACGCCGCCGACCACCAACAGCAGGTATTTCAGGACTTCCTTCATGGCGTTCAACCTCACTCGTTTGCCAGATCGTACAGGTGCTGCCCAGTGTGAGCCATAGCACCGTTGCCCGGCAGCCTGGACCGCGCGCGGTGGGGCTCGCATCCGGTACTGTGATAATGTAAGGGGTATCCACTTAGCTCCAGTTGATGCAAAATAGCTGGATGGAAACCCATATAGTAGCGCCAATCCCGGTCAAGGACTACCCCCAGACGTGGAACGAATTCCTCGACTGGTTTGCCACCGAGGATGCTTGCCTGT
>CAILAY010000179.1 GCA_903832285.1 uncultured beta proteobacterium | reverse complement strand
CCGGAAATGCTCGCGCAACGCAACCACTCCACCGAATGCAGTTTCCGCTAGGTCATAAATGGAAGTCTGTCCATCGTATAGATGGCTATTCGGGATGCCGTGCAGGTCGGTTGCGATAAGGCGCTGGACTTGATCGACGCGCTGTCCGACTGCATCCGGTGTCACCTGCTCCTTGTCGCCGACTACGACGTGCTCACGTCCAAGATAAAGCGCAGCGAGTGCGGTCACATCGCTCTGGCTCGCTTCGTCTATGATGACCACATCAAACTTGGTCGTGCGTGCGTCGAAGCTCTCATATACACGGCTCAGCGGCATGATCCAAACGGGCACCGCGCTTCGCGCTGATGCGAGGAGTCGTCTAGCGTGCCGCAGAAGTTCCGGCACACCCTTGCCAGTCCCTTTGCCAACTTTGCCCATCGTTTGAACAAAGGCGGATTTTTTTTGCTAAAGAATAATTTTGTGCGGAGGCAGCGGAATTCGTAATCGTTGCGTTCGGAAAAACAAAACAATGAGAAAGAACAGCCACCACCTCCGCGAAGAGGACCGTAAGATAATCAGTATGATGAGTAAAGGGGAATACACGCAGACCAAGATCGCCAAGATGATCGGGTGCAGCCAGAGCACGATCAGCAAGGAGCTTTCGAGGAATCGTGGACTGAGGGGTTACAGGCCAAGGCAGGCTCAGAAGATGGCTTTTGAGCGGAAGAATGGCAAGGAGGCGCGCGGGCGCGTTATTGTAGGTGACTGCGAGTTCGAGGTGATCGTGAGGCTGGAGAGCAAGCACAGCCCGGAGCAGATCAGCGGGGCCTTGGGTGGCGGAGGCACGGTAAGCACATCGGCAGTGTATAACTATGTCTACGAGGACAAGAGAAACGGAGGCTTGTTGTACATGAATTTGCGGATTAACGGCAAGCGGCGTTACCGGCACCGCAACAAGGCCAGTCGCAGCAAAATACCCAACCGTACGGGCATTGAGGAGCGCCCGGCTGTTGTAGCCGGGCGGATGAGGTATGGCGACTGGGAGGCGGATCTAATCGAAGGTGCGCGAGGACAAGGGGCACTGCTGAGCCTTTACGAGCGCAAATCCCGTTTCGGGATATTGGTCAAGTTGGCGGGCAAGGATAGCGCACAAACAGCAAGTGCGATGATCCGAGCATTAAAGGGCTTCCGTGTAAAGACGATCACCTATGACAACGGCCTTGAGTTCGCGAAGCACGAACTGGTAAGCGCGGCGCTAGGCTCAGCCGGATATTTTTGCAATCCGTACAGCTCGTGGGAAAAGGGAGGCGTGGAGAATTTCAACGGCCTGGTGCGGCAGTACTTCCCTAAAGGATGCGACATGCGGAAAGTAACCGAGCAGCGTTTGGACGAGGTCGAGAACGAGCTGAACGACCGCCCGAGGAAGATCATGGGATTCAAAACACCCCAGCAACACATAAGAAAATTGGCAGCGTGAACATCCCCTCCTCTAACATAAACTATTCTTTAGCAGTTAGAATTTGCCAACCGTTAATTTGGATCCGTATCTTGAATACGCTCGAAACATACTCCGGGAACGAACACAGACCATGAGTGCGAGTCTAGCTGGATGTGTATCTGACCTGCTCTCAAGGCACGGTTCCAAGGAAGATGTCGAACTTCTGGAGCGGATCCTTGAGGAGAGACCCTTTGTCGCAGGTTCTGTATCCAATGGTCTCAAGGAGCTAAAGAGACGATTGGACTCGCCGAAGCAAATATCCCGGCCAATGTTGAAGGATAGACCACCCACAAGCGAGGCGGCAACTGACAATTCCGCGGACAGCGCACGGAGACCATCCACCGCAAAGGGCGTTGAAGAAACCCCATCAAAGCCTTGGATAACATGGATTTCATTCACTATTGTGGCGGGCGTCGTACTCTGGCGATCGGTGTGGAAAACTCTCATGAAAACTCCAGCCCCCACGGGTCGCAGGGTGGCCACAGGCAGCTTGTGGGGATGCGGGCTGCCGTGGGTGGGACAAACCTGGAATCGTTATCTGGAGCGGAAAAAAGTGCCGTTGAGCGCAAATAAAGCTTGCTCGGTTTTCTGTTAGGCGCAAAAAAATTTATGGCCTCACAGCAACAACTGAATACCGCGTTCTCCCGTGTTTTCTTCGCCGACATTGTCGCGCTCTACCCCCAATCAAAGCGTCGATACGACTGCGCCGGAATCTCCGACATCCATTACTGCCAACTCGGCGTGTTGCGCTGCCTGAGCAGTGCGGAGACCGGTCACGAATTCCTCCAGTATCATGCCGACCACAATGTCGCCGACATCGATGCGAGCCATTTTTTCAAAGCCCTCAAGAGTCCCCGCCGGCTCGAAAACATCACCTCGCTCAATGACCTGCTGGCCACTTCCATGACCGGGCGCGTTGCCGATGCCTATGACCAGTGCTGCGAGCTTGACGGCTGGGACATTTACGCCGTCGACGGACACTATCACAAGGCCGCGTGTTTCGACCCGAAACATGAGGCTTCCGATGGCACTGTCAGGGCTGCGCCTACCGGGCACTTCTTCCGTTTGAACATGCGCACCCATCACCTCAGCTGTCTCGCCATGGCCGAGCCCGAAAATGGGAAGAAAAGGGAACATGACATCACCGCCATCAAACGGAGCACTGCCGATGCCCTGCGCTACGGTGCCGCGACAGGTCGCAAGGTGATGCTGGTTTGGGACAAGGCCTGCATCGACTACCGCCACTGGTCCAGACTCAAACACACCTATGGCATTTACTTCACCACTTGCGCAAAATCCAACAGCGCCGCGGAAATCATTTCGGCCAATCTGCTGGATCGGTCCGAACCGCGCAACCAGGGCGTGGTGTCCGATCACATCGTGGGCACTTCCAACGGCGTGCAGCTCCGGCGCATCGTATATATCAATCCCGAGGACGGGGTGACCTACACCTACCTGACCAACGACTTCACGTTGCCGGCCTATCTGATTGTGCTGCTTTACAAACACCGCTGGGACATTGAGAAAATCTTCCACCAACTCAAGAGCAAGATGAAGGAGCGCAAATCATGGGCGAGTTCGCCGGAGGCCAAGAAAAGCCACGCGGTCTTCGAATGCCTGGCTCACAACCTGCTGCTGTTGTTTGAAAAACGCATCGAACAAACCGAGGGGCTCCGTGATGAAGTGGAGGAGAAAAAACAAGCTGGCAGAATCAAGCCGCTCACCGGAATCATCGTCCAGACGGTCAGGAACTTCATCAATTCAGCACTCACCCGGGCCACCCAGCGGACCCAGCGTTTCATCCGGTGGGTCCGCGTCCGACTCTACCAAGAGGCTCCCTGGAGTGAAGCCATGGCCCGCCTGCGGGAACTCTGGACCCTGCCGGCATGAGAGTTTTCCACACCGATCACTATGTTGAATGTTCGATGTTCGTATTCAGAATCCACCGCCCGGCGCAAGGCTCCTCTTCAATTCAAAATTCAAAATCCAAAATTCAAAATTGCCTGCGGCCATGCCGGCTGTTCCTTTCGCCCTCTTCTGTTCGGCGTTGAGCGTTCGATGTTGAATGTTCGATGTTCGTATTCAGAATCGAGCGCCCGGCGCAAGGCT
>CAILAY010000178.1 GCA_903832285.1 uncultured beta proteobacterium | reverse complement strand
GGCAAGCTGCTTTGGGAGTACAACTGCGGCGCCGGCGCCAACGCCATGCCGGTGTCGTACAGCGTCAAGGGACGCCAGTACGTTGCCATGGGTTGCGGTGGCAATTCACAGCTCGACTTCAAGCGTGGCAATTCCATGGTAGTGTTTGCATTGCCCAAGTAATCGGTTCGCTGGGTCGTGATCGTGGCCGCCCTCCAGGGCGGCCACTCTATTTTCGGAAGGGCACAAACGGTGCTTGACAAATACGTTGCTGCTATTTGGGTTCTGATTGTTGCGGCGCTGAATCCGGCTGCTGCGCAGGACATCGAAGCGGGAAAGGCGAAGGCGCAACTTTGCGCCCCTTGCCACGGTGCAGACGGCAATTCTGTAGCGCCGATATACCCCAATCTGGCGGGCCAGAACTGGCGCTATATCTACCTGCAACTCAAGGACTTCAAGGAAGGGCGGCGCAGCGATCCGATCATGACGGCCATGGCCGAGCCGCTGAGTCGGTCCGAGATGATCGATGTGGCCAACTATTTTGCCGCCCAGACGGCCAATCCCTCGCCGTTCAAGGCGGATGAGGCGAAGGTGCTGCTGGGCAAGGCCAAAGCGGACGAAAACCTGTGCACCATGTGCCATCTGGGTGGCTTCAAGGGACAGAACGAGATCCCCAGGGTGGCGGGTCAGCAGTACGATTACGTGGTCCGGCAACTGCAGAACTTCAAGACGCGAACCCGCACCAATGACGCCGGCAACATGACCAGCGTGGCCCAGTCTTTGAACGACATGGATATTGAGAATCTGGCGAACTACATCACCAGTCTGCGCTAAGCTTGAACCTCATGGAACCACGTTATGACCGCGCTGCCCGGGCCCTGCATTGGCTTGCCGGCGTCTTGTTGCTGGGACAATGTGCGTTCGGCTACTGGATGGACGGCATCGCCCGCAACACCCCGGAGCGCGCCTTCTTCATCAATCTGCACAAGAGCACAGGCTTGCTCATCGGCCTGCTGATCCTGCTGCGCATCTTTTGGCACCTGACACGCCCGACCCCACGCTACCCGATCACGCTTCCACGTCAGCAACAATATCTGGCCCTCGGCGTGCATCGCGTGCTGTATCTGCTGATGCTGGCAATGCCGGTGTCGGGCTACCTCGCATCGAATTTCAGCAAGTACGGGGTGAAGTTCTTCAACCTGGTCGTGCTGCCGCCGTGGGGATCTGATGACAAGCTGATCTACGGCGCCTTCAACCAATCGCACAAGATTGCCGCTGTGTTGCTGCTGACCCTGGTGGCGTTGCATGTGCTGGCGGCCCTGTGGCATGCGTGGCTGCGCGACGGCATTTTTTCGCGCATTTCGCTACGACCCTTTTAGCAGTCGCGCAGAGCTATCCTGCTCATTTTTCCACGGGAGTTCTCATTGATTAACACTGGCTTTTTCCGCGGTCTGGTCGCGCTCGCTGCGATGGGTTGGGTATGGGCCATGGCAGCACCCTTTGCCTACGTTCCGAACGAAGGCTCGGGCACGGTGTCGGTGATCGATACCCAGACCGATCAGGTCGTGGCCGAAATGGCGGCAGGCAAGAAACCTCGCGGCCTCGCGGCAGGTGCCGACAAACACTGGCTCTACGTCAGCGACCAGCCCAACAACAGCCTGCAATTGATCGATCTGCAGCAGCGAAAACTCGCCGGACATGTTGATCTGGGCGATTCACCTGAAGGCGTCTACATCTCGGCCGATGGCCGATGGGTGGCCGCGGCCGTGGAGGAGAACAACGAGATTGTCATCACCGATACCCGCCTCAATCAGCGCGCCTTTTCCATCAAGGTCAAGGGTCGAAATCCGGAGCACGCCGTGTTCAGCCCTGACGGCAAGCTCATTTTCGTCAGTGCGGAAGAGGGCGGTGCGGTGGACATCATCGATTTTGAAAAGCGTCAGCAGGTGGCGCAGGTGACCGTGGGAGCGCGCCCGCGCGGCATCGGCTTCCTGCCCGACAGCAGCCGCGCCTACGTCGCCACAGAGAACAGCAGCGAGGTCTACGTCATCGACACCAAGACTCTGGCAATTACGGCGCAAATCAAGGGCGGATTGCGCTCCAACGGCGTCGCCGTGCATCCCGATGGCAGTCGCGTTTATGTTTCCAACGGGGGCGCGGCCACGGTGTCGGTGATCGACACCGTGAGCAATCAGATTGTGGCCACGGTACCGGTGGGACAGCGCCCATGGAACATGGCGCTCACGCCCGATGGCAAGAAACTGTATGTGGCCAACGGCCGCTCTGGCACCGTCTCCGTGATTGATACCGTGCATAACGTGCTGATGCACGACGTGGTGGTGGGCAAGTTGCCTTGGGGCGTCGTGATCAAGTAGGTTTTTCAATTCAACCAGCGTCATATTCAGGGGGAACCATGCGTCAGGAAAATGCAGGTATGAAGCAACCGGGGCCAGGCAAGTCAGTGTTGGCACTGTCCTTTGCCGCCGTATTGCCGCTGTGGGCGCAGTCGCAAACGCTGGAGCCGGTGGTGATCTCGGCATCGCGCGCCGAGCAGCGCAGCCTGGACGTGCCCGCTGCCATAGAAACTGTGGACCGCGACGCGCTGGAGCAAGGCCCGCAGGTGAACCTGTCGGAGGCACTGAACCGTGTGCCCGGCCTGACCATCCTGAACCGGCAGAACTACGCCCAGGACCTGCAACTTTCGATCCGTGGTTTCGGTGCGCGCTCGGCCTTTGGCATTCGCGGCATTCGCCTGCTGATTGATGGCATTCCGGCGACCATGCCCGATGGTCAGGGGCAGGGCTCCTCCATCAGCCTGACTTCGACTGACCACATCGAGGTGCTGCGTGGCCCGCTGGCGCAGCTTTACGGCAATTCATCCGGCGGCGTGATCCAGGCCTTCACGCGCAACGCCCCGACGCAGCCCGAATGGGACGTGCAGGGTTACGCCGGTTCCTTTGGTCTGAAGCGCAGTGACTGGCAATACGCGGGTCGGATCGGCAGCATCGGTCTGGTGGCCGACTACGGCACGTTCGCCACCGCCGGCTACCGCGTCAACAGTCGCACCGAGCGAAATCAATTCAACAGCAAGCTCAGTTTTGAGCCCACGCTCGACACCAAGGTCAACGTGGTTTTCAACCGCTTTGACATGCCACTGGCGCAGGATGCGCTGGGCTTGACCGCGGCGCAGCTGGCAGCCAAACCGCAGCAGGCCGGCAGCAACGCCGTGAGCCGTGAGACGCGCAAATCGGCGTTGCAGAATCAGTTGGGTTCCACCTTGACGCAGACCCTCGACGCCGACGCCTCCATCACGGCCCGCGTCTACTATGGCAGCCGCGAAACGACCCAGTATCAAACGGGTTTGGCCACGTCCACGGGCGCCTGGGTCGGATTGGACAGCGCCTACTACGGCCTGGGTTTGCAGTACAACCGCAGCACGCAGCTGGCGGGGTATCCGGTGCAGTGGGTGGCGGGTTACGAATGGGATCACCAGGGTTCCACCCGCAAGGGCGGTGTGGCTGCGCTGGGCCAGCAGACCAGCACCACGCGCAACGAATACGACCAGGCCGGAAACAGTGATTTTTTTGTCCAGGCGACGACGCAACTGGGTCATGAATGGGCGATGGTGGCGGGCATCCGCCTGAGCACGGTGCAGTTGAGCAGTGCGGACCATTACCTGAGCGACGGCAATGGCTCGGGCGCCGAGACTTTCCGGGCCCATGCGCCAGTGCTGGGCCTGAGCTACCGTGCCAGCGATGCGCTCAATTTCTTTGCCAATATCGGCCGTGGTTTCGAGAGCCCGACGCTGAACGAAGTGGCCTACGACGGCACTGGTGTGCCGGCCTTCAACACCTCGGTGCATGCGTCCAGCAGCCAGCAATTTGAGATCGGTGCCAAGTGGGTTCCCACAGCCCAGTCGCGCCTGGATTTCACGGCGTTTCAGGTCGACTCCAGGAATGAAATCGTGGTGGCCAGCAGCAGTGGGGGCAACTCCACCTACAAGAACGCGCCCGGCACCAGCCGCTCCGGTGCCGAACTCTCTGCCAGCGCCCTGATCACGCCCCACGTACGTGTCACTTTGGCGGGATCGTGGGTCGATGCCATCTATACCAAGGCCTTCAGCAGCGCAAGCAACAGCGTAGCCAATGGCAACAGGATCCCCGGTGTGCCGCAGAACTTCCTGTTCTCAGAACTGTTGTGGAGTCAGCAGGGCCTGAGCAACAGCAGCAGGAAACCTGCGGCCCTCGGGGCACAAGCGGGGTTGGAGTTGACGCAAGCGGGCAGGTTGTATGCGAACGATAGCAACACGGCAACGGCTGCGGGCTACACCACGCTCAATGCCAAGTTGAGCTACGGCTGGACCCTGGGCGCAGGCCGCCTGAACCTGTACTCGCGCATCGATAATCTGAACAACCAGCACTACGTCGGCTCGGTCATCGTGAACCAGGCCGCGTCCCAGTTCTATGAGAGCGCGCCCGGCAGAAACTGGACCATCGGAGTGCGCGGCGTGCTGCCGATATGAGGCTGTAGAAACTCACACGGCGCACTTCACGGCCAGCAGCTTGTCGATGCGGCGCCCCTCCAGCGCCAGTACTTCAAACGTCCAGCCCGCGCATTCGATGCGTTCACCAGTGGCCGGTAGTTGGCCGCTGACGGCCATGAGCAATCCGGCGAGCGTGTTGTAGCGACCACGGTCTTCCTCGGGCAGTTCTTCGATGTCCAGGCGCGCCTTGATCTCGTTGATGGGCATGAGCCCGTCGAGCAACCACGATCCGTCGGCGCGCTGTGTGGCCCAGGCTTCGGCGGGTGTGTCGGTTTGCAGTTCGCCCGTGATGGCTTCAAGCAGATCGTGCGGCGTCATCAAACCCTGCACCACACCGTATTCGTCCACCACAAACACCAGGCGCGCAGACTTGGCGCGAAACTGCTCCAGCAGTTCCATGCCGGTGAGCGACTCTGGCACAAAAGACGCAGGCAGCACATGGGACTCGATGCTGCCGGGGTGCTGCGGGCCCAATTTGAGCAGCCGTGCCACGCTGATCACGCCCACCACATGGTCCAGCGAATCGCGGCACACCGGGTACCAGGAATGGGCCGCGTTTTCGCCGCCGCGCGCCACCTGATCGAGGCTTTGCGCCACGCTCTGGTTGGCTTCGAGCCATTGCAGATCGGTGCGCGGCACCATGATCGAGGTCAGGGGCCGGTCGTCCAGGCCAAACACGTTCTGCACCATCCGGTGTTCATGCTGCTCGATCAATCCTGCATCCACGCCTTCTTCCAGGCTGGCGGTGATTTCCTCTTCGGTCACCGGGCGCCCGGCTGTGGTGTCCACCCGCAACAGCCTGAGTACTGCGTTCGTGGTGGCCGCAAGCAGCTTGACAAAGGGCTTGACGCCCGTGGCCAGCCAGACCATGGGGCGTGACACCCAGCGCGCGACGATCTCGGGATAAAGCTGGCCAATGCGTTTAGGCACCAACTCGCCGAAGATGATGGTGGTGAAGGTGATGAGCGCGACCACGATGCCCGTGGCGACAAATTCGGACGGCTTGTGCGCCATGCCCCAGTGCTGCAACCATAACGCCACGCCGTCGCTGAAGGCGGCCTCGCCGATGATGCCGTTAAGCATGCCGATGGAGGTGATGCCGACCTGCACGGTGGAGAGAAACTGCGTCGGGTGTTCGAGCAGCTTGAGGGCGGCCTGAGCGCCCTGATCGCCGTCTTGCGCCATCGCGTCCAAACGGGGTTTGCGGCTGGCCGCCAGGGCCATTTCGGACATGGCAAAGAGGGCGTTGACCAGGGTCAGGAAAGTGATGAGCAGCAGGTCCATGAGTGAAGGCGTAGGGTACACGTTTTGGCCAACGTCTTGGCGGTCCGGCTGATCGCGCTGGTGCGGGTCACGGCGATCCGCTATCCTAGAGGTTGCGAAACAAACCCAATTCCACTGTGTCCGACCCGAATCCCGTGCGCACCCATGCCGTTTTTCCCGGCAAGGAAGACAAGCGCTCGTTCCTGCAAAAGGTGGCCGAATTCATTCATCCCGGGCCCGATTCACGCGAGGAACTGATCGACGCACTGGCCCAGGCCGAGGCGAACCAGCTGATTGGCGCAGAGTCGCGCGTCATGCTCGAAGGTGTGATCCGTCTGGCCGACATGACGGCGGGCGATGTGATGGTGGCAGCACCCCGCATGGAACTGATCGACATTGACGCACCGTTTGACGAACTGCTGAATGTGGTGATCGACACCGCGCACTCGCGTTTTCCGGTGTTCCAGGGGGAGCGAGAGAACATCATCGGCATTCTGCTGGCGAAGGACTTGCTCAAGCTGCAACGCGCACCGGAGCTCAATATCCGGGCCCTGCTGCGCACGGCGGTGTTTGTGCCGGAGACCAAGGGCTTGAACGATCTGCTGCGCGATTTTCGCGGCAACCGCAACCATCAGGCGATCGTGATCGACGAGTTCGGCCGGGTCGCTGGCCTGATCACGATCGAGGACGTGCTGGAAGAAATCGTGGGCGAAATAGAGGACGAGTTCGACGAGGCGGGCGACGACGGTGACATCTTTGCGCTGGCCGACAAGACCTGGCGCGTCAGCGGCGACACACCGATTGAGCGCGTGAACGAGGCCTTTGATGTGAACCTGGCGAGCAGCGACCCCGACGACGAATTTGAAACCATCGGTGGCCTGATTGCGCACGAAATGGGTCACGTGCCAAAACGTGGCGAGTACCTCGTGCTGGGTGGCCTGCGATTCATGGTGCTGCTGACCCGCGCCGGCGCCGTGAAATGGTTCAAGGTGGCACCGCTGAACACGGCATCATGAGACTTTGCGGGACAAAGCGCGCGTCTCTGTGGGCAACTGCCTGATTGCATTTTGAAAACCGCATTGTTGCTTCTGGCCGGTGCCGTTCACGCGCTCAGCGTAGCCTGGCCCTTGGACTTCGTGTTGACGCCGGGGCAGGCGGTGTGGTGGCTCCAACTGGCCTCGCTGGCTTTGCTGTATGGCCAGCTTGAGCGCGCCTCAAGCTGGCGCAGCGCCGCTGGCTCCGGCTGGCTGTTCTCGCTGGCGAGCCTGAGCGGCACGTTCTGGTGGCTCTTCATTTCCATGCATACCTACGGCGGACTGCCGGCCGCGCTGGCGGTGCTCGCGGTGCTGGCCCTGGCCGGCGCACTGGCGCTGATCTACGCTGCGGCTTGCGCCATCTTCTTCAGCCTGAGACCGGCGGGCAGCGCCGCATCGGTACTGCTTTTTGCCGCCGTCTGGACGTTGGGCGAACTGGCGCGTGGCAGTTGGCTGACAGGCTTCCCCTGGGGTGCTGGCGGTTACGCTCATGTAGACGGTTGGCTTGCGGGTTATGCGCCGTGGGTGGGGGTTTATGGCGTGGGTGCCATCGCGGCTTGGGTGGCGGCAGGTGCGCAGCAGTTTCTTCAGTCTGGCAACGTGCAGCGAATGCTGCTGGCACTGGTGCTGGCTTTGCCCACGCTGGCGCCGCTGCACCAGGGCCATGCCGGCGCCACCAGTCCTGCGCTTGACGTGACCCTGCTGCAGGGCAGTATCCCGCAGGACGAGAAGTTCCAACCCGGTACCGGTGTGCTCGATTCCCTGTCCTGGTACGGCGCACAGCTGCGCGCCGCAGGCACGTCGCTGGTGGTAGCGCCGGAGACCGCCATTCCGCTGCTGCCGTTGCAGTTGCCTGAAGGCTATTGGGAGCACCTGCAGTCCGGTTTCACGAAGGCTGGCACCAACGGCAGGGCCGCGCTGATCGGCATTCCGTTGGGCAGTACGGTCGACGGCTACACCAATTCGGTGCTTGGCCTCAAGCCTGGACAGAACGCGCCCTATCGCTACGACAAGCAGCACCTCGTTCCCTTTGGCGAGTTCACTCCCGGCCTGTTCCGCTGGTTCACGCGCATGATGGACATTCCGCTGGGTGACTTCAATCGTGGTGGCCTGGTGCAAAACGCCTTTGAATGGCAGGGCCAGCGTTTGGCGCCCAATGTCTGTTATGAAGATCTGTTCGGCGAGGAGTTGGGCGCGCGCTTCGAGAATCCGGCCGCGGCACCGACGATCTTCGTCAACGTCAGCAACCTCGGATGGTTCGGCGACTCGGTGGCGATCGACCAGCATCTGAACATTGCCCGCATGCGCTCACTGGAGTTCGAGCGGCCCACATTGCGCGCCACCAACACCGGAGCCACCGTCATCATTGACCACCGCGGCGTCGTGACCTATTCGCTGCCACGCCTGAGCCGCGGCGCGCTGGTGGGCAAGGTGCAGGGCATGGGGCTGGATGCGGCAACGGGTTGGCACATCACGCCCTATGCGGACTGGGTATCGCGCTTCGGGCTGTGGCCGTTGTGGGCGCTGATGCTGGCGGTGTTGGTGCTGGCTTACCTGAGCCAGCCTCGCGGCAGGCGCTAGGCCTGCCGCCTGTCGGCTTGTCAGGGCCGTAAAATCGAAGTTCTGCGCAGGTCCGGCCTGCGCCGTGCGATGCATCGGCATCCGCGCCACTTTCCAATCGAACCGGCCCGCCTCACGCTTGCACCTATGCTGACGTTCCAACAAATCATCCTGAAATTGCAGTCCTACTGGGACGCCCAGGGCTGCGCGCTGTTGCAACCCTATGACATGGAAGTCGGTGCCGGCACTTCGCACACGGCCACCTTCCTGCGGGCCCTCGGGCCCGAGCCATGGAAGGCCGCCTACGTGCAGCCCAGTCGCAGGCCCAAGGACGGCCGCTACGGCGAGAACCCGAACCGTCTGCAGCACTACTACCAGTACCAGGTGGTGCTCAAGCCCGCGCCCTCCAACATCCTGGACCTGTACCTGGGCAGCCTGGAAGCACTGGGCTTCGATCTGAAAAAGAACGACATCCGCTTTGTCGAGGACGACTGGGAGAACCCGACGTTGGGCGCCTGGGGTCTGGGCTGGGAGGTCTGGCTCAACGGCATGGAGGTGACGCAGTTCACCTACTTCCAGCAAGTCGGTGGCATTGACTGCCGCCCCGTCACGGGCGAAATCACCTATGGTCTGGAGCGCCTGGCGATGTACCTGCAGGGCGTGGACAACGTCTACAACCTGCAGTGGACCGACAGCATGAGTTACGGCGCCGTCTACCTGCAAAACGAGCAGGAGCAGTCGGCCTACAACTTCGAGCACAGTGACGTCGACTTCCTGTTCACCGCCTTTGCCGCGCACGAGAAGCAGGCGAAATACCTGATGGAGCAACAGCTCGCGCTACCCGCGTACGAGCAGGTTCTCAAGGCCGCGCACAGCTTCAATTTGCTGGACGCGCGCGGCGCCATCAGCGTGACCGAGCGCGCCGCCTACATGGGTCGCATCCGCAACATTTCGCGCAGCGTGGCGCAAAGCTATTACGACAGCCGTGAGCGCCTGGGTTTCCCGCTGGCACCGCGTGAATGGGTGGCGCAGATGACAAAGAAGGCGGCGTGAGCAAGACAAGACCATGAGCACTCAAAATCTACTCGTTGAACTGTTCGTTGAAGAGCTCCCACCCAAGGCATTGAAGAAGCTGGGCGAAGCTTTTGCCAGCGGCATCTTCGACGGGCTTGAAAAACACCAGCTCGTGCGGCGCGCCGATGCGGACAAACTCCAGGCTTTTGCCAGCCCGCGCAGACTCGCGGTCTGGGTGCCCGATGTTCTGGGCACAGCCGCAGATCGCGCGTCTTCACAGAAACTCATGCCTGCGAGCGTGGGGCTGGACGCGTCCGGCAATGCCACGTCGGCCTTGCTGAAGAAGCTGCAGTCGCTGGGCGCGGATGCGTCGGCCGTGGCGGGTCTGAGGCGCGCGCTGGACGGCAAGGCCGAAGCACTGTTCTTTGACAGCATGGTCAAGGGCGCAACCCTGACCGAAGGTTTGCAGGCGGCACTGAGTGAAGCCGTCGCCAGGCTGCCAATCCCCAAGGTGATGACTTACCAGCTGGAGGGTGGTTGCGAGTTGCCGGGCTGGAGCAGCGTGCAGTTCGTGCGCCCGGCGCATGGGCTAGTGGCCTTGCACGGCAGCAACATCGTGCCCGTTGAAGTGCTGGGCTTGAAGGCCGGAAACTGCACCCAGGGCCATCGCTCTGAGGCGAGGGTGTCGCCGGTGGTGATCGCCAACGCCGACAGCTACGCCGCCACGATGGAAGTCGACGGTGCCGTGATCGCTTCGTTTGCGAGACGTCGAGCCGACATAGAGCATCAATTGGCGCACGCCGCGGCCAAGGTCGGCGGTGGTTGCAGACCCATCGAGGACGAGGCCTTGCTGGACGAGGTGACGGGCCTGGTGGAGCGGCCGAATGTGATGGTGTGCGAGTTCGAACGGCAGTTTTTGGACGTCCCGCAGGAGTGCCTGATCCTGACCATGAAGGCGAACCAGAAGTACTTCCCGCTGCTCGATGCCTCAGGCAGATTGACGAACCAATTCCTGGTGGTGAGCAACATCAGCCCTGACGACGCTTCGCAGGTGATCGGCGGCAACGAACGCGTGGTGCGTCCGCGCCTGGCCGACGCCAAATTTTTCTTCGACCAGGATCGGAAAAAAACGCTGGCATCGCGGGTGGCAGCGCTGGACAAGGTCGTTTATCACAACAAGTTGGGTAGCCAGGGCGACCGCACGGCGCGGGTACGCGCCATCGCCACAGCCATCGGCCGGCAACTGGGTGGCGATGTCCTGGCAGCCCAGGCCGACCAGGCAGCGCTGCTCGCGAAGACGGACTTGCTTACCGACATGGTGGGCGAGTTCCCGGAACTGCAGGGCATCATGGGCGGCTACTACGCGCGCCACGACGGCCTCAGCGAAGACATTGCCTTTGCGATTGAAGACCACTACAAGCCGCGTTTCGCCGGGGATGAGTTGCCACGCAATCGGGTGGGTATTGTGGTCGCACTGGCCGACAAATTAGAAACTCTGGTGGGTATGTTTGGCATCGGCAGCTTGCCCACCGGCGACAAGGATCCCTTTGCCCTGCGGCGCCATGCGCTGGGCGCGATCCGCATGTTGGATGAGGCGGATCTGGCACTGGATCTGGCTGCGCTGTTGCGCGTCGCCTATGCGGCATTCGGCGACAAGCTGCCCGCGGATTGCGCGTCAGCGCTGGATGCATTGCTGCAGTTCATCTACGACCGCCTTGCCGGTTCCCTGCGCGAACAGGGCTTTAGCGTGCAGGAAGTCGACGCCGTGCTGGCTTTGAAACCGCAGCGCCTGGGCGACGTGCCCAAGCGCTTGGCGGCAGTGCGCGCCTTTGCGGCGCTGCCCGAAGCACCGGCCCTGGCAGCCGCCAACAAGCGCATCGGCAACATCCTCAAGAAGACGCCGCCGGTGGACCCGCATGTGAGCCAAGTGCTGCTGCAGGAGACAGCAGAAATCGCGCTCTTCACCGCCATGAAATCGGTGCTGCCACAAGCTGACGCGATGTTCGTGGGCGGTGACTACACGGGGTCGCTGCAATCTCTGGCGGCGCTGCGCGCGCCGGTCGATGCCTTCTTCGAGGGTGTCATGGTCAACGCCGAACAGCTCGATCTGCGCCTGAACCGTCAGGGCCTGCTGCAGACCCTGCACAACGCCATGAACCGCGTTGCGGACCTCGCAAAGTTGGCGGCTTGAGAGCGGAGATCAAAGCATGAAACTCGTCATCCTGGACCGCGACGGCACCATCAACGCCGACAGCGACGAGTTCGTCAAGTCGCCGGAAGAGTGGATACCGCTACCGGGCGCGCTGGAGGCCATCGCCAAACTGAATCACGCGGGCTGGCATGTGGTGGTGGCGTCGAATCAATCCGGACTGGGGCGTGGCTTGTTCGACGTGGCAGCACTCAACGCCATGCACAGCAAGATGAATAAACTGCTCGCGGCGCACGGTGGGCGTGTCGACGCAGTGTTCTATTGTCCGCACTCGGCCGACGAGCATTGCCATTGTCGCAAACCCGCACCGGGCCTGTTCGAGCAGATCGGCGAGCGCTACAACCTGGAACTCAAGGGCGTACCCGTGGTGGGTGACAGTCAGCGCGATTTGGTTGGCGGTGCGTCGTTGGGCTGCGAGCCGCATCTGGTGCTCACCGGCAAGGGTGCGCAGTACCGGGGGCGCGACTTGCCGAGCGGATTTCCGGCGGGGACAAGGGTGCACGAGGATCTGATGGCCTTTGCCGATTTCACACTTTCGCGCTAGGGATTGCCATGCGACTGCTTCGTTCCCTGCTGCACTTTCTTTGGATGGGTGCGACCGTCATTCCCTGGGCGTTGGCGGTGGTGCTGGTCGCGCCTTTTGTCAGCCGCGACAACGTATACAAGATGTGCGCGGGCTGGCTCACGCTGTCGGTGAACAGCGGCACGCTGCTGCTGGGTATTCACAACCGCGTCAGCGGCATGGAGAACCTGCCGTCCGAAAAGACCAGCCCCGCCGTGTTGCTGGTGAAGCACCAGTCGACCTGGGAGACTTTCTCCATGGTGGCGCTGATGCCGCATCCGCTCGCTTTTGTGTTCAAGCGCGAGTTGCTGTACATCCCCTTTTTTGGTTGGGCCATGAGTCGCATGGACATGATCCACATTGACCGAAGCCAGCGCGCGCAGGCCTTTGCCAAGGTCGTGGAGCAGGGCAAGCGTTTGCTGGCGCGCGGCACCTGGGTCATCATGTTTCCCGAAGGCACACGCATTCCGCGCGGACAAAAAGGGCTCTACAAGACCGGTGGTACGCGGCTGGCGATCGACACCGGTGCACCGGTCATTCCAGTGGCTGTGACGTCGGGCAAATGCTGGCCGCGCAAGGCCTTCATCAAGACCCCCGGCGTGGTGGATATTTCTATCGGCAAACCCATTCCCAGCGTGGGGCGCAAGCCCGAGGAGTTGATGCGCGAAGTTGAAGACTGGATCGAGGCCGAGATGCATCGACTCGACCCCGAGGCCTACCGCGAGGTCTGACATGGCGTTGTTGCAGCGACTGCTTCAGTACACGCTGGATTTGTTTGATCCGGAACCGACATCTGCACCTTCGTCCAGGTCAATCAAGCCAAAAATCAATGCATCCAAACGCCACAAAAAAATTGCTCTTAAAACGGTAGCGCCCCCCGCTATCCCTGAGGCGGATCTGTGGCGCGGCGGGTCCGACGAGTCCGCGTTTCGCCATCCCCGTGCCAGCCGGGAATTACGTCTGGGCGAGGCGCTCGTGGCCTTTGAGTTCAAGCGAGGCAAGCGCCGCACCATCGGGTTTTCAGTCGGAGTCGACGGCTTGGTGGTGAGCGCGCCCAAGTGGTCTCCGCTGTACGAGGTGGACGCCGCCGTGCGCGAGAAGTCCGACTGGATCTTGAAGAAGTTGCAGGAGTCGCGGCAGCGCCAGACACGCCTGGAGTCGACGCGGATCGAATGGAAAAACGGCGCCACGCTGCCCTTTCTGGGTGAGCCAGTGCTGCTGGTGCTTGACCCCAGCCACGCTTTCGCCGCGGTGGGCGCGGAGCTTAAATCCGAAGCCAGTGCCCTGCCCGGCGTGCCGCGGCTGACGTTGCACATGGGTCTGTCACAACACGCCACGCCGGAGCAGATTCGCGATGCCGTTCAGGCCTGGCTGATGCGCCAGTCCAAGCGCATCTTCACCGAGCGCTTGAATCATTTCGCACCGCAACTGGGCGTGCAGTGGCAGCGCCTGTCGCTGAGCAATGCCGGAACCCGATGGGGCAGCGCCAAGTCCGACGGCTCCATCCGCCTGCACTGGCGCCTGATTCACTTCAAACTCAGTGTGATCGATTACGTGGTGGCGCATGAACTCAGCCACCTGCGCGTGATGGACCACAGCCCACGTTTTTGGGACACGGTGCGCACGGTCGTGCCCGACTACGCGCAGCTGCGCACCCAGCTAAAAGACGACGGGTTGCCACGCTGGCGATAGGACCAGTGCCAGCGCCGCGGCGTGCAGCATCATGAACAGCAGCACAAAAGTCGGAAGACTCGGCCACGTGGAGAATTGCATGGGTGCATGCTGATCAAAACCTGACCCGGTGATCGTCGCAATCGACGCCGCATCGTTCAATGCATCGGTACGAAGAACCGGTACACCCCATCAGCGTCGCGCGAACGCATGAGCTTTCCTTCATACCAGAGCGCATGCAGATGCGCCACCGACTCGCCCATCGCGAAGGTGGTCTGGTGCAGGTCCATTGCGCGCTTGAACAGCACCATCAGCATGTCGGCAGCGCTGTGTGGGCGCTCAGTGCAGGCTTGCAGCACCTCGGCCAGACGGTCGCGGTGATGTTGCGCCAGTTGGTCCAGGCGCGTATGAAGACCTCTGAACGGCTTGCCATGCGATGGTAGTGTGAGCGTTTCGGGGGCGAGGGTGCGGTAACGCTCCAGCGACGTGAGGAACAGCTTGAGCGGATTCGATTCGGGCTCGATGTCGTAGACGCTGACGTTCGTGGAAATGCGCGGCAGCACCATGTCGCCCGATATCAGCATCTTCGTCTGCTCACAATAGAGCGCGATGTGCTCAGGTGCGTGGCCATAGCCGCTGATGCAGCGCCACTGCGTGCGCTGCGCGCCGCTGCCGATGGCGATCACGTCGCCGTCCATCATGCGCCGATAGCTCGGTGGAACGGCGGGCACCATGCTCGGGTAGTAGCCGGTGCGGGCGCGAATCTTTTCCTGCGCCTCGGGGTCGGTCAGCCCGTGCGCGGCAAAGAATCTGGCCGCTCCTTCGCCGCCAAAACCGGTGGTGCTCTGGCAGGCCATGCGCGCGGCGTTGTAGTCAGTGGAACTGATCCACAGTGGCGCCTGCCAGCGCTCGCACAGCCAGTGCGCCAGGCCGATGTGGTCCGGATGCATATGGGTCACGATCACGCGCAGGATCGGCAAACCTCCGAGTTCATTCGCGAACACTGATTCCCATTGCGCCTTGGACTCGTCCTTGCTGATGCAGCAGTCGATCACGCTCCAACCCTGGCGACCGTCGATTTCATCGCGCAGCAGCCACAGATTGATGTGGTTCAGCGCGAATGGCAAACCCATGCGCAGCCATTTCACGCCGGGAGCGATTTCCATGGCACAGCCGGTTGAGGGCAGCTCGTCGCCCCAGGGATATTGGAGCTGACTTTCGAGTTGGTTCATGGGTTTCAAGCGGCGTTGAGTCTGGTTCATAATTGACGTTTACGTAAACGTCAATGCGGTAATTTGCATTGTAGGGTTTTCATGAGCATCACCTACACCATCAGCGATCTGGCCAAAGAATTCGACCTGACGACCCGGGCGATCCGCTTTTATGAAGACATGGGTCTGTTGCAGCCCGATCGCTCCGGACCGGGCGGCCGAAATCGTGTGTACTCGGCGCGGGACCGCGCCCGTCTCAAGCTCACACTGCGGGCAAAACGGCTGGGCTTGAGCCTGACCGAGGCCAGGGACATCATCGACATGTACGACAGCCCGCGCGACACCGGTGCGCAGTTGCGCAAGTTCCTGCAGGTGCTGGCCGCGCATCGCAAGCAACTGGAAGGTCAGATGGCCGACCTGCAGGCGAATCTGGAAGAGGTCAAGGAACACGAGCGCGAATCGCGCGCGCTCCTGGCCAAGCTGGACAAGAAGGCCAAGGCCTGAGTCGGCACCGCAAACTCATTTGGACGACAAGGAGACTGCCATGAACAATCTGCCAGGACTGAACTTTCAACTCGGCGAAGACATCGATGCGTTGCGCGATGCGGTGCGTGAATTCGCCCAGGCCGAGATCGCACCGCGCGCGGCCGAGATCGACCGCATGGACCTGTTTCCCATGGACCTTTGGCGCAAGATGGGCGAGCTGGGCGTGCTCGGCATCACCGTGGGAGAGGAGTACGGCGGCGCCAACATGGGCTACCTGGCGCACATGATCGCGATGGAAGAAATCTCCCGCGCTTCCGCTTCCGTGGGCTTGAGTTACGGCGCGCACAGCAACCTGTGCGTGAACCAGATCCGGCGCAACGGCACGCCCGAGCAGCGGCAAAAGTACCTGCCCAAACTTATTTCGGGCGAACACGTGGGGGCGCTTGCCATGAGCGAGCCCGGCGCCGGCTCTGACGTGCTCAGCATGAAACTGAAAGCGCAGGACAAGGGCGGCTACTACCTGCTGAACGGCAGCAAGATGTGGATCACCAACGGGCCGGACGCCGACACCCTCGTCGTCTACGCCAAGACCGAGCCCAAACTGGGTGCACGCGGCGTCACGGCGTTCCTGATCGAGAAGAACATGCCCGGCTTCAGCGTGGCGCAAAAGCTCGACAAGCTGGGCATGCGCGGCAGTCACACGGGCGAGTTGGTGTTTGACAACGTCGAGGTGCCCGAGTCGCAGATCCTGGGCGGCCTGAACGGAGGCGCCAGGGTGCTGATGAGCGGTCTGGACTATGAGCGCGCCGTGCTCACCGGTGGTCCGCTGGGCATCATGCAATCGGTGATGGACAACGTTGTTCCCTACATCCACGACCGAAAGCAATTCGGCCAGAGCATCGGCGAATTCCAGCTGATTCAGGGCAAGGTGGCCGACATGTACACCGTGCTCCAGGCAGGACGCTCCTTTGCCTACACCGTGGCCAAGAACCTCGATCTGCTGGGCGTGGAACACGTGCGCCAAGTGCGCAAGGACTGCGCCTCGGTGATCCTGTGGTGCGCCGAAAAGGCCACCTGGATGGCCGGCGAAGGCGTGCAGATCTTCGGCGGCAACGGCTACATCAACGAGTATCCGCTGGGCCGCCTCTGGCGCGATGCCAAGCTCTACGAAATAGGGGCCGGAACCAGTGAAATCCGGCGCATGTTGATCGGGCGGGAACTGTTCGCGGAGACTTGCTGAGTCCTTGCGGGACAGGGTTATTGGGGTCAGACGCCAATTCTGTTGCCTCGCAAGGTGATGCACCCTCCAGGCGAGCCGTAGGTTCGGCAAATTTGGAGTCTGACCCCAAAAACCCAGCGCAGTCCTCAACTGACCAAATTTTCCCATGACCAAAAAATCTTCCGAAGTACCGCGGCTGCAAGGCACACGCTGCGTTCTGCGACCGCTGGTGCCCGGGGACGCGACATCTTTGCAGCGCCACGCCGACGATGAGGCTGTGAGCCGGAATCTGTTCGACGGATTTCCCAGTCCCTACACGCTTGAAGACGCTCAGGGGTGGTGCGACACTGGATGCCGTTCCGCAGCCATGGGCTATGTCTGGGGCATAGAGGTTGAAGCTCAGATCGTCGGTTGCATCTCAGTGCACCCTGACGACGGCTGGCTGCGTTGCAATGCCGAGGTGGGCTACTGGATTGGGCAACGTTTTTGGCGTCGCGGCATCACCTCCGAGGCGCTGGCGTTGGTCACCGCCTGGGTCTGGGAAAACCTGCCCGAAGTGACACGTTTGTACGCACCGATCCTTGCCTGGAACGATGGCTCGCAGGCGGTTGCGCGCAAGTGCGGATATCTCAAGGAAGCCGAACTGCAACGCAGCGCCATCAAGGATGGGCGGGTCATTGACCGGGTGCAGTGGGCGAGCATCCGGCCCGAGGTGCGCCACTTGCCGCGGCGTTAATATCCCCGCATGACTCACAAGCTCCAACATCTCTTCGATAACAACGTCGCCTGGGCCGCGCGCATGCAACGCGAACGCCCCGGTTTTTTTAGCAGGCTGGCGCAGCAGCAAAGCCCCAAATACCTGTGGATCGGCTGTTCTGACAGTCGCGTTCCGGCGAATGAAATCACCGGGCTGGATCCGGGAGAGGTGTTCGTGCACCGCAACGTCGCCAACGTGGTGGTGCATTCGGATCTGAATGCGCTGTCGGTGATCCAGTTCGCGGTGGACGCGCTCAAGGTCGAGCACATCATGGTGGTGGGGCATTACGGTTGCGGCGGCGTGCTCGCGGCGGCGCGCGGTACCCGCATCGGCCTGGCAGACAACTGGTTGCGCCATGTGCAGGACGTGCGATTGCGCCATCGACAGCGCCTGAATCATCTGCCACAACCCGAACTTGAGGACGCGCTGTGCGAAATGAACGTGATCGAACAGGTGGGCAACGTGGCGCTGTCGAATGTGATGCAGGACGCCTGGAGCCGGGGCCAGAAGGTGACGGTGCATGGCTGGATTTACGGCCTGTCTGACGGTTTGGTGAAAGATCTGGATGTCACCATGGGCGGTCCGTCCGAAGTGGTGGATGTGTTCCGCCGCGCCTTCAAGCGCTATCCGCGGGGAAGCTGAAATTCCAACAACCAGAAAGCAACTGAATGTTCCCGCAAACGCTTGATTCCACCCTGGCCTATGACGTCGCCAAGGCGATGATGGATGGCTTCAACCGCCACTACCGGCTGTTTCGCACCGAGTCGGCGCGCGCCAAGCATCGATTCGAAACGGCCGACTGGCACGGTCAGCAGCGTGCCCAGCGCGACCGTATCGAGTTCTACGACCTGAGGGTAAAGGAGTGCTCCAACCGACTGGAGCGCGAGTTCAAGGCGGGCGATCAAACCATGGAGGTATGGCAGCAGATCAAGTTGCATTACATCGGCCTACTGGTGGACCATCATCAGCCGGAGTTGGCCGAGACGTTCTTCAATTCGGTCACCACCAAGATCCTGCACCGCAGCTATTTCCGCAACGACTTCATCTTTGTGCGCCCCGCGGTCAGCACGGAGTACATCGAGAACGACGAGTCGGCGGTACATCCCACCTACATTGCCTACTACCCCACGCGCGAGAACATGGGCGAGGTCATCACCGCGATGATCAATGCCTTCGATCTGCGCTGCGAATTTGAGGATTTGCCGCGCGACTGCGGTTTTGTGCGCACGGCCATGGAGCAGCAGATAAAGGACGTGCGGCTGCGCGCCAACTTCCAGATCCAGGTGCTATCGGGCCTGTTCTTTCGCAACAAGGGCGCCTACATCGTTGGCAAGATCATCAACGGTTTCAACGAGACGCCATTTGCCCTGCCGGTGCTGCACAAGAAACCCGCTGCGCCCACGGGTACCGCAGGACCCGCTGACTATCTGAAGTCAACACCCTCGCAACTGGTGATCGATGCGGCGTTGTTCGGCGAAGACGACCTGCTGCTGCTGTTCAGTTTTGCACGCGCCTATTTCATGGTTGACATGGAAATCCCGTCCGCCTACGTGCAGTTCCTGCGCAGCATGATGCCGCGCAAGCCGCGCAACGAAATCTACAATGCGCTCGGGTTGGCCAAGCAGGGCAAGACGCTGTTCTATCGCGATTTTCTCTACCACCAGCGCCACTCGAGCGACAAGTTCCGCATCGCACCCGGCATCAAGGGCATGGTGATGCTGGTGTTCGACCTGCCGTCGTTTCCCTATGTCTTCAAGCTCATCAAGGATTTCTATCCGCCGCAAAAGGACACGACACGCGAGCAGATCATGGGCAAGTACCTGCTGGTCAAGCAGCACGACAGAGTGGGCCGCATGGCCGACACGCTCGAGTACAGCAACGTCTCGTTTCCGCGCGAGCGTTTTGATGACGAACTGATCGCCGAAATCGAGAAGTTCGCACCCAGCCAACTGGAGATCAACGAGCGCGACGACCAGGGCAAATCGGAGGTCATCATCAAGCACGTGTATATCGAGCGACGCATGATTCCGCTCAACATCTACCTGCAGGAAGCCTTTGACACCGGACTGAACGATCCGCTGGCGTTGGAGCAGGTGGAGCGTGCCGTGATCGAATACGGCAATGCCATCAAGGACCTGGTGGCGGCCAACATCTTTCCCGGTGACATGCTGTGGAAGAACTTCGGCATCACGCGCCATGGCAAGGTCGTGTTCTACGACTACGACGAAATCGAATACATCACCGACTGCAACTTCCGTCGTGTGCCCGAACCACGCAATGAGGAAGATGAAATGAGTGGCGAGGTCTGGTATAGCGTAGGTCCCAAAGACGTCTTCCCGGAAACCTTCGGCCCCTTCCTGCTGGGCAACCCTGCAGTGCGAAAAGTCTTCATGCAGCACCATGCCGACCTGCTGGAGGCGGCGTTCTGGCAGGGGCACAAGGAGCGCATCCTCGCTGGGCACGTATTCGACGTATTTCCCTACGACCAGGAAAAGCGATTCCGGACGGCGAGCCAGACCGATTTGTCATGAGTCGAATTCCTCACGTAAGCGCTCTCTTTCTCAGGGCGCGATAGCACGCTTGAGGGCACGCGCCACCGGCAACGGCAGCTTGTCCAGCGACTGCAGCACATGTGGCAGCACCCGCAGCTTCAGCCCGGCCAAAGTGGGGGGCACGATCGCCTCGATCAGGTGCGGACCCGGTGTGCGTAGAGCGTGTTCGAAAGCGACCAGAAATTCATCGGTGGTATTGGCGCGGAGCGAGGGCACGCCCATGCCTTCGCCCAGTTGCACAAAATCGATGGGCGGATTTTTCAGGTCGAGCTGGGCCCTGGCCTTGTCACCGGCGCCACTCGCTCCCACGCGCTGTAGTTCGACATTGAGTACGGCATAGGAGCGGTTGTTGAAGATGATGGAGATGATGTCGAGCCTCTCGCGCGCCATGGTCCACAGGGCCTGGATCGTATACATGGCCGAACCGTCGCCCGTCAGCGCGATCACCTTGCGGTCCGGGCAAGCGATGGCCGCACCAACTGCGTTTGGCAGACCGAAACCGATGGAGCCACCGGTGAGCGCGAGCAGGTCGTGGTGGGGCGCACCGGCCGTGTACATCGTCAGCAGCAGCCCCGAGGTGATGGCCTCGTCCACGATGATGGCGCGTTCGGGCATCAACTCGCCGATGGCCTTGCACACCTTGTCGGCAGTGAACTTGCCGCGCGGTCGCCCGGGACGTTTCGGCGCCTGCAGCACGGGTGTGGCCTGGTCCGCACCGATGGCCCGCGACAGCTTGTCCAGACTGCCGTTGACATCCTGGGTGAACGAGGCCAACTCGTGCAACTGACATCCGCCAGGGACCAGGTAGCTTTTCTTGCCAGGGTAGGCAAAGAATGACACGGGTGCTTTGGCATCGACCAGGATGAGGTGCTCCAGACCGCTGAGTTGCACCGAGGCCAGTTCTGCCATGTAAGCCAGTCGCTCCACCGGTGGCAATCCGGCACCGCGCTCCATGCGCGTCGGCAATACTTCCGCAAAGAGTTGGGCGCCGGTCTTCGCAGCGATGCGCGCCACCGCCATCAGCGCGGGTGCACGCAGAGCCCGTCCTCCCAACAGGATCGCCTTCTTGCCATCCCCCTGCAGGGCCAGAGCGATGGCGGCCACGGTGGCGTCGTCAGCGGCAGACGGTGGCGTGAGTTGGAGTGGCGCCATGGGCACGCCGCCTTCGCTCCACGACACGTCCGCCGGCAGTATCAGCGTGGCCACCTGGCCGGGCGGACCCATGCAAGCGGCGATGGCCTCGACTGCGTCCTGCGACAGCGCCTGGGTGGTCTTCGAGGTGCGCACCCACGACGACACATTGCGGGCCACGGTTTCAATGTCCGACTGCAGCTGGGCGTCATAGGGCACGTGGTGCGTGGCGTGGTCGCCCACGATGTTCAGTATCGGCACACGGCCCTTGCGCGCGTTGTGCAGGTTGGCCATGCCATTGCCGAGGCCGCAGCCCAGGTGTAGCAGCGTGGCCGCGGGCTTGTCGGCCATGCGGCCATAACCGTCCGCCGCGCCGGTGGCAACGCCCTCGAACAAGGCGAGCACCGCACGCACCCCGGGCGCGCTGTCAAGCGCCGCCACGAAGTGCATCTCGGAAGTGCCCGGGTTGGTGAAGCAGGTGGTGATGCCGGCATCGACCAGGGTCTGAATCAGGGCATTGGCGCCATTGGACATGGGGTCTCCTTTCGGTTCTGTCAGGGTCAATGTCAAAGGCTGCGGCCAGAAATGAGGGAGCGTGCGGCAGCGCGCGCGGTCAGGATACAGCCCGGCAGGAAAGTGCCTTCCAGCGAACGTTTGCCGCAGGCGCCACCACCGCCAAAGCCTGCCGCCTCGCCCACGCAGTAAAGGCCTGGCATGGCCTGACCTTGCGCGTCCAGCACCCGGCTTTGCAGGTCGGTCTGGAGACCGCCCAGGCTCTTGCGCGTGATGAGCTGCGTCTGTATTGCCATGAAAGGGCCGGAGCCACGCGCCTGCAGCGCTGCCGGTTTGCACGTGCGCAGCTTGTCCGGCCCCCAGTGGCGTGCGTGCTCGATGCGGCGCAACTGCTCGTCGTTGTGCAGCTTGTCGCCCAGTGCAAAATTGGCGTCGAAGGTATCGGCCGTTTGCTGCAACACGTCGGCACGCACATCGTTGCTTCCGGCCAGCGCGTTCATCTTGGCGGCCAGTCCCGCCAATGTTTCGTCCACCAGAAAGTGCGGACTCTCGGCCACCATCTGCTTCACCAGCCTGTGATTTCCCAACAGCGTTTCCTTCAGGAACATCAGCAGCTGGTGGTCGCGGATGCGCTGGTTATGCTCCGCGCCCGACAAGGCCATCTCCTTGATGGCAATGCGCCAGTTCAGCAGGTGCCAGCCATAGGGCCTTTCCTGCGCTGCAACCCGCTGGCACAACTGGTGGGTGTCGAAGCCGGCCACCAGAGGTTCGGGTCCGATGCGTTCCCCGCGATGGTTCAGCCACAGCGCCGACTTGCAGGGAATGAGGGACAAGCCATGGCCCGGAAAATGTGGCCTGGGGTGCGGCACGCCGGCCGCGTAATTCCACATCTCTCCAGCGTGTGTGATCTGCCCGCCCAGCCCCGCGACCAGGCGGTGGAGCTTGCCACTGGCATAGGGGTGGGCGCCGTTGAGCATCGACCTGGGCAAGGGCCGACCGGGGATCCAATTGGCGCGGGTTTCTTCCAGGCTGCCGTTGATGCCGCCCATCGCCAGCACCACGACTTGCGCCGTCAATTGAACACGGGTGTCGTTGGCATGATTCAGGGCGCTCACGCCCGTTACCGTGCCATTGGCCGATTCCAGGGCCAGCACTTCATGCTGGTGCAGCACGGTCAGGCGATGACGGGCATTCGCCTGTCGCATCAACTCGATCATGCGTCGCGTGAGTCGCTGCGACGTGCCCCACACAACGTGGTAGCGCGGCAGCGTGTTGCCGTTGCCCTGCAGGCCGCGCTCCACCCAGTTCACCGCCGGCATGAAGGACAGCCCGCTTTCAATGAGCCAGTCGTACACCTGTGCGCGGGAGTGCTCCACATAGTAGGAAGCCCACTGGCGCGGCAGCACGTCGTCCTCGCCCAATTCGCCAAAGCGCAGCCAATCTTGCAGTGCAATTTGCGGTGAATCCTTGAGCTTCATGCGCCGCTGCAGCGGCGTATCCACGAGCGCCATGCCGCCAAACGCCCACAGGGCCAGGCCGCCCAGCCGAGCGGGCGTGTCGCGGTCCACCAGCGTCACGCTTTTGCCGCTGCGCAGGCACTCGATTGCGGTGACGATGCCGGCCAGGCCGCCACCGACGATCAGCACGTCCGATTGCAATATTGCCTTTGTCATGACGCTTCCTTAGTCAAGAATGCCCCTTCGCACTCAAGGCCGAAAAACGACCCGACGGAAGTCTAACGCCAGCCGCACCTCACGGAGATCAATGCACGCCGTCCGTGAAAGTGTGAGCCGCTGACGCAGGTGTTCATCTGGCTGGGCCTGTTGTGCATGGGCCTGTTCTCCACGTTGTTTGTGCTGACGCTGATGCGCGACGCCGTGCTGGCGTTGGGTTTGGCAAGCACCATGTGGGGGCTTTGGCATGCACGACGGACAGCACAGGTGGTGCGCGTGGACATACCGATCGCCGGTCTGCCTGCGGCTTTATGTGGCTTTACCGTGGCACCGGGCTGCGCGCCGGGCGAGATTGTGGTGGCCGGTGTGGCTGACTTCAGCGCGCATCACTTTGACGAGGCCCATCGCAGCGACCCGCTGGTCGCGCTGTCGGGCACCCATCGCGGCCGGTTTGCATCGGGCAAAAAATCTGTGGGTCTACCTCAATCGAGGGACCGGTTACTGGGGTCCGCCCAAGCGCTTTTGCGTGCCCTCAGAGATCACACTGTTGCGTCTGATCAGCCGACTTGAGCATGCGTGACTCCGGGTTGCGAGTGCAAAAGTTGTACCATGGCTTCCATCATCAATGTGAAAGTTGAAAAGGGGAAAACCATGTCGGATTCGATCGTGATTGTGGGTGCAGCGCGCACACCCATGGGTAGTTTTCAAGGCGACTTCGCGTCGCTGGCTGCGCATGATCTGGGCGGTGCCGCCATCCGCGCGGCGGTGCAGCGTGCTGGTGTTTCGCCGGAAGCAGTGGACGAGGTGCTGTTTGGCAACTGCCTGATGGCCGGCCAGGGACAAGCACCGGCCCGGCAAGCAGCTTTCAAGGGTGGCCTGCCCAAGAGCGCCGGCGCGGTCACCCTGTCCAAGATGTGCGGCTCGGCCATGCGCGCGGCCATGTTCGGGCACGACATGCTGCTCGCCGGCAGCGCTGACGTACTGGTGGCCGGTGGCATGGAGAGCATGACGAATGCGCCCTACCTGCTGCCGAAGGCGCGGGCCGGTTACCGCATCGGCCACGATCGCATCTTTGATCACATGATGCTTGACGGTCTGGAAGACGCGTACGAAGCGGGCCGCTCCATGGGGACCTTCGGCGAAGAGTGCGCGGCCAAGTATTCATTCACCCGGGAAGCCCAGGATAATTTCGCCATTGCCAGCGTGCAGCGGGCGCAAGCCGCAACCAAGTCAGGTGCCTTCGCGGACGAAATCACGCCCGTCACTGTGAAAGGCCGCGCGGGTGACACGATCATCTCCATCGATGAAGGTCCGGGCAAAGTCAAGCTGGACAAGATTTCCACACTCAAACCGGCGTTCAAGAAAGATGGCAGCATCACAGCGGCGAGCAGCTCGTCCATCAACGACGGCGCAGCGGCGTTGGTGTTGATGAAGGCGTCGACGGCGAGCCGCCTGGGCCTTCAGCCGCTGGCGCGCATCGTGGCGCACGCGACGCACGCCCAGGAACCGAACTGGTTCACTACCGCACCGATCGGCGCGACGCAAAAGGTGCTGGCCAAATCCGGCTGGAGCGTGAAAGACGTGGAGCTGTGGGAAGTGAACGAGGCCTTCGCGGTGGTCCCCATGGCGCTGATGCACGACCTGAAGGTGGGTCACGACATCGTCAACGTGAACGGCGGCGCCTGCGCCCTGGGCCACCCCATCGGTGCCAGTGGCGCGCGCATCATGGTCACGTTGATGTATGCCTTGAAGGCGCGCGGTTTGAAGCGCGGCTTGGCGACGCTGTGCATTGGCGGCGGTGAAGCGACCGCCGTGACTTTGGAAATGCTCTGACATGTTGCTGACCCAGGACCAGGAGATGGTGCGCGATGCGGTGCGCGCTTATGCCCAGGAGCAGCTCTGGCCACACGCTGGGCGGTGGGACAGGGAGCACCATTTTCCGAAGGAAGCTCATCGCGGTTTGGCCGCGCTGGGCGCCTACGGCATCTGTGTGCCCGAGGAGTGGGGTGGCGCGCATTTGGACTACCTGACCCTGGCGCTGGTGCTGGAGGAGATCGCGGCCGGCGACGGTGGCACCAGCACGGCGATTTCCGTCACCAACTGTCCCGTTAACGCTATCCTGATGACGCATGGCAATGCCGTGCAAAAGAAGCAGTGGCTGACAAAGCTGGCGCAGGGTGAGATGCTGGGTGCGTTCTGTCTGACTGAGCCCCATGTGGGTTCTGACGCTTCGGGCCTGCGCACCACGGCAGTAAAGGACGGTGACGGCTATGTCCTCAACGGCGTCAAGCAATTCATTACCAGCGGCAAGAACGGCGACGTGGCGATCGTTATCGCGGTGACCGACAAGGGCGCTGGCAAGAAGGGCATGAGCGCCTTTCTCGTTCCCACAAAGGCTGAGGGCTACGTGGTGGCGCGGCTCGAAGACAAGATCGGACAACACAGCAGCGACACCGCGCAAATCAATCTGGACAACTGCCGCATACCAGCGGAAAACCTGATCGGAGCCGAAGGCGAGGGCTACCGCATTGCCCTGGGTGGGCTCGAGGGCGGACGCATCGGCATCGCGGCGCAGAGCGTGGGTATGGCGCGCAGCGCTTTTGAATATGCATTGGCGTATTCAAAGGAGCGCCAAAGCTTTGGCACGGCCATCTTCAACCATCAGGCTGTGGGTTTTCGACTGGCGGATTGCGCCACGCAGATCGAAGCAGCGCGCCAGTTGATCTGGCACGCGGCCAGTCTGCGCGATGGGGGTCGTCCCTGCCTGAAGGAAGCCGCCATGGCCAAACTCTTCGCGAGCGAAATGGCGGAAGCCGTGTGCAGCGCGGCAATCCAGACCCTGGGCGGCTACGGTGTGGTGAACGACTTCCCGGTGGAACGCATCTACCGCGACGTGCGCGTGTGCCAGATCTACGAAGGTACGAGCGACGTGCAGAAGATCCTGATTCAAAGGGCATTGGCCGCCTGAGCTTTGACCGCTCGATATGGCGGCGGGTGCTGCCTGTGAATCCCATGGATTGCCTCTGCGCTTGGTGCGACGCCGGTTGGCGGTCGAACAGTGGCGCTGGTTTCATCTCAAGTGCGACGTATCTTGAGTGCTGCTATCAAATTTGAAGCAATGGAAGAATGAACAGATGAAATACGAGGCGGTGTTGTTTGACTGTGATGGTGTGCTGGTGGATTCCGAGGGCATCACGAACGAGGTGCTGCGCGTCATGCTGAAAGAGCGCGGTTGGAGTCTGAGTTCTCACGAGTGCATGGACATCTTTCTGGGGCGGGCGGTGAAGGACCTGCAAGCCAGGATCGAGCACCACACCGCGCAGCCTTTGACGCAGGAATGGATGCAGCAGTTTCGCGATCGACGCGACCAGGCTCTTCAGGCCGAGCTTGTGGCCATTCCCAATGCAGTGCAGGCGGTGCAACAAATTCATGGGGATTACGGCGCGCGCATTGCCTGTGCCTCCGGTGCCGATCGCGGCAAGGTGGAATTGCAGCTCAACAAGGTGGGACTCATGACTTTCTTTGAGGGCCGCATCTTCAGTGGCCACGAGGTGCCGCGCTCCAAGCCGCACCCCGATGTCTACCTGGCTGCAGCCGCGGCGCTCGGGCTTGCGGCCAGTGCTTGCGCCGTCGTCGAGGACACGATCACCGGTGCGCGTGCAGGACTGGCTGCGGGAGCGACGGTATTGGGCTATTGTCCCAGTGGGGCTGGTTACAGCACGGCGCAGCAACTGCGGGAGTTGGGTGTGCAGCAGATATTCACCGACATGGCACATCTTCCTGCAATGTTGAACTGAACCCGGTTCCATGCCAACCCGGGCCGGTTTGGGCACAATCGAGACATGAACGCTAAATCCGCGCCAACGCCGCGCACGCTGCTGTGGGCGTCCATCGCCGTGGCCGTGGTGACGATCGTGATGAAGACCCTGGCCTGGTACATCACCGACTCGGTAGGACTGCTTTCGGATGCGATGGAATCCTTTGTGAATCTGGCGAGCGCCATTTTCGCGTTGATGATGGTCATCGTCGCACAACGGCCGGCGGACGACGACCACCCCTACGGGCACCACAAGGCGGAGTATTTTTCTGCCGGGTTCGAAGGCATTCTGATCATCGGCGCAGCGGTCGGAATCATCTGGGCCGCCGGGCATCGCTTCTTCGATCCCCAGCCGGTGGTGCAACTCGGCTGGGGCCTCGTGCTTTCGGTTGTCAGCTCGGCACTCAATGGCTGGCTTGCATGGGTCATGTTCAGGGCTGCGAAGCGGCATCGGTCGATCGCGCTGGAGGCCGACGCCAAGCACCTGGTGACTGACGTCTGGACTTCGGTGGGTGTGGTGATAGGACTGATTGGCGTCCTGCTCACGGATTGGTGGTGGTTGGATGCGGTGGTCGCGATCGGTGTCGCACTGAATATTCTGAAAGAAGGCATGCACCTGATGTGGCGATCATCACAGGGTTTGATGGACGAGGCGGTCGAGCCTGAGGTGCTCGCGGACATTCAGAAGATCCTGCTCGACTTTGATCACCGCACCATCCGCTTTGATCACCTCAATACGCGCAAGGCAGGGCAGCGCCGCTTTGTCGACATGCACATGCATATGCCGTCGAACTGGTCGCTCGGTCGCGCTGCTGCGGTGCGCGCCAGCGTCGAGCAGGCGCTGATGAGCGCAGTGCCGGGACTGCGCGCCTCGATCCAGCTTCTGCCCAGTGACGTGGAAGCCCATTTCGACGATGCCAGGGATCTGATTTGAAGGCGCTGGTGCAACGGGTCAGCTCTGCGAAGGTGGTGATCGATGGGCGAGACGTCGGCCATATCGATGCCGGATTGTTGGTGCTGTTATGCGCGCTGCAGGGTGACACGCTCTCGCATGCCGACAAGCTGCTTTCCAAGTTGCTCAAGCTGCGCATTTTCAGCGACGATGCGGGCAAGATGAACCGCAGCCTGCAGGACTTGGACGGTTGCGGCGCGCAGGGTGGTTTACTGATCGTGAGCCAGTTCACCCTCGCGGCCGACACCTCGGGCGGCAACCGGCCCAGCTTTACGCAGGCGGCGTCGCCCGACGAGGGCCAACGCGTGTATGACTACTTTGTGGCTCAGGCGCGCAGATCACACGGCACGGTCCAGACGGGCATTTTCGCTGCGGATATGCAGGTGCATCTGGTGAATGACGGGCCAGTGACGTTGATGTTGCAGGTACCGTGATCTGGAATAGCGAGGGTATAGATGTCGTGGCATCTCAAGCCGCACCGCGCTTGAGCGTCCAGTCCCCGACGTAGCCGAAGGCGTAAGTCAGGGCTGACTCCATCGCCTGCTCGATTTCATGGCGCTCCGCTTCGGTCAGATAAAAGACCAGGTCAACCTCGTGCCGCACGTAGCGCACGGGCATGCGGTTCAGTGCCACACACGCCACATCGGCCAGCATCTCCGCGGTGTAGGCAGGGAAAGCGGCACTGCGCGAAATCACCTCCTCAAAGACGAGGCGCTCGTAGTAGTTGTGGACCTGTTCAAAGTTGACGACCATTGCTATCTCCTCATCAGTTGGTGTCCGACCCCAATAACCCTGTCCCGCAAGGGTTCATGCAGCGTACGGATTATCGACGCCCACAGCCGCCAGGATTTCCGCTTCACGTGCCTCCATCGCCTGCGCCTCAGTGGCGCTGGTTTCGTGTTCCCATCCCTGGGCGTGCAGCGCCCCATGCACCAGCAAATGGGCGTAGTGTGCCCGCAGATTTTTTCCCTGCTCGCGCGCTTCCAGCTCTACCACCGGCGCACACAGCACCAGGTCGGCTGTGACCGTGGGCTCATGCGCGTAATCGAAGGTCAGCACGTTGGTGGCGTAGTCCTTGTTTCGATAGTCGCGGTTCAGCACCCGACCTTCTTCAGCATCGACGATGCGCACGGTGATTTCTGCGTCGCGTTCCAGCGCGTGACGTATGCAGCGCGCGACCCAATGCCTTGGCAGTACAGCACGATGGGCCGTCGCGTCAGAGCCCAGGGCAAACTGCAGCGAAAGCTGCAAATTCCGGAGCGTCATTTTCTGCCTCGTGCATCGTAGGCGTCGACAATGCGCGCCACCAGCGGATGGCGTACCACATCTGCGCTGGTGAAGTGCGTAACGGCGATGCCTTTGACCCGCTTGAGCACTTGTTCCGCCTCGATCAAGCCGCTGATCTGGCTTTTCGGAAGGTCGATCTGGCTGACGTCGCCGGTTACCACTACCTTGGCGCCAAAGCCGGTGCGCGTGAGGAACATTTTCATCTGCTCTGGCGTTGTGTTCTGGGCTTCGTCCAGGATGATGAAGGCGTTGTTCAGCGTGCGTCCGCGCATGAAGGCCAATGGCGCGATCTCGATCGCCTGCCGTTCGAACGCCTTTGCCACCTTGTCAAATCCCATCAGGTCGTAGAGCGCGTCGTACAACGGACGAAGGTAGGGGTCTACCTTCTGGCTCAGATCGCCAGGCAGGAAGCCCAATTTCTCACCCGCCTCCACGGCAGGGCGGGTGAGCACGATGCGCTGCACTGCGCTGCGCTCCAGTGCATCGACGGCGCAAGCTACGGCCAGATAGGTCTTGCCCGTGCCCGCCGGACCGATGCCGAAGGTAATGTCGTGACTTGCAATGTTGTCCAGGTAGACGCTCTGGGTGGGCGTGCGGGCGCGCAAGTCGGAGCGGCGGGTGTGCAACGTCATGGTGCCGTCATCGGCCTCGCTCATGAAGGCGTCGCCGGCAAGCATCAATTGCACCTTGGTGGCTTCGATCGGGCGCGCCGCGATCTCGTACAGGGCCTGCAAAACTTCCATGGCGCGCGTGGCGCGGGCCTTGGCGCCATCTACCTTGAACTGTTCATGCCGATGTGCAATAGTTACCTGGAGCGCCGCCTCGACGGTGCGCAGGTGCGCGTCGGTGGGACCGCACAAATGGGTCAGGCGGGCATTGTTGGGCGGGGAGAACGTGTGTCTGAGAATCAAGCTGATAATCCTGAGAGGAATGTCTCATCATAGACAACTATAGTCATTCGAGGACATGGGAATGTCCCGCAAGTATGGGTCAGTTGAGGACAGAGCAAAACTCGCTTCGCGTAGTTCTTGGTCTGTCCCGCAAATTATCAGGATATTCATGATCGGAAAACTCAGCGGCATCTTGCTGGAAAAAAATCCTCCGCAGGTGCTGATCGACTGCCACGGCGTGGGATACGAGGTGGATGTACCCATGAGTACGTTCTACAACCTGCCAGCCCTGGGCGAAAAACTGTCCTTGCTCACACATTTTGTAGTGCGCGAAGACGCGCAGATTCTCTATGGTTTTTTTACCGCGCAGGAGCGTGCCGCGTTCAGGCAGCTCATCAAGATTTCCGGCGTGGGTCCACGCACGGCTTTGGGTGTGCTCAGTGGCATGAGCGTGGCCGATATTGCGCAGGCCGTAACAGTTCAGGACGCGGGGCGACTGGTCAAGATTCCGGGCATCGGCAAGAAGACCGCCGAGCGCTTGCTACTGGAACTCAGGGGCAAGTTCGGACCTGACCTGGGGGTGACATCAAACGTCGCCAGCGATACCCAAGCGGACATCCTGCAGGCCTTGGTGGCCCTGGGCTACAGCGACAAGGAAGCTGCCCTGGCGCTCAAGGCGTTGCCCGTCGGCGTAGCGGTAGGCGACGGCATCAAGCTCGCTCTCAAGGCCTTGGCACGCTGAACAGGTTACTTTCCGTTGAGATTTCTTTCGACGGGTTGCTCGCTGAGGCGGTCGGGCACTTTGACGGGTGCTCTGGTTTCTGCGGGTGCGCGCGGCGGCGTTGCAGGCTGCGCATGACCGCTCGGCGCTGCGTTCTGCCCGCGACCAGACTCAGCGGGGCGCGGCGTTGGCGCCGTAGCCGGTCTGGGTGCAGTGGGTGGAATTGCCGTGGGTGGTGCACTACCCCGATCCGTTCGGCCGCGTCCCGGGTCTCGTTGCCCTGAATTGCCGGCCGACGAGCGTGGCGTCGTGGGCGCAGACTCGACCGGGGGCTCTGAGCCAGGTGGCTGACCGCGACGCTCCGGGCGTCGTTCCGGCGCGATGGGCCGCTGCACCGGTTGTGGCCGAGTGGGCGGATTGGTGTACGGAACATCGCGGCGATGCTCGGGCTCATGCCGCCAGTCCTGCCCTGGGTGCGCGTGTCGGTTGTTCCATTCGGGATGGGGCTGTACGGTGGCGTGGAACGTGTTCCAGTTGACTTGACCGAAGAAGAAATTCAGGCCCACGCTGATCCCAGAGCCCAGATAGATGCCGCCTCGTCTGGCTGGTGCGGCATAGCCGGGCCAGGGATTCCAGCGCATGGGGGCATAGCCGGGCCACCACCAACGGCCGTAGACCAGCAACGGGTCGTAGTAGGGCACGTAAATCACTTCTGGGCTGGCAGGTTCAAGCACCAGCAGGGTGCCGTTTTGCAGCACCCGAACCTGTTCATTGGAACGCAAGTAGCCAGCGGCATAGGCGCGCTGGCGCAAGGCCTGCACAGTCGCCCAGACTTGAGGCTGTTGGCTCAGAAACGCGTTGCCCAGCCTCTGTGTCCACTCGGGTGCGCTCGCCATCATCTGCAACACTTGCGGAAAAGCCATGAGCGACTGCACACTTGGATCCCAGCCACGCTGTGCCACGGACCGCACCGCTTCCTGCGCAGGCACACCTGGAATGGCGGCGGACCATCGGGACGCTTCTTCCACTTCAAACGGGTAGGTCGCGGCCATCAAGATTTGCGCCAACAAGGAATCCGGGTAGAGCGCAATCGGCGCAAGCATGGAATCAAGGTCCTGCTGCATAAATGCCTCCTGCGCGTACATATACGGAGGTGCATCGGGTGCATCGCTGGGCTGCGCCTGAACACCCTGGACGCCTGACACTGCGGCGAAAGACGCCAGCACGAAACTGTGAAGATGGTTTTTCATGGATCACTCCTGTTTAAACAACGGCGCCCACATCATCACAGTTGACGTGCGGGGTCAAATTGTCAAACTAGCGCCATATGCAGGCACCCGCGACCGCAATCAAGTCCCTGCCGTTGAAAGGACGCAGCCCTATTGCGCCTCGCGCACGACCCGACCCAAGGTGGGCTGGGTGGGGCGGGCGTTGTTGGGGAAAAGTTGGGCAAAGAGCTTGAGTTGCTCCCGGCTCAGCGTCATGGGCTGGCGCAATACCAGCCAGAGCACCCCTTCGGTGCAGGGTGGTGTCGTGAGGGAGCCCATGAACTGGTAATAACGCATGTCCTTGGGCAAGGTTTCGTTCAGGTCGATGAGGCCGTCGGGCAGACCGACGCGGTCGCCTACGTCCAGCGGCATGTGAGTCCAGACTTTCTGCACCATGGGGCTGGCGTCACCTGGATCAAACAGTACTGCCAGCACCGCCAACTGTCCCTTCGCATTCTGGTGCACCAGATGTGCCACCATGGCAAACCCCTTGTAGTTCAGCTTTTCTTCTGCCGGATGATGGAAGTGAAACTGCACCAACTTGTAGGTGGATCCACGCACCGTGAGAGTATTGCTGCCTTCCAGATCAACCTGGATCGTGTGTCCGTTGTTTACTACCGAACCTTTGCTGGGCAGGTAGTTGACCTGCAGCGGTTCGGCCGGACCCAGCAGTGCTTCGGAATCCTCGATGTGAATCGGCGACTGCCGTTTTCCGATGGCGCAAAGGTTGAAGGAAGGCTGGAGTTGACCCCAGGCCTGCGGCCCTGTCTCACCCTCGTAGCTCCAGTGCGGGGCGTCGTGGGGATCGTGTGCGACGGCTGGAGCATGGGGATTGCCCGTCTTGGAACTGAGCGGGTGACCCGATGGTTTGGACTTTGCTTCGGCCGGCACGCCGTGACCCCTGGCTGCTGCAGCCGGCGCGGGGGCATGGGCGCTGGCGGCCGGCGCCTTGTCCGAACTGCCGACCAGCACGGTGGGCTTCTTCTTGATGCCGGAGGCGGCGTTGCTCTGCTCTATCGCTTCCCTGAGTTGTTTGGCGACTGCGCTTCTGATGGAAATGACCGGCGCTGCCTCCGGCTTTTCACCGTTGCCGGCCGCACTGGCGGCACCGCTGGCCGTCGCCACTGGCTGCATCGGTGCAGAACTTCCGTGCAGGGGATTTGCCAGTGTTGCGGTGTTGGCCCGCGCAGGCAATCCGTACCACAGGGATAGCGCAGCCAGCAGCCCCGCGATGGTGTTCTGCAGCAGTCGGCGCACAGGGGATTCGAGGCAAAGGTGGTTCATGAATGGATTGCCCTGATGAGTGGCTGGCACGTGGGCGAAACATTCGCCGTGCCGGCTACCCCTGTTGTATCGACCACTGGCGTCGCGACTTGAGGGTGGCGGGTGGCGCTATAGTCAGCGCTGTTGTTTTCCCTAGAGTCCCCAACGCCCGCCGTGAGCATCCAGACCGACGATTTTTCTGCCCCGCTTGTGCCCCGCATGGTGTCGGCCGCCCCGCTGTCTCCGAACGAGGAGGCGATCGAGCGCGCGCTACGCCCCAAGCTGTTCGACCAGTACGTCGGGCAGACCAAGGTGCGTGAGCAACTGGAGATCTTCATTGGTGCGGCGAAAATGCGCAGCGAGGCGCTGGACCATGTGCTGCTGTTCGGTCCTCCCGGACTGGGCAAGACCACGCTCTCGCACATCATTGCGCACGAACTCGGCGTCAACCTGCGCCAGACCAGCGGACCGGTGCTGGAGAAGCCCAAGGACCTGGCGGCGCTCCTGACCAATCTGGAAAAGAACGACGTGCTGTTCATCGACGAGATTCATCGTCTTAGTCCCGTGGTGGAGGAAATACTCTACCCGGCGCTGGAGGATTACCAGATCGACATCATGATCGGCGAAGGTCCTGCGGCGCGTTCCATCAAACTTGATCTTCAGCCATTCACGCTGGTGGGTGCGACCACGCGCGCCGGCATGTTGACGAATCCGCTGCGCGACCGATTTGGCATTGTGTCGCGGCTTGAGTTTTACACGCCCGACGAGTTGGCGCGCATCGTGCGCCGCAGCGCCGGTCTGCTCAAGGTGCCCACGGACGATGAGGGCGGGTTCGAGATTGCGCGCCGGTCCCGCGGCACGCCTCGCATTGCGAATCGACTGCTGCGCAGGGTGCGCGACTTTGCCGATGTCAAAGGCATTGGCACGATCACGCTGGACATCGCAAACCGGGCGTTGGCAATGCTGGACGTAGACCCTCAGGGTTTTGACGTGATGGACCGCAAACTGCTTGAAGCGGTGATCCACCGCTTTGACGGTGGCCCGGTCGGACTGGACAATATCGCGGCCAGTATCGGTGAGGAACGCGACACGATCGAAGATGTGATCGAGCCCTACCTGATCCAGCAGGGTTATCTGCAACGCACGCCCCGCGGTCGCATCGCAACGCTGGCAGCCTACCGCCATCTCGGCGTTGCGCCGCCCTCGGCCGTGGGGGAACTGTTCAACGGTAAATAGAATTTTTACCGCGGCCACGCTAAACCGTTTCGTCGTGCGCCGCCTCAAGCAGGTGTGCGGTGTCGCCCCAGCCCACCAGGCTCAAACCCTGCTGCGTCCAGAGAAGCCGATTGACGGCAGTGTTGCCAAGGTCCCAGGTGCGTCGGATGGTCAGGTCCTGCCGGGTGGCCGCCCGATACAGCAGGTCGATCACGCCACCGTGCGTCACCCACACAATTTGCTCCCCGACGTGGCGCCGGGCCAGCGTATCGAGCGTGGGCAGCACCCGTGCATTAAGGTCCAGCAATGATTCGCCACCAGCGGGCGCAAATTCGGGATCACGTTCGCGCCAGGACTTTGCCTGTAGCGGCCACTGGGTTTCGATCTCATCGTAGGTCAGACCCTGGAAGGCGCCATAGTGGCGCTCACGCAATCGCGGATCGCTCTGCAATTTGACCCCCGTGGCGCTGGCGACTGCCTGTGCCGTGACCTGCGCGCGCTCCAGATCGCTGGCGTAGATCGCTGCGATCGGCTCCTTCGCCAGAGCCTGTCCCAGACGCTGCGCCTGCAGGCGACCCGTGTCATTCAGCGCGATGTCGATCTGACCCTGGATGCGCTGCGCCTTGTTCCACTCGGTTTCGCCATGGCGGATAAGAAGCAGGCGCGTCGACTCCTGGTCCGGCGGGGTCGCGGTCATGACGGGCTTGCCTCGATCTTGAAGTTGCGGGAGATCGGCGCTGCTGCAAATGGTCTTGGCGCCAGGGTTGGCAACGGGAACTCCTCGGCGTCAAAAGCCTTATCGCCGTCAACGCTCGCTACGCCCGTGGTCTTGAGGCTGCGGAAGTCGTTCAGGCGTGGGTCCATCAGGTGCGAGGGCACGACGTTTTGAAGTGCAGTCAACATGGTTTCAGTGCGACCCGGGTACTGCTTTTCCCACTCGCGCAGCATGTTTCCGATCTGCTGGCGTTGCAGGTTTTCCTGGCTGCCGCAGAGTGAGCACGGGATGATCGGGAAAGCCTGTTGGCGGGCCCATCGATCGAGGTCCTTTTCTGCGACGTAGGCCAGCGGCCGGATGATCATGTGGTCGCCGTCGTCGCTGACCAATTTGGCCGGCATGGCCTTGAGTTTTCCGCCAAAGAACATGTTGAGGAAGAAGGTCTGCAGCATGTCATCGCGGTGGTGCCCAAGCGCGATCTTGGTCACGCCCAATTCGTCCGCGACCCGGTACAGGATGCCGCGGCGCAGGCGGCTGCACAGGCTGCACATCGTTTTGCCCTCGGCCACGACGCGCTTCACGATGGTGTAGGTATCCTGGGTTTCGATATGAAACGGCACACCCAACTTCTTCAGGTAGTCGGGCAGGATATGGTCGGGGAATCCGGGCTGCTTCTGGTCCAGATTGACCGCCACCAGGTCAAAGCGAATCGGCGCACGGGCTTGCAGTTTAAGCAGGATGTCGAGCAACCCGTAGCTGTCCTTGCCGCCCGACACGCAAACCATGACCTTGTCGCCTTCTTCGATCATGTTGTAGTCGATGATGGCCTGCCCTACCTGTCGGCACAGGCGCTTTTCCAACTTGTGGCTTTCGCGCTGCATGCGCAGCGCAGCATCGCGTGTTACCGGCGTGGCTTCGACTTCAATTTCGGTTCGATTCATGGGTTGGCAGTTCAGCATTGGAGAGGATGGGGAATCGGCACAGCGTCATACACCGTCCACGCTGGTTCCGTAACGGTCTAGGTTAATGCAAAATTAGTGAAAAAAATCCGCAGCACAATGGACGGCATGAAAACTATCCGATTGCGCGAGGGCAAAGAGCGCTCCCTGCTGCGCCGACATCCCTGGATCTTTGAGTCCGCCGTAGCCAAAGGTGGAGCCGACGCGGGCGAGACGGTGCGGGTGGAGTCGCATGCGGGCCAGTTCCTGGCTTGGGCGGCGTTCAGCCCCGAGTCGAAGATCCGCGCCAGGGTCTGGAGCTTCGACGAGAACCAGCGCATTGACAGTTCCCTGTTTGCGGCCAAGGTGGCGCAATCGGTACAGGCCAGAACCCGTTTTGATATCCAGAGCGACGGTCTGCGCCTGATTCACGGTGAATCCGACGGCCTGCCCGGTCTGGTGGTGGACCGCTACGGCGACACACTGGTGGCGCAGTTCCTCTCCAGCGGCGCCGAGCGTTGGAAGGCCGTGTTGGCCGACGCCCTGCTGCAGAGCACGGGACTGGCGCGGCTGTACGAACGCAGCGACACCAGCGCCCGCCAGCTAGAAGGCCTGCAGTCCGCCACAGGATGGCTGCGCGGCAGCGGTCCCACCCAAATGGTGCTGCGGGAGCACGAATGGCAGCTCGGTCTGGATATCGCCATTGGACACAAGACCGGCTTCTATCTGGACCAGCGTGACAGCCGTAAGCTCCTTTGCGAGTACGCACGCCGACTCGGTTTTGAGCACGTGCTGAACTGCTTTTGCTACACGGGAGGATTCACCGTTGCCGCGTTGCAAGGCGGCGCCCGCCACGTCACGTCCATCGACTCCTCAGCGCCGGCTCTGGAACGCGCCCAGGTCAACGTGGCCCTGAACGGCTTCGCGCCAGAGCGGGCCGACTTCATGGATGCCGATGTGAACGCCTCCTTGCGCTTGCTCATCGAGCAAGGCCGAAGCTTCGACGCCATTGTTCTCGATCCACCAAAGTTTGCGCCCACTTCGGCGCACGCCGACAGGGCTGCACGAGCCTACAAGGACATCAACCGGTTGGCGTTCAAGTTGCTCAGGCCTGGGGGCGTGCTGTTTACCTTCTCCTGTTCGGGCGGTATTGGTGCCGACTTGTTCCACAAGATCGTGGCCTCGGCTGGAATCGACGCCGGGGTGGATGGCTACATCAGCCAGCGTTTGGGTGGCGCGCCCGACCATCCCATGACCATCAACTTTCCGGAAGGCGAATACCTAAAGGGCTTGGTGGTGATGAGAAAATAGGGGTAAACGCGAATAGGGTGCCCGAGATCGCTACACTCCACGCTCTGAATTTGAAAGAAACTCAATGAGTCTGATTCCTGCCACCATCCTGACCGGCTTTCTGGGGTCCGGCAAGACCACGCTGCTCAAGCGCGTGCTGACAGAGGCGCATGGTCAACGAATCGCCGTGATCGAGAACGAGTTCGGCGAAGAGAACATCGACAACGAAATATTGGTGAGCGATGCGAACGAGCAGATTATTCAGATGAACAATGGCTGCATCTGCTGCTCCATCCGCGAAGACCTGCGCGCAACGCTGCAGGATCTGGCGGAGAAAAGGCGCAAGGGCGAGCTCAAATTCGACCGCGTCGTGATCGAAACCACCGGGCTGGCCGATCCCGGACCCGTGGCGCAAACCTTCTTCATGGACGATGAAATTGCTGAAAGCTACCTGCTCGATTCGATCCTGACCCTGGTCGACGCCAAGCACGCCATGCAGCAACTCGACGACCGGCAGGAAGCGCGGCGCCAAGTCGGATTTGCAGATCAGATCTTCATCAGCAAGACCGATTTGGTGGATCCCCGGGCGGTGGACGAGTTGATGCACCGCCTCAAGCACATGAATCCACGCGCGCCGCAAAAGGCCGTGCATTTTGGCGACGTGGCTCTGACCGAGGTGTTTGACCTGCGTGGCTTCAACCTCAATGCCAAGCTCGACATCGACCCGGATTTCCTGAAGGACGAGCCGCATCACCAAGAGCACCACCACGACCACGATCATGAGCACGGCGAGAACTGTGATCACCCCTCGCATCAGCACGGCCATCATCATGCGCACGAGGATGATGTCAAGAGTTTCGTGTTTCGCACGAAGCGGGCATTGGACCCCGCCAAGCTGGAAGATTTTCTCGGCGCCATCGTCAATATCTACGGGCCCAGGCTGCTACGCTACAAGGGTGTGCTCCACATGATCGGGACCGATCGCAAGGTGATATTCCAGGGGGTGCATCAACTGATGGGCAGCGATCTCGGACCGGCATGGGCAGAGAACGAAGAGCGGACCAGCAAGATGGTGTTCATCGGAATTGACCTCCCCACAGATATCCTGATGCAAGGTTTGGAACAATGTGTATCGAACCCAACCTGAGTCCCCAGCGGGTCGAAAATTTGAACCTAATTGATAACTCCCGGCAAAGAACCAAATGATTGTCTCGCTTCTACAACTCATGGGTTTTGGTTCAAGCAAGTCGATACAATCGCGCGCCGACTCCAATTCTGGAGAGGCTTCTACTTCTCACCGTCGGCGTGTCAATGCCGTGGCTAAGAATGACCAACCGGTGAGCAGTAGTCGTTTGCCCGTTAGCGACTCAAAGCAAACACCGGCCGCATCATCGAGGAGACCTGAAGTGAAGACCAAGCCCGTTAGCAAGGCCAAGACCAAGACCAAGACCCCAGCGCCGTTGCCGACAGCCCGCAAGGACGTCAAAGCCAAGGTTGCCCCCAAGGCAGCCGCCAAAGCTGTGGTCAAGCAGGCTGCCAAGTCGCCCGCACGGTCAGCAGCCACGAAGGCGGCGCCCAAGAGCGCCGCCAAGACCGTACGAAAGGCAGTGCCAAAGGCGCTCAAAGTTGCGGCCAAGAAGGTGACGAAAGTTACGCCGAAAGCGGCCGTCAAGGCAGCAGGCAAATCTGCGAGTCGACCCATACCCGCAAAGACGGCGAAATCGGCGTCCAAGAACAAAGTCGGCTCCAAGGTGGCGGTGGTCAAGGCACCAGCTACGGGCAAGAAATCGACGACTCAGGTCGCATCGAAAGCTGCTGCCAAGCCAGTGCCAAGAACCAAAGCTGCGCCACCAGTGGCGGCGAAACCCCACAAAAAAGAGATCCCCGTTTTGTCCACTTCTATTGCATCGGTTGCGAAAAAATCCACGAAACCGGAGATTGACAAGTCTGCCGCTGCTGCCGCTGCGCCAGCGCAACCGGCTGTTCCAGCCAGAAGTCCGAGGGTGTCATCCAGGCTGGCGCAATTGACGGTTCCTTCCATGGCCTCAACCCCTGCAGTGGCGTCCACCGCCGCAAAAGCCAGCTACGGACATGCCACTACTTCTGCATTGCCTGCACCACCCCACTTTGTTCCGGTCAAGAAAGACCCCAAACTGGCGAATAACTGGAAGAGCAAACCAGTGGCGCAATGGACTGACGAGGAAGTGGTGGCGATGCCCGATTCGGAGTACATGAACGAGGGGCAGATGGCGTTTTTCCGCCTGAAGTTGGTGCAACTCAAGCGCGATATCCTCGCCAGCGCGGGGGAAACCACGGAGCATTTGCGCGAGGAAACGGTGGTCGTGCCCGACCCCGCTGACCGCGCCACGATCGAAGAAGAACACGCGCTGGAGTTGCGTACCCGTGACCGGGAACGCAAACTGCTGAAGAAGATCGAACAGTCGATGGCGCGCATTGATGCTGGCGATTACGGTTACTGCGACGAAACTGGAGAGGCCATCGGCGTGAGTCGACTGCTGGCTCGTCCGACGGCGACCCTTTCGCTGGAAGCGCAGCAGCGTCGCGAACTCAAGCAGAAGATGTTTGGCGATTAGACTCCGTCAACATTCGCGCGTCATCTCACAGCATCATGGCCACCAGCGACAACGTCAGCCTGCTTAGCAAGGTCGTCAGTTTCGTGAGCGGTCCGGTGCTGCGCAAGTCGGTTGGCTCTGAGGCCGGTGCGGGTACACCCGAGGAGTCCGACAAGGCCACCATGCAGGCCATGATGGAGCGCCGACTGCACAACGATGTCGTTCGAAAACGTGAATTCGATTTGTTGCGACAGATGCGCAAACGCGAGCCGCAACTCAGCGGAGTGGACCTGAACGAACGGAATTCGATGTTTCCGACCAGCGTTTTGACGCAGCAGGGCGGGCGGGCGCAGACCATCAAGAAGATTGACGAGATCGAACAGCAGATGTCGCAGCAGTGGTGGAAAGGCAAGCAGATAAAGGGCGCATTTCAAGGATCTAAACCCGTCCCGATGGCGGCTTCGCCTGGCACCTCCGGGGGCGCAAGCACGCCTGCAACTGCACCGAAGACCACACAGATCCCGACGGTGCCAGCGAGCCCAGCGATCCCCCATGTGCCAGCGTCTGCGCCGATGACGTCTGCGCCGGCCGTCAGCGAAAAGCCGGCGCGACTGGAGGCGAGTTTGTACGACGAGCCGCTACTGCCACCTCTGGATGAATTTCTGCCGACGCAAGTGGACCAGTTCACCCACGACCCCGAGATGGAAGATGCAGCGATTCTGTTTGCCAACGGTGATTTCGAAGCAGCCTCACAGTTCCTGCTTGACTTGTTGCGCGACAAAGGGGCGCAACTCGATCAGGAGAGAATCTGGATGACGCTGTTCGACCTGTACCGGGTGACCGGTGACCGGACCCGATTTGATGGCGCAGGCATAGACTTTGCGGCACGATTCGGTCGATCGGCGCCGCAGTGGGGCGCTTCGCTCGAAGTCGAGCAAAAGCAGTTGGCTCCCGAGATTCAGGTCATGGCTGCAGGCAAGGTCCAGCAATGGACTTCGCCCGCAACTTTGGGGCCGGTTGCGCTGGCGCAACTCAGGACCGTGTTAGGTCATGCCACCGCACCCTGGCTGCTGGACTGGTCTCAATTGTCACGCGTGGAAGATGCCGTGATACCCGAAATGGCAAGCCTGTTTGGAGACTGGTGCGCCAGCAGGTTGCAATTGCGCTTTGCGGGCAGGCAGAAATTGGACGAACTGCTACGCGACGCAACAGCCCCCGGAAATGCCGAGATCCGGCAGGGCTGGTGGCTGTGGCGGCTAAGCTTTCTGCGCTTGGACCGGCGCGAAGAAGAATTCGAGAAAGTGGCCCTGGACTATTGCATTACCTACGAGGTGTCTCCCCCTGCATGGGAGCCGCCGCTATGCGATTTTCATGACTGCGAATCTGAGCACGGAGGCTTGGGTGATGGACTGAAACCGCTGGTCATGGGCGAGGAACTTCTGAGCACGCTGGCCGGCTCGTTTTCCAGCACGCAATCAGGTTCGCTGGAATTTGCTGCCGGATTTGCGGGACGCGAGGCCGTATCGGTGGGGGCGCGCTTTGGACTGACGGAGCTGACGGCCGAGGTGCTGGGAGATGCCTCGGATGCGATCGCAAAGCTGGACCGCGCGCGCGCCGGTGTCAGCAAACTCGTGGTGGACTGCAGGAACCTGGTGCGGGTCGACTTTCTGGCGGCGGGCGACCTGCTCAACTGGGCCTCGGCCCGTGCGGCCGAAGGCTGCAAGGTGGAGTTCAAGAATCTGAACCGGTTGGTGGCCACTTTCTTTACCGTGATCGGTATTGACGAATTCGCCCGCATCATTCCTCCAGCGCACTGATCGTGCCCGGCACCGCGGTCGCTGCGCCAGCCGCTTGCGGCGTCATTCTCAATTTCTAACTGGCAGCCAAAATGGAACAATTTCACGGTACCACCATCGTCAGCGTTCGGCGAAAAACGGTCGATGGTATCCAGGTAGCCATTGGTGGTGACGGTCAAGTAACCCTGGGCAACATCGTCGTCAAGGGTACTGCGCGCAAGGTGCGCAAGCTCCATCACGACAAGGTGCTGGCCGGCTTCGCCGGCGCGACTGCCGACGCGTTCACGCTGTTTGAGCGCTTCGAAGCCAAGTTGGAAAAGCATCAGGGGCATCTGGTTCGCGCGGCCATCGAGCTCACCAAGGATTGGCGCACCGACCGCGTGCTGCGCCGCTTGGAAGCGATGCTGGCCGTGGCTGACATCGAGGCGTCGCTCATCATCACTGGTAGCGGCGATGTGCTGGAACCCGAGCACGGAATCATCTCGATTGGATCGGGCGGCGCCTACGCGCAGGCGGCCGCCAAGGCGCTGCTGGATAACACCGACTTGACGCCCACCGAGATCGTGAAGAAATCACTTGAAATTGCCGGTGAGCTGTGCATCTATACCAATATGAACCACATCATCGAATCGCTATAGATGTTGCGGGATAGCCCTCCTCAACCGATCAGAATCATGTCGTCCATGACCCCGCAAGAAATCGTCTCCGAACTGGATCGCCACATCGTCGGACAAAACCAGGCCAAGCGAGCCGTCGCGATTGCGCTGCGTAACCGATGGCGTCGGCAACAGGTGGAGATCGGCCTGAGGGCTGAAATCACGCCCAAGAATATCTTGATGATTGGCCCAACGGGCGTGGGAAAGACCGAGATTGCGAGGCGCCTGGCGCGACTTGCCGATGCCCCCTTCATCAAGGTGGAAGCCACCAAGTTCACCGAGGTCGGCTACGTCGGAAAGGATGTCGACGCCATCATTCGCGACCTGGCAGAAGTGGCGGTGAAACGCACGCGTGAGTCGGAGATGAAGAAAGTACGCGCTCGTGCCGAGGACGCGGCGGAAGATCGCATTCTCGATATCCTGGTTCCACCGCCGCGTTCGAGTGGTGACTTCGGGCTGGGGCAAAGCACCGCTGCAGCCAGCGACAGCACGGCGCGCCAGGTGTTTCGCAAGAAATTACGCGAGGGTGAACTGGCCGACAAGGAAATCGAAATTGACGTGACCGACACCAAGCCGCAACTTGAAATCATGGGTCCTGCCGGGATGGAGGAAATGACCGAACAACTGCGCGGCATGTTCAGCCAAATCGGTCAGGCCAAACGCCATACCCGCAAGCTCAAGATCAGTGAAGCCATGAAGTTGTTGATCGAGGAAGAAGCGGCCAAACTCGTGAACGAGGAGGACATCCGCATGCTGGCGATCGAAAGCGCCGAGCAAAATGGCATCGTTTTCATCGACGAGATCGACAAGGTGACATCGCGTTCGGACGCGGGTGGTGGAGCGGAGGTATCGCGTCAGGGTGTGCAGCGCGATTTGCTGCCTCTGGTGGAAGGGACGGCGGTGTCCACCAAGTACGGCACGATCAGGACCGACCACATCTTGTTCATCGCGTCGGGCGCCTTCCACCTGGCCAAGCCCAGCGACCTGATCCCGGAATTGCAGGGACGTTTTCCGATTCGAGTCGAGTTGCAGTCCCTGTCGGTGCAGGACTTCGAGGCCATACTGACACAAACCCACGCCTCGCTCGTCAAACAATATCAGGCCTTGCTCGCAACTGAAAACGTGAGCGTGGAGTTCAGCCCGGAAGGCATCACGCGCCTTGCCAGTATTGCCTTTGAGGTGAACGAACGCACCGAAAACATCGGGGCACGGCGCTTGTCCACGGTGATGGAGCGACTGCTGGACGAAGTGAGTTTTGATGCGACCAATCTGTCCGGGCAGACGATTCACGTGGACGCTGCCTATGTGGACGCGCGCCTCAAGGAACTGAGCAAGGATGAGGACTTGTCACGGTATATTCTGTGACATGCGCACCGTGCTGCAACAAAGAACCCTCAGGTCCCTGACCCGCGCCGTGGGAGTGGGGCTGCACAGCGGACAGCGTGTGGAACTCACACTGCGCCCCGCGCCGCCCGACACCGGCATCGTGTTTCGGCGTATCGATCTGGCCGAGCCGGTGGAAATCGCGATTTCGGCCCTCGCGGTGACGGATACGCGCATGGCCACCACCATCTCGCACAAGGGAGCAAAGGTGCTGACGGTCGAACATCTGATGTCGGCGTGCTCGGGGCTGGGGGTGGACAATTTGTATGTGGACATCACGGCAGAAGAGGTGCCGATTCTTGACGGGTCCGCATCTTCCTTTGTCTATCTGTTGCAAAGCGCCGGCATCGAACTGCAGCGCGCGCCCAAACGCTTCATCCGCGTCAAGCAACCGGTGGAGGTGCGTCAGGGTCAGGGCGAGGCGCTGAAGTGGGCGCGGCTTGACCCTTACCACGGTTACAAGCTGAGTTTTCAGATCGATTTTCAGCATCCGGCGGTGGACTCCACCGGTCAGAGCGTTGAGTTTGATCTGAGCACCGGTTCTTACGTGCGTGATATTGCCCGGGCCCGCACCTTCGGCTTCACCAAGGACGTGGAGATGATGCGAGCGAACGGTTTGGCATTGGGTGGCAGCCTGGATAACGCGGTCGTGATGGATGACTACAAGGTTCTCAATGCGGAAGGGCTGCGTTACGGCGACGAATTCGCCAAACACAAGATCCTGGACGCCATGGGCGACCTCTATCTTCTGGGCAAGCCCTTGCTGGCGGCGTACAGCGCATTTCGTTCTGGACATGCGCTCAACAACCTGTTGCTGCGTGAACTGTTGTCGCACGCACAGGCATGGGAAGTGGTGAGCTTTGAGGATGAAAAGCTCGCCCCCACAGGATTTTCACAATTGGCAAGGGCCTGGTAATGTTGCTTTTCCGCGCTGCCGTTCTATTGCTGCTGCTGGCTGCAGCCGTTTCGTTTGCCCTTTTCGTGGGAACGGGCAGGCCGCGCTACAAACAGTTCGGTCTGCGCACCCTGAAGTGGACGCTGATTGCCGCAGGCTGCTTTTTCGCCGTCTTGATTCTGGAGCGGATCGCCTGACTTTCATGCGGCGGCTGCGTATCGCGGCGGGGTATCAAAGCCACTACTTCACGCTACCGCGTGATCACGATCTTCTGGTACAGGGCGCCGAAATAGGTCTGCTTTTGAATCTTCGCCACGGGCACTCCAGCGGGAAGCAAGTCGCTGATTTCGCCGCGCCACATGTCCATGGCGAACGGTTCAAGCGTGGTCAGTATCGGCACCATGAGGTAGCGCCATGGACTGCTGGCTACTGGCTTGTGGTAGTCGACAAAGATCAGTTTTCCGCCCGGTTTAGTCACGCGCAGCGCCTCCGCGATGGTTTTTCGCCTCACGTCGGCAGGCTGCTCGTGCAGCAGGAAGAACACCACTACAGCGTCGTGGCTGCCGTCTTCCAAATGCAATTCCGTAGAGTCCTGCTGCAGGATCCTGACCTGGCGTGCATCTTTCAGCTTGTCATGCAGGTTCTTGATCTGTATCGGCGCCACGTCCACCACGTCCAGTTGCGCATCAGGCGCAAAACGCCGCAGCAGGTGCTCGGTGAAGTCGCCGTAGACGCAGGCCACCTGCAGCACCCGGCCAGTGATGACTTCGCCCATTTCCTGCAGCGCCGCGTCGCGCAACCGCTCAAAGTTGCCCCACAGGATCAGATTGACCAGCCACTGGCGCTCGAATATGCGTACCGCGTTTGGGTGTAGATAGGCCCACCAGTAAGTCTTTTGAAGATACTCGGGAATAACGACGGGGGCAAAGCCGGACGGTGACGTTTCGGCCAGGGCGGCAGATTCTTTGGAACTCACGAAGTGACCCTTAACACAGGTTTCAATGAAAGCCCAAAATGCGTGCCCGGGCTCGTCGATACATCAGGCCGCGCACAGCGCGCGGCACCAAAGTATCGCCGGATTTTCAAATTCGGTTCACAGGCGCAGCAGGTACAGCGCGGAGAGCAATGTTCCCGCTGCGGCAACCAGGTAGGCCAGCACCGCCACTGTGCCATCCTGGCGCAGGCCGAAGTCATACAGCGTGACGCGCAGGCGGTGCGCTGCGTGCCACAAGAACAGTGTGATCACCGCGAACAGGAACAGTTTGCCAAACCAGTGCGCTGCAAACGCATGCAGTCGGGCATAGCTCAGCAGATCAGGCGCGTGTCCCAGGGAGGTCAGCAAAAATAGCAGTACCAGCGCCGGCGCCAGGAAGGCGGCGAGCGTGCCGCCTGCTGCAAACAGGCTCCAGAATATGGGCTTATTCGACTTGGCCATGGTTACAGTACTCCTGCGAAATACAACACCACCAAAGAAGCGACGACCCAGACAGCGTAATGCGCACCGACGATGTATTTGCCCGCCAGGAACTCTTCGCCGATTTGAACTGGCATGGCCTTGGGCGTGACGTTGAACCAACTGGTCGCGTTGTGGACGGCGAAGACCAGTACGATCAGCAGCCCCAGGAAGCTCCAGGGGCCTTGGAGCGCCGCGATGAAGGATTCATACTCAGCCTGACCCTGGGACAGGCGTTCCAGGGCGCACAGCAGCAGCAACGCAAAAGCGCCGATCGGAATGCAGGTGACCTCGCGCGACATGTAGCGCATGTAACGTGGATGCTTCAGATACCAGCCGGTCTTGGAGACCTTGCGTACGAACGGTTTGCGACTCATTTTGTGCCTCCCGGCAGCAGATGTTCCTTGAACCAGTCCAGGGTGCTGGCGACCTTGACCTGCTGTAGCGCACCGGCCGGGTCCACCGCCTTGGGGCAGACCTCGGAGCAGGCACCGACAAACGAGCATTCCCACACACCTTCATTCGTGGCGATCACTTCCTGGCGTTGGTCGCGTCCGCCGTCGCGCGAATCCTGGTTGTAGCGGTGCGCCAGCGTGATCGCGGCCGGCCCGATGAACTTCGGTTGCAAGGCATATTCGGGGCACGCGGCATAGCACAGCATGCAGTTGATGCACATGGAGAACTGCCGGTACTTCATCAACTGCGCCGGCGTCTGTTTGTACTCGCCCTGCGCTATCGACTTCTTTTCCTTTGGGATCAGATAGGGTTTGACGCGCTTGAGCTTGTCGATGAAATCGTCCGCCACGGTCACCAGATCGCGTTCGATGGGGAAGTTTGCGAGCGGTTCCACCCGGATCACGCCTTCGTAGCTGCGCAGAAAAGCGTGACAAGACAGCTTGGGCTCGCCGTTGATCATCATGCCGCAACTGCCGCACACCGCCATGTGGCAGGACCAGCGGTAGTTCAGCGTCGGGTCGATGGTTTCCTTGACGGCGTTGAGCGCGTCCAGCACCACCCACTCTTCCTTGCACAACACTTCATAGCGTTGAAAATAGGGCTCGGAATCCGTCTCAGGGTTGTAACGCAGCACCTCCAACTGCACCATGCGTTCCTTCATTTGTGTTCTCCCGAATAGTCGCGCACGCCGGGGGGCGACTTGGTGATGACCACGTCCAGATAGTCCAGGCGCGGCGCGTCCAGTCCCTGGTGATAGACCATGCTGTGGCGCAGGAAATTCCTGTCGTCGCGTTCCACGAAATCCAGTCGCTGATGTGCGCCGCGAGACTCCTTGCGCGCCAGCGCGCCCACCGTCAGCGCCGAGGCGCAATCGAGCATGGAACCCAGTTCCAGCACTTGGAACAGATCAGTGTTGAAGACGTTACTCTTGTCGTTGAGAACCACCTTTTGGTAACGCTGGCGTAGCTCGGCAATCTTGTCCACGGCTTCTTTTAAACCAGCCTCGGTGCGGTAGATGCCGGCGTTGGTTTCCATGGTGTCCATCATTTCCTTGCGCAGACCCGACATGGATTCGGTGCCATCGGTGCGGGAGAACAACTCACGGACGCGTGCCTGTGACTCCTTTGCGCGTGCCTCCAGGGCCGCTGTGTCGGGCGCTGGTTGCGCGCGCAGATGTTCGATCGCTGACAGCGCCGCGCTCTTGCCAAATACCAGCAGTTCCACCAGAGAGTTTGAACCCAGCCGGTTCGCACCGTTCAGGCTCACGCAGGCGCATTCGCCGGCCGCAAACAGTCCGGGCAAGGGCGTCGCCGCTTTCGTGTTGGTGGAGATGCCACCCATCATGTAGTGCACCACCGGGCGGATAGGAATGGCGTCTTTCACGATGTCTACGCCCAAATAGGCGATACCCAACTCGCGCACCAGTGGCAGGCGCTCGTCGATGTATTTTTCACCCAGGTGCCGCATGTCCAGCAATACGCATTCACCCCATTCAGTGGAGACCGTGTTGCCCTTTTGCAGTTCGTGCCAGTAGGCCTGGCTCACGCGATCGCGCGGACCCAGTTCCATGGTCTTGAGCTGTGGTTTGCCCAGTGGCGTTTCCGGACCCATGCCGTAATCCTGCAAATAGCGCCGACCATTCTTGTTCAACAGCACGCCGCCTTCACCGCGACAGGCCTCGGTCAACAGGCTGCCGGTGTTGGGCAAGCCGGTGGGGTGGTACTGCACGAATTCCATGTCTTTTAGCGGCACGCCGGCGCGGTAGGCCAGCGCCATGCCGTCACCGGTCTTGATGGCGCCGTTGGTGCTGAACGGGAACATGCGCCCAGCACCGCCGCCGGCGATGATCACCGACTTCGCATGAAACTGCTTGATCATGCCGCTGCGCATCTCCATCGCTGTGAGGCCCTGGCAGCGACCGTCCTGTACCAGCAGATCAAGCGCGTAGTACTCGTCAAAGCGCTGGATGGTGGGGAACTGCAAGGTCGTCTGAAACAGCGTGTGCAGGATATGAAAACCCGACTTGTCTGCGGCGAACCAGGTGCGCTGCTTCTTCATGCCGCCAAAGGGGCGCACTGCCACGGAGCCATCGGCTTCGCGGTTCCACGGGCAGCCCCAGTGTTCCAGTTGCAACAACTCCTTGGGTGCTTCCTTGACGAAATATTCGACGCAGTCCTGGTCCGACAACCAGTCGCCACCGCCCACAGTGTCGTCAAAGTGCATCTCAAAACTGTCATCCGCCTTGATGACTCCCGCGGCACCGCCTTCGGCAGCACAGGTGTGGCTGCGCATCGGATACACCTTTGAGATCAGCGCAATGCGCAGCGCCGGGTCTGCTTCGACCAGGGCGATGGCGGCGCGCAATCCGGCACCACCGGCTCCCACGATGGCTACATCACAATTGACTATTTCCATGTTTGCCTTTCCAAAACCTCGGTGATGCCGATCCGATGACACAAAAACTCGGGGCCACCCTTCTCTGGTGCAATCAACGACACACCAGGGAAACCAGGCATCAGGTTCCCTTGAAGAACCCGATCGCGACCATTGTCAGGAGCGTCAGACCGACCGTGATCAGTGTGAAACCCAGAACCCTGGATGCAGCCAGCTTGCCCGCTGAGGGCGCATTTACCAAGCGCTTTTCCAATTCGCCGCTGTCGACCAAGCGCTGGTATTCCGCAGCATGGTCATGCTTGAACTCCTCCACGGAGAACGTGCCGGTGAACATCACAACTTCGAGTGGGAACTTGTCCGGCCTGAAGTGGTTATTGAAGAAGTGCACTGTGAACAGGAACACCACCGCCAGGAACGCTTCTTCGCCGTGGAAGATGGCCGCCACGTTGAAGATCCAGCCCGGCAGGAAGGCGCCAAAGAAGCCAGGCAACCACATCACGAGCCCGCTCACTCCAATGATGGTCACCCCCCAGAACGGGGCCCAATAGTCGAACTTCTCCCAATAGGTCCAGCGTTCGAATTTCGGACGTGGGCCCTGTCCGAAGAACCACTTGAACATGGCGAGCATGTCCTTGCCGTCCTGCAAATTCGGGATCATGGATTCCGGGCCGAAGATTTTGAAGGTCTTCCAGTTGCGCGCGATACCTATCATCATGTAGATCAGGTGCCAGAAGAACACGCCCGCAAAGATGACGGCGGCCACGCGGTGGATGATGCCCGCGGAGTGCGGACCACCCAGCGTCCTCATGATGGCGGGTGCCCATGCCACATCCGGGTAAAACAGCGGCATGCCGGTGAGGGTCAGCACCATCAGGCTCAAGGCAAAGAGCAAGTGGGCGATACGCCAGGTCCGGCTAAAGCGCTGGATATGTTTGCCCTTCATGCGCTCCGGCACAGAGTCAGGTTTGATGTGTGGCTGACCCGCGCGTTGCCGGCGCTCCTTGTATTCGCGGTAGAACCACAGCGCAGTGTGCAGCCAGAAGAAGGCAAAAGTGCCGACCAGCAACTGCACCATGATTTGCCACGCGATCCATATCTGCGGGTACTTGTCAAAATCATGTGCGTTGCCATGCGGCTGAAAGCTGGCAAATCCCGCGGGCACATCTGGCAGGCCCTTCTTGGCGTTGTGGCATGCGCGGCATGTCGCCATGCGATTGTCCTTGGAGACCTTTGACTTCGGGTCATTGACGCGCAAGATCTGGTGACTGCCATGGCAGTCAAAGCACTTGGCGGTATAGGCGTAGCCGAGCGAACTGATACGGCCGTGGAACGTATCCTTATAGGTGGCGAGCTTCTCTGCATGGCAGCTGCCACAGTTTGCCGTGACCGTCAATTTGAAAACATCGCCCGAGGTGTTGCTGATGCCATGCGCTGTGTGGCAATCGGAACAGACTGCCGCCTGCGCCAGCAGGCCTTTGCTGTTCTCCTGACCGTGTACCGAGCCCTGATAGGCTTCAAGCTGGTCCGTATGGCAGGAGGCGCCGCATACCGTCGGAATGCCCAGTCGCCATTGATTGCGCAAAGGGGAATCTTTCTGCGGCACGTTGAAGCTGTGCGTGTCGTGGCAGTTATCGCAGGCCGCATTGGGCTTGGTCTTGTCGTCCGAATTGGGGCGTGCGTGGAAGGATTTCTTGTACGCCTCAATGTTTTTGGCAACAACGCCGAGCCTCGGTCTTTCCTCCGCTCTGCCGCGCTTGACGGTCTGCTCCCACAGTTCCTGGTGACAGGTGGCGCAATCCACTTTCTTCAGCGCAAGCGTGGTGTCTTTGATATGCGCGTTGCCTTTTTCGGCGTTATCCGCAATGTCGGTGTGGCAGGCCACGCAAAGCATATTCGCATGCACGCTCTGACCAAACTTGTCGCTGCCCACACTGCGCAAGGCGCGTGTCTTGCCTTCAGTCCCGGAAACTTCCAGTTTTCCTTTCTTGCCATCGTGGCAGTTCAGGCAGGTGGTGTTGTCGAGAATCGTTCCGGCGTTGGCCGGCAGGGTCAGCTGCACGGTTGCGAGAAAAACCAGCAAAGCCCACAGAACTGAACGCGCGATTCGCATGACAACATCTCCGATAGCAAGTGAGATGAGTGTAGCTGTCGACGCGACAGCGCCTGACGCAAATTGCACTGGATATGACGTGGATCAATGTCCAACGCCTCTGCCGCGTAAGAGCCTTTCATGGCTCTTACTGTTATCCATTTTGAATACAGGCTGATCGCTGCGCTGGCAGCAGTCGCGGTAACGTGGTGAGCGGGTCATAGCCCTGAAAAAGTTCCGTGGTACCTGATGGAATTCTGATCTACGTCAAAGTTCGAAGCCCCAACAAAACCTAAAGTCACCGAGCGAAAAAGAGTAGATAAGTTGTGTCGTTTTGGCGTTCATGCCTAAGGAGTCTTAAATGAAGTATGTTGAGTTGTCAGGTACAAGTCGACTTCGGTCGCGTTGGGGTGGGCTCGCCGCGGTGAGCTTGCTGGCACTGGCCCTTGCGGGTTGCGGCGGAGGCAGCAATGGCTCTGCGGGCGCTAACGGTGCGGCGGGTGCGAATGGCACGAACGGTACCAACGGTACCAACGGCAAGGATCTGGTCAATGTGGTGACGGTGGCGAGTAACGCCGCCCCCGCGACCACCGCTGCCGCTGCGGCATGGAAAGCACTCGTGCCCCAGGTCACGGTGACAAGCGTCACCGTCAGCGGCACCCCGGTCGTGAAGTTCAAGGTGACAGACGCCTCGGGCAATCCGGTTGTGGGTCTTGGCAATTACACGCAAAGCTCGACTGCCACGGTGCATAGCCTGGCCAACCTCTC
>CAILAY010000177.1 GCA_903832285.1 uncultured beta proteobacterium | reverse complement strand
GGCGCGTTGGGCGCTGGACGATCGTGACGTGAACACCGCCATGGAACGGCTGGAGGCGCTGCCTCAAGGTGCAGCGCGGCGCACCTTGGCGCTGCGCATGCGGCTCAAGGCCGCGCGTATGGGCGGGCAAACCAGCCTGGCTCTGGAAACGGCGCGCTTGCTGGCCAAGCATCGCGCTTTTTCGGAGGGCGCTGCGCGCAGCCTGCTACGCGGCCTGGCGCAGGAACTGTTGAACGCTGCCTACGACCCGGAACAATTGCTGCGCGCCTGGGGTCAACTCGATTCCGAGGAGCAGCAACTGCCCGATGTCGCCTTGCACGCGGCGCAGCGGCTGCAAAGTCTTGAGGGCGATGTGGAGCAGGTGCTGCAATGGGTGTTGCCGGTGTGGGAACGCCTGCTGCTGACGCCATTCGAATTCAGCGAGAGCCAGCGCGTCAAGATGGTTCAGGTGCTGGAGTCGGGCTTGAAGGCCGCACCCTATGCGCTGGGTACTCAGTGGCTGGCACGGGTTGAGAACGCCCACAGGCACCAACCCAACGACGCCAACCTTCAGTACCTGGCCGGCATGGTGTGCGTGGTGCACCAGTTATGGGGCAAAGGGCAGCAACTGCTCGAGCTCGCTGTGCCCGGGCTGACAGATGCCAACCTGAAGCGTCGGGCCTGGTGCGCTTTGGCGCGGCTGGCCGAGCAGCGCAGCGATGTGGCAGCGATGCACGCCGCCTACCGCCAGGCCGCGTCCTTGTGATGGTGCCGCTGAGGGCTATTTGTTGAGCACGCGACGGATCGTCGCCGCCAGTTCTTCGGCCTGGAATTTCGCGATGTAGGCGTCGGCGCCCACGCTCTTGACGTGGCTCTCGTTGGTCTTTCCGGTAAGCGACGAGTGGATCACCACCGGCAGGCCCTTGAAGCGGGCATCCTGCTTGATGTTGCGCGTCAGGGTAAAGCCATCCATCTCGGGCATTTCCAGATCCGTCAGCACCAGCGCGACCTTGTCCAGAATGGTCTTGCCCTGCGCCACGGCTTCGTCCGACATGGCTTGCAACTTGTCCCAGGCCTCCTTGCCGGTCTTGGTCATGACAAAGGGCGCATTCATGGCGTTCAGGCCCTGCTCGATCATGGAGCGCGCCACGGCCGAGTCGTCGGCCGCCAGCACGACCGTGCCGGCGGGAAGCACCAGCGCCGGGCCGACAGTCTCCTTGCTGATGGGCGCTTCTTCCACCGGCATGACATCGCGCAGGATCTTCTCCACGTCCAGGATTTGCGCCAGCCGTGTCTGGTCGGTGTTGCCGTCGAGCCGCGCCAGGCTGGTAATGAGTCCGCCCACGCCGCTGCCTTCAGCCGGAATGATCTGGTTCCATTCCAGACGCACGATTTCATCGACCTCTTCCACGGCGAAGGCCTGCGTGGTGCGGGCGAATTCAGTCACGATCAGGATCGCCAGGCCGCGTTTCGGATTGCAGCCAACGACGGCGGGCAGGTCGATCACGGGAATGATCTGGCCACGGATATTGGCCACGCCCATCACATGCTGGGGCGCGTTGGAAATGGCGGTGATGGTGGGCATGACCAGGATTTCGCGCACCTTGAACACGTTGATGCCGAACAACTCGCGGTGATCCGACTGGCTGGCTTCACCCAAGCGGAACAACATCATTTCAAACTGGTTATTGCCGGTCAAGTTGGTGCGGGCGTCGACTTCTTGCTGGACTGAGTGTTTCATGCTGAGGGGTCCTTGGGTGTTCCGGAGGTGAACCAGACTAGAGCATAGCGCGAAATATCTACGATCAGTTGAGGACCGAGCGGTGTTATTGGGGTCAGACACCAATTTGGCAATACCCCAAGTCCACGCTGCGGCGCTTTGCGCTGCACCCCACGGGCGAGCCGCAGGCTCTGCGAATTTGGACTCTGACCCCAAAAACCCCTGTCCCGCAAACTTCAGGAGGTAAATTGCAGCGCCGCCAGACGCGCGTAGATGCCCTGGCGGGCAATCAGTTCGGTGTGCGTTCCCTGCTCCACGATCTGGCCGTGGTCCAGCACCACGATGCGATCGGCCTTTTGCACCGTGGCCAGGCGATGCGCGATGACGAGCGTGGTGCGTCCCTGCATCGCCGACTCCAGCGCCGCCTGCACCATGCGTTCGCTCTGGGCGTCCAGGGCGCTGGTGGCTTCGTCCAGCAGCAGCAGCGGCGGGTTCTTCAGCATGGCGCGGGCAATCGCGATGCGTTGGCGCTGGCCGCCGCTCAGACGCACGCCACGTTCGCCCAGGAAGGTGTCGTAACCCTCGGGCAGTTCGGCTATGAAATCGTGCGCAAAGGCGGCCTTGGCGGCGGCACGCACTTGCTCATCGCTGGCGTCTGGCGCACCGTAGCGGATGTTCTCCAGCGCACTGGTGGAAAAGATCACCGCGTCCTGCGGCACGATGCCTACCTGATGGCGCAAGTCGGTAAGCGCAAGGTCGTGGGTGGGCACGCCATTGAGTTGAATGCGTCCGGAAGTGGCTTGGTCGACGGCCGCGGCGTCCGGGTCGTAAAAACGCAGCAGCAACTGAAACACCGTGCTTTTTCCCGCGCCGCTGGATCCCACCAGGGCCACAGTCTCACCTGGATGCACGTGCAGACTGAAGTGGCTCAGCGCCGTTTGCGAGGGGCGCGACGGATAGTGAAATGTGACATCGTCAAAATCCACCGAACTGCCGCTGGCGGTGATATGCGCGGGCAGCGGATGCTGCGGCGACACAATGGGTGAGCGACTGGCCAGCAGTTCCATCAAACGCTCGGTCGCACCCGCGGCGCGCAGCAGGTCACCATAGACTTCACCCAGCACTGCAAAGGCGCTCGCGAGGATGATGACGTACACCACGGTCTGACCCAGATGCCCGGCACTCAAGCGTCCCGCCATCACCGCCTGGGTTCCTTGGTACAGACCCCACAGCAGCGCCGCACTGGTGGCGATGATGATGAAAGCCACCAGCACCGAGCGCGCCATCGTGCGCCTTACCGCCGTGGCAAAGGCGTCGTGCGTGGCGGCGTCAAAGCGGGCCGACTCGCGCGCTTCGGCGGTGTAGCTTTGCACGACAGGAATGGCGTTGAGCACTTCGGCCGCGATCGCGCTCGAGTCGGCCACCCGGTCCTGACTGGCGCGCGACAAGCGCCGCACGCGCCGACCGAACCATAACGACGGAATCACTACAAGCACCAGCACGCCCAGCACCTGGAACATCACAAACGGATTGGTCCACACGAGGATCACGAGCGCACCCAGCCCCATCACGGCGTTGCGCAAGCCCATGGACAGCGATGAGCCCACGACCGACTGCACCAGCGTGGTGTCGGTGGTCAGACGCGACAGCACTTCGCCGGTTTGCGTGGTCTCAAAGAACTGCGGACTCTGTTGCAGCACGTGGCTGTAGACAGCGTTGCGCAGATCCGCCGTGACACGCTCGCCCAGCCAACTCACGAGATAAAAACGGGCGGCAGAAAACAGGCCCAACGCCGTGGCCACGGCGAACAACTCCAGGAAATGTTCCCGCAGCGCCATGGCCTGCGCCCCCTTGTCGGACGGCGCCATGCCGCCGTCGATCAGACTGCGCAGCGCCATCGGAAAGGCGAGGGTCGCGGCCGCCGCCAATACCAGAAATACCAATGCCAGCACGATCCGCACGCGGTAGGGACGCAAGAAAGGCAGCAGGCCTGAAAGGGATTTTGGTGGCGCGGTGGCGCGCTGGCCAGGGACGGTGCTCATGGGGTGCAATCAAAGGTGGGAGGAGGCGCGAGTAGGAGTGGAAGCTTAAACCGGAATTCACGT
>CAILAY010000176.1 GCA_903832285.1 uncultured beta proteobacterium | reverse complement strand
CTACGCCGACGCAGTGACGTGGGACGGCAAGGACACGTCAGTCGCCGACATGCGCAAGATCAGCGCGATGGAGCCTGAAGTCCTGACTCCTGGAGAGTATCGAAATCAGGCGGTGTGAGATTGGAACTGGGAGTATTCGCCATCATTGCTCACCAGGCTCGTAAGCGCGCGAGCGGTTCACTTTAGCGGGACGGACTTCAGAGCGTGAATCAACGTGCGGTAAAAATACATCGACTCGCCCAACGGCATCTTCCTTAGGCACTGCGCTCAAACGCGAGTCGCGTCAAATATAGAGCTGTGCCGGCTTTGGATTCAACCGATCTGGTATCCGGTAAACGCCGTTCGTTTTATCCATTCACGCAACGGCGTTGAAAGAAGCATGGTGTCGAAATGGCAGCTGGGACAGAAGACTCCCTGGCGCCAGCATGATCGTATAGATTGCACCCGTACATTCGGACTTTCATTGTGACTTTGCGTCACTGTCCGATGGGATTCGCCGGTCGGCGCCTCAATCGCTTTCACGCACTTTGCCGTGCTTAGTCTTACTCGGACTTGTTGTGTAGGTGCGCGGACCAGCAGGGGCCTGGCTGTCACGCAGGGTTTCGGTTCAACCTCGCTTTGCGATTCCCGCGGCAGATGGCAAAGCGTCCGCATTGGCTCATGGCTTAAAGTTTACGTAGATATATCCGGTAGCACTATGGCCATTCGCTGGACCGCCTGCGACTTTAGCGATGAAGTCGACTGGACCGTTGGGACAACTCGCCTTGTTATAAATCAGGCGAACCGAGAAGGTGTAAAGGTGAGTGCTGCCCGGATCAGGTGTCGGTGCCTGGACGACTTGCACGTTGTTGGGAAATGAGGTGGTCAAACTAAGTGTGCCAGCACCCAAGGCACCATTGAGTTGAATTTTCCCGGTGAGGAGTGCGCCGTCGTCAGCCACTTTCGGACCCGTGGTTGCTCCAACAATTGTCGAGTGAAAATTGATGATCGAATCGCCCGAGTACCGTGGGAGATTACTTCCGTAAAAATGACGCGCAACAAATACGCGGCCATTACGTGTTGTTGTTCCGTCGGTCAGTGCGAAGTTCCTGTAGCCGCAGCTTTCGTTAGGCGAGACTGATCCATGAAAGCCGCTTGGATTATCTGATCTTCCATAAGTCATTCCCGAGTTATGAAAGGTCAGGTGGATTCCATTGTCTTGATTCGCCACAGAGAGAGTATGTCCGGGAATGAGATTGCGCACTGCAATCGCGATCGGCTGTTGCGCCGGTCCCGCGCCACTCGGGTATGAAATCAACGCATCGTTGCCGATAATCTCGAATGACCAAAGACTGGCTCTTTTACTGCATTGCCAAACTTTGTGCCACCGGCGATGGCATCCGTGGAGATCGGATTCATCGGGCTAGCGGGTTTGACAATGGGGTTTACCGGCTGCCCGGGCAGCGCCGAGGACGCGCCAACTGCAGGCGTGGCTCTTACGGGCTTAGCACCGGCATCAACGCCCGCGCCCGCCGCATTGATGGCTAGGCCAGCCGGGTCGATCAGGCCCTGTTTCTGGGCCGCAGCTGTGGCTGCAAAGCCCAGCGCACCCAACAACATCGCCCAACGCAACCATTGACTCGAATTCAAACTTTGCAGCATGGTGATCCCCTTCGTTAAGCAAATTGACTTGCGGTTACTTCCTATTGCTCGATATCCGTTCTCTGTGTCGGACTTCAGTGTGTTTCGGTTCAAACTTTTTGTTTCCGCCAGAAAAGTCAACGTTTCCGATTCACTTTCTACCACCACAGCGCCCCTGCCCGCTTGATGAACCTGAAATTCCCGCCGAGGCAGTTCCATCGATAGACGGGTATCGCTTCACTGGAGCCGGCCACCAGGGAGACCGAAGCCCACTCTGGGTAACGGCTGCTTCCTTTCCCGATACCGCGCCGCCGAACGTTGGCTTACTTCAGGCGCTGCTGTCAGGCACTTTGAAGCCCGCCATAAATGACTGCATTGTTCCCTTGAGACTTTGCTAGGAAAACTGATAGGCGCAGGACATCAGCAAGGATCAAGACGTTCCAGCTAGTGCTTCGAATCGCTGCGTCATTTTCACCATTTTTGTTGAAGTCTTTCCAACCGCCTGCCGGCCGCCGCTATTCCGCGACTCACGATAAAGAAGATCAACCCCACGAACACATATGCCTCCAGTGCCTGTTTTTGCCATTGAGCGTCGCCAAATGACATCTTGGCAGTGGATAGCAGATCATGCAGTCCCACCAGCACGATGAGGGATGTGTCCTTGAAGCCACCGATTGCTGTATTTGTCAGCGCAGGTGTTGCCGCCTTGCCCACTTGAGGCAGGATGACCAGCTTGAGCGACTGCAAATGACTAAGCCCCACTGCCTTGCATGCATCCCATTGCCCCGAGCCAACGGACAGAAAGCCCGAGCGCAAATCTTCGGCGACATAAGCGCCGTGAAAAGCGATCAGCACAATCAGTGCGGCGTGCACTGGTGACAGGCGCCATCCCGAGAAGAGCAGTGGTAATACAAAGACGCCAAAAAACAGAACTGCCACCATGGGAATACCGCGCAACGTTTCAATCACCACAACTGCAGGTCGGGATAGCCACCGACGTGTTGACTGACGCGCCAAGGCCAGCGATAGACCGACGGGTAAGGCACAGGCGAGGCTACAGGCTCCCAGGAACAGCAGCACTGGCAAACCATTCCACTGGGCGTTGGGTACCATCGGAAGTCCTGCGATGCCACCGCCCATTAGCGTGCCAAAGCAGCCAATGGCAAGCACCCACCCGGCGGCCTGCCAGCGCCAGTCCAGCCATTGAAACAGCGTGACAAGGCTTGTACCGATTAGAACCAGGCTAACGACAGCAGGGCGCCAGCGCTCATCGTAGGGGAACGTTCCAAACAGGATCAAAGGCCCCTTCTCCACCAGGAAGGGCCAGCACGCTCCACCGGAATCTGCACACTGAGTTGCAGGAGCCCATGGAGCTACCCCAGTGACAATGGCCCAATCCAGGCAAAGCCAAGTCAGCAGGACAGCCACAAGAATCACAGAGATGTTGATCGTCATGACCGGCCACGAGGCACCCAAGTGCTGTGCTATCCAGCGCTTTAGGTTGGCAGGGTATCGCTTAAGCGAGATAGCGTTAGTGCTCATTCAAGCCCTCTGCGAATACGAACTGTCAGGCGATTGAAGGCGCTTGCGAGCATGACGCCAAGAGTCAGGTAGGTGAGCATGATGAGCAGCATCACCTCGACCGGCTTGAAGGCCTGGTTGACCGTGGTGCTCGCCACGGCCATCAAGTCAGTAAATCCTACGGCCAGGCCAATTGAGGTGTTCTTGAGCAAGTTGATGAACTGGCTGATCAGCGACGGGATGATGCGCTGCATGACCTGCGGCAGAATCACCAGTCGCAATCGCTGTTTAAGCGAAAGACCCAGTGCAATGGCCGCCTCCCATTGCCCTTTGGGAATGGCTTGCAAACCGCCTCGCACGATCTCGCCAATTTGCGCTCCATGGTAAATCGTCAATGTTAGCCACAACGCCACAAATTGCATCTGTACTTCCCAACCGCCCTGGAAACTGAAACGGTCCACTTCCGGTATGGAAAACTCACCTGACGAAAAATCAAATCCAGGAATAGCCAATCCTCGGTTTGACAGGTACACGCCTGGCAATGGATGAAGGGCAGCTCCGATCGTTGGAAGCGCGCTGACCATCACGATGTAGATCGCCAGCAACAACAACAATTTGGGCAGATTGCGCATCAACTCCACAAAGACACTCAGCGCGCTCTTGCTGGTGTGGTTGCTGACGATCAGGCCCACACCGACCACGACGCCCAGCAACATGGCACTGACGCCGGCAGTAAAGGTCATCAACAGCGTGTTAATTAGCCCGACCACAAATGCGCGCAAGTAGGAGTCACTGGCCTGAAAGGCGATCAGCGCGTCTCCGATGTCAAAACCGGCAGGTTGCAACAGAAATGCAAAGTTCAGGGACAGCTCTTTCACCGGCTGACTCTGTAGTTCGCATTGCGTGAGCCTTCGCGAGTCAACTCCTGTGCGAAGGCAAAGTGCTGCAGATAATTCTCCTGCTTAGCAGTCTCAATGGAACCAGGTCGTTTTTGACGCACAAGTTGGATCGCATCCGCGGCGCAGAGTCCACGTTCAATCAGAACCCGTGCTGCCACGGTTCCGGTGCGCCCAAGTCCGGCGCGGCAGTGCAACGCCACGCCTTCACAGTTATCAAGCAAGGAATGAACCCTTGATGCAGTTCCGTGCCAGTGCTGCTCGAACAGAGGTCCCGGTGGAGAAAAGTCATCTATGGGGCAATGTGCCCACTCCAAACCCGCCTGTGCACAGCAGTGTTGCACCGACTGCAATCCGAGTGTTCGCAATTCGTGATGTGGCAACAACGAGATCAAAAGCTTGGCGCCTGCCGCACGGTAGGCTAAAAGTGCATCATCCACAGCCCCGAAATGGGCGGGATGAGCAGACAGGATCAGAATTCCACCTGCGGGAACATCCAGCAGATTGAACAATTCAGAATCCTGTGTGGCTGGCATCAGAAGACCGCCTTCAAACCTGGACCGGCGGGTAAGCTCCTGCTTTGGAGTTAGCGAATAGGGTGGGCGTACAGCAGTCCACCGTCCTTCACCAGCCGGTTGGGCGACTTGGCGCGATCCATGGCAAGCGCGGAGGATTTACCCAGATTGCGTTCGAACACTTCTGCGTAGTTGCCGATGGACTTGATGATGGTTGTGGCCCATGTCGGGCTGATTCCGAGCTTGCGTGCCATTTCCGCTCCGGCCTGGTCTTTGGCGAAGATACGTTGCACCTCAGGAGCAGCTGCACTCAGGTTTGCCGTGATCTGATCGACATTGCCCGAGGTGACTCCGTACTCCTCGGCCAGCAACATGACCTGTAATGACCAGAAGATCGTGGATTCGAGTTCTTTGTCAGGGCGACTGACCAGGGTCAGGGGCTCATTCGAGATGACGTCCGCCAGGATCGTGAAATCGGTCGGATTCTTTGCTAGCAAGCGGTCGGATGCCAGGGCGCTAAAGTCCGACGACAGCACGTCGCACTTGCCATTGAAAAAGGCTTGCAGTCGGGCTGACTTGTCGGCAATGTTCTGTACCTTGTACTTAAGCTTCAGGCGACCGAAGTAGTCTGCCAGACTTTGCAGAGTGGTCGTTCCGTCCTCGGCGCAGACAGTAGCGCCCTTCAGTTCACTGGCTTTCGATACTTTGAGCTTCTTCGGCACCATGAAGCCTTGGCCGTCGTAGAACGTGGTGGCAATGAAGGAAAGACCAGGCTCGGTATCACGCGTTCCGGTGCGGGTGATGGAACGCGAAGCCATGTGGGCGTCACCTGCAATCAGCGTCTTGAGACTGTCAGAAAAACCCACTCCGCGGATTTCAACTTTGCTAGCATCACCAAAAATGGCCGCTGCAGTCATGCGGCAAAAATCCACGTTGAAACCTTGAAACACGCCCTTGCTATCAGGCACAGAAAAACCGGGGGAATTCGGATTAACGATACACGTCAACTTGCCTGTGCTCTTGATCTGATTAAGCACCTCGCCTGCATTGGCTGAAGCAAGAGCACCAAGAGCCAGTGATGTGGCAAGGAACAGTGTGCGCAGTTTCAATTGGAATCTCCTGAAGTAACAGGGCAGACCGCCCTGAAGGGTATGTGCTCATGGGTCAAATAGGGGCCATGCGACCACTTTCGAAGGCACATTCTATCGGTCCGATGATCGGCACAATGATTTGCATGCCTTCATGCATTGCTGACAACTTTTGATATTGCCGCTGGCTGTTGACGCTGCTGTCTGGCCCGCGCGGGGAAGAAGACAGAGGGAGGGATGAGAGTAGATAGGGTATTGTTGTTTGGAAAGTCATTTCAGTTCAGTCGCATGCCAGTTCGGGTGGGCTATAGTGAGTTAAGCAAATTGCCAAAATATTCGTCAGGCACTCGACATTTAATGCGCAATATCGTTCTAGCTACTTTGATGTTCTTCTCTGCCGCGCAGCCTGTTTTCGCGGATGGCGATGCATCATCAGTATTTCACAAGGCGATGGAGGTCTACGTGCAGAACGCCAGCTTCCTGATTCGCAACAACATCGATTGGCACATGGTCCGCCCGTCAGATGCTGAAGCCGTGGTTGTCATCCGCTTCAATCCGAATGGAACGTTCATGGCAGCAAAAGTCGAGGAACACAGCGGCAATCCGACTTTCGATGTCGCACTTGAGTCGGCGGTCCGACGGTCGATCCCCATGCTCCCGCCGCCTCCTATGCCGCCGGACGCCTCTGCGCCGCTCTCGATTCCAATGCGATTTCGCGTACAGCGATAGCGCAAAACAATTTCAAGGCGCAGTCGCATCAGTTGTGACTATGCCCCCGGTTCAAATCGCCCAACTCTGCCGCTGCACATACCCCTTCAAGAAGTCAGCAAGGCTTTTCGCGGCCGGTGAAAAGGCCCTGTCCTTGCGGTTGAAGACAAAGAACTTGCGCCGCACCTGTGGGTCGTGCAGCAGGCGTGACTGCAGGCCGTGCAATTCGATCAGGGGCTGTGCGTAGGGCAGGCAGGTGGTCACCCCCAGACCGGCACGGACCATGGCAAAGGCAGTGGTCATGAAGCCGACTTCGCGTACGGCTGCAATATTGGATTCCCGCAAAAAGGGCTGCAAGTCACCGCGCAGCCGCTGGGTGAATTCGCCCTGCAAGGCGATTAGCGGAAAACGCAGTGCCTGCTCCCAGCGCACCTTGCGCAATTTGGCGAGCGGGTGCTCGGGCTCAAAGGCCACTACAAAGGGCAATTCAAACAAGGCGTGGGTCTGAATGTCGCTGGCGTAGTCGCGCTCCGGCCCCACACCGAAATCCACCTCGCCGCTGTGCACGCGCGCCACCACACTCTCCACCATGCTGTCCTGCAGGCGCACCTCGATGTCCGGGCAGGCCTGAGCAAACTCGGCCATGGCGCCCGGCAGTACGGTGCAGGCGAGCAACTGCGGCACAGCCAGACGCACCACCCCACGCTTGAGCGCCTTGATGTCAGCCATGGTCTCGAGCGCACCGTCCAGGTCCTGCAGCACCTTGCGCGCCAAAGGGTGGAATTCACGCCCAGCCTCCGACAGGCTGACTTTGCGCGTGCTGCGGTGCACTACCTGGACGCCCAGGCTGGTTTCCAGCTCACGGATCAGACCGCTCAAGGCCGATTGGGTCACGAACAGGCTATTCGCCGCTTCGGTGAAACTGCCCGTTGCCACCAAGGCACAAAACGCCCGCAACTGCCGCAGGGTGACATTCATTAATCTATCCTATAAATACATCATAAAAATCGGTTTGTATGATAGATGAAATCGCCTTGTAATGCGCCCATGCCGCGCACCGTGTGGCGCCAACCTGCCCCCTGATGCGGAGCCCAGCCATGACTATCCAACAAATTCACCATGTTGCCTACCGCTGCAAGAACGCCAAGGAAACCGTAGCCTGGTACGAAAAGCACCTCGGCATGCGGTTCATCCTTGCCATTGCCGAAGACGCAGTGCCCTCCACCGGCGCCCCCGACCCCTACATGCACGTGTTTCTGGACGCAGGAAACGGCAATGTGCTGGCCTTTTTCGAGCTGCCCACCTGTCCACCCATGGGCCGCGATGAGAACACCCCCGCGTGGACCCAGCACTTGGCACTGGAAGTGGGGTCCATGGACGAACTGCTTGCCGCCAAGGCGCGCCTCGAAGCTGCAGGCATAGAGGTCGTCGGCATCACCGACCACACGCTGTTCAAGTCGATCTACTTCTTCGACCCCAGCGGCCATCGCCTGGAACTGGCCTGCAATACCGCCACGCCGGCCATGTATGCCGAACTCGACCGAGTCAAGCGCGACATGCTAGACGAGTGGGACCGCACCAAGAAGGCCCCCAAGCACGCCGCCTGGATGCACAGCGGTCAAGGCTTCCCCCAATGAGCACTGTTCTCAACGAAACCCACGCCCCAGCACTGCAAAGCTGGGTGACCTCAGCCCAGGCGGTGGGTGGCGATTTCCCGATCCAGAACCTGCCCTTCGGCGTATTCCGCCGCGCTGGTTCGCAAGAATCCTTCCGCGTTGGTGTGGCCATTGGCGACCAGATTCTCGACATCGGTGCCGCGCTGTGCGCCGGGGCCTTCGCCGTGCAACCCGCCATGGTCCAAGAGGCTGTCAAGGCTTGCGACAGCACCACGCTCAATGCCTTCATGGCACTGGGCATGGCCTACTGGTCGCCTCTGCGTCTGGCCTTGTCGCGCCTTTTGCGCGTTGGCGCTGCCGAGCAAACTGTCTTGCAGGCCTGCCTTCTGCCCCAGGCCCAGGCCGAGTACGCGGTGCCGGCGCAAATTGGCGACTACACCGACTTCTACACCTCCATCCACCACGCCACCAATGTCGGCAAGTTGTTCCGCCCCGACAACCCGTTGCCGCCCAACTACCAGTGGGTGCCCATCGGCTACCACGGGCGCAGCTCCAGCATTGGCGTCAGCGGCCAGGCTTTCCACCGCCCGCTGGGGCAAACCCTGCCGCCGACTGCCAGCATCCCCGAGTTCGGCCCCAGCGCGCGCCTGGACTACGAACTCGAAGTCGGCATCCTTATCGGCTGCGGCAATGCCTTGGGCGAAGCCGTGGCGTTGGACAGCGCCGAAAACCATGTGTTTGGCCTGTGCCTGTTCAACGACTGGTCGGCGCGGGACCTGCAAGCCTGGGAATACCAACCGCTGGGCCCTTTCCTGTCCAAGAACTTTGCAAGCACGGTCTCACCCTGGGTCGTGACCCTGGAAGCGTTGGCGCCCTACCGCTGTGCTTGGACGCGCCCGGCCGAGCACCCGCAGCCTCTGCCCTACCTGGACAGCCCCACGCTGCGTGCCGAAGGTGCACTGGACATTGAACTGGAGGTGTACCTGCAGACCGCTGCCATGCGCGCGCAAGGGCAGGCAGCACAGCGCATTTCGCGCAGCAATTTCCACCATGCGTACTGGAGCGTTTCGCAAATGGTGGCTCACCACACCGTAGGCGGCTGCAACCTGCGACCGGGCGATTTGCTGGGCAGCGGTACCCAAAGCGGCCCCCTGCGCGAAGAAGCAGGTGCCTTGATTGAACTGACCGTGGGTGGCACGCAGCCGCTGACCCTGGCTAATGGCGAAAAGCGCAGCTTCCTCGAAGACCACGACACCGTGGTGTTCCGCGCCTACTGTGCCAAAAGGGGTGCAGCACGCATTGGCTTTGGCGAAGTGGCCGGTACCGTGCTGCCGGCGCGCGTTGCCGCAGGGACCTGAGCATGCGCCAGCTCTACAGCTATTTCCGCAGCTCGGCGGCCTACCGCGTGCGCATTGCCCTGCACCTCAAGGGACTGGCGTTTGACACCATTCCCGTGCACCTGCTGCGCAATGGCGGCGAACAACACTCCAGCCAGTACCGTGCGCTCAACCCGTCCGAACTGGTTCCCACGCTGGTGGACGAGGGCCTGAACCTGGGGCAGTCGGTGGCCATACTGGAGTACCTGGAAGAAGCCTACCCCATACCCGCGCTGCTGCCCAGCGACCTCACTCAACGCGCCCTGGTGCGTTCCGTGGTGCAAACTATTGCCTGCGATATTCACCCGCTGAATAACCTGCGTGTGCTGCAGTACCTGGAAAACACGCTGCGGCAAGACGAGGCCACACGCGCCACCTGGTACCGCCACTGGGTCACACGCGGGCTCGAATCCCTGGAAAATTTGTTATCCCCCGTCAGCGGCGAACTCTGCTTTGGCAACCAGCCGACGCTGGCCGACTGCTGCCTCATTCCCCAGATGGCCAATGCCCGGCGCTTCAACACGCCCTTGGACGCCTTTCCGACCCTGGTGCGTATCGACGCCCACTGCCGCAGTCTGAGCGCCTTTGCCGCCGCGGCCCCCGAACACCAACCCGATTTCGTCTGATCAATTGCAAGGAGACATACATGGCCGATTTGTTTGACAACCCGATGGGGCTGATGGGATTCGAATTCGTCGAATTCGCCTCGCCCAAACCCGGTGTAATCGAACCCCTGATGCAGCAACTGGGCTTCACCCATGTCGCCAAACACCGCTCCAAGGATGTGGATCTGTACCGTCAGGGCGACATCAATTTCATCGTCAACCGCGAGCCCAAGAGCCACGCCGCCTACTTTGCGGCGGAGCACGGCCCCGGCGCCTGCAGCATGGCTTTCCGTGTGAAAGACTCGCACAAGGCCTACCATCGTGCACTCAACTGGGGTGCGCAACCGGTAGAGATTCCGACCGATGTGATGGAACTGCGCCTGCCTGCCATCAAGGGCATTGGCGGCGCGCCGCTGTACCTGATTGACCGTTTTGAAGACGGCAAGAGCATCTACGACATCGACTTCGAGTTCATCGAGGGCGTGGACCGCCACCCCGTGGGCCATGGCTTCAACCTCATCGACCACCTCACGCACAACGTCTACCGCGGCCGCATGGCCTTTTGGGGAAGCTTTTACGAGCGCATCTTCAATTTCCGCGAGATCCGCTACTTCGACATCAAGGGCGAATACACGGGCCTGACCTCGCGCGCCATGACCGCGCCCGACGGAAAAATCCGCATCCCCTTGAACGAAGAGTCCAAGGGCAGCGGCGGCCAGATCGAGGAGTTCTTGATGCAGTACAACGGCGAAGGCATCCAGCACATAGCCTTACTCACCGACAATCTGCTCGACTCCCTGGACAAACTGCGCGCCGCCGGCGTGCCGCTGATGACCGCACCCAGTGCGACTTACTACGGAATGCTGAGTGAGCGCCTGCCCGGGCACGGTGAGACGGTCAGCGACCTGCAAATGCGCGGCATCTTGCTGGACGGGTCCACCGAAGGCGGTAGTAAACGGCTGCTGTTGCAAATTTTTTCGCAAACGCTGCTCGGTCCGGTGTTCTTCGAGTTCATCCAGCGCAAAGGCGACGAGGGCTTTGGTGAAGGCAACTTCAAGGCCCTATTCGAATCCATGGAGCGCGACCAGTTGCGCCGTGGTGCCATCTCGGCAGATTGACTATGCGCAAGCTCAATGCTTCCGAAATAACTATCGAATTAGGCGTATTGCCGCAGTGGACACTTGACCCTCAGGCTAAGTCCATCCGGCGCGACTATGTGCTGGCCGATTTCATGCAGGCCTTTGCCTTCATGACCCAGATCGCCATTGCTGCTGAAAAGCACGATCATCACCCCGAGTGGTGCAATGTCTACAACCGTGTTTCCATTACCTGGACTACACACGATGTCGATGGTTTGAGTGCCAATGACCTAGCTATGGCCCTATTCTGCGACGAAGCGTTTGCAAGCTACGGGCCTGCCTCCAAATAGGAAATCTCTGGCTATGAATGCGACAACCGATAAGATCAAGCACGACACGGCCGGCGGGCCAGCCGTAAAGCCCAGGCGTCCCGACTGGACGGTTGCCCAGGGCTGGGACCAGTACACCACCGAGCAGCACGCGGTCTGGAGGACGCTATACCAGCGCCAGACTAGGCTCTTGTCCGACCTCGCTTGTGACGACTTTGTGCGCGGCATGCAAAGGCTACCCATGTCGGAAGAGCACATCCCCAACTTTGAAGCGCTGTCGGAGGCTCTCAATAAGGCGACTGGCTGGCAGGTGGTAGCCGTGCCGGGATTACTACCGGACGATGTATTTTTTGAGCACCTGGCGAATAGGCGCTTTCCATCGGCCAACTTTATCCGTCGTGCCCGTGAGTTGGATTACCTGGAAGAGCCCGACGTGTTCCACGATGTGTTTGGCCATGTGCCCATGCTTATGCACCCGGTGATGGCGGACTTCATTCAGGCCTACGGTCAGGGTGGACTTCGTGCTTTGCAATTGGGACGGCTCACCGAACTAGCGCGGGTGTATTGGTACACCGTGGAGTTTGGGCTGGTAAAGCAACCCAACGGTTTGCGTATCTATGGCGCGGGCATTGCTTCGTCCTACTCGGAATGCGTTTTTTCTGTCCAGAGTGATTCACCCAACCGCATTGGCTTCGATCTGGAACGTGTCATGCGCACCCATTACCGGATTGACGATTTTCAGGAAAGCTACTTTGTTCTCAACGATTTGCAGGAATTGCTAGCGTTGGCGGAGACTGAGTTTGCCCCGTACTACGAACGTCTGAATCAAGGACCTACCTTCGAGCCGGGTGAGGTATTGCCTACGGACAGTATTTCGCATCAAGGTACAGGAAGCTACCACCGGGCGCGACGCCCAAGGGATGACAACCATCAGCATTCAAGAACATAGGACCTACTTCCTCCGCCAAACAAAAGGCGAAGTCATGTTTCATTTCATTGAAGGTAAATTGGTGTCCGCTTTCTGATCTTTGTGCAGCACTCGAACGACCGCTCCGCATGCCGGCGAATGTCAGGTCAGGCACCAAGCAGGTGCCGATGACAGGGAGGTTCCTGGCAATTCATGTTTGACGACGCGAACGTCGGGTTCGGAGCATGCTGATGGTGATCAGAAAGTTTCTCCAACGCCGGGCTGCAGTCACTCAGATTTCCAAGGTGTCGGTCAGCAACGGGCTGCTATGCATAGCTCTACGTCGCCCCTATGCTCAGGATGCAACTATGCGCAAATCGATTTCATGCATCGATCATCAGTCAGGCGTCGTGAGGTTCGCGACGAAGTAGTTCAGCCCAGGTATGGACACAGTTTTTCGTCGAATCGCCCGGCGGTCTCCCTTTAGGATTTCACCGCGTGCCGCATCCACCGTCCACCTCACAGCGGCACCCAATGCGAAGAGGGAGTTTGCAGTACCTCGGACTTATTTCTGAGACCCGCTCAGATGCCATAACTATGCGCAGACTTCCTTGGCATCGAAACCTCGACGCCCACGGGCCAGCGTCATCAGCGTCCACCCATCGGTGCATCGTTTCGACCTGAGCATAGGGGCTGGAAGCGGCCGTCGCGGTTTTCGATCTGCATGCTCCAGACTCGGCAGGATCGTCTCGGGTGTGCATCGATCGAAAGAGGCGTATGCCGTGTCAATTTCGAAACTTTTCTCCCCGTCTATTTCGATCAAAGGAGATGCTAGACTTGCTTTCAAGCGTACAGATTCATGATCCCTTGGAGCCTTCTATTGATACTGAATTGCTAAAGGAATTGCGCATAGACGGAGTGCATCGCGAGGACACCGAGGCTAGCGGAATGCCGAAATGGGCCATTGCATTGGTCGTTGCTGGGGCATTGCTGGCACTCTCGTCGGCCCTGATCTGGTGGTTCCTAATGGGCAACCGACCCGTTGCGGTGCAGACTGCGGTGGTGCAAGCCAATGGCCAAGGCGCGACTGGCGACGCTGTTCTGCAGGCCACAGGCTATGTGACAGCACGCCGTGCGGCCACTGTCTCAGCGCAGATTACCGGCACACTGACCGAAGTTCTGATCGACGAGGGTTTTCGCGTAAAAAAGGGCCAGGTGTTGGCTCGACTGGACGACAGCGGACTTAGAGCCGGTCTGCTCGCCGCCGAAGCCCAGGCGCGTGCCTCGCAGGCATCCATCGTTCAGTTACGTGCGCAGTTGGCTCAGGCCGAGGCCGATGCCGGCCGGCAGACCGAGTTGGGGGCCTCGGGAATGGCGACGCGCCAGGCACAGGAGCAGACAGCAACGGCCGTGCGCGCCTATGCGGCCCAACTCGACGCAGCCCATCGTCAGTTTGAGGTCACGCAGGCACAGGTCAGTATTGCGCGGGTCAACTTCGACTATGCCACCGTGCGCGCACCTTTTGACGGAGTTGTTACAGCGCGCTCGGCACAAGTCGGTGAAATCATTTCCCCGCTCTCGGCCGGCGGTGGTTTCACACGCACTGGTGTGGGCACGATCGTCGATATGGATTCGCTGGAAGTGGCGGTGGATGTCAACGAGGCCTATATCGCCCAAGTCAAATCAGACATGCCATGCGAGGCCGTGCTCGACGCCTATCCCGACTGGAAGATTCCCGCCCATGTGGTAGCGGTCATTCCGAGTGCGGATCGCGGCAAAGCCACGGTCAAGGTACGCGTGGCGCTCGACCAGAAGGACGTCCGAGTGTTGCCCGACATGGGCGTGCGCGTGAGCTTCCTTGCGGCAAGACCCAGGGCGCAAGCGGCACTCGTGCCCGGCGCGCTGCTGCCGCCAGCTGCTTTGGCACAGCGCCATGGCGGCGAAGTGGTTTTCGTCGTGCATGACGGTAAGGCGATCCAAAATGCGGTCAAATTTGGCCCCGATGTGGGCAAGTTCAGGCTGGTCATCGAAGGGCTGAAAGCCGGTGAAACGGTCATTCTGTCGCCGGCGGCCGAGCTAAAAGATGGATCAACCGTTGCGAGCAAGGAATGAGCATGAGTGCGCTAATCGAAATCCGCGATCTATCCAAGGTCTACACCCGCGGCAAGCAAAAGTTGGAGGTGTTGCACAACATCAACCTCGACGTCAATCAAGGGGACTTCCTCGCGCTGATGGGCCCATCAGGCTCAGGTAAGACCACGCTGCTGAACCTGATCGGTGGGCTTGATGTGCCCAGCGGCGGCGCCATTACAGTGGGAGGCGAGCGCATTGACCAGCTCACTGGCGCTGCGCTGGCCAAGTGGCGTGCCTCAAAGGTGGGCTTCGTGTTCCAGTTCTACAACTTGATGCCGATGCTCTCGGCGCTAAGGAATGTAGAGCTGCCGCTGCTGTTGACCAAGCTCTCTGCCGCCGAACGGAAGAAGCGCGCGTCCATCGCATTGCAACTGGTGGGTCTTTCCGACCGTGCCACGCACAAGCCCACTGAGCTGTCTGGCGGCCAGCAGCAGCGGGTGTCCATCGCGCGGGCCATCGTTTCGGACCCCGCCATGCTGGTGTGCGACGAGCCCACCGGGGACCTGGACCGTCAGTCGGCCGATGACGTGCTGACGCTGCTACAAGCGCTCAACCGTGAACATGGCAAGACCATCGTCATGGTCACGCACGACCCGCGCGCTGCGGCCCGTGCCAGCCAGACGCTGCACTTGGACAAGGGCACTCTGGTACCGCCCGCCGACGCTGTTGCCTGAGCAGCAGGAGTACATCATGAAGTACCTTCACCTGATCTGGGCGGCGTTGTTCCGGCGCAAGCTGCGGACCTTTCTCACGCTGGTGTCCATCATTACGGCCTTCCTCCTGTTCGGACTTCTTGACGCGGTGCGCGTGGGTTTCGACCAGGCAGGACAAAGCGCCAATGGCGCGCAGAGATTGCAGACAGGCTCCAAACTCAGTTTCATTCAGTTGCTGCCGATGTCACTTGGAGCACGTATTACCCAGATAGATGGCGTCAAGGACACCACCTTCGCCAACTGGTTCGGCGGCGCCTACCAGAAGCCCGAAAACCAGGTCTTCAGCTTCGCCGTCGCGACTAACTATCTGGACATTTATCCAGAGATGGAAGTCTCCACCGAGGCACGCGAAGCCTTTGCCCAAACCAAGGACGGCGCCCTCGTCGGTGAGGCACTGGCCAAGCGCTTTGGCTGGAAAGTGGGCGACCAGGTTCCCATGCAGTCGACCATCTTCCCGGACCAGAACGGCAGCCAGAACTGGCCGTTCAAGATCGTGGGGTTCATCCATGTGTCCGACAAGAAGACCAGTGGTTGGTTCGATCAGATGTTCCTGCTGAACTGGAAGTACTTCGACGACACGACGCCTTGGAACCGTGGCCAGGTAGGCTGGTATGTGACGCGGGTGACCGACGTCAATCATGCCGACCGCGTGGCCAAGGCGATCGATGCCGTTTCCACCAACTCAGACCACGAAACTCGGACACTGACCGAGCAGGCCGCGACGGCTGCATGGATGAAGCAGCTAGCCGACATCAATCTCATCGTCACGTCCATCATGGGAGCCGTATTCTTCACTTTGCTGCTGCTCGCAGGCAACACGATGATGCAGGCAGTGCGTGAGCGCACCAGCGAGATCGCGGTGCTGAAGACGTTGGGATTCTCGGGAATAAGCGTGCTGACCATGGTGCTGGCCGAGGCCGTGCTGTTGCTTCTGATCGGGGGTTGCATCGGACTGAGCCTGGCCAGCATCGTCGGGCCGGCCGCGGGTGCCGCCAGCAACGGTGCATTGAACCTGCCGGCAGCCGGCGCCGCCAGTTGGGCAATAGGCGTGGGGTTGATGCTGGTGTTCGGTCTGGCTGTGGGCGCATTGCCGGCGCTCAATGCGATGCGACTCAATATCACTGACGCGCTGGCCGGGAGGGCATGAGTGTGAAATTCCTCAAGAACTCCGGCCTCGTCCTGTTGACGATTCTTGTGCTTGTCGCCTGGGTGATGCTGCCCTGGTCTGGCGCGCTTGTGCTCGTGGTGCTGATGGGTTTGTGGCTCTTCCTGACCCGCAGCGGCGCGCAGGCGCGTTCGGTTACGTCAGTGGGAATCAGCACGCTGGGTCAACGCCTGGGCTCATCGGCTGTGATTGTCGTCGGCATTGCCGGCGTAGTCGGCGTGCTGGTCGCGCTGTTGGCCATGGCCGAAGGCTATGCACAGACACTGCGCAATTCCGGCAGCGCCGACACGGCCATCGTGATGCGCGGTGCCTCGGCGGCTGAAGTGACTTCATCATTGAGTCGCGAGGACGTCGTGCAGATAGAGCAAACGCCCGGCATCGCTCGCAACGTTAAGGGTGAGCCCGTTGTTTCAGCCGAGACGGTGGTGGCGGCCAACCTGCCGATCAAAGGGTCCAAGACCAACGAGGAGGGTAGCGCCCAGGTGCGCGGTGTCAGCGATGCTGCCTTTGCCGTGCGCCCCAACGTGAAGATCATCGAAGGCCGTAGTTTTCAGCCGGGGCTGCGCGAACTGGTCATCGGCAAGGGCGCCGTGCGGCAGTTCGCTGGCCTGACGGTCGGCGCCACTCTCAAGCTGGGCAACCAGCCTTGGACCGTGGTGGGCGTTTTTGCCTCCGGCGATGCAATGGAGTCGGAGCTGTGGGCCGATGCCAACGTAGTCAACGACAGCTACGGGCGTGGCGGTGGCCGCAATTCCGCCACCGTCAAACTGACCAGCGCCGCAGAGTTTGGCAGTTTCAAGTCGAAGCTGGAGGCCAACCCGCAGCTCAAGGTCACAGCCAGCACGACACTCGAATTCTTTGCAAAACAGTCCGAGAATATGACCCAGGTGCTGCGCATCATCGGCATTACGGTCGGTGCGATCATGGCGGTAGGCGCGGTGTTCGGCGCGTTGAACACGATGTTCGCCGCCGTGGCTTCGCGCTCGCGGGAAATCGCCACGCTGCGGGCCATCGGGTTTCGAGGCATGCCGGTCATTGTGGCGGTGATGCTGGAGACTACGCTGCTGGCATTGCTGGGAGGTCTCATTGGCGGCATTGCGGCCTGGCTCCTGTTCAACGGCTTTGAGGCTTCGACTATGGCCGCGAATTCGGTGGGCAAGCTGAGCTTTAATCTCGCCGTGTCGCCGGGGCTGCTGTGGGAAGGCATCAAGTGGGCACTGGCCATTGGCTTCGTTGGTGGCCTGTTTCCTGCGTTGCGCGCGGCTACCTTACCAGTGACAAGTGCGTTACGCGAACTGTGAATGAAAGCTTGTTGTTTAGGTGTTTCAAAATTGGATGATCGACCTGCACGAGCGGGGTACCCGCAATGGGCACGAAGCGGGTCGGGACAAGTGAGTGCTTACCTGCCACAGAATTCACACAATTGGCCTGCCCATAGAAGCTGACTGTGCCGATCGGCAGCAACCGAATGCACTGGAGCCTGCCACCCGGGAAGACCAAAGCCCACCCCTGTGAACGGCTGCTTCTTTCCCGATACCGTGCCGGCGAACGTCTTTACCTCAGGCGCCGTTGTCGGGAATGGGCACGTTCCTGATTTCAGTGACAGGCCGCTGTCCATCCGCGAAGAAAGATTCCGGCAAGCCGATTCTCCTGACGAACGCTTTACTTCCCAGGACGATGCAGCGCGCAGATTTTGTTCCCGTCAGGATCTCGCAGGTACGCAAGATAGAGCGTTCCCGAGGGACCTTCCCGAAAACCTGGAGGGTCTTCGCAAGTCGTACCGCCGTTAGCGGCGCCAGCTGCATGGAAAGCATCCGCTTGCTGCGGGGACTGAACGGCAAATCCGATGGTGCTTCCATTTCCGTGAGTCGCAGGCTCCCCATTGATGGGGGTGGTAATCGCGAACGTGCCTGTCGGACTCCGATAGAAGTACCTGTT
>CAILAY010000175.1 GCA_903832285.1 uncultured beta proteobacterium | reverse complement strand
GGTCTACTTTCGCGTGGACGGGATCGAGAGCGCGGCCCGTCGCATCGTCGCGGCCGGTGGCCAGGTGATTCACGGCCCGATGGAAGTTCCCGGCGGTGGCTGGATCGTGAACGGCCTTGATCCTGAGGGAGCGATGTTCGCGCTGACCGGCACCCAGTAGTTCGTCTTGCATGGCGCGCGCTGTTAAATGCCGTTGGCATCTCCGCAGCGTGCCAAAGTCTCCAAAGATGTTTCGGTAATTTGGAAGTGAGAATTCCGTCGTTCCCTTTGTGACGCATCGCTTCCAGAATCCACCCATCGCAATCAATGGGTATTTCCGGGAAGCCACACATGACGTCACGTCGCCACCTTATCCGCATCACGCTCGCCGCCGCACTCTTCGGTGCCGCCTTGATAGCACAGGCGCAGCAAACGCTGCTCAACGTATCCTACGACCCGACGCGCGAGCTCTACGTCGAGTTCAACGCCGCCTTCATCAAACACTGGAAAGCCAAGACCGGCCAGGAGGTGCAGATCAAGCAGTCGCACGGTGGCTCGGGCAAGCAGGCGCGCTCCGTCATCGACGGGCTGGATGCCGACGTCGTGACGCTGGGTCTGGCGGGCGACGTGGACGCGCTCTACAAGAACGGCCAGTGGATTCCTCAGGACTGGCAAAAGAGACTGCCGCACAACTCGTCTCCCTACACCTCCACCATCGTGCTGGTGGTGCGCCAGGGCAATCCCAAGGGCATCAAGGACTGGGATGATCTGATCAAGCTAGGCGTGAGCGTGATAACGCCGAACCCCAAGACTTCGGGCGGTGCGCGCTGGAACTACCTGGCCGCCTGGGAATATGCCAAGCGCAAGCTCGGCAGCGACGCCAAGGCGAAGGAGTTTGTGCAGGCCTTGTACAAGAACGTGCCGGTGCTGGACAGCGGCGCGCGCGGCTCCTCCATCACATTTGCCCAGCGCAACCAGGGTGATGTGTTCATCTCCTGGGAGAACGAAGCCTATCTGCTGGAAAAGGAGTTCGGCTCCAAGGTCGACGTGATCTACCCGTCGATCAGCATCCTGGCCGAGCCCCCGGTCGCGGTGGTGGACAAGAACGTGGATCGCAAGGGCACGCGGGCCGTGGCGCAAGCCTATCTCGAATACCTCTACACCGACGAAGGCCAGGACATCGCCGGCAAGAACTTCTACCGTCCGATATCGGCCAAGGCGCAGGCCAAGTACCTCAAGCAGTTACCCAAGATCAAGCTGTTTACCATCGACGAAGCCTTCGGCGGCTGGGCCAAGGCCGACAAAGACCACTTCGCCGATGGCGGCAGTTTCGATCAGATTTACCTGAAGAAGTAAGCCCCTTTTTCCTCCACCACAAATTCAGAAAACATCATGTCTGTGCTGTTGATTGCCGGAAGTCCGGCGGAACGCTCACGCTCGGCCGCCGTACTGGACGAGGCTGGTCGGCGCCTGACACGCCGCGGCGCCCTGGTGGAGCGCCTGCATATCCGCAACCTCTCGCCCCAGGCGCTGCTGCTGGCCGACCTGGGCCACCCCAGCATCGCCAGCGCGGTGCGCAGCGTGGCGCAGGCCGATGTGCTGGTGGTCGCCACACCCGTGTACAAGGCCGCGTACAGCGGCGTGCTCAAGGTGTTTCTGGACCTGTTGTCGCAAACCGCATTGCAGGGCAAGACGGTGTTGCCGCTGGCCACTGGCGGCAGTGCCAACCACATGCTGGCACTGGACTACGCGCTGCGCCCGGTGCTGCAGTCGCTGGGCGCCAGGCACATCCTGTCGGGCATCTACGCCACCGACGCCCAGGTCACGCCGACAGATGACGGCGCATATCAGCTGAACCACGAAATCAGCACGCGCCTGGACGAAGCCGTGAACACGCTGATCACCGAAAGCCTGCGTCCAGTGCTCACGCCAGCGGGTCACTTTGCATCGGTCGCTTTTTCGCAAGTGCGATGTAGCGTCTGAGCTGCCCCAAGTTCTCGGTTTCGCACCCGGAGCTTCCCTTCCATCGTTTGAGATCACCGTGGGTGATCGTAGGCAAGGCTTGTCCGAATTCAAGAAGATTTTGTTCACCTCTCATCAAGGAAACCACCATGTCGAAACCCTTTACCTCCAACCGTCTCCAATTGATTTTCGCCGCACTGGCCTGCCTGGCATTGCTTGCCAGTCCCCTCAGCTTCGCGCAAAAAGCCACGTCCGAGTTCCGCATCGGTTTCCAGAAGGCAGCCCCGCTGCTGGTGTTGCAAAAGGCGCAAGGCAGCCTGGAGAAGAAGCTCGCGCCTCTGGGCTTCAGCGTCAAGTGGGTGGAGTTTCCGGCCGGGCCGCAACTGCTCGAAGGCTTGAACGTGGGCGCGGTGGACTTCGGTTACGTCGGTGAAGCACCACCGATTTTTGCGCAGGCTGCCGGTGCTCAGTTCTATTACATCGGCAACGACCCGGCCGCTCCGCGCGCCGAGGCCCTGGTCGTGCGCCACGACTCGCCCATCAAATCCGTGAGCGAACTCAAGGGCAAGAGGATCGCGCTCAACAAGGGCTCCAACGTGCACTACTTGCTGGTGCGCCTGCTCGAAAGGAATGGTCTGAAGTTGAGCGATGTCCAGCCTGTGTATCTGGCGCCGGCCGACGCGCGCGCCGCTTTCGAGAGCAAGAGCGTCGACGCCTGGGTGATCTGGGACCCGTTCACCGCTGCCGCCGAAAAGCAGGCGCAAGCGCGGGTTCTGGCCGATGGCACGGGCGGCGTCGCCAACAACTTCCAGTTCTATCTGGGCGCGCGCAGCTTCGTCGAGAAGAACCCGCAGGTGATACGCGCCGTGTTCGAGGACGCGGTGGAAAAGGGCCAATGGATCAAGGCCCACCTGCACCACGCCGCGGAACAGCTCGCACCGCTGCAGGGGCTACCGGTGGAGGTAGTGGAGCTGAGCCTGCACCGCTACGAGTTCAAGGTGCAGCCGCTGACCGACGCAGTCATCTCCGAGCAGCAAAAGATCGCCGACACCTTCTACAACCTCAAGCTCATTCCCAAGGCGATCAATGTGAAAGAAGCCTCGTGGAAAGCCGGTCAGTGAGCACGAGCCGCCCATCCCATGAACACCTCCGCGCATGAATTTCGGACCGGCTTCGCCGGTGCCAGCGTCCACCCCGAACAACCCTGGTCGCCGCTGCCAGAGAGTCAGGTGGACTCGATTCCCTGGGACAGGGTCGGCGCGGTGCTTCTGGCCGTGCTGCAGCGCGTGCTGCCATGGATCGTTCCGGTTGGCCTGATCGCGCTCTGGCAAATCTCCAGTTCGCTGGGCTGGCTGTCGTCACGGGTGCTTCCCGCACCGGTGGACGTGGGCCTTGCCTTCTGGACGCTGGCGCTGTCGGGCGACCTGTGGATCCACGTCAAGGTGAGCGCGGGGCGCGCCCTGTCGGGCCTGGCCATCGGCGGCAGCCTGGGGCTGGCACTGGGTCTGCTCACGGGCTCGGTGCGCTGGGCGGAAACGCTGCTGGATTCGACCCTACAAATGGTACGCAACGTCCCGCCCCTGGCCATGATTCCGCTAGTGATCCTGTGGTTTGGCATCGACGAGTCGGCCAAGCTGTTCCTGATTGCGGTCTCGGTGTTCTTCCCGATCTACCTCAACACTTGCCACGGCATCCGCAACGTGGACCCGGGCCTGATCGAGATGGCGCGCACCTACGGCCTCACGCGCTGGCAGCTCTACACGCAGGTCATCCTGCCGGGCGCGCTGTCGTCGATCCTGGTGGGCCTGCGCTTTTCGCTCGGTTTGATGTGGGTGATCCTGATCGTGGCCGAGACCATCTCGGCGCAGGCCGGCATCGGCTACCTCACGATGAATGCGCGCGAATTCCTGCAGACCGACATCGTTCTTGTGGGCATCCTGCTGTATGCGCTGCTGGGCAAGGCCGCGGACCTGTTCGCCAAGGGGCTGGAGCGCTACTGGCTGCGCTGGCACCCGGGCTACCAGTCGGCTCACTGAGGAGAAGGAAGACCCATGACGACAACAACACCCCAAGCCGGCGGCGTGCGCCTACAGATTCAGTCGCTGACTAAGAATTACGGCACGCGTGAAGTGCTGCGCCAGACCCAGCTCGATATCGAGCCGGGACAGTTCGTCGTCATCGTGGGCCGCAGCGGCTGCGGCAAGAGCACGCTGCTGCGCCTTGTCGCGGGGCTGGAGAACGCCACTGCCGGTCGCATCGCGGTCGACGGCGAAACGCTGAATGGCCTGTCCAACGACACCCGCATCATGTTCCAGGATTCGCGCCTGCTGCCCTGGAAACGCGTGATCGACAACGTGGCGCTGGGCCTGCCCAAGGAGCAACGCGCAGCGGCCGCCGAGGTGCTGGCTCGGGTGGGCTTGGGGAATCGCGGCGGCGACTGGCCCGCACGCCTGTCGGGCGGTCAACGTCAGCGCGTCTCGCTGGCACGCGCCCTGGTGCACAACCCGCGCCTGCTGCTGCTGGACGAGCCGCTGGGCGCGCTCGACGCCTTGACGCGCATAGAGATGCACCGCTTGATCGAAGACCTGTGGCGCGCCAGCGGCTTCACCGCGTTGCTGGTGACGCACGACGTGCAGGAGGCCGTGGCGCTGGCCGACCGCGTGATCCTGATCGAGGACGGCCGCATCGCACTGGACGAAAGCATTTCACTGGCACGGCCGCGATCCCACGGCGACGCCGCCTTTGCCGCGATCGAAAAACGAATCCTGGACCGGGTGCTGCAAAAGCCCGGGAGCGAGCCTGTCGCCGACGCCCATTGGCCCGGACTGCCGGCCCATGGTCTGCGCTGGGCCATCTAGAGAATTTTCACTGACGGACTTTCAAGGAGAAACCCATGTCCATTCAAGCCATCAACGTACGCAACCAGTTCCGCGGCAAGATACGCGAAATCATTCGCGGCGACGTCGTCTCCGAGATCGATGTCGAAACCCCCTGGGGCATCGTGACCTCGGTCATCACCACGCGCTCGGTCGATCAGCTCGCGCTGGTGGTGGGCACGGAAGTGGTGGCACTGGTCAAGTCCACCGAAGTGTCGATTGCCAAGCTGTAAAACGCGCAAACGCTTCGGTGACGATGAACCCGCAAGACCGAACTTCTTGCGCTGAAAAACGACTTGAAGCGAGGGTTCAGTTGACCCAGGGAGTCACCCGCGTTTTCAGAATATTGAACTGCGCCTCGATCATGATCGGATTGGGATCGTGCCCGGTATGGGGGAGCAGAAAATACGCCTTTTTCGGCGCGCGAATTTCGTCGAAATACGCTTTCGCAACTGACGGTACCGTGACCAGATCCTCTTCGCCTTGAACCATAAAGACCGGCATCTGAAAGTCAAACCCCAGCCTCGGCAGATCGAGCGTTGCCAGCATGCCATTGCCTTTTAAGCCGACAAACTGAAGCCAGGAAAACTCTTCTCCCTTGTCGTAGTCGGCCTGCATCTTTTTTGATGCGTATTTCGGAGACGGCGTCCACCACGATTGTGGTGCCGGCTTTGACGCCTTCGCCTCATAGGTCCGGGCTGCACGACGCACAATGCCAAGCGCACGCGGATCTGTCCATGGGGGCTCGCCAAGCGCTTCAATAGTTTGCAGTATTTTGGCATCGCCTGCCGTCCGTGCCAACTCGATCAACTTGCGATAGCTCGAAACGTCGTTTTCCTTGTGGCTGACCATTTGCCCGGTTCCAACATAGGCAGCAAACAGTTCGGGCCGAGACTTGGCCATGTGAACAGCAAGCACCGAGCCCCACGAACTGCCGAACAAGATGAGCTTCTTCTGCTTTAGATGTCTAACCATGTACGTCGCAAGTTCAGTGCCGTCCGCCGCCAGGCGTTCAATGGTCAGTACCGTTTCCGGAGTCTCAGGATCGACAGGGTTGCGCCCATAGGTCTGGCCCGCGCCGCGTTGATCCCACTGAACCAAAGTGAAGTCTTTTTCCCAAGCGCGGTAAGGGGCGTTCGCATACGGCGTGGTTGGATTGCCTGGGCCGCCGTGCACCATCAGAATGACTGGCTTGGCGCAGTCATCGCCCTTGACCGTGACCCATTGCTCGATGCCACCGATTGAAACGAAGCCCTCTTCGTTCAGTCTTTTGTGGTTCGGTCGGCAATCGACAGTGTCTTTGACGACGGCCTTTACCGGCGACTTGGCCCCTTCGGCTGATGCGCAATTCGGAAGTAGGGTGATGAAGAATGCAAGACAAAAGCTGGCTAGATTTCGCATGGGGCAGCGCTGTTGGCAAATTCAAGCCAAGCACCGTTTTGGTGGTTCGACGTGATGCCGTTGATTACACCCGAATCTATTTTCAGCGTGGTGAGCGAATTCAGATCAGCGCCTCAAGGCCCTTTCGCTCCAGCAAATTCAGCAGCTTTTGCGACGGGCCGCTGGGGTGTTTATCACCAATTTCCCATTGCCGAACTGTAGAGAGACTGGTGTTCAAAACAGACGCCAGCACCGCCTGACTCAGTTTGAATCGATCACGCAGGGCACGGATCTTTTCGCTGTCGTAAGCAGGGATGGGCGCCTGGCACAACACATCAAACTTGCGCATCTTGCGTTGGTCGATAAAGCCCAAACGGTGCAGGTCCACCGCCGTCTCGTGCACTGCGGCAAAGATCGGGCTCCTGGCCTGGCTGCCAGGCTTCGCTTTGACCTTGGTCTTAGTGTTCATGACAAATTTCCTCCAATGCACTCTCTTGAACTGCCTGGCTGAGTTGAGCGCTTGTTCGGGCCAGCAGGTCCTGGGCAAGTTCGTGCAATGCCCCCAATTCTTGATCGCTGATATTCGCCCTGTCGTTCTTCTCAAACCCAAAAACAAATAACCACAGGTCACCCCTGTTCGTGGCCACCAGCGTTCTGGCACCACTCCGTTTCCCTCGGCCTGCAAGCCCGACCCGCTTCTTGAGAACCCCACCGCCCAGATCGGCATCTACCAAGCCTTGAATCATTTCTGCGACCGCTGCGCAAAGCGAAGCATCGGTAAGTTCGGTCTTGCGCATCCACCTGGAAAAGTGGCGGGTCCTGAATACGCGCTTCATTTGGTAAGTGTATCACTTAGTGTCGTGCTTTTGTTCGGCAGTTAGAAGCTGTGCCAAGCGATGCCGACTGAAGTTAACACGCAACCCAGACTTCCGACCCCGCGTCGAGTTGCATAGATGTTTCCGCTCTTAGGAATCTACTTTTCAGTCGTTTGAGTTTTCTTGTTTGGCCTTTAGAGTCCGTGGTTCCAACGAACACTCGCGAGCGAAAACCACATGACAAAACCCAAGCGACAACTCCATCTCGGCGCCTTTTTGCAAGGCGTGGGCCACCATCTGGCGGCGTGGCGGCATCCGGACGTGGACCCGGCCGGCGCCGTGCAATTGAGTCATTTCAAGAACCTGGCGCGCATCGCCGAGGCCGCCAGGTTCGACGCCATCTTCTTTGCCGACAACGTCGGTCTGCCGGACGCGCCTCCAGAGGTCCAGACCAAGGCCGCGCTGCCGTATTACTTTGAGCCGCTGCTGCTGTTGTCGGCGCTGGCGGGTGTGACGGAGCGTATCGGTCTGGTGGCCACGGTCTCCAGTACCTACTTGCCGCCCTACCATCTGGCGCGCAAATTCGCCACGCTGGACCAGATCAGCGGCGGCCGCGCGGGCTGGAACCTGGTAACCTCGGGCTCGGATTTCGAGGCGCGCAATTTCGGCCTGGATCAGCAGATTGCGCACGCCACGCGCTATGAGCGGGCGCGCGAATACGTCGATGTGGTGAAGGGCTTGTGGGACAGTTGGGAGGACGATCCCTATCTGTTCGACCAGACCGGTGGCCGCTTCTACGACACGAGCAAATTGCATCGCCTGGCGCATCAGGGCACGCATTACTCGGTGCACGGCGCGCTGCAGACCGAGCGTCCGGTGCAGGGCTACCCGGTGTTAGTTCAGGCGGGTTCTTCCGGCGACGGGCAGGACCTGGCCGCTGCCACCGCCGAGTTGGTGTTCACGGCCCAGCAGACGGTGGAAGACGCACGCAGCTTTTACAGCAGCCTCAAGGGCCGCTTGTCGCGCTTTGATCGCAGCCCTGACTCGGTCAAGGTGTTGCCGGGGATCTCGCCCGTGATCGGACGTACCGAACAAGAGGCCCAGGAAAAATATGAAGCGTTGCAGTCGCTGATCGATCCGGGCGTGGGCCTGGGTCTGATTTCTGGCTTCTTGGGCGGCTTTGATTTCTCGCCTTATCCGCTGGATGGGCCGGTGCCCGAGCTGCCAAAAACCGAGGGCTGGCAAAGCCGGCAGGACCTGTTTATTTCGCTGGCGCGCAGAGAGAATTTGACGGTGCGCCAGTTGTACCAGCGCATCGCCTCCGCCCGCGGCCACTTGACGGTGGTGGGCACCGCGAAATCCATCGCCGATCAGATGGAGCACTGGTTCAACACCGGTGCTGCCGACGGCTTCAACGTGATGGCGCCGACGCTGCCGAACGGCCTGACCGAGTTCGCGCAGACCGTGATTCCCGAGCTGCAGCGCCGTGGCCTGTTCCGCACCGAATACACGGGTAGCACGCTGCGCGAGCACCTCGGTCTGGAGCGACCGGCCCACCCCTCATCCGTCACTCAACCCTCCAAACTGAAGGAAGAAAGCTATGTCTGAAACCTGGAAATTTGAAACGCAGTCCGTGCACGCGGGCTACTCGCCCGACCCCACCACCAAGGCCGTGGCGGTGCCGATCTACCAGACCGCCGCCTACGCCTTCGACAGCGCGCAGCACGGCGCCGATCTGTTCGACCTGAAGGTGCCGGGCAACATCTACACCCGCATCATGAATCCAACGCAGGACGTGCTGGAAAAGCGCGTGGCAGCGCTTGAAGGCGGGCTCGCGGCGCTGGCCGTGGCCTCGGGCCAGGCCGCCGTGACCTACGCCGTCCAGACCATCGCCGAAGCGGGCGACAACATCGTCGCCTCCACGGCCTTGTACGGCGGCAGCTACAACCTGCTGGCGCACACCCTGCCGCTGTCTGGCATCAGCACGCGCTTCGCTGACCACCGCGACCCGACCAGTTTCGAGCCGCTGATCGACGCCAGGACCAAGGCCATCTTTGTCGAGTCGCTGGGCAATCCGCAAGGCAACGTGACCGACATCGCGCGCATCGCCGAGATCGCGCACCGCCACGGCGTGCCGCTGATCGTGGACAACACCGTGGCCACGCCCTATCTGCTGCGCCCGATCGAGCACGGCGCCGACATCGTGGTGCATTCGCTCACCAAATACCTGGGTGGCCACGGCACCAGCATCGGCGGCGCGATCGTCGATTCGGGCAAGTTCCCCTGGGCCGAGCACAAGGAGCGCTTCAAGCGCCTGAACGAGCCCGACGTGAGCTACCACGGCGTGGTCTACACCGAAGCACTGGGCCCGGCGGCCTACATCGGTCGCGCTCGCGTCGTGCCCTTGCGCAACACCGGTGCGGCGATCTCGCCCTTCAACGCCTTCCTGATATTGCAAGGGATTGAGACGCTGGCGCTGCGCATGGACCGCATCACCGAGAACGCGCTCAAGGTGGCGCAGTTTCTGCAAAAACACACCAAGGTGGGCTGGGTCAATTTCGCCGCGCTGCCGAACCACCCGGATCACGCGCTGGCGCAAAAGTATTTGGGCGGAAAGGCCTCGGGCCTGCTCACCTTCGGCGTGAAGCACGCCAGGGGCGAGGCTCGTGCAGCGGGTGCGCGTTTCCTGGACACGCTGAAGTTGTTCACGCGCCTGGTCAACATCGGCGACGCCAAGTCGCTGGCCACGCACCCGGCTTCGACCACGCACCGCCAGCTCTCGCCCGAGGAGCTGATCAAGTCGGGCGTGCCCGAAGACGCGGTGCGCCTGTCCATCGGTATCGAGCACATCGATGATCTGCTGGCCGACTTGCAGCAGGCGTTGGAGGCGGTTTGATCATTCCATGAATTTCCAACAACTACGCTCCATCCGCGAGACCGTGCGCTGCGGCTTCAACCTGACGGAAGTCGCCGCCATGCTGCACACCTCGCAGCCCGGCGTGAGCCGCCAGATTCGCGAGCTCGAACAGGAACTCGGGGTGGAGATCTTTGCCCGCGCCGGCAAGCGCCTCACCGG
>CAILAY010000174.1 GCA_903832285.1 uncultured beta proteobacterium | reverse complement strand
CTCACTGCGCCGGGTTGTATTTCGTCAAGAACTTTTCGATCGCGCCGTAGACGCGAAAACGTGTTTCTTCATTGGCGATGCCGTGCTCTTCGCCTTCGAGTTCCATGTATTCATAGACCTTGTTGAACTTCTTCAGACCGTCGCGCATGTCTTCGCCATGGATCAAAGGCACGCGCCAGTCCTTCTCCCCGTAAGCCATGAACACCGGGGCCTTGATCGCGTCGGCATGCCTGGATGGCGATGTGGCATTGAACTGATCGCGCAATTTTCCGGGGTCGCCAAGGGTGGTGTTCTTCGAATAGCTTGCCGCCTTGTCGCCCCAGGAAGCGGACGACGAAATATAGAAAAGATTGGTGACGCCAAACAGATTGATCCCGCAGCGGTAGAGATCCGGGTCCTTCACCAAGCCCTGCATCACGGCATAGCCGCCGTAGCTGGCACCCATGATGCAAACGCGCTTGGGATCGACGACACCCTGTTTGACCAGACTCATCACACCATCGGTTAAGTCGTCCTGCATCGACAATCCCCACTGCGCAAAAGCCTTCTTGAAGTGCGTGTCACCAAAGCCGGTGGAACCGCGAAACTGCGGTTGCAGCACGACGTAACCCATGCCAGCGAGAAACTGCACCTCTGGGTCAAAACCCCAATCGTCACGCGAGTGGGGCCCGCCATGCACCAGTACCACCAGGGGCAAGGATTTGGGTTGACGATCACGCGGAAACGTAACGTAGGCCATGATGGGCAAACCATCGCGCGCAACATAGTCATATGCCAGTTGCTCCGACATCTTCTTCGGGTCAATCCAGGGACGCGCGGCAAACACGCTCTGCAACTTCTTGCTGGCGCTGTCGTAAAGATAGTGGTGGCCTGGCCTGGTGGACGAATACGAATGCACCAGCAACGCTGACTGAGCGTCGCCCGGTGTGATGACGTTCACCGCCCCCGGCAGAGCGTTGTCAATGTCCTGCTGCAAGCGGGCCATGGATTGATCCAGCCACAGGGTTTTCGGTGGCTCGGTATCCATCCGGATCCCCAGCATTTTGTGCGTGTCGGGGGCAAAAACCAGGCCGTCATCGACGCTCACCGTGGGGTCGGAGGCCACCCGTTTCCCGGGTTTATTCCCCACAAAATCGTACTCAAAAATACCGTCGCGTCCGTCCTCCGTCGCGGCCGACACAAACATCGTCTTGCCATCGCTGTCGAAGCCAAGAACACTGAATTTCTGGCCAAAGGTCGGCTGTTCGATCAATTTTCGCCAGGGCTGACCTTCGGCGTCCCGGTACCAGATGATCTCCTTGCTTTGTTCGTCGTTGGAGGTCACCACGACGCGCAGCAAATTTGTGCCGTCCACCACGAAGTCGCGGGCCAACCCCGGTACCTGAAAGTCGATTTCGCTACGCCTGCCATTGAGCGTATTCACTCGATAGGGTAACGCATCGCCATTCGGAAAGTAACCCACAGCCAAGATGCTGTTCGGGTCACCGCTGACCGAACGACTGAGCATCGACATCCAGCGCGGCTGCGAGTTCCAGTCTCCCTGATCCGTGATGTATTCGGGGGTGGGCGCCATCAGCGTAAAAAATTTCGAGCCATCCCGATTGACTGCGAACAAGCCCTCAGCCGTCGATGTCTGGTCGCCTTCGTGCTCGACAATCCGGTAGACGAGCCGCTCATTGTTGATCCAGCGCACGTGAACAATGTTGGCATCCTTGTAGCCAGCGACCTTCGTAACCACCTTGGTATCCACTTCCAGCACCGTCAACAAGAAATGACCCTTGACATTGGCGGATGTCGCCAGATATTTCCCATTCGGGGAAAGCGAGGTTGACTTGAACTTCGAATCCTTGAACAGGTCTTCAAGGCGGGTTTGGGCCGACGTGGCCCCCGCCCCGATGAAGAACAATGCCATCACAGCAAAACGCAACCATCGGCGCAAACTCGTGCCCATGCCTGTCTCCAGTTGATATTTTTCGTCAATGAACTGCAGCAGGGGCGAGGCCGCAAAAGGAATATCTGTTGGCGTGCATCCGCACGACAAAGTGGCGCGGACTATAACCGAATCAAACCACGCATTGCGGCACCCGGCGCCAGCAACCGCTTGACCAATACACGGTAGCTGTCCAGATCAAATGCCAAGGGCGAATGAGTCTGCAGCGCCTGCTCCAACTCGGCTTCGTCGTGCACCGTCGCCAGGTGGCACCAGTGTTCGAACACATGGATATCGGTGCGATCCGTGCGCGCGTCGTACTCGCGGATGCCCACTTTCCCGGGGAAAGGCCAGGCTTGCAGCCGTTGCGCTGCGAGCGCGACTTGCAGCCGCAGGTGATGCCGTTCAGGTGTTTCCAGGCCGCAGCAAACGCCCTGGCACTGGCCGATCTGCTGCGCAAAGCAGCGGCCCTTGCCCGACTCCAGACCCAGCGCCTGCGGGCACAGCGCACGCTCGGCCGCCAAGTTGCGCAGGGCGTCCAGCGCCTGGCGCTTGGAACGATAGGGACCAAACAGGGAGTCGAGGTCGCGCGAATCCAGCTCGTCCGTGCTGACCAGCGTCAGCAACGGCCGCGCCCTCGGGTCGGCACTCAAGCGCCAGGCGCACAAGCTGTTAAGGCGCCGCAGTTGGCGGTTGTACACCGGCTGCATTTCCTTCACCAGGCGCGACTCCAGCAGCAAGGCGCCCAGTTCGCCCGCCGTCTCGCGCCATTGCACCGTGCGGATCTCCTGCGCAATGCGCATCTCCCTGCCAACGCTGTGATCGGCCTGAAAATGCGACATCACGCGGCTGCGCATCTTCACGCTCTTGCCGACGTACAGCGGCAGTGGTCCCTCGCCAAAGAACAGATAGACACCGGGCGTGTCGGGAATGCTCTTGATCGGAGTTTCCAGTTGCGATGGCACGCTGGACGCGCTGCCCAGCAGTTCACTGGCTCGGGCTTGCAGCGTTTCAGCACCGAATTCCTGCGTTGCCTGGCGCAGCCAGGCCAACACCATGTCCACGTCACCCATGGCGCGATGGCGCTCGGCCGTGTACAGGCCATGGCGCTGCATGATCGCGTCCAGCCCATGACCGCGGTACTGCGGATAGAGTTTGCGTGACAGACGCACGGTGCACAGGGTCTTGACGCGCAGATCGATCTGCAGACGCTCAAACTCGTTCTTCAAAAAGCCATGGTCAAAGCGCACGGTGTGCGCCACCAGCACCGCGCCCTCCAGCACCTCCAGCAGGCGCGTTGCGGCCTGCTCGAAGCGCGGCGCATCGGCCACCATGGCGTTGTGAATACCGGTCAGGTTCTGGATGAAGGGCGGAATGCTGATCGCGGGATTGACCAGCGTGCTCCAACGCGCCACCTCGCGCCCACCTTCGATGCGCACCGCGGCGATTTCGGTGACGCGATCAGACACCGGATTGGCGCCTGTGGTCTCCAGATCGAGAACGACGTAGCAGGGCAGCATGCGAAAAGCGTCCGGCTCTGGTCAATGCGGTGGTTCAACATCCACCCGACGCTTCATTCCTTCAGCACACCCAGCACGTCCGAGCGGAATTCACGGCTATACAGAATCACCACGACCAGCACCGTGGCGAGGACGAAGGCCAGCGGTGAAAAGAACCACGCCATGCAGGCGAACGAAAAGTAATAGGCGCGCAGCCCGTCATTGAAGGTCTCGGCGGCCAGGCCCAGCAGCGCGCTGGCGCGCCGCGCAAACTGTTCCCGGTCGGCTGTGCCCGCCGCAAATTCCTTGGCGTCTGGCATGGAGCCGATCACGATGGCGGCAAAGGTGAACTGACGCATCGACCACGAAAAGCGGAAGAAGGCGTAGACAAAGATGGCGATCAGCACCAGGATCTTGAATTCAAACACCAACACCGGTGTTTGCTGCGCAAACGGAATTTCGCGCACCAGTTCCACCGCCTTGTCGGTCGTTCCCAGCAATGCCAGCAGGCCACCGATGATCAGAATGGTGGTGGAAGCAAAGAAGGACGAACTGGTGGACAGCGACTGCGTGATCACGCCATCGACCATGCGCACCTCGCGCCCAGTGCTCTGTAGCATCCAGTCGTGGCGGTAATGGTTGATGGTGGCGATGAGTGAGGGTCGCCGCAGGCTCCTGGCCGTGGCAAACCAGGCGTAGCCCATCCATCCCAGAACGAAAATCGCCAAGACCAGCCAATCGGTCCAGGGCAGCAGCTCAAACATTTTCATGGCTGCATGATAGCCAACTCACCCTCACGCTTCGCGGGGCGAAGCGCCCTGAAGCGCGATCAGCCGCGCAACTGCGCCGTGATTGCGGCCACCCGTTGGCCGAACTGCCGCGCTGTTTCCAGATCGCCCGGTAACATTTCTGCCACGGATGCATCGGACGGTGTCTGCGCCATCGCGCCAGCGGAGGACCCGACATAGTTGATGTCGTTGCGTTGTGCCGCCTTGCTGTTGTTGGGCAACATTCCCGTGCCCACCCAGATGCCGCTGTGCTGCATCGCCAGTGTGAACAGGTAGTGCAGCGTGGAATGCTTGTCACCGTTCATCGTGGCGCTGTTGGTGAAGCCGGCGAACACCTTGTCTTTCCAGACCTGGCTGTACCAGGGCTTGCTGGAGGCGTCGGCAAACTTCTTGAACTGCCAGCTCACCGAGCCCATGTAGGTCGGGCTGCCCATGATGATGGCGTCGGCCGCAGCCAGCGTTTCCCATCCGCCCTCGGGCAGATTGCCCTCTGCGTCGATGGCGACCAGTTGGCCTCCCGCGCCCTCAGCTACGGCCTGCGCCATGCGCAAAGTGTGTCCGTAACCCGAATGAAATACCACGGCGACTTGTGCCATTTGAATGCTCCTGAAAGAAAGAGTTGAAAAAAATTTTGCGCTTCAAGGTGCGAGTTCGAACACCAGCACTTCGGCGTCGCGTGCGCCGTCCAGCGTCAGTTGCGTCTCACCTTCGATCAGCGCTGCGTCGCCCGTGCTCAGCGAGACGCCGTTGACACGCAGTTCGCCGCGCACAAGATGCGCGTAGCACTTGCGCTGCGGATTCAGCGCCAGCGTGGCACGCTCGGCGCCATCGAACAGGCCGGCGTACAGGGATGCATCGGCATGGATCGTGACGGAACCTTGGGTGCCATCGGGCGAAGCCACCAGCCGCAACCGGCCGCGCTTGTCGTCGGCGGCAAAGGTTCTTTGCTCGTAGCCGGGGGCGATCGATTTGGCGCTGGGCTCGATCCAGATCTGGAAGAAGTGCGTCTCCGACGGAGCATGATTGAACTCGCTGTGCTGCACGCCGCTGCCCGCACTCATGCGCTGCACGTCGCCTGGCGGAATCGCGGTGCTGTTGCCCATCGTGTCCTTGTGCGCCAATTCGCCCGACAGCACATAGCTGATGATCTCCATGTCGCGGTGGCCGTGGGTACCAAAGCCGGTACCGGGTGCGATGCGGTCTTCGTTGATGACGCGCAGACTGCCCCAGGACATGTGCTGCGGGTCATAGTATTCCGCGAAGGAAAAGCTGTGACGCGACTTGAGCCAACCGTGGTCGGCATAGCCACGATCCAGGGATTTTCGAACTGTCAACATACTGTCTGTCCTTCGCAAATATGAGGTGCAACTTTAGACTTCTGGCAATCCCGTTGGGTCCACGGGATTTGATGGCATCATTCAAAATCAATGAATGAAGGTAACTGCGCTATGCAAAACCCCCGCAATGTTCTGACGCCAGATGCCCTGGCCATGCTGCAAGCCATCGCGAACGCCGGCAGCTTTGCCGCCGCCGCACGCGCGCTGGGCGTGGTGCCAAGCGCCCTCACTTATCGGGTGCGCGTGATCGAAGAGGCGCTTGACGTGTTGTTGTTCGACCGCAGTTCGCGTCAGGCCAAGGCGACCCAGGCAGGACTGGAGTTGCTGCGCGCCGGCGAGCGCCTGTTGAGCGAGATCGATGCCGTAGCGAATCGGGTCAAGCGCGTGGCCACGGGTTGGGAGCCGCAACTCACGATCTCGGTGGACAGCATCATCGCCAAGAGCGTGGTGATGGAATTGTGCGAAGCCTTTTTTGCGCTGGAAGCGCCCGCCGGTCCGCCCACCCGCATCAAACTGCGCGATGAAACCCTTTCCGGCACGCTGGAGTCGCTGGTCAGCGGCAAGGCTGACCTGGCATTGGGCGTGGCGATGGAGCCGACCACCACCGCCGACGTGCACAGCCATCCGCTGGGCAGCGTGAAATTTGTCTATGCTGTGGCGCCGCATCATCCTCTGGCGGCCGCGCCGGAGCCATTGAGCGACGCGCTGCTGCAGCGCCACCGCGCCGTCGCCGTGGCCGACACGGCGCAACGCAGCGCCGGTTTGACTTTCGGTTTGCTGGGTGGCCAGGACGTGCTGACCGTGGCCTCGATGCAAGCCAAGCTGGATGCTCAACTACGCGGACTCGGTGGCGGTTTTGTGCCCGAGTGCATGGCCCGAAGTTACCTGCAGACCGGACGCCTGGTTGCCAGAAAAGTGGCCCGACCCGAGCGCATCGTGAGCGTGCGCTACGCCTGGCGCGGTGCCTCGGCCGCGTCCCAGGGACGTGCCCTGCAATGGTGGCTGGCGCAGCTTGAAAGTCCCACGACGCGCAGCGCTTTGCTGGCGCAGCACCGGGGCGTGTAAAGTCACGGCTTGAACAGACGCACGAAAGACACCCATGACAACACCCCACCACATTGCCATCGTCGGTGCCGGCATGGCCGGAATCGCCTGCGCACGCACCCTGGTGCAGGCCGGTCATCACGTGACCCTGTTTGAAAAGTCCGCCTCGGTGGGTGGCCGCATGGCCTCGCGCCAAACACCCTTCGGCAGCTTCGATTTCGGGGCGCAATACTTCACGGCGCGTGATGCCCGCTTTATCCGCGCATTGCAGACGGCACTGTCGGTATGCAAACCCTGGAGCGCCAATACGGTGCGCGTGCTGGATGCGCAGGGGCGCGTCACAGAGAGCGACCTGCCAGCGCAGGAAGCGCACTGGGTTCCAGCACCCACCATGGATGCACTGCCCAAGCACTGGGCGGCCCCTCTGGTCAGCAGCGGCAACGTGGAATTTGAGACCCATGTCACACGCATCGAGCGCGACGCGGTCCATCCGAAGAAATGGCAGCTTCGGACCAGTGGCGCGCAGGACGGCCAGCACGTCTTCTCCGGATTCGATGCCGTTCTGCTGGCCATAACCAGCGGCCAATGTCTGCGCTTGCTGGAGACATCAGAACTGCTGCCAACATTCCAGAAAACCGTGGCACAGGCCAAGGTGTCACCGTGCTGGACGCTGATGCTCGCGTTCCCGCAGGCGGCCCAGCCTACGTTGAGCAGCCTGGGACCCCAGTGGAATGCGGCGCGCAGCACGCACCACCGCATCGCCTGGCTGGCGCGCGAATCGAGCAAACCGCAACGCCTGAGCGTGGAGCGATGGACGGTACAAGCCAGCGTGGCCTGGTCGCACGAGCACTTCGAAGATGACGCGCCGCGGGTGCAGGCCAAGCTGCTCAAAGCCTTCACCGAAGTCACCGGCATTCGGGCTGAACCCAGCCATGCCGAGGTCAAGCTGTGGCGTTCGGCCCAAACCACACAACCCGTGGGCAAGACGCACCTTTGGGATGCCAAAGCCGGCGTCGGCGTGTGCGGTGACTACCTGACCGGATACCGGGTGGAGGACGCATTCGTTTCCGGACTTGAATTGGCGCTTGCGGTGGCGTGAATTACTGCGGCCGCTTCGCGCCGTCGCCCACCGGTCCGCTACACGCCGGTTCCCTGGTCGCCGCACTGGCCAGTTGGCTCGACGCACGCGCCTGGGAGCTGACTCACGCGGGATCAAAGGGCCGCTGGCTGGTCCGCATCGAAGACGTGGACCAGCCCCGATGCGTGAGCGGGGTCGACCAGATCATCCTGCAGCAACTGGCTGATTGCGGTCTGGTCAGCGACGAGCCCGTGGTGTGGCAATCGCGACGCACCGAGTTCTACAAGCAGGCGCTGGAACAACTGCTGGCAGTTGGTGATGCCTACCCGTGCGGCTGCTCACGCAAGGATGTTGCAGGGGCGCTGGCAGCGACCGGCGCCGCACGTCCGCGCCACGGCGAACTCGTTTATCCAGGAACCTGCCGCCACGGACTGGAAGGCAAGTCAGCCCGCGCCTGGCGTTTTGCGACACCCGACGCAACGGTGGCCTGGAGCGATCGACGCCTCGGTGCGCAACGACAGGACGTATGCGTTGACGTCGGCGATTTCGTGCTCAGGCGCGCCGACGGCTGCTTCGCCTACCAACTCGCCGTGGTGGTGGACGATGCCGTTCAAGGCGTGACGCACGTGGTGCGCGGCGAAGATCTGGCCGACAACACAGCGCGCCAGATTTTGCTGCAGCGCGGCTTGCAACTGCCCACGCCGCAGTACCTGCACACGCCGCTGGTGCTGGCTGCAGATGGCGGCAAACTGTCCAAGCAGAACGGCGCGCAGCCTCTGGACACAAGCGAGCCGCTGCGGGCCCTGAATGCAGCGGCGGCGGTGCTGGAAATGCCAACCGTGGCGGGAACTGTGGGCGCGGCTCTGCATGCCTTTGTCAAGGCCTGGGCTGCGCGCTATCCGGCAACAACCGACGTTGTCACTGGCGACCTCTGCCAGGTTACGCCTTGGGTGTTGATCCGACCTGGCAAAACAGACGGGCAACGATAATCGGTCACCGCCACCACAGGCATTCCAGCCAGGCACTACCCAACCGACCATGGGACACCAACAATCCACCGCACCCGTGCCGTCCGCTGCGTCCGCACAGGCCGCACCGCGACAGGGTGGCGCACCCGCCAACGTCGCATTCCCCAAGGCGATACGCAGCTTCGTGCGCCGTGCCGGGCGCACCACCACGGGCCAAGCCAAGGCGGTGCTGGATCTGGGACCGAGCTTTGTCCTGCCTTATACCGGCCGCGCGCTTGATTTGCGGGCGGTGTTCGGCGCAGAGCGCGAAACCATCCTCGAAATAGGCTTTGGCATGGGCGAGGCGACGGCCCAGATCGCGGCCTTGTTGCCGCAAAAGAACTTCCTCTGTTGCGAAGTGCATGAGCCCGGCGTAGGCGCGCTGCTCAAGCGCATCGGAGAACAGGATCTGCGCAACATCCGCATCCTGGCGCATGACGCCGTCGAAGTCATGGACCACATGCTTCCCGCCTGGAACGCAAGCGCGCCCGAGAAGGGTCTGGACGGAGTGCACATCTTTTTTCCTGATCCGTGGCACAAGAAGCGTCATAACAAAAGACGTTTGATCCAGCCGCCCCTGATCGCCAAGCTGGCGACGCGCCTCAAGCCTGGCGGCTATCTGCACTGTGCCACTGACTGGCAGCCCTATGCCGAGCAAATTCTGGAGGTTTTGAGCACCGAACCACTGCTGAGGAATACGGCCGACAGCTTTGCGCCAAAACCCGATTACCGGCCATTGACCAAGTTTGAAAATCGCGGACTCAAGCTGGGGCACGGCGTGTGGGACATCGTGTTCGTGCGCAGGTGAACACGCCGTTGGCCACACGCGACGGGGTCGCACCCAGTTGCGTGTCCCTGCCCGCAGGCACCTGGCCCACGATGCTGGATTTTCTGCTGCAGCGTTTCGCCGCAATTCCGAAGGAAGAGTGGCTGCGGCGCATGACCGCACTGGAGGTGGTGGACGAATTCGGCGGCCAACTGACGCCCGAGCGGCGTTACCAGGCCCATGTCCGGCTCTACTACTATCGCAGCGTCGCACACGAGCCGCGCATCCCCTTCGGCGAAGTACTGCTGTTTCAGGATGAGCATCTGGTGGTAGCGGACAAGCCGCACTTCCTGCCGGTCACTGCGGGTGGCCGCTTCGTGCAGGAAGTGCTGCAGGTGCGCCTGAAACGCCGCCTGAAAATAGACACGCTGCAACCGATCCACCGCATCGACCGAGAGACTGCGGGCGTGGTGGTTTTTTGCGTGCAGCCGCCCGAGCGCGACGCCTACCACGCGCTGTTTCGGCAGCACGTCGTGCAAAAGAACTATCAAGCCATAGCACCGTGGCGCGCCGAGTTGAAATTTCCGCAAACCCGGCACAGTCGCATCGTTCAGGGTGAGCCGTTCTTCCGACAGTGCGAGGCGCCGGGTGCGCCGAATGCGCTGAGTGAAATTGAACTTCTGCAAGTTCAGGGCGAACGCGCCCGCTATCGATTGGTGCCGCACACCGGACAAAAGCATCAGCTGCGCGTGCACATGGCCGCCCTGGGCCTGGCGCTGGAAAACGACCCGTTCTACCCGGACGTGCGACGCGGCCAGAACGAGCACGACGACTGGACTCGGCCGCTGCAACTGCTGGCCAAGTCCATTGCGTTCGTGGACCCGGTCACGGGCCAAGCGCGACACTTCGAAAGCCCGCGGGAACTGCGGCTGTAGTCGCAACCCGCAGCGCGACATCAGACCGAGCGTGCAGCCGGCGCGTTCAACGGCGTCAGCGCCCTGCCCTCGGTCCGGAACGCAATCAGGTTGTCGGCGGCCAGGTTCGCCATGGCAAGGCGCGTAGGCACGCTGGCGCTGGCGATGTGCGGTGTCAGCACCACGTTGTGCAGTTTCATTAAATCGGCATGGACTGCAGGCTCGCCCTCAAACACATCCAGGCCGGCGGCTGCGATCCTGCCTGCCGCCAGCGCTGCTGCCAGCGCCACATCGTCCACGATGCCGCCACGTGCGATATTCACCAAGGTGGCCGTGGGCTTCATCAGCACCAATTCCGCGCCCCCTATGACGTGGTGCGAGGCCGGGGAATAGGGGAGCACCAACACCAGATGATCGGCGCTCTGGAGCAGTTCCTCCTTGCCGACGTAGCGCGCCTGACATTGCGCCTCGGTGGCGGCGTCGAGGCGGGATCGGTTGTGGTAAATCACCTTCATGCCAAAGCCCAGCGCACCGCGCCGCGCGATGCCCTGACCGATGCGGCCCATGCCAAGGATGCCCAGTGTGCTGCCATGAATATCGGCGCCGGCAAACATGTCGTAGCGCCACTTCTTCCACCGACCGCTGCGCAAAAAGTGCTCGCTCTCAGAGATCCGCCTGGCCGTCGCCATGAGCAGCGCAAAGCCAAAATCGGCCGTGGTTTCGGTCAGCACGTCCGGCGTGTTGGTGGCCAGCACACCCGCGGCGGTCATCGCGTTCAGGTCGAAATTGTTGTAACCCACCGCCATGTTGGCGCAGATTTTCAAATCCGGGCAGGCTGCCAGCAGGGGTGCGTCGATGCGCTCGCCGGCCATGGTGAAGACGCCCCACTTGCCCTGCAACCTGGCGCTGAACTGCTCAGGGCTCCAGCTCTCGTCGAGCTGGTTGGCGTCCACCTCGAAGTGTTGCGCGAGGCGCCCCAGAACCTCGGGAAAGACCGCTCGCGCGACCAGAATTCCGGGTTTCATTCCAGCCATCTCCTTGAAAGTGTGCAATCCTGCGCTGCCTTCAGTGCAGCAAGCGATACTGGACGATGTAGCACGCAGCCCCGGCCAGATAACCCACCAGGGCCAGGCCGCTGATCTTTTTCACGTACCAGAAGAAGTGAATCTTTTCCAGCCCCATCGCCGCCACGCCCGCCGCCGAACCGATGATCAGGATGGAGCCACCGGTACCCGCGCAGTACGCCAGGAACTCCCATAAAAAGTGGTCCGCCGGATACTGTGTCAGGTTGTACATGCCCATGGACGCGGCGAGCAGCGGCACGTTGTCCACGACCGCGCTCACCAGACCGATGATCAGCACAATGATGTCCTGGCGCCCCACGGTCTGGTCCAGCCATTGCGCCAGTGACGACAGGATATGCGTGTGTTCAAGGGCCGCCACGGCCAGCAGGATACCGATGAAAAATACCACCGAGCTCATGTCGATCCGCTTCAGCGCGTGTGCCAGCGTCAGGTGCTGCTTGGCGTCGTCCTCCTTGTGGCGATGCAGCAGATCACCCACCAACCAGAGGATGCCAAGTCCGAACAAAATGCCCATGAAAGGCGGCAACTGCGTCGCTGTCTTGAACGCCGGCACGGCCACCAGCGTTCCCAGGCCCAGGAAGAACATCAGGTTGCGCTCGAACGGCGTCGTCGGAAGATGCCCGTCCAGCTCCGCGCGCGCTGGCGACGCCACTTCCCGGCCGCGCAGCACATAAGCCGTCATCGCCAGCGGCACCAGCAGATTCACCATCGAAGGAACAAAGAGGCTGGTCATGATGGACAACGTGGTGATCTGGCCGCCGATCCAGAGCATGGTCGTCGTCACGTCACCAATTGGCGTCCAGGCGCCACCGGCGTTGGCTGCGATGACGATGATGCCGGCGAAGAACAAGCGGTCTTCGTGCTTGTCCAGCAGCTTCTTCATGAGCGAGACCATGACGATGGCAGTCGTCAGGTTGTCCAGAATGGAGCTCAGGAAGAAAGTGACGAAGCCCACCAGCCACATGAGAGACGAGAGCTGCGTGGTCTTGATGCGCGAGGTGATGACTTCGAAACCATTGTGCGCATCCACCACCTCCACTATCGTCATCGCACCCATCAGGAAGAAGACGATCTGTGCCGTGCTCATGAGCGAATCATTGAGTTCCGCACCCACGCTGCTGCGCGCCCCGCTGGCCAGCGCATACACGGTCCAGAGCAGACCCGCGCCGACCAGGGCGGTGGCAGATTTGTTGATCCCCAGCGGGTGTTCGAGTGCGATCGCGGCGTAGGCCAAAACAAAGATAGCAACCAAGATGGTCAGCATGGGATAGTCCTGAATAGAGGGAAGAAACCGAAGCCCGGCGCCGTCGGATTATCCCGGTTGCTCGATCTCGAACACCTGGCGCAAATAGGCAAGGTACCTTTCATCCTCGCACATGTTCTTCGAAGGCGTGTCGGACAGCTTGGCCACGGGCTGGCCGTTGCAGCGCGTCATCTTGATGACGATCTGCAGAGGTAGGTGGGTGGGCGGATCACCCAGGTCGTTGGTCAGATTGGTGCCGATGCCGAACGCCAACTGACATCGGCCGCGAAACTGCTGATACAACTCGATCGTTCGTGGCACCGTGAGACTGTCGCTGAAGATCAGGGTCTTGGTCTTGGGATCGACGCGGTTCTTGCGGTAATGCTCGATCAGGCGCTCGCCCCAGGCAAAGGGGTCACCGCTGTCATGGCGAGCGCCGTCAAACAGCTTGCAAAAATACATATCAAAGTCGCGCAAAAAGGCGCTCATGCCATAGACATCGGACAGCGCGATACCCAGATCCCCGCGGTATTCCTTGGCCCAGGACTCGAAGGCAAATACCTGGCTGTCGCGCAACCGCGGACCCAATGCCTGACAGGCCTGCAAGTACTCGTGCGCCATCGTTCCCAGGGGCGTCAAACCCAGCTTCCAGGCAAACCACACATTGCTGGTGCCGGCGAACTGGCCCGCAACGCCCGCGGTCGCGCCAGGGCTGTGGGAGGTACCCAATCGGGTCGACAACACCCGCAACACTTCCTCGTGCCATGCGCGAGAAAAGCGCCTGCGCGTGCCGTAGTCCGCAATCTTGAGCTCGGTCAGACCCGACCCCCGAAGCAACGCAATCTTGGTGTCCAGTCGCTCCCGGCCCAGAGCAAAGTCCGGTAGTTCTTGGGTGTTGCGAAAGTAAACTTCGTTCACGATCGCCAGCACGGGTACTTCAAACAGAATCGCGTGCAACCATGGACCATGAATCGTGATGTCGATCTCGCCGTCGTCGCGAGCCGTGATGGTGATGTACTTTTCGTTCAGCCGGAACAACCCAAGGAAGTCAACGAAGTCGCTCTTGATGAATCGCATCGAGCGCAAATAAGCCAGTTCGGATTCCTGAAACTGCAGGCTGCACAGGGCGCGGATTTCCTCACGAATCTCCTCCACATAGGGAGCCAGTATGGCACCCGAATTGCGGCACTTGAAGCGGTACTCCACCTGCGCGCCAGGAAACTGGTGCAGCACCACTTGCATCATGGTGAACTTGTACAGGTCGGTGTCGAGAAGGCTGGTGATGATCATGCGTTGTTACTCCAGCCAGTGCGTGAAGTCGTCCACCGGCAGGCGCGGCGTGACAAAGCTGTTCACCTTGTCTGCCGCGTCGTCGAAGCCCAGCGCCATGCCGCAGACCAGCATCTCTTCGAACGTGGCGCCAATGTGGGGCAGGACGATCGAGTTGAACGGGTTCCACGCCTGCTGCGGACAGGTGTGCAGTCCGCGCGCCCTTGCAGCCAGCATGATGTTCTGCAGGAACATGCCGTAATCCAGCAGACTGCCTCGACCCATGACACGGTCAACCGTGAACATCAGCCCGACGGGAGCGTCGAAGAAGCGGTAATTGCGCTGATGCTGCACATGCATTTTGTCGCGATCACCCTTGCCAATGCCGAGCACACCGTACAGTCCCCATCCATTCTCACGGCGCCGGTCAATATAGGGGCTGACCCATTTTTCCGGGTAGTAGTCGTACTGCTCGCGATACTGCACCGCCAGTTCCGGATTTGCCCGGAGTGCATCGTGCGCCGCGCACACTTTTTGCACCAGGCTGTCGCGGCGCGCGCCCTGCAGCACATACACCTTCCAGGGTTGGGTATTGGTGCCAGAAGGCGCCCGCGAAGCGACTTCAAGAATGTCGCGCAAGCTCTGCCGTGGCACCGGCTCAGCGGTAAAGGCGCGCACCGCCCTGCGGCTGCGCATGGCGGAGTCGACCGATTCGGATGAAATCATTGCAGCATCTCCAAAGCAGTTTTTAGTCTCTCCGGCAAGGCCACCGGCCTGCGACTCAGGCGATCCACATAGACGTGAACAAAATGCCCATGGGCTGCGCTCAGCGGCTCACCTTGGGCAAAGAGCCCGACTTCGTAGCGCACGCTGGACTGGCCCAGTCGTGCCACACGAATCCCCGCCTCCACCGGTTGGGGAAATGCCAGCGGCGAAAAATAGTTGCATTGCGTTTCCACCACCAAACCGATGACAGCGCCCTCTTGCACGTCGAGGGCACCGTGCTCGATCAGATAGGCATTGACCGCCGTGTCAAACCAGCTGTAGTAGACGACGTTGTTCACATGGCCATAGGCGTCGTTGTCCATCCAGCGCGTGCTCAGGGTCCGAAAAACCCTGTAGCCGCTGCGTGGCTGCGCTTGGGGCCTGCCATTTAGGGTTGAAGTCATGGGGGTCATTCTGCCAGCCTGCCAACCACCCCTGGACACGGGTAGGTCGGAGGGTGAAGTTGACGACTTTCTAGAATGGCTGGTCTAAATTGTTGCGTTGCAGCAAAAATTGCTTGCATCGCTCGGTAGTTACCCTATACTTCAACCTATGCTGCACTGCAACATGAACCAGGTACCCACCCGGTTTCAGCGCAGATAGTTACTTAACCCATCTTCTACTGGAGAATTGAATATGTTGACCGCTGAACAAGTCATGGCCTCGCACAAAGCCAACGTCGAAACCCTGTTTGGTTTGACCACCAAAGCCTTCGAAGGCGTGGAAAAGTTGGTCGAACTGAACGTGACCGCATCGCGCGCTGCCCTGGACGAAGCCGCAACCCACACCAAGTCGATCCTGAGCGTGAAAGACGCACAAGAACTGTTGGCCCTGCAAGCCGGCCTGTTCCAGCCATTGGCTGAAAAGACCGCCGCTTACAGCCGCCACCTGTACGACATCGCCACCGGCACGGGCAGTGAATTTACCAAGGCCTTTGAAGGTCAGGCTGCCGAAGCGCAGTCCAAATTCATGGGCGTCGTGGACAACGCCGCCAAGAACGCACCCGCTGGCTCCGAAGCCGCTGTGGCCGTGATGAAGGGCGCCGTGGCTGCTGCCAACAACGCTTTTGAATCGGTGCAGAAGGCTGTCAAGCAAGCGACTGACGTGGCCGAAGCCAACTTCAACGCCGTGGCATCGACCGCAGTGAACGCAGCCAAGACCACGACCGCCAAGAAGCGCTAAACAGAATTGGACTATTGGGGCCAGACCCCATTAACCTTAAACGGTTGTCTCCTCGGATCCTTTCGTAACCTTTGGGTTCAGGGATCCCTTAAGGCCTCATCGCAAGATGAGGCCTTTTTTTCGGGTATCGTCGCGCCGTGCGTAGCCCAACTCATCCAACGAACCGGCGCCTGGAGGTGATCGACGCCCTGCGCGGCGCGGCCATCGTCTGGATGACCATGTTTCATTTCTGCTTTGACCTGAACCATGCGGGATTCATCAGGCAGAACTTTTATGCCGATCCGTTTTGGACCTGGCAACGCACCGCCATCGTCAGCCTGTTTTTGTTTTGCGCGGGTATGGGCCAGTCCGCGGCAGTGGCACAGGAACAGAGCTGGGCGCGGTTTTGGCGGCGCTGGTCACAGGTGGCGGCGTGCGCCCTGCTGGTGACGTTGGGTTCCTTGTGGATGTTTCCGCAAAGCTTCATCTACTTTGGCGTGCTGCATGGCATGGCGTTAATGCTGCTGTTGCTGCGCTGGGTTGCACCCTGGGCCAGGCGCAATCTGCCAATCGTGATTGGCATTGGCGTGCTTTTGATCGCGTCGAAGTTTTTGGCCCAGCAATCCATCTTCCCGGCTGCCGCGACCGAGCTGTTGAATCAACGCGGACTGAATTGGTTGGGTCTGATCAGCCGAAAACCGAACACCGAAGACTATGTTCCGCTGGTGCCCTGGCTGGGTCTTGTGTTGTGGGGTTTTGCTGCCGGCACCTGGCTTGAGCAACACCGCCCCGATGTGCTGAACATCCGGCTGAACCGTGGCTTCACGCCATTGACCGTTCTTGGTCGATGGAGTTTGAGTTATTACATGCTGCACCAACCTGTGCTGATCACTGGCGTGATGCTGGCGAGTTGGTTGGCGCGCTGACTTGATGCGCCGTTTTTTCCTTCCATGAAAGGAGTGCATTGAATGATCTCCAGAGTTCGAATTCTCGCGGCGATCGCCTTGGCCTTGGTGGCTGCGACAGCATGTACCGCAGTGGCCGCGCAGACGGTCCCTGACGCAGCGACCAGGCAAGCGGCGGTCAAGTTGGCGCAAGATGTGTGCGGGTCGTGTCACGGCGCACAGGGACGCGGGGACAACCCGCGCATACCGAGGCTCGCCGGTCAGCAGCGTGCCTACATCGAGGTCCAACTCAAAGCCTTCCGCAATCAAAGCCGCAATGACCCAGCTGCTCACGAATACATGTGGGGCGTGGCGTCCACACTCAGCGACGGTATCGTCGCCGCGCTGGCAGAGTATTTCGCCGCGCAGGAGCCCGCTCCCCGCGCCGTGGTAGCGGATGCGAAGGTCGTGACCGCGGGCAAGCAGCTTTTCGAGCGAGGTAGTCCGGAACGCGGCGCTCCTCCTTGCACCGGATGTCATGGCGGCGGCGGCGAAGGCATGGCAGTGTTCCCCCGCTTGGCCGGCCAGCACGGCGAGTACATCTACATCCAGCTCAAGCTGATCCAGAACAAGTTGCGGGATTCCCCGGTAATGCACGGGTTGACCAAGCAACTCAGCAGCGAGGAACTCACCGCGATCGCTGCCTACCTGGAGTCAATGTGAGACCGCGCTGAGCGACGTCAGGCAAGGCCAGACACGGCCTTGCCGCGTCTGGCGTCTGAACAGGATCGGGGCTCTAGCCAGTTGTGAGCGCGAGACTGGTTCGTCTGGCACGGCACTAAAGCGTGGAATCCATCCAATTGGAGAATAGTGATCTCAAGTCATGGGAGCTGATGCGGATCTTTCCCTTGGCATGAACACCGCCTGAGGCCACTTCGACCAGCCGGCGCACGATGCGTTCGAAGGACGCTGCCGTAACGGAGGTTTCGAAATTGTGTCCGCTGGAAGTTGCCCACTTCACGTAGTTTGCGTGCCCTTTGGCCGGCAATGGCATACCCTTAAAAATTGCGTCGTCGGAACCCAGAAGCCTGGTTATGAAAACGCTGGCATGACAAACATACTCTTGGGAAACTGGTTTCCCCTGCTTGAATTCCAGCACTTCCCGCTCAATTCGGTCTGGACTTGAACTGTCCCGCTCAAGATCAAGTACCAGACGATCGAGATGATCCAATTTGATCTGCATATTACTTTGGCAACCTCAGTTAAGCGCACCACTCCACTGAACGAGAGTCTACCGCGCGAATTGCATCATTTCGGGTCTCGCAAATCGCCGGGCCGCCGATACGTGCGACCGATAGGTCACGTGCGCTGCTGCCTCGATCATGCACCGGGTGTTGCACGAGGGACAGACTCAAGGGGTTTTGCAGAAGCCGCACGCAGCAGTTCCCCGTCAACAATCTGAATCTGCCGGGCGCAGCGGGCGGCCAGCGCCGGATCATGGGTGACGATCAGACAGGCTGACTTCTGCGTCTGGTTAACGCTTTGCAGCAACTCAAAAATGTCGTTTGCGCTGTGCGTGTCCAGATTGCCGGTCGGCTCATCCGCCAGAATCAGGCGCGGCGACAGGGAGAGGGCGCGTGCCACCGCCACGCGCTGCTGCATGCCACCGGAGAGTTGCGAGGGGCGCTGGTGTGCCGCGTCCTTCAGGCCAACCTGATCCAGTAGTTGCATCGCCTTCTCACGCGCCTGGTCAGTGGGCCAGCCGACATCCAGAATAGATGGCATCATCACATTTTCCAGGGCCGTGAATCCCGGCAGCAAATGGTGAAACTGGAAGATGAAACCAATGCTGTGTCCGCGCAGCGCCGTGATGGCGGCGTCATCAAGTCCTGCGGTATCAAGCCCCGCCACCAGGAGTTGCCCGCTGGTTGGCTTCTCCAGCAAGCCAATGAGGTTGAGCAGCGTACTCTTGCCCGAACCCGACGGGCCCGTCAGCGCCGCGAACTCGCCCTCGTGAATGCACAGGTCAATGCCATGGAGCACCTCGGTCACCACCGATGTACCCTCCCCATAGCTCTTCCGGATCTGGTGCAGTTCAACGATGGGGGTCACTGTGCATTGTCCTTCAGACGCGTATAGCCTGCACGGGATCGAGTCGGGCGGCGCGACGTGCCGGCAGGGCCGCCGCCAACAAGCCGACCACCAGCGCCAGGGCGCAAGCGGACACCACCACGAATAGATCAAGCTCGCCGTTGACCAGCGCCGTGCCGTCTGCGTTGCGGGTGATGCGCGAGAAAAATTTGAGCAACCCGAGGGCCAGCGCCGCCCCCAGGGCCGAGCCGATCAGACCATAAAAGCCGCCCTGCAGCAAAAACACCGACATGATGCGCCGCGGACTCGCACCCATGGCCCGCAAAATGCCGATCTCTTTCTGCTTTTGCACGACGGAAACCACCAGCACGCTGGCAATGCCAACTGCCACGATCACGGTCACAAAGAAGCGGATCAGGTTGTTGGACATGCTCTGGCTGTTAAGGGCCGACAGCAACTGGGCATTGGTCTGCATCCAACTATCCACGCTCAGACCGGTCTGGGCCTGCAGTTGTTGGGCGGTGGCGTCCGCCGCAAACAGGTTGGCCACCCGCAGATCAATCTGCGTAATTCCACCGGGAAGGTTGAGCAGCGACTGCGCCACCTTGATGCTGGTGAACACCCAACGGCGGTTCAAGTCGCGGTTGCCAATGTCAAAGATGCCAGCGACAGTGAACAGGTCATTGCGGCCATCGATTGTGACCAGACGCAGTTTGTCACCCACGGCAAGACCAAGGTCCTTGGACAGTTCGATGCCGATGACCGCATTGGTGCCGCTCACGTCAAACTGCCCATGTTGCAGGTATTTGGGCATACGCACAATGCGTTGGTAGGCCTGGGCATCGACTCCCATTAACGCGATTGACTGGTTCGCCTCGGCCCGGACAGCAAACCCGGCGCCCGACACCATGAGTGAGACCGCCAGCACACCCGGCGTTTGCGCCGCCAACTGCACCACGGATGCCCACTGATCAACGCCGCGCAAGGGCTGCGCGCGTGGCTGGATGATGGCCGCGGTACTGTCTGGCGGCAACGTGGTGTGATTGACCGCTTGCGGTGCGCGAATCACGATGTGCGCTTGACTTCCCAGGGTCTTGTCAATGATGGATTCCTGCAATTGGCTGATCAAAGTGGTCAGGAAAATGATTACCGCCACGCCACCTGTGACGCCGGCAAGGATGAGGACGGTTTGCATGCGTCCCTCCCGCAGATAGCGCAGGCACACCATCCAGGCAAAGGGAAGGCGAATTGGCATGGGAGATTAACGCCGTCAACTATTGCGCAAGACCCGCGGCGGGTGGTGCTGCATTTCCCTGTACCGTGCGCTGGGTCTGTTCCCGCACCCGTGCACCCTCTTCCACCACCGTGGTTGGCGCAATCACCCGATCTCCCGGCACCAGGCCCTTGACGATTTGTGTCGTACCGGTACCGCGCAAACCCAGGGTGAGGTTCACCCGAGTCGCAAGGCCGTCCCGATTGACCAGCGCATAGGGAGCACCTGTGGCATCGCGGCGAACGGCATCGCTGGGCAGCTTCACCGCGTGAGGCTCTTGTGCGCTGATGATTTCAACACTGACCGTCATGTCGGGGCGCAAAAAATCAACGGCTTTGTCCACTCGCAATTTGAGGTCGATGGTCCCGCGCTGGGCGTCCACAGCCGGTGCAATGTATGTCAGCGTGGCAGTGAAGGGCCGATCGACAAAGGCATCCGCTGTGGCCCGCGCTAACTGCCCGAGCTTGATGTAGTTCAGATTTTTTTCATCCACGCTGGCCTGGATGCGCGTCTCATCACCACTGACTAGGGTCAGAATGGCCCGACCAGGTTGTGCGGTGTCGCCCGGGTCGGCCACGCGGCTGATAATCGTGCCAGCAGTGGGGGAACGCAGGCTGAACTGATCAAGGCGATTGGCCGCGGCTGTTCTGGCTGCCATTGCCTGCGCAAGGCGACTCTGCGCCAGAGCGGCCTCGACGCCATGCACTCCATTGCCCTCGGCCTGCGCATTGGCAGCCACCACGGCGGCCGTGCTGGCCAACGCGGCACGCTGGGCATCGTCCAAGCGGGATTGGGACACGAAGCCTTGCTGAAACAAGTCCCTGGCACGCGCCAACTCACGCGCAGCCTGCGCATCGGCGGCACGGGCTTGCTCCAGCAATTGCGCGCCCACGGGCTCTTGCACCGTCGCCAGTTGGCGGATGCGGGCTCGCGCCTCAACGACCGCTGCCTCAGTCTGCGCCAGGTTGGCACCGGCCTCATCATCACGCAACCGCACCAGAACTTGGTGAGCGGTCACCACATCGCCCTCACGGACCAAAATGGCTTCGATGCGAGCGGTGCTCTGGCTGGCGATGTCGGTCCGGGCAACGCTGGAAATGCGTCCAGTGGTCACCACAGACTGCACCATCGGGCCCTGAGTTACCTCGACCACTTCTACCGGTTGACCCCGGCGAAAGTAAACAAACAAGCCTGCAATACCAGACAACAAGATCAGCGACCAGACCACGCGCGCACGGGTGAACTTCATGCTCCCATTGTGCGCCAAAGCCGCCATTGCACACGGTGCGCCACTGGGCCGACAGACCATTGGCCGGAGTAAGACGGCGCTGGTATCCCTTGGGGCAGAAGCACGATTGAAGCTTACCGCATCGTATAGTGCATCAGGCAGCTAATGAACCTGGTCTTTCATCTGCGTCCGATGACTTGCTGGTGCCAAGCCATTGAGCGTATGAGATACGTGCTATATCAAACCGATCCGTGGT
>CAILAY010000173.1 GCA_903832285.1 uncultured beta proteobacterium | reverse complement strand
GGCTTGAATTGATGACTCCATGGTGGTGCTCCTGTAGTGAACGAGGCCGATTGCCTCGGTTCACAACATAGCCACGGACTCGCCCTGTAGCAAACACCGACACCGCATCGATGCGGCTTACCGCGCGAGCGGTTTAGTCCATGGCCACAAAGCAGCCAGTTCTTGCACCGTCACGGGCGGGTGGGTTTTGATGGGAACAAAGATTTCGTGCTTACCCAGGTCGGCAAAGAGCGAGCCCTCAGCGCTAAAAGCGGACGAGCCGGTGAGCCCGTCAAACCTAAAGTCGCGCCGCTGGTACTTGCCCTTGCCCAGGTAACCCCATTCGGCAAAGGCGATGGGCTGTCCATCTTGATTACGCATGGTCAGCGCGTCGCCGTGCACCAAATTTTCAGACAACACATGCGTCGCGGCGCGATACAGATCGTCTGGCTCATCCAGGTTGAGGTATTGGGCAAATACATCCAGCACGTTGGCGCGGCATTCCGAGATGTTGTCGGTCAGCAGTTCGATGCCGTAAATGCACATCAGCGCCAGCAGAGCGTAATGCCGCCGCTCGAAATCCGACTTGCCATATTTGCGCTCCACCGCGGCGAGCTTGCGCCGCAGAATCTGGACGATGAAGTTGCCATCCCCGCACGCTGGCTCCAGGAACCGGGAGTCGATACGCTCTGTCTCGTCCTTCACGAGGTCGAGCATGGCTTCGACCATCCATGCCGGGGTAAATACCTCGCCGTGATCGGCAACGCGTTGTTTGGACTTGACGAGACTCATAGGGTGGCGAATGGTTGGGGGCGTTTTAGGTCAATGCGGGTTAGCCATTGTCAGCTACATCAAGGCAATGGCAGCAAGCCCGCCGGGCGTCTTGGTAGCTGCAGATACAATTTAGCCGACAGTCTGATAGGGCCCAAGCCTGCCAAAGTCACGTAATACTGCAATTTACACAGATGGACTGTGGCGAAGTTCACGCCTTGCTGCTGACTGGCATTGAACTGGACTTCCAGAAAGCCGACCATCGTGGATACCCGCTAACGCAGCCCGAACGCGACGTCCACTGTGGGGGTCAATTGCAGCTCACTCCGTGCTCCGCGAAACCCTGTTCAGATGACCCATTTGACAGGCATGCGCAGCAACAAAAAAGGCCGGGAGCGTCCCGGCCTTTTGCGTGGCCCCAAAACCCAGCAAGTAACAGTGCGGGACCGCCCGGTTTGATACGATGCAGACGACGATCCAACTTCATCTCACAGTGTATGTTCACCCCGCGCAACCACAGGTTTATCCGATGCATCGGGATGGTGTTGGTTTTTGTGCCGGTCAGCCTGGTTTTTGGCCTGGCAAATGCGCAGTCAATGGCCAGCAAAACCAATGTCTTCAACGACCCTTTTGCGCAGCTCACGAACCAGATCGCGGCCTGCCCCGTTCCTCAGGGGCCAGGCTATACCGCCGAGGAGACCAGGGAGCAGGCGCATTACCGGGCCGAGCGTGGGACAAGTTGCTATCGCTCGGGTCGGTGTCGTTTGCCCAATGCCTATTTGTACGACCAGGAAATCATCGTGCGTGTTCAGAGGGCGATTCGGACGGATGGCCACTTCGAAAACACCAGCTTGTGGGCATCGAGTCAACGCCGATGGGTGACGCTGCAGGGTTGCGTGCACACCGAGGCCGAGTCTTCCGCCCTGGAGCGGCTGGTACACCATCTCGACGATGTTGAATCGGTGATCAATGAGATCGCAGTGATGCCTTGAAGGTACGGCCGCATGGCTTGCCACGCAGCCTCAACGCCCGCCATCTCAATCAGCCAGAAAAGGAGCAAACCATGTCCGACCGAACAGTTCGCCTCCACCGCGTGCTTCGCACCCAACCGGAAAAGGTCTATCGCGCCTTTCTGGAAGCCGGTGCATTGGCCAAGTGGATTCCACCCCATGGCTTCACCTGCACCGTGCATTCGATGGACGTTCGGGTTGGAGGTGCATTCCGGATGTCCTTCCAAAACTTCTCGACCGGCAACGGTCACTCATTCGGTGGGGAGTACCTCGAACTGGTCGCTAATGAACGGATCCGGTACACGGACAAGTTTGAAGATCCCAACTTACCGGGTGTGCTGGAGGTGACCGTCTCCCTGAAGCCGGTGATATGCGGAACCGAACTGAACATCACACAAAGCGGAATCCCGGAAGCGATACCGCTGGAGATGTGTTACCTCGGATGGCAGGAGTCGCTGGCGCAACTTGCCACGCTCGTCGAACCGGACATTCCGGGTTGATTGCAGCGCTGCCTCAATCCCTGACACAAAAAAAGGCCGGGAACTTCCCGGCCTTTTGCGTGGTGCCTGGGGGGCTCAGTGGCCGGACGAGGTTGACGCTCCATAACCTGTTTCCGAACGCACCTTTTGCGCCGCGAAGGCGTCCCGTTCCTTGGCGGCCGCGGGGCTGCGGTCCAGGATCGAGAACAGCCAGATGCCGACGAAGCCGATGGTCATGGAGAACAGCGCGGGCGAGGTGTAGGGGAACAGTGCCGAACCCTTGGCATGGCCGAGCGTGGCTTCCCAGACCGACGGCGAGACGATGGTCAGGCCCACGGACGAGATCAGGCCCAGGAAGCCGCCGATGACCGCGCCCTTGGTGGTGCAGTCTTTCCACAGTACCGACATGAACAGCACCGGGAAGTTGGCCGAGGCCGCGATCGCGAATGCCAGTGACACCATGAAGGCGATGTTCTCCTTTTCGAACAGGATGCCCAGCAGCACGGCCACGATGCCCAAAGCGACAGTGGTGATGCGCGACACTTTCAACTCTGACGCGCTGTCGGCGTTGCCCTTCTTGAACACCGTGGCGTACAGGTCGTGTGACACGGCCGAGGCACCTGACAGCGTCAGACCGGCGACCACGGCCAGGATGGTGGCAAAAGCCACAGCCGAGATGAAGCCGTAGAACACGTTGCCACCTACCGTTTTGGCCACCAGCACGGCCGCCATGTTGGCGGTACCCGCACCGCCCTTGATGATGCCCTTGGCCACGTCCGACATCTCGGGATTCGTCAGCACCAGGGTGATGGCGCCAAAGCCGATGATGAAGATCAGCACGTAGAAGTAGCCAATCCAGGTGGTGGCCCAGAACACCGATTTACGCGCTTCCTTGGCGTTGGGGACGGTGAAGAAGCGCATCAGGATGTGCGGCAGTCCGGCGGTGCCGAACATCAGCGCCATGCCGAACGAGATTGCCGAAATCGGGTCCTTCACAAAGCCGCCTGGCCCCATGATGGAAAGCCCCAACTTGGCCGCCTCCTCGGCCGTCTTGCCCGAATTGCTGGCGATATCGGTGCGCACTTTCACGCCCGCCGCGAACAGCGCTTCGGGATTGAATCCATACTGCGCCAACACCATGAAGGCCATGAAGGTCACTCCGGAGAGCAACATGCAGGCCTTGATGATCTGTACCCAGGTGGTGGCAGTCATGCCGCCGAACAGCACGTAGACCATCATGAGCGCGCCCACGATCACCACCGCCATCCAGTAATCCAGACCGAACAGCAGTTTGATCAACTGACCTGCACCCACCATTTGGGCGATCAGGTAGAAGGCCACCACGACCAGCGTTCCCGATGCAGCGAAGGCCCGGATCGGCGTTTGCGAGAAGCGGTAACCGGCGACGTCGGCAAAGGTGAACTTGCCCAGGTTGCGCAGACGCTCGGCCATGAGGAAGGTGATGACCGGCCAGCCCACGAGAAAGCCGATGGAGTAGATCAGGCCGTCGTAACCGGTGGCCATGACCGCAGCAGAAATTCCCAGGAAAGATGCCGCCGACATGTAGTCGCCAGCGATCGCCAGGCCGTTCTGGAAACCGGTGATGCCGCCGCCTGCGGTGTAGAAATCGGCCGCACTCTTGGTCTTGGCTGCGGCCCACTTGGTGATCCACAGGGTGAGCGCGACGAAGCCGCCGAACATGGAGATGGCGGTCCAGTTGGTGGCCTGTTTGGCGGCCTGTCCGACATCAGCACCGGCTGCGTAGGCAGCGCCAGTTGCCACGGCGGCAAGCAACACTGCCAGTGTGGTTCGCAAAGTATTCTTCATTTGTTCACGTCCCTGAGAATGTCGCGCGTGAGGTCGTCGTAGTGGCTGTTGGCGCGGCGCACGTAGATGCCGGTGATGACGATCGTGAACACGATCACGCCCATGCCGATGGGAATACCCAGCGTGGTCACACCGGCACCAATCGGCTGTGCGAGAAAGGATTTGTCGAAGGCGATCAGCGCGATGTAGCCGTAATAAACGACCAGCATCAGCACAGTCAAAATCACACCGAAACGGTTGCGCGTGCGTTGCAACTCCAGATATTTCGGGTGACGCTGGATCTTCCCAATCACAGGATCACTCATGTTTGTCTCCTCTTGGTTGATATAAAAAAGTTGGCACGAGGGGAACGCCTCAATGACCGGGCGCATTCTCTGGACGAGGACTGACCATGTGCTTACGCTCGGGCTGACGAACTTCCTTTCGGCATCCGCGCTGCGCGCGACATTTTCCAAAGGAGAAAATTATCGGCTTGGTAGAAACGCGAATACAGGGCGGGCGGATTGGGCGCCTCACAGGTGTTAAAACACCCAAAATTCCACATCAAAAAATGAAGTGTGAGGGTTATTGCTAGGTCTGTAAGTGCGGTGGAAGTTTCGTGTCGGAATGTGACAGCTTGCCGTCAGAGCCCGGTCAGGAACGCCGATGACAGTGCGCCCACAGAGACCACTTCGGACCTCTGAAACTAACCTAGTTAGGAGACAAAATCATGGCAACTGCAGCGGTCCCGCGGCCGATGAGCGAAGGCGAGAGGATGGTGATCTTCGCGTCGTCGCTTGGCACAATCTTTGAGTGGTACGACTTCTATTTGTTCGGCGTGATGTCGGCCATTATTGCGGCCAACTTCTTTACCGCGCTGGATGAGAGTACGCGCAACATATTTGTCTTGCTGGCGTTCGCTGCGGGCTTTGCGGTGCGACCGTTTGGCGCCCTTGTCTTTGGCCGTCTTGGCGACATGATTGGGCGCAAGTACACCTTCCTGATCACCATTCTGATCATGGGCTTGTCGACTTTCCTCGTGGCATTCCTGCCCACCTACAAGACGGTTGGCATCGTGGCGCCTATTGCCCTGATTGCCTTGCGCATGTTCCAGGGGCTGGCCCTGGGCGGTGAGTACGGCGGTGCTGCCACCTATGTGGCCGAACATGCGCCCCAGGGTCGGCGTGGCTTCTACACCTCGTGGATCCAGACCACTGCTACCGTCGGCTTGATGTTGGCGCTGATGGTGATCCTTGGCACACGCACTTACTTCGGTGAAAAGGAATTTGTCGATTGGGCCTGGCGCATTCCCTACGCGATGTCGGGCATTTTGTTGGCGGTGTCGGTCTGGATTCGTCTGAAACTGAACGAGTCGCCCGCCTTCGCCAAAATGAAGGCAGAAGGCAAGACTTCCAAGGCACCGTTGTCGGAGTCCTTCGGGCAGTGGAAGAACCTGAAGGTCGTGATTTTGGCCCTGATCGGTCTGACTGCCGGGCAGGCCACGGTCTGGTATGGCGGCCAGTTCTACACGCTGTTCTTCCTGCAGACCTTCCTGCGGGTGGACGGCCCCACTGTCAACGTCCTGATTGCCGTCTCGCTGATTTTGGGGACGCCATTCTTCATCATTTTTGGCTCCTGGTCGGACAAGATTGGCCGCAAGCCGATCATCATGGCCGGTTGCCTGTTGGCCGTCTTGACGTACTTCCCGCTCTTCAATGCACTCACCACCTATGCCAATCCCAAACTGCAGCAGGCGATCCAGAAATCACCCGTGACCGTGGTGTCGGAGCCTTCGCATTGCAACCTGATTCTCAATCTTACGGGCACGGCCAAGTTCACCACCCCCTGTGACTTAGCGCGTACCTACCTCTCGAATTCGGGTGTGAACTACGACAGTGTGATGCAGGCCGGGACTGTGGCAACCGTCAAGGTGGGGGACAAGTCGATTCTTGCCTATGACGGTTCGGCCGCAAACGCCAAGGACGAAAAGGCCCGTTTTGAGAAGGAGGTGCGGGAAGCGCTTAACGCTGCGGGTTATCCGGCCAAGGCGGATCCGATTCCCGTTGGATCAGGCAACTGGTTCATGTTGGTCGTGATCCTGACGATCCTGGTGATCTACGTCACCATGGTCTACGGCCCGATTGCTGCCATGTTGGTGGAATTGTTCCCGACGCGCATCCGCTACACCTCGATGTCGCTGCCCTATCACATCGGCAACGGCTGGTTCGGCGGTTTTCTACCTGCGATTTCGTTCTCGATCGTGGCGGCGCAAGGCAATATCTACAGCGGCCTGTGGTACCCGATCATCATTGCCGGCATGACCTTTGTCGTCGGCATGCTGTTCATCAGGGAAACCAAGGACGTGGATATTTACGCCCGCGACTGACGGTCTGGACGAATGCCATGCGAGGGCCCTCCAAGCGAGGGCTCTTGTGTTTGGGCAGAGGGTTTACCGGGTATTCCATGACGCCCGCAAGCGTTAGACTTGGCGGCACGACATATCTGGTAATTGGCGCATGAAATATGCAAAAACTGAAGCTGGGCAGCAGGCCTTCAAAGCCCGATCGGCGGCGCTGACACCGAGGCTTCGCTCGGCTTTCCTGTTGTTCGACGGCAAGAAGACCGTGCAAGAGGTGCTGACGATGACGGCCGGGCTGGGTGTGGTTGAGGCCGACATACAGCATCTGGTTGCATCCGGATTGCTGGAGGCGGTGACCAGAGCACAACCGGCTCCCAAGGCCCAGGAGGTCCCGATCGCGCAGGCGCCGCCCGGCGAGTCCACGTTGTCCTTGGCACAGCAGCGCTATGCGCGGGCCTGGCCCATTGCCACCAAGATCACGGCGGATCTGGGGTTGCGCGGCGTGCGCCTGAATATCGCTGTGGAACGCGCCTCGGGTTACGAGGAACTGCGCGATCTTTTGCCAAAGATTCGGGACGCTGTGGGGGCAGAGAAGGCACTGCTGCTGGAGCAGGCGCTGAGAGAGTAGCGGGGCCCGGTGCTGCTCCCGCACTGTCTGCCGCCGGCTGATCACCTGTGAACCATGAAACTGGCGTTGCTATCCGACATCCACGCCAACCTGGGCGCGCTTGGCGCTTGCCTGGAGCATGCGCGCTTCCACGGTGCCCAGGAGTTCGCGCTGCTGGGTGATCTGGTGGGCTATGGCGGAGAACCGGCGCAAGTGTTGGATGCTGTCATGGCATTGGCGCACGAGGGCGCCATCGTGCTGCAGGGAAATCACGACGCGCTGGCCGCGTTCCCGCCAAACGAAAGCAGGGCGATGGGAGAGATGACGGCGCTGTGGACACACGCCCAACTCAGTCTGGAACAAAAGCGATTCCTGGTCGGGTTACCCATGACGGCGCAGGTCGAAGATCTGCTGCTGGTGCATGCCAGTGCAGACGAACCCCAGAAGTGGCGCTACGTGGAGGACGAACGCGGCGCCGGCGCCAGCCTGGACGCTGCGATGGCGCTGCCCGGCGTACGCTACGTGTTTGGCGGCCACGTGCATCGGCAGACCCTGTACTACCGCAGCACCGGCCGGGGGCTGATGCCTTTCGAACCGACACCCGGTGTGGCCGTACCGACGCCCAGGCACCGGCACTGGATTGCCACCGTGGGGTCGGTGGGGCAACCGCGCGACGGCAATCCCAGAGCCATGTATGCGCTGTTCGATACGACGGCTGCGCTGCTGACTTTTCATCGCGTGGCGTACGACCATCACGGCGCGGCAGCTGCCGTGCGTGCCGCAGGTTTGCCCGAGTTCTTTGCCAAACGCCTGGAGGACGGACGTTGAAGCTGTTTCAACCCGGGGAAGAACTGGACGGCTTCGTGATCGAGGAGTGTCTTCACTCCGGAGGCATGGCGCACATCTATCGCGTGCATTACACCGACGGTCGCCGCGACCCGGGCTTTCCGATGGTCATGAAGGTGCCGCGTATGACGCCCGGAGATGGCGCCGAAAACATCGTCAGCTTCGAGGTTGAGCACCAGATCATGCAGGTCCTGACCGGTAGCCACGTGCCTCGATTCGTGGCCGCAGGCGACTTGACGAATGTGCCCTATCTGGTGATGGAGTACGTGCCCGGCCACACCCTTGACCATTGGCTGGAACACAGTGAGGCGCAAAGCGTCGCCACCATCGCCCAACTTGGCGCAGCCATGGCGCACGCGGTGCACAACCTGCACAAGCAGAATGCCGTGCACCTGGACTTGAAGCCCGCGAACGTGCTGTTCCGTCCCGACGGCAGCGCCGTGCTGCTCGACTTTGGTTTGTCCTGCCATGCCCATTACCCCGACTTGCTGGCCGAACAACTGCGCAAGGCCGTGGGATCGCCAACATGGATTTCGCCAGAGCAGGTGGTTGGCGTGCGGGGCGATCCGCGCAGTGACATTTTCGCCCTGGGCGTGATGCTGTACGAACTGGCGACCGGCGAGACACCCTTTGGCACACCTCAGACCGAAGGCGGTTTGCGCCAGCGGCTTTGGATGGACCCGCGCCCGCCGCGCATGTTGCGCCCCGACCTGCCGGAGTGGCTACAGGAGGTGCTGCTGCGCTGTCTGGAGCCCGAGGCCAAAGATCGCTATCCATCGGCGGCGCATCTGGCCTTCGATCTGGCGCATCCTGAACAGGTGAAAGTGACCGAGCGTGGGCGCAAGCTGCAAGGTACGGGATTCTGGACTCACTTCAAACGTTGGCTACGCGCCGCGGGCAAGCAATATCAGCCCAGCCCGATACCGTCGCAGCAGGCCGATGATGTTCCGATTGTGATGGTGGCGGTGCCGCACAAGGACGCGACCGACGCCACACTCTATTCATTGCGCCAGGCCGTGGCGCGCTCTCTGGGCCTGCGTCCCGGTGCACGCCTGGCCTGCGTGACCGTGATTTCGCCGGGGCAGACGAGCGCCTCGAGCAGCGAGAATAGTGAAACCCAGGTGCACCGACGCTACCTCACGATGCTGCGCGAGTGGGCGCAGCCGTTGAATCTGGCCAACCACCAGGCCTCCTACCACGTGCTGGAGTCGGGTGATGTGGCGCAGGCGCTGGTGCGCTACGCCGAGGGCAATGATGTCAGCATGATCGTGATGGGTGCAGCCACGCACGGTGTGCAGATGCAGCGCTTTGTCGCTACGGTGCCGATCAAGGTGGCGATGGACGCGCCCTGCACGGTGATCCTGGTGAAACAATCCCTGCCGTTTGAAGCCCTGGTGGACCGCAAGGCACTGGAATGGGTCGAACGCGACGCGCCTTTCTGAAACCTTGCGGGAAAGATGAAGCGCTTTGCCTGGTTTCCGACTATTCGAGTAAAGTGCGCCATGAGCCAAGGAGTTAAACAATGACCACACCCAAGTTGGCCAGGCACATCGCAAAGCGGCTTGAGAGCACGCCCAACGCCACGTCCCAGAATGCCGCCGAAACTTTGCGATCCCTGGCGGACCAGGTTGACGCTCTCACCCGCGGTGTTGAATTGATGAACGCAGAATGCATGCGTCTCGTCAAGGAACGGGACGAACTCCGGCTCGAAATCACCGATTTCAAAACCCAAAAACTCGATCGTCGCATCAAGCGGCGCACCTGACGGTTCAGCCAGGAGTCCGATGCAAGTTCGGACGGCGTAAATCAGTGCCGGGTTCAGTCGGGTTACCCACAGGCCAGCGGCACCTGGGATGGACTGCCTAGAATGTCTGCCCTGCCCTCATAAAAGCCACCCATGACCCAAGGACTGATCCGCATCCGCGGCGCGCGCCAGCACAACCTGAAGAACATCGATCTGGACATTCGCACGGGCGAGTTGACGGTGGTTACCGGCCCCAGTGGTTCAGGCAAATCGAGCCTGGTTTTCGACACCCTGTTTGCCGAGGGGCAGCGTCGCTACGTCGAGACTTTTTCGGCCTATGCGCGCCAGTTCCTGGACCGCATGGACAAGCCCGCGGTGGACCGGGTCGATGGTGTGCCGCCAGCGATCGCCATTGATCAGACCAATCCGGTGCGTTCATCCCGCTCCACGGTCGGCACGATGACCGAGTTGAACGATCACCTGAAATTGCTGCTGGCGCGGGCCGGTCGGGTGTTTGATTCCGCCACGGCCCTGCCAGTGCGCATCGATACGCCCGAGACGATCTACGCCGAGATACAGCGGCGCGCCAGCCTTCAAAATGATCCGCGCCTGGTCCTCACCTTTCCGGTGGAATTGCCCGGCAACACCAGTGCGCAGGAAGTGCAGCAGTGGTTGCTGGCCAGTGGTTTCACACGTGTGCAAGCCGAGCGAGAGGAGGTGGTTAGCGTTGTGCCGTCTGGCACCAAGGCCGCGAAGTCGGCGAAAACCGGCAAGACCTCGGCCAAGGCGGCAGGCGCGGCGCCCGCCACACGCAAGCTGCTGGACGTGGTGGCAGACCGCTTTCGCATTGCCAGCGCCGAAAAGGTGCGGGTGCTGGAGGCGATCGAAACGGCGCTGAGGCGCGGTGCTGGCAGGCTCAATGTGTACGCCCTCCCCCCCGGCCGATCGCAGGAGGAGAGGGAGAAGACTGGCGATGCTTTGCACCCTCTCCCTGCGGGTGAGGGTGAGGGTGAGGGAGAGGGACCGGCTGAAGTCTGGAAGTTCTCCACCGGATTGCATTGCCCCGAAAGCAACCTGCGTTACGCCGATCCGGTGCCGTCGGCGTTCTCGTTCAACTCCGCGGTGGGTGCCTGCCCGAGTTGTAAGGGCTTTGGCCGCGTTATCGGCGTGGACCTGGGTCTGGTGATTCCGAACCACAAACTTACGCTGCGTTCGGGCGCCATCAAGCCGATGCAGACCCCCGCCTGGCAAGAGTGCCAGGACGACCTGATGCGCCACGCGGAAGCCGCGGGGATTCCGCGCGACACGCCCTGGTACAAGCTCACACCCGAGCAACAGCACTGGGTCATCAACGGATCCCCCAACTGGAACGGAAAATGGAACCAGCACTGGTTCGGCGTGACGCGCTTCTTCGAGTACCTGGAGACCAAGGCCTACAAGATGCACATCCGGGTGCTGCTGTCCAAGTACCGCAGCTACACCACCTGCCCGGCCTGCGCCGGCGCGCGCCTCAAGACCGAGAGCCTGCTCTGGCGCATAGGCGCCAAGAGCGATGCCGACGCGGTGCTGGAACCCTTCAAGAGATTCATGCCGCACGGCGTGCAGTGGAGCCGCGAACAACTGGAGGCGCTGCCGGGCCTGTGTCTGCACGACCTGATGCTGTTGCCAATCGACCGCCTGCAGGTGTTCTTTGACCGGATGCAGCCCTCACCCCCACCCTCTCTCGCGAGGACAGGGAGTGACCAGCCTGCAGGAGTAGGGCGCGAACAGTCCGAAGCAAGCGACGCGTCGTTCCAACCCCCTCTCCAGCGCGCGGGAGAGGGCAGGGCTGGAGGCGAACAACAGGCGCTGAAAATGCTGCATGAGGAGATCGGCACACGCCTCAAATATCTCTGCAACGTCGGCATTGGCTACCTCACGCTGGACCGGCAAAGCCGCACCCTGAGCGGCGGCGAGGTGCAGCGCATCAACCTCACCACGGCTTTGGGCACATCGCTCGTAAACACGCTGTTCGTGCTGGACGAGCCAAGCATCGGTCTGCACCCTCGCGACATGGGCCGCATCATTGACGCCATGCAGCGCCTGCGTGACGCCGGCAACACGCTGGTGGTGGTAGAGCACGACCCGGCCGTGATGCTGGCGGCGGACCGCATGATCGACATGGGCCCCGGTCCGGGCGAGCGCGGCGGCGAGATCGTATTCGACGGCACGACCGAAGAACTGCGCCACGCCGACACCCTGACCGGCGCCTATCTGGGCGGACGAAAACAGGTGGGTATGGGTTTTCAGCGTCTGGTGAACGAGAACACGCCGCGCCTGATCCTGGAGGGCGCGACCGAGCACAACCTGAAGCACGTGAGCGTGGAGATTCCGCTGCAGCGACTGGTGTGCATCACCGGCGTGAGCGGGTCCGGCAAGTCGACCCTGGTGCAGGATGTGCTGGCGCCGGCGCTGCTGCGCCACTTCGGCAAGTCCACCGAGACGCCTGGTGCGCATGACCGTTTGTTGGGTGCGGACCATCTGAGCGAAGTGGTGTTCGTGGATCAGTCCCCGATCGGCAAGACCGCGCGCTCCAACCCCGCAAGCTACGTTGGCGCGTGGGACGCGATCCGCGAAATCTTCGCCAGCGCGGCGCTCTCGCGCCAGCGCAGCTACACCGCGAGCAAGTTCAGCTTCAACAGCGGCGACGGGCGCTGTCCGACCTGCACCGGCTCCGGCTTTGAGCACGTGGAGATGCAGTTTCTGAGCGACGTCTATCTGCGCTGCCCCGACTGCGACGGCAAGCGCTACAGGCCGGAAATCCTCGAAGTCAAGGTGGAACGCACAGCGAATTTTTATAGCGTTGCCGACGTGCTCGATCTCACCGTGAGTCAGGCGGTGCAGATCTTTGCCGTCGATCGCGACGTGGTGCGTGCGCTGCAACCGATCGTGGACGTGGGTCTGGAATACGTGAAACTGGGCCAGCCCGTGCCCACGCTTTCGGGCGGAGAAGCGCAGCGTCTCAAGCTTGCCGGCTTCCTGGCAGAGGCGGCACGCAGCGCCTCCGCCAGTCGCCAACCCATGGCCAAGCGCGGCACGTTGTTCATGTTTGACGAGCCCACGACGGGCTTGCACTTTGACGACATTGCCAAGTTGCTGCGCGCGCTGCGCAAGCTGCTCGACGCAGGCCATTCGTTGCTCGTGATCGAGCACAACCTGGACGTGATCCGCGCCAGCGACTGGCTCATCGATCTGGGCCCGGAAGGCGGAGACGCCGGCGGCGTGGTCGTGGCCGTCGGCACGCCAGACGACCTGCGCCAGCACCCGAGTTCCCACACCGGCCGCGCCCTGCGCGAGTACGACGGCGTGATGGTTCAGGAGAAAAACAATTGGGGTCAGATTCCAATTAATTTGACAGCAAAAAGATCCGACAAAAAACAATTGGAATCTGACCCCAAATCTTCGGACCCCAATTCTTCGATTCAGATCGTCAATGCGAAAGAGCACAACCTCCAGTCCTTGAGCGTGAACATTCCGCGCGGCAAGTTCAACGTGGTCACGGGTGTGAGCGGCTCCGGCAAATCGACACTGGCGTTTGACATCCTGTTCAACGAAGGTCAGCGCCGCTATCTGGAAAGCCTCAACGCCTATGCGCGCAGCATCGTGCAGCCGGCGGGGCGGCCCGAGGTGGACGCGGTCTATGGCATCCCGCCGACGGTGGCGATCGAGCAGCGACTCAGTCGTGGTGGACGCAAGTCTACGGTTGGCACCACGACCGAGGTCTGGCACTTTCTGCGCCTGCTGTACGTGAAGCTTGGCACGCAGCACTGCGTCCACGATGGCGCCGCGGTGCAGCCGCAAACGCCCAACAGCATTGCGGCGCAATTGCTGAAGAATTTTCGTGGTCAACACATCGGCCTGTTGGCACCGCTGGTGATGAACCGCAAGGGTGTCTACACCGAACTCGCGGACTGGGCGCGTCCGCGCGGTCACACGCACTTGCGGGTTGACGGCAACTTTTTGCCGACGACGAATTTCCCGCGCCTGGATCGATTCAAGGAGCACACGATCGAGCTGCCGGTCGCCAGCTTGGACATCACGCCCGAGAACGAAGCGCTGCTGCGCCAGACCCTGGCGCGCACGCTGGAACTGGGCAAGGGGGTGGTGCACGTTCTGAGCGAACTGGGCGGACTGCGTCTGGCGATGCTGGACGGCACGCCTACGGCAGGCATCGGCACGCTCAGCGCCTTTTCCAGCAAGCGCGCCTGCCCGATCTGTTCTACATCGTATGCCGAACTCGATCCACGCCTGTTCAGCTACAACAGCAAGCACGGCTGGTGCCCGGACTGCGTCGGCACCGGCGTCAAGCTCACCAAGGAGCAACGTAAGGTGTTCGACGATTCGGTGCGCGACGATGACCACCAGGGGCGAGAGCAGAGCTTTGCCGAACCCGACGTGGAAGACCTCGCCGACCACGCTTGCGCCAGCTGCCACGGTACGCGTTTGAACGCCACGGCGCGCGCGGTGAAGTTTGGTGACGCTGCCATTACCGACATCGCGCGTTTGAGCGTGAGCGAGGTGCGGCAGTGGGTTCACTCGCTGCAGGTGCTGGGGCAAATGAGCCCGCGCGAGAGCGGCATCGCGCGTGACCTCATTCCCGAAATTGGAGGCCGGCTGGAGTTCCTGGAGGAGGTGGGTCTGGACTACCTCACGCTCGATCGCGGTGCGCCGACCCTGAGCGGAGGTGAGGCGCAGCGCATCCGCCTGGCGGCGCAACTGGGCAGCAACCTGCAGGGCGTTTGCTATGTGCTGGATGAGCCCACGATCGGACTGCACGCGCGCGACAACCGCATCCTGCTCAAGGCCCTGCAAACGCTGAGCGACAAGGGCAATACGCTGGTGGTGGTGGAACACGACGAGGACACCATCCGCGCGGCCGATCACATCATCGACATCGGTCCAGGCGCTGGCAAACGGGGCGGGCGTCTGGTGGCGCAAGGCAAGGTGGCCGATCTGGAGCAGGCGCAGGATTCACAGACTGGGCGCTATCTGCTGCACGCCATGAAGCATCCGCTGCAGGCGCGACGCGTGACTGCAGCGCCCCCCAACCCGGCCCTCCTCCCGGAGGGGCGAGACAGTGAACAGCCGGGTCCTGAAGTGCACGGCTGGCTCACAGTGCACAACACCACGATGCACAACCTGCAGAACCTCACCGTCGCCGTGCCGCTGCAACGTCTGGTCGCGGTCACCGGCGTCTCGGGTTCAGGAAAATCCACATTGGCGCGCGACGTGTTGCTCGCCAGTGTGCAGACGGCGGTGGCGCAGCGTTCCACCAAGGCCGGGCGCGAGGCGCTGGACGCGGGCGCCAGCGTCGCGTGGAGCGGCTGCACCTCGGTGAGCGGCTTCGAGACCATTGACCGGGTCCTCGAAGTGGACCAGACGCCGATCGGCAAAACGCCACGCTCCTGTCCCGCAACCTACATCGGTTTCTGGGACACGATCCGCAAGCTTTTCGCCGAAACGCTGGAGGCGCGTGCCCGTGGCTACAGCGCGAGCCGCTTCAGCTTCAACACCGGCGAGGGACGCTGCCCGGGTTGCGAGGGCCAGGGTCTGCGGACCATCGGCATGAGTTTCTTGCCGGACGTGAAAGTGCCCTGCGAAGTTTGCCACGGCGCGCGCTTCAACCCCGAGACTCAGGCCGTCACATGGCGCGGCCGCAACATCGGCGAAGTGCTGCAGATGGAGGTGGACGAAGCGGTGGAGTTCTTCGCCGCCATGCCACACATCGCGCATCCGCTGCAACTGCTCAAGGATGTCGGCCTGGGCTACCTCACGCTGGGTCAGCCTTCGCCCACGCTCAGCGGCGGCGAAGCGCAGCGCATCAAGCTCGTGACAGAGCTGAGCAAAGTGCGGGACGACATCACGCGTCGCGGGCAAAAGGCGCCGCATACGCTGTACGTGCTGGACGAACCCACCGTGGGCCTGCACATGGCCGACGTGGAAAAGCTGATTCAGGTGCTGCACCGCTTGGTGAACAGTGGCCATTCGGTGATCGTGATCGAGCATGACCTGGACGTGATCGCCGAAGCCGACTGGGTGCTGGACCTGGGCCCCGGGGGTGGCAAGGGCGGTGGGCTGGTGGTGGCCAGCGGCACACCCGAGCAGGTGGTGCACCAGGGTACGGCGACCGGGGCAGCATTGGCCCGAGCACTGGCGCGCTGATCCGGGCGGGTGCCAGACGGGCGATGCTTGTGCCGGATGCGCTGGCGTTGAGAAATCGCAAAAGGCCCGGGGTCATGCCTCGCAAGAATGGCTGGCGCACCGATTCAGGTGCGTGGAAGGCGCGGCATGAAGATTCCCGTTCATATCCAGTTCCATGGCATGGAAGCATCCGATGCCCTGGAGTTCAGCACGCGTGAGCATGCGCACAAACTTGAGTCGTTCGCGATGGATAGCATGGCCTGCCGTGTGTCCATCGATCTGGTGCAGAAGCAGCAGCATCAGGGGAGGTCGTTTGGCGTACACGTTGACCTCACCCTTCCTGGCCACGAATTGGTGGTGAACCGCGTGCAGCACGAAGACGTCTACGTTGCCCTGCGGGAGGCGTTCGACAATATGAAGCGCCAACTGGAGGACGTTGTGCGCCTGCGACGTGGGCAGGTAAAGCATCACAGTGCGCCACCATCCGTCGGGTCAGAAGATCTGGTCGCGAGGAGCACCCGGGTGGCCTGAAAAAAGGCATCAACGCCCGCATTGAAGCCCACCAGGGAGAATGTCATGGGAGAGCGCATGAACACGGGCGAGATTTGTACACGCAGCGTGACGGAGGCGTTTCGGACGACAACGCTCAATGGAGCGGCGCGCCTCATGCGCGAGAACCATGTGGGTTGCCTGGTGGTTATTGAGGAAGTGAAGGGTGAGCGCGTGGTCGTGGGCATGTTGACCGACCGCGACATCGTGACCGCCGTGGGAGCGACGGATCTGGACGCCAGCGTGCTGTGTGTTGAAGACGTGATGAGCACTGATCTGGTGCTGGCACGTGAGGACGACTCGCTGATTGACCTGGTCCGCAGCATGCGTCGCAAAGGCGTGCGCCGCGTCCCGGTGGTGGGCGCGCAGGGTGAGTTGCTGGGCCTGGTGACGCTGGACGACGTACTCGACGTATTGGTGCAGGAACTCGGCTTGCTGGTGTCCGCCATCCACAGCGAGGGACAGCGCGAACGCCAGATGCGCAGGTGATGCGCTTGGCGGCAAAACGGTTCAGTCCTCGTGGTAGACCCGCATGAATCGCGCAAAGCGGGGCTTTCCACCGGGGGTAATATCCTGATAACTGTAGGTGACCGAGCTGCCGATGGTAGGCGGATTTTGCCGTTGCTGATCGGTTAGCCCCGTGCCCAGTTTGAAGGTCTGACCGCTCCCTGCCTGGACGTTCAGCGCGCCCACCACACCGGCATATTTTCCTTTGCCCGGCGTGTAGCCCACGACCATCGCTTCGGCGTCCTGCAGTACCTTCAGCTTCAACAGCACGTCGCTGCGTCCGCTGGTGACGGGTGCGTTGGCCAGGTGCAGCACCAGACCTTCACCGCCGGCTGCGGTGATCGCCTTGAGCTTGGACTGCAGGGCAGCATGGTTGGTTACGCGAAACTGCTCCACCGCCTCAAGCTGCTGCCAACCGCTTCCCTGAACAACCGCTCCGAGCTGCTCGGAGCGGTTCTCGAAGGTTCCGCCCGCCAACGGCATATCAAACACCAGGTAATGCACTTGGAGCCATTCGGCATCCAGGGCTTGTGCACGACGCACCGTCGCGGACAGCGCGTCAAATTGGCCACGCCCCAGCCACAATTCGCCATCCAGTGCGGTGCCTGGCAATCTGGAGAGGAACCACGCGGGAGCGGGCACCGGTCGCCCACTGCGAAAGCGCAGTGCGCTGCCGTCCCAGAGAGCGCGTACGCCGTCGAACTTTTCGCTCACCAGATAGCCAGTGGGGTTGATGCCCGCGGGCGCGTTGCGGGCCAGCAGGACCTCGGCGCTGGCAAGGGCAGATGCCGCCGGCATGTGTGAAAGGCTGCCGAAGCAGGCCAGCAGTTGCAATTGGAAAATGCGGCGTGATGTATTCATGTCAACATCATAACAATGATGGGACCGTTACCCAAATCATGATGCTGCAGGAAACATGTACAGCATCAGGTCGGCAGCCGTGTCGACGATCTTCTCGTGGGTGGTCTGCCGGTACTAGCGTTCGATGGAAGCGATGGCCTGCCGGCGCATCTCTTTGGAGATTTCTATATTCATGGTTAGGACCTCAGCCCATGGTGCGTGCGGCCACCAGCGCGACGGCCAGTTCCGCAAAGCCGGCGCCGCCGCGCGAAGGCGTCACAAAGGCCGGCAGTACGCCCATGCGCTCGGCCATGTCCTGCACATTGGCCACGCCTACAGCGTGGGGCAGGTAGGCGAACATGGGGGCGTCGTTGGGTGAGTCGCCGACAAACAGGCAATGCTCGCGTTCCTGCGCCAATTCGAGCTGGTAACGCTCACGCAGCATCAGGTGCGCCATGCTGAGCTTGTCGTAATTGCCGAACCAGCCGTTGACGTGGATCGAGCTGACCTTTGCCGTCATGCCGGCCTGCTCCATCAGCATCACGATGCGATCGATGGCCGCGCCCGGCAGGGGCGGGACGTCTTCGCAGAAGTCGATGGCGAGGTCGTACAGCCGGCAGAACTGATCAGAGGCCACGGCGCAGCCGGGTACCTCGCGCAGGATGGTGTCGCGCACCTGTGCCAGCTTGGCCGAATGGGTTGCGCGCTCGGCCGTGTCCAGAAGGTGCCGGCATCGGAGCTTGCGGGCGACATGATCGTGCCAGTAGTAGAAGGCGCCGTTCTCGCCGATGACGCCGTCCACCGGCCACATGCGCGCAATGTGATCGCACCAGCCCGCAGGTCGCCCCGTGATCAGGATCACCCGCAGTCCGGCACGGCGCATCTGGTCCATTGCCGCATAGGCCTGAGACGTGAGCTGGCCGTCCGTGGTAATGGTGTCGTCAATGTCGCTGAAGACCGTGTGCATCCGGGACGCCACGGCGCGGGGGAGTTCGGACAGAGGGCGCATGTTCACAAGTGCCCCCACGCTCGGCATTGCCTGTCCTCGCTGCCCTCCAAGGGGGCTCTCGCGCCTTGGGGCGGCACGGCGGCGCTCACGCTACTTGGAGTCGGGCTCATGTCAGGTGTTGTTGTGCAACGCGAGTCCTGCGTGTTCACGTAGCGGATGAAAGTGGATTTTCGGAAATCTTTCCTGCGCCAGGCGCACGTCGTAGGGGCTGGTGCACAGATAAGCCAGGGTGTCGGCGGCGTCGCGCGCCATGCGCATCGGATAAGCGTCGCAAAAGGCGCGCAGTTCGGCCGGGGTATCGGCGGTGATCCAGCGCGCACCGGTGTACTGGCTGACTTCGAGCCGGATGTCGGCGTCGTACTCGCCTTTGAGGCGGTGCTGCACCACTTCAAACTGCAACTGACCCACGGCACCGAGCAGCATATTGCCCCCGACTTCCGGCCGGAACACCTGGATCGCGCCTTCCTCGCCCAGTTGCGCCAGTCCCTGTTGCAGCTGCTTGGTGCGCAGCGGGTTCTTCAGCACCACAGTCTGGAACAGCTCGGGCGCAAAGAAGGGCAGGCCCGTGAACTGCAGGTTGACTGAACCGTCGGTGACGGTGTCACCCAACTGCACGCCGCCGTGTGTGGTGAAGCCCACGATGTCGCCGGCATAGGCCTCGTCCACGGCTTCGCGGCGCTGGCTCATGAAGGTCACGACGCTGGTGGGACGCAGTTCCTTGCCGGTGCGCATCACCTTGAGCTTCATGCCCGGCGTGTACTTGCCCGAGCACATGCGCACGAAGGCAATGCGGTCGCGATGGGAAGGGTCCATATTGGCCTGCACCTTGAACACCACACCGGAAAAGAAAGCGTCTTTCGGGTGCACCGTGCGGATCACGGGTTGCCTGTTTACGGCCAGAGAACTGACGCGGTTCTGCGGCGAAGGCGCCAGGTCGACGAGCGCGTCCAGCACCTCCATCACACCGAAGTTGTTCACGCCCGAGCCGAAGAATACGGGAGTCTGCTTGCCCGCGAGAAAGGCTTCGCGGTCGAAGGTGGGCGAAGCGCCGCAGGCCAACTCGATCGCGTCCATCGCGGTCTGGAAATCGTGGCCGAAGCGCTTTTCCAGTTTGCCATGCTCGCTCAGAGAAATGGTTTCGAAGTCTTGCGTGCGCCGGTCGCTGCCGGACTCGAACACCGTCATTGCCTGCGTGCGCAAGTTGATGATGCCGCCGAAGGTCTTGCCCTGACCCACGGGCCAGGTCATCGGAACGCAGGGCATGCCAAGCTCGCGTTCGACCTCGTCCAGGATGTCCAGCGGATCGCGCACCTCGCGGTCCATCTTGTTGACAAAGGTGATGATGGGTGTGTCACGCTGACGGCAGACCTCAATCAGTCGCCGTGTCTGCGCCTCCACGCCGTTGGCCGCGTCGATCACCATCAGTGCCGAGTCCACAGCGGTGAGCACGCGGTAGGTGTCCTCCGAAAAGTCCTTGTGTCCCGGTGTGTCCAGCAGGTTGATGACGTGGTCGCGGTAGACCATCTGCATCACCGAACTGGCGACTGAAATGCCGCGCTGCTTCTCGATTTCCATCCAGTCGCTGGTGGCGTGGCGCGTGGCCTTGCGCGCCTTCACCGAGCCGGCGATCTGGATCGCGCCGGAGAACAGCAGCAGCTTTTCCGTGAGCGTGGTCTTGCCCGCGTCGGGGTGGGAAATTATCGCGAAGCTGCGGCGGCGCCGCGTTTCAAAGGAATAAGTCACTGGTGGAGGCGATGAACGTGAAAGTTGACAGAAAACCGGTGATTATCCCTGTCTCCTTGTGGCCGAGTTATGAGCGACCGATTGGCCCTGCAGCGTTTCGCGCCAGACGTGGAAGTATCAACCTGCATGACCAGGTCCGTTCCGCAGTCGAAGCATGAAAGTCAGCCGGCGAGCAAACTGTTCAGCGCGAAGCCATCATCACTCACTTGCCCGGGCGTCGGCGAAACACCTTGTGCCAACAGTTTGCGGGCCAGCATGTGTTCTGCTGGCAGATTCAGCGAGTCAACGGCGATCAACTTAGCACCGCGGTAGTAGAAGGCCGAGAACTTCCCGTCTGCGAGGTGGCCGCGCGTAGCGACCTGGTCGAAACCCGCCGTGAGACCCACAATCTGCAACTTCACGTCGTATTGATCCGACCAGAACCAGGGCACGGCGGTAAATGGGCGTTCCCGCCCCAGCAGCGCTGCCGCTGCCGACTTGGCCTGCTCCACGGCGTTTTGAACCGACTCCAGCCGACGCCACGATCCATCCTCCATGCGGCGCACCGTGCAGTCGCCGGCCGCCACGATCATCGGGTCGCCGGTGCGCGAACACGCGTCAACCACGATGCCACCCTGGCACTCCAACCCGGCAGTCTGAGCAACTTCGGCGTTGGGCAGGATGCCGACGCCCACCACCAGAAGGTCGGCGGCGAACGAATGTCCGTCCCGCGTTTTGACGGCGGCGATATGGCCTTCGCGCACCACCAGTTCGCTCACCATCGCATTCAGCACCAAGTCCACACCGTGGCTCCGGTGCAGATCGAAATAGAAGCTGGAAATCAGTGGCGCCACGACCCGCGCCATGAGTCGGTCAGCCGCCTCCAGCACGGTCACGTTCTTGCCCTTCTTGCGCGCGGCCGCGGCCACTTCCAGGCCAATGAAACCACCTCCGATGACCACTACGTGCTGCGCCGCTTCCAGTGCAGCCGCCAGGTTTTTGGCGTGGGCCAGCGTGCGCAGCCCGACCACGCCCTGGGCATCAGCGCCTGGCAGAGGCAGGGCGCGCAGGCGCGAACCGGTGCACAGCGCTAAACCTTCATAGGGGAACATGGTGCCGTCGTCCAGTGTGACGCATTTGGCGGTGCGATCGATCGTGGCAACGGTGGCGCCGACCTTGAGTTTGATGGCCTTTTTCGCCAGCAACTCGGGCGCGCGCATGAGTAGTTGTTGCGCCTGTGTTTCACCCAGCAGAAATCCTTTGGACAGGGGTGGGCGGTGGTAGGGGCCGTAGGCCTCATCGCCCAGCAGCACTACCGCGCCTTCATAGCCCTCGGCCCGCAGCGTTTCGGCGACGGTCAATCCCGCCAGGCCGGCGCCGACGATCACCATGCCGCTGGTCACGTCTGCGTTTCGGGCAAGCGCACGATCAGGCCGGTCAGCGCCGGTGTCATCTTGATCTGGCACGACAGGCGGCTGTTGGCGCGACGTTCTGCCGCCACGCTGTCGAGCATCGAAATTTCTCCCTGTTCCGGAGCCGGCACCAAGACCGCCAGTTCGCCTTCGAGGTAGCAGTGGCAGGTGGCACAGGCGCAGGAGCCGCCGCACTCGGCGTCGATGCCTTCAACCCCCATGCTCGTGGCGGCCTGCATCAGACTCCAGCCGACGGGAACGTCAACGACGCGCTCGTCGCCGCTGGGTTCAATGAAAGTGATGTTGGGCATGTTCAAGTGTCCTGAATCGGTTGAGGGAAGGGCGGCAGATTATCAGCGACGCGCCAGATCCAGACGCAAGGGGCTGCGGAAGGTGGAAGACGGCATCCACGACAGCTGCTCCTGTGCACGCCGGTATTCGGGGATGACCTTGTGGAATTCGTCGAACGCGATCTTCACTGACAAGCGCGCGATGGCCGTGCCCAGACAGGCGTGGACGCCGCCGCCAAAGCCCAGATGGCCACGCGGCTTGCGCGCGATGTTGTAGCTATCGGGGTTGGCGTACTGGCGCTCGTCGCGGTTGCCGCTGCCGTAGGCCAGACAGACAAAGTCGCCCGTCCTCATGGTCTGGCCGTGCAGCGTCACGTCGCGCATCAAACGACGGCGAAAACGCTGGGCCGAAGTGTTGAAGCGCAGCGACTCCTCCACCGCATCGGGCAGCAGCGTCGGATCATTCACGCAGGCGCGTCGTGCTTCGACCTGGTCGGCCATGTTCAGTGCAAACATCGCCATGAAGCCGCCCAGCGACTCGATACCCGCCATGATGAGGGTGGTGGTGGTGAGCAGCACCTCGCGCTCGTCGAGTTTGTCGCCGTCAATTTCGGCCGTGCTGAAGTGCGAAATCAGATCGTTGCGTGGCCGCGCGCGGCGTTGTGCGATCACTCCTGCGGCGTAGTCCTGCATCCACGCGTAGGCCGCCAGATGTTCGGGGCCTTTGGTACGCGTTACCGGGTCCGACTGAACCATCATCACGGCGTTGTTGCGCACCGTGGTTTCGTCCACGGTGGCCTCGGTGCCAGTGGGCAGACCCAGAGCCGCGATCAGCACGCGCACCGTGAACTTGGACGAAAAATCGGACACGAAATCGAACTGCTCTTGTTCACGCAGCGACAGCGCCAGTTGGCGCGCGATGTCGCGAATAGGCTCACTCAGCGACTCCAGATTGCGCTTCATGAAGGCGTGCTGAATTAGGCCGCGCAGGCGGTCGTGGCGCGGCGCATCCGTGGTGCCCAGAGTGGCGCCTGCGCGCCCGGGCAACTCGGTCATGAGATTGCCGCTGGCAGAAGAATACCTGGCTGCGTCCTGACCAGCGGTAACGATGTCGGCGTAGCGCGACAGTATCCACATACCGGCCTGCGGGCTCCAGAAGCAGGGGTAGTCGTCGCGCAGCGTCCGGTAAAACGGGAACGGATCGGCGTCGACTGAAGGCGAGTAGGGGTCGAATTCGAACATGGAATCTCCGGTCTTGTGATGTGCAAACTTTCATGCTACGGACGCGAAGCGCAACGTGTCACGACAACAAGTTCTGTCGCGCCAATCGAACCGTGGACAACGGGAAGCTTCGCGACCGACGATTTCAAGTAGCATGGATAATGAAGTGAAAAGCGTGCACTTTTATCATGAAAAGTGGCGAGTCGTATAGGGGAATCACTTAGAGAACAACCGCGGTGCCTATGCTGCGACCCGCCAAACATCGTCCATCCGAGTTGCCCGTATTCTCGCTCTGCGGTGAGCACGACACGCTGGCCGGTGCCGGCAGACAACTAGAGTCAGTGCACACCGGACTCATCGCCACGCGTCAGCGCTGCGGCTGGGAGATCGCCTCACACACGCATCGCGACCCATAGTCGAATCGCTGCCGCCTGAAGAAAGTGCGGAACCTGAAACGATTTTTCGGCGCAGCAACCCCTGCAGCGAATGGGAGCTACACGATCAATCAGTGGGTGGTCACCGTCGCCATGAAGGTCTGGAAACGGGCGCGTTCACGGGCCTTATGCCGGGCCCTGCTCTGCTCAAGCCGTATCACCACCTGCCTGCAGTGCTCGGCCTCGCGCTGCGTAGCATCCAGCCAGGCGAGGTGGTTGCTGCTACCGGCCTGTAATTCAAGTGATTTGGCTACGAGCTCCAGCAGTTTGACCGCAGCACTCTTTTGTGCGGTTCCGGAGGAGGAGTCTTGAACAGTGACCACCGCATCGCTGATGATCTTCAGTATTTCGGCGGCTGGATCACGGCTCGCCACGGCGGACTCGCACATCATCTCGCGAAAAGCGCGAACTCCTTCTATATTCCCATCGGCAAATCGCAAGGCAGTGCGAACGTCAAGATGTTCAGAGGTCATGGCTGATTCCCTATCGGTGTGTTGATGGGTAGCGGCTGACGGGTTCAGGGTGCCTCTAGCTGTTTCGGATTGTACTCACCGCCAATGTAACGCGGCTCCGTTGTGAAGATTTGACCAAAATCAACGAAAAGGCAGGCGCTCACCGGTGGCTACGAAAGGTTCCGGCCCAGCACCGGTCGCTGCTGAACGGCATCGTGTGGGGCCGTTGGGAAACGCCTGTGAGAACGGTTCTGGCACAATGAAAGCGCCCTGCAAACGGGCGCGAAGTACGCATCGAGTGCTTTCTTTTGAGACCCGAACCCCATGACTGCTGCGACTGTTTTCGAATCCGTGCACATTGAGCTGGCCGAGCGCAGCTACGACATCGCCATCGGCGCCGGACTGCTTGATCGCGCCGACGCATGGGCGCAATTGCCGCAGGCGCATGCGGCGCTGATCGTCACCAATGGCACCGTGGCACCGCTGTATGCCAAGCGCCTGCAAGACGCGCTCAAAAGCCATTACCTCAACATCCACACTGTGGTCCTACCCGACGGTGAGGAATTCAAGAGCTGGCAAACGATGAATCTGGTTTTTGACGGGTTGCTGGGCCACGGCTGCGATCGCAAGACGGTACTGTTCGCGCTCGGCGGCGGCGTCGTGGGCGACATGACCGGCTTTGCTGCGGCCAGCTACATGCGGGGCGTGCCCTTTGTGCAGGTGCCAACGACTTTGCTGGCGCAGGTGGATTCTTCGGTGGGAGGCAAAACCGCCATCAATCACCCGTTGGGCAAGAACATGATCGGCGCGTTTTACCAGCCCGAGCGCGTGGTATGCGACCTGGACACGCTGGCGACCTTGCCGGCCCGCGAGCTCAGCGCCGGACTGGCTGAAGTCATCAAATACGGACCCATCGCCGACATGACGTTTTTGGACTGGATCGAGTCGCACCTGAACGAGCTGCTGGCGCGCGACCCGCAGGCGCTGGCGCATGTGGTCAAGCGCAGCTGCGAGATCAAGGCCTGGGTCGTGGGCCAGGACGAACGCGAGGCCGGACTCCGTGCCATTCTCAATTTCGGGCACACCTTTGGCCATGCGATCGAGGCCGGCCTTGGCTATGGGGAGTGGCTGCATGGCGAAGCCGTGGGCTGCGGCATGGTGCTGGCGGCACACTTGTCGCAGCGCCTGGGTCTTGTTGACCTGCCCTTCGTGCAGCGACTGACACGGCTGATTGGCGCTGCTGGCCTGCCGGTGCGCGCTCCGGTACTCGATGCCTCGGACAACGTCGGCCGCTATCTGGATCTCATGCGCATCGACAAGAAATCCGAAGGTGGCGAGGTCCGTTTCGTGCTGCTTGACGGTCCGGGCAGGGCGCTGGTGCGTGCCGCGCCCAATGCCCTGGTGCGTGAAGTGATCGCCGCAGGCTGCGCCTGATGGCGACACCATGACACTGGCCCCCTTCGCATGCGACCCAGCGTTTTCGCGGGGTCGTCGGTTTGCGGAAATCCCGGCGCCCACACGCACCGATTACCAGCGCGACCGCGACCGAATCGTGCACTCCAGCGCCTTTCGGCGTCTGGTATACAAGACCCAGGTGTTCCTGAACCACGAAGGAGATTTGTTCCGCACGCGCCTGACCCATTCGCTCGAGGTGGCGCAACTGGGCCGTTCCGTGGCGCGCACACTGGGATTGAACGAGGACCTGGTGGAGGCTATCGCGCTGGCGCACGATCTCGGACACACACCCTTTGGCCACGCAGGTCAGGACGCGCTTAACGACTGCATGGCCGAGCACGGTGGCTTCGAGCACAACCTGCAGAGCCTGCGGGTTGTGGATGAACTGGAGGAGCGCTACCCCGATTTCAACGGGCTTAATCTCACGTTCGAGACGCGCGAGGGCATTCTCAAACATTGCTCCGCTTCCAACGCCCTGGCGTTGGAAGCGAGTGAGCCCGGTGGCGTGGCGCAGCGTTTTCTGCCGCCCGCAACGCCGGATGCAGTGCGCTTGCAGCCCAGCCTGGAAGCGCAGTTGTGCAATCTGGCCGACGAAATTTCTTACAACGCGCACGACATCGACGACGGTGTGCGTTCGGGACTGATCACGCTGGAGCAGTTGCGCGAGGTGGAATTGTTCGAGTCGTTTCGCATGCAGGCGATGGTGAAACACCCGCAACTTGGAGATGATTCACAGGGCCGACGCCTGCTCTACGACACGATCCGGCGCATGCTTAGTGCGCAGGTGTACGACGTCATCGAAGCGACCCGGAATGCCCTTTCGAAGGCCACGCCCGGCGACGCGGATGAGGCGCGCCGGGCCGGACCGCTGCTGTGCTTCAGCGCGAACATGCGCAATCAGTCCAGCATGCTCAAACGCTTTCTGTACCAGAATCTGTACCGGCATCCGCAGGTAGTTCAGACCACAGACCAGGCCAAGCAGGTGGTGCGTGATCTGTTCGAATTTTTCATGCACCATCCCCGGAGCCTGCAAGCTGGTTTTTCGGCACGGGCTCAGGCGTTGCAAGCAGCCGATACGACCGGGCGGGCGCGGGTCGTGGCTGACTACATCGCCGGCATGACGGATCGCTTTGCCATGCATCAGCATCGGCACTTGACGGGGAAAGTTTTATCAGAGACCCAAAACTGACCACATGACACCTTCTCACGACACCGTATGCAAGAACACCCGCAACTGGCTTGAGCACGCCGTCATCGGGTTGAACCTGTGCCCGTTCGCCAAGTCGGTGTACGTCAAAGGCCAGGTGCATTACGCGGTGAGCGATGCGCGCTACGCCGATGAACTGCTGGCCGACCTGGTGACCGAATTGAAGGCATTGGCAGCGAGTAACGCCGCGACGCGTGACACCACGCTGCTGATGGCACCCTATTGCATGGACGATTTTCTGGACTTCAATGATTTCCTGGGGCAGGCCGACAGGGCTCTGGTGCGTCTCGGTCTGGACGGCGTGCTCCAGATCGCCAGCCTGCATCCGTACTATCAGTTTGCCGGTACGGAGGCGGACGACGTCACCAATTTCACGAATCGTTCGCCCTATCCCACGCTGCATCTGCTGCGCGAAGAAAGCATCGACCGGGCGGTGGCGGCGTTCCCGAATGCCGAGTCGATCTACGAGGTCAACATGGCGACCATGGACCGACTGGGGGTTGCCGGCTGGACCGAACTGGAGGTGGGCGCCAGCGCTAGCACACCAAAACCTGAGGACCGCCGATGACGAAAGAACCTCACGTCCAGAAAGCCATCGCAGCGCTCCCTTCAGCCCCTGAAATTCGACCCGAGCAGTCGGTGGAACTGCTCAAGGAACTGCATATCCTGACGCGTGACGGCAAGCTCAATCAGGATTCCCGGCGCAAGCTCAAGCAGGTCTACCACCTGTATCAGTTCATCGAAAAGCTGCTGCTCGAACTACCGGCAACGCAGGCGGGCATCACTCTGGCCGATCATGGCGCCGGCAAGTCCTACCTTGGCTTCATCCTCTATGACCTGTTTTTCAAGTCACTGAACAAGGGTCGGATTTTCGGCATTGAGACCCGCAGCGAACTGGTGCAGAAGTCGCGTGATCTCGCGCAACGCCTGGGGTTTGCGCGTATGCATTTTCTGAACTTGAGCGTGGCGCAGTCGGCTCAGTCCGATGAATTGCCTGAGAGCATCGATGTTGTTACGGCCTTGCACGCCTGCGACACCGCCACCGACGACGCGATTGCGTTCGGCCTGCAAAAGCACGCCAGATTTATGGTGCTGGTGCCCTGTTGTCAGGCAGAGGTTGCACGTGCCTTGAGCCAGCACAAGGCTCTGCAACTGGCGCGCACGCCGTTGGCCGAACTGTGGCGCCATCCGCTGCATACGCGCGAGTTGGGTAGCCAGATTACCAATGTGCTGCGCTGCCTCTATCTGGAAGCTTGGGGCTACCAGGTCACGGTGACCGAGCTGGTGGGGTGGGAGCACAGCATGAAGAACGAACTCATCGTCGCCCGCTACATCGGCCGACCCAAGGCGAGCGCGGCGCATCGGATGCTCGCCGTGTTGCAGGAATTCGGGCTGGAGGAATTGCTGCAGACCCGCTTTAAACTACCGAGCGAAGTGACTTGTCGGCAGTAGGCGACGCGCATGAAAAAGCCCGCACACTGCGGGCTTTTTCATGACCAAAAAGACTAGCGCAAACGCGGTTGCTGTATCGTCTTCAACTCGCCATCCAGAGAGCCGACATAGTTTGCCAGCAGATGCAGTTCTTCATCGGAAAACTGCTTGGCCATGCCGCCCATGATGGGGTTTGATCGTCCGATCAACGGCTTGCCTTCGGTTTTGTAAGACATCAGCGCGAAGTAAAGGTAGTCGGCATGTTGGCCCGCGATCTTGGGATAGGTCGGGTCAATGGGTTTGGAGAAATTGCTGCCATGGCAGGACACGCAACCGGCCTTGGTGAGCAAGGCGGCGACCGCGGTGTCGGGTGCCTTGGCCGGTGCAGCGGGGAGGCTGGCGCCTTCCACAACACCATGTGCGCTGTAATAAGCGGCCACATCGGCGATGTCCTGGTCGCTCAGGGTTTCGGCTACGGCGCGCATGGACGGGTTCTTGCGCTCGCCCTTCTTGTAGGCGTTGAGGGCGGACGCTATGTACTTGGCACCCTGACCGGAGATCCGTGGGACCCGGTAGACCTCGGGGAACCCGGTATGGAAACCCAGAATACCGTGACAGCCCATGCACAGTGCAATCTTTTGTTCACCTGCGATGACGTTGCCTTTAATTTCTTGAGCGCTCGCCAGAGTGGTCACGGAAGCGACAATAAACGCCGCCAGGGTAGTCAGAAAATACTTCATTTTGCGCGCACAATCGTCGTTGAGTGAAGAAAAACAAGGGCCGATTATATCGGCGCCTTTTTGGCCCTTCCAGTAGGTTGCCACCCCTGAAAACCCTTGCGTGGCGCTTGTGGACAGGGTCACTTCCGCATTTTTCTGGCCTTTCATTTAGTCTGCACTGTATCTATGAAATTTCAAGGTTCCTCATCCTACGTTGCCACCCAGGATTTGATGCTTGCGGTGAACGCCGCCATCACACTGAAGCGTCCATTGCTCGTCAAGGGCGAACCGGGCACCGGCAAAACCATGCTCGCCGAGGAAGTGGCGCAGGCGCTGAACATGCCCTTGCTTCAATGGCACATCAAGTCCACCACCAAGGCCCAGCAGGGCTTGTATGAATACGACGCCGTCAGCCGGCTGCGCGATTCCCAACTTGCCGACGTGGATGGCGGGGAGCGCGTCAAAGACATCCACAATTACATCGTCAAGGGTGTGCTGTGGCAGGCGTTCACGGCAGAAGAACCGGTGGCGCTGCTGATCGACGAGATCGACAAGGCCGATATCGAATTTCCCAACGACCTGCTGCGCGAGATCGACCGCATGGAGTTCTACTGCTACGAGACGCGGGAGTGGGTTCGGGCGAAGAACCGTCCGCTGGTGTTCATCACGTCCAACAACGAAAAGGAATTACCTGATGCCTTTTTGCGCCGCTGCTTCTTTCACTACATCAAATTCCCCGACGCACCGACCATGCAGAGAATAGTGGACGTGCATTTCCCCGGTCTCAAGCGCGATCTTCTGGCCGCCGCAATGAAGACCTTCTTCGATGTGCGCGGTCTGCCGGGGTTGAAGAAGAAGCCCTCCACCAGCGAACTGCTGGACTGGCTCAAGCTGCTGTTGGCTGAAGACATTTCGGCCGAAGCGCTGCATACGAAGGAGGACAAGGTTGCGGTTCCGCCCCTGGTGGGCGCGCTGCTGAAGAACGAGCAGGACGTGACGCTGTTTGAAAAGCTTGTGTTCATGCAAGGTCGAAATCGTTAGGGACTGACCATGTCATTTGTCGAACCTGTCATTCTGGAACAACGAGGATTGCGCCTCGTGCCGCTGGCGCTGGAGCACGAACAAGGACTGCGCGCCGCTGCGGCGGACGGCGAACTCTGGAACCTGCGCATCACCTCCGTGCCCGAACCCGAGCAGACGCGCGACTACATCGTGAGCGCGCTGGCGCAGCGCGAAGCCGGTCAGCGCTTTGCCTTTGCGGTGACAGACACGGCCACCGGCACGGTGCTGGGGTGCACCAGCTACCACGACATTCTGCCGGCCGTGAAGCGTGTGGAAATCGGCTGGACCTGGTATGCGAAGCGTTGCCAACGCACGCATGTCAACACGGTCTCCAAACTGCTCATGATGAGCCACGCTTTTGATACGCTGGGTTGTCATGTGGTTGGCTGGCGCACCGACAATTTCAACTTCGTATCGCAGCAGGCGATCGAGCGGCTCGGTGCAAAAAAGGACGGGGTGATCCGCGGCCATGCCCTGCGCCGCGACGGCACAATCCGCGACACCGTGATGTACAGCATGCGTGCAGGCGAATGGCCGGAGGCACGTGCCCAATTGCTGTACCTGTTGGAAAAGCCTCGCTAAGAGCCTTACTCGCCGTGCTTCATCCGGACTCCCAAGCATGCTGATCCCGTTCTTTTACAACCTTCGTGCTGCCAAGCTGCCGGTTTCGGTGAAGGAGTACCTGACGCTGCTGGAAGCCCTGAAGTTGGGCGTTGTCGGCCCTGCCGATGACGGCAGTCAGGCCTACAGCCTGGACGACTTCTACTACCTCAGCCGGATCACGCTGGTGAAGGACGAAAAGCACTTCGACAAGTTTGATCGCGCCTTCGCGGCCTACTTCAAGGGTGTGGAAATGCTGGCCGACTTCACGAAGGAAATTCCGCTCGACTGGCTGCGCCAGATGCTGGAACGCGAGCTCACACCCGAGCAGAAGGCAGCGATCGAAAAGATGGGCTGGGACGAGCTCATGGAGACCTTGAAGAAGCGCCTCGAAGAACAGAATGAGCGGCACGAAGGTGGCTCTAAATGGATCGGAACGGGCGGCACATCGCCCTTCGGTCAGGGTGGATACAACCCGCAGGGTGTGCGCATCGGCGGATCGGGCAAGAACAAAAGCGCAGTCAAGGTCTGGGAGCAGCGCGGCTACAAGGACTACGACGATTCGCAGGAACTGGGAACGCGCAACATCAAGGTCGCGCTGCGGCGCTTGCGCAAGTTTGCGCGCGAAGGCCACGAGTTGGAACTGGACCTGCCCGACACCATCCGCAGCACGGCGGCAAACGCGGGCTATCTCGATATCAAAATGATTCCCGAGCGCCACAACAACGTCAAGGTGCTGCTGCTGATGGATGTGGGTGGCACCATGGACGAGCACATCGCACGCGTGGAAGAACTGTTCTCCGCCACCACGACCGAATTCAAGCATCTCGAGTTCTACTACTTCCACAACTGCGTATACGACTTCATGTGGAAGAACAACCGGCGCCGCTTTGCCGAGAAGTTCGACACCTGGGACATCATTCGCAAGTACAACAAGGACTACAAGCTCATCTTTGTCGGCGACGCCACCATGAGTCCCTACGAAATCCTTCAGCCCGGCGGTAGCGTCGAATATAACAACGAAGAGGCTGGTGCCGAATGGCTGCAACGCCTGACCCACGCCTTCCCAAGATTCGCGTGGATCAACCCCGAACCACAGGGCGTGTGGCAATACCGCCAAAGCATCAGCGTGATCCAGCAGTTGGTAAGCCAGCGCATGTACCCGCTCACGCTCAGGGGTCTGGAAGAAGCCATGCGCATGCTTACCAAGTAGCGCGAGGTGCGCGTGCAGACAGCGCGATTGATGCGTTGGCGGGCGATTAAAATCGCCGCACTGCACCACCCACTCGCCGTAGCACAATGGATAGTGCGCATGCCTCCTAAGCGTGAAATACAGGTTCGATTCCTGTCGGCGGGACCAGTTGATCAAGCCCGAGCTTGTCCGTGAAAACGTCATGTGATGGCCTGTTATCCTTGACCCTTTCCTACGGCGTATCCATCATGAAAATTCTCTTGACTCTGTGCCTATTGTTTGCCGGCCTGCTTCCAGCCACATCCTGGGCGGCTGGAGCTCCGGCTGGGCAGGCGGCCACCACCGTGACCGGCGAAGTACTCGAAGTCAAGGACGTCGACAGCTACACCTATTTGCTGCTCAAGACCCAGGACGGCGAGACCTGGGCCGCTGTGGGAGCGGCAGCGGTGAAGAAGGGCGCCAAAGTCACGATTGAAAACGTGAGCGTGATGAAGAACTTTGAAAGCAAGAGCCTGAAGAAGACTTTTCCAACGATTGTTTTCGGCAACCTCGCAAGCAGCGGTGCTGCAGCGCCTGCAGGTGCTGCAAAAGCGGTTGACTCCAGCCCGATCATGGTTCCCAAGGCCACGGGTGCCAACGCGCGTACTGTGGCCGAAGTCATGACCAAACCGGGGGCGCTGAAGGACAAGCCCGTTCAGGTTCGTGGCAAGGTCGTGAAGTACAACGCCGGCATCATGGGCAAGAACTGGATCCATCTGCGTGACGGCACGGGCTCCGCCGCCGACGGCACGGACGACATCCTTGTCACCACAGTCGCCGCCGCCAAACTTGGCGACGTGTTGACGGCGTCGGGCGTGGTACATACCGACAAGGACTTCGGATCGGGATACGCCTACAAGGTGCTGATCGAAGACGCCACGCTGCGGCCTTGAGCCAGGTGGCGCGGGTCAAGGCAGTTGGGTAAACTTGCGGGATTGTTCCGGCCGCTCACAAATTTCAGAGATGTTTATCTGTTCCAGGCGTCAACTCAGCGGATGGATGGCGATCATCGCCATGCTGTGGTCGGCGCTTGCGCCGACGATGGCGCATGCCTACCCATCCTGGAGGGGAAGCCCGGGTGACTGGCAGGGGATCTGCAGCGCCCAGTCTGAGCGGCGTGCTGATCTGGCAGGTGACGTGCCCGCAGACGCCGACCGGCACGAGGACCTCTGCCCGTGTTGCTACTTGAATGGCGCTAATTCTGGCCCACCCACTCAGATTGAAAAGCCGCATCTTGCGCCTCAGCGCACGCTCGTGCCGCTCGCTCCTGAGGCCAGCGTTTCGCGTCCTCTACCGGACTGGCTTGCGCCGTGCTCGCGCGCACCGCCGCCGACCTGAAGGCTGCTGTGAGTATCGCCTTCGGACAAGCCCACGCTTGCTTCAGGTCGCTGCCGATATTTCCCGCGCGGGCCGCTTAGACTGCGTTGCCCCGAATTCGCATTTTCTTGTGGTGGTCTTCGGATCACCGCCCGTGAGAAACCTATGAAAAGACAAACCAAAATTCTTCTGGCTCTGGTGGCAACTCTGCCCTCAGCGGCCGTTTTTGCCTGTGCCAGTTGCGGCTGTTCCCTGAGCTCAGACTGGGACAGTCAGGGCATTTCTTCAGGCGCCGGCGTGCGCTTCGATCTGCGCTACGACAACCTGAACCAGAACCAGGTGCGCTCCGGTACCGGTGCGGTCGGAGTCTGGCCCGTGCCGGGACACGAACAGGAGCTCTATACCAGGAACCAGTACGTGACGGTCGGCATCGATTACAGCCCTTCACAAAATTGGGGATTGAATCTGCTGCTGCCGTACATTGATCGAAGCCATGCCACCAACGGCATGGCCTTTGACGGCAGCGATGCCGGCACTTCGCACACGCAAAGCGTAGGTGACGCCAAGCTGATCGTGCGCTACACGGGCCTGCGTGAGGAAGGCAATACCGGACTGCAATTCGGGCTGAAGCTGGCCACTGGCAGCCATACCCAGACCTTTAGTGCGGGCGCGATCGCGGGTGACCCGCTGGACCGCGGCCTGCAACCCGGCAGCGGCACTACGGACGCGATCCTGGGCCTGTTTCACTTCGCATCACTGTCGCAAAATTGGGATTACTTTGGACAGGCGACGGCGCAGTTGCCGCTCAACAGCAGCGACGGCTTCAAACCCGGCCGCGCGCTCAACCTGAATGCCGGTTTTCGTTACCTCGGACTGGACGCCATCGTGCCGCAGATTCAGGTGAACGCACGGATCTCAGCCAAGGACTCCGGGGTCAACGCGTCGCCCGATGACTCCGGTGGGAAAACCATCTACCTGAGTCCGGGGTTGAGCTTTGGCGTGGGCGAAAAGACCAAGGTGTACGGCTTTGTGCAGTTGCCGATCTACCAGAATCTGAATGGCTATCAACTCGCACCAAAAACCACGTTCTCGGTCGGAACCCGATTCGAGTTCTGAACCGGCGCGACTTCAGGGCTGGGTCAGCAGCGGGGTCACGAGCGCTTCAAGTTGGGGGAGAGTGACTTCAGGCTCACCTTCGTGACCGTTCTTTCGGAGGATGCCTTTCCTGTCGATCACAAACGTGGACGGCATCCTCCAAATCCGGCCCAGCGCCTTGAAGTCGGCCTCGGTCTTGAGCGCAACGGCGAAGCTGAATTCCTTGGCCACTTGTCTGACTTCGGCCAGCTTGCCAGGTTCGTCCATGCTGATCGCCAGAAGCTCCAGACCTTCGCCCTTGTGCTTGTCGTAGTACGCTTGCAGCGCGGGCATTTCCGCCTTGCACGGAGCGCACCAGGTGGCCCAGAAATTGATGATGGTGACCTTGCCACGATTCGCTGACAACTGGAATTGGAGCGTGCTGTCCAGCAGCTTGGCCCGGACCTCGGGCGCGCTCGCGCCAAGCACCAACTCAGCACCGGGGGCCGGTAGCGCCAGCATCAGTGCCAGTAACCAGGCACAGCGGTTGAGGACGGCCATTGTTGTGCGCATCAGAAAAGCCCCGAAGCGATGTTGATCGTGAGCGCCACCAGCGTGGTGTTGAAGAAGAATGCCAGCACGCAATGAACCAGACCTGTGCGGCGCATGGTCCGGCTGGTGAAGCTGACGTCGGCAGTCTGTCCCGACGTTCCAATGACGCAGGCAAAGTACAGGAAGTCACCATAGTCCGGTGCGTGGCCGCCCGGGAAGTCCAGTCCACCAGACCGACCACGCGACTCGGCGCCGTAATAGTCGTGCGCATAGTGCAGCGCGAACATGACCTGGGTGAAGGCCCAGGAGGACAAGACCGTGAGCGCGGCCAGCCCGATGTGAGCGTAGCGCAAGCTGCCGTGCATATCCTTGACGACGCCCAGTTCGGCCACGATCGCACCCAGGCACATGACGGCGGCCGTGACCACCAGCACCAGCACCATGATGCGACCGTCGTCGTGTTGCAGTGCGCGTTTGCGCATTCGTTCGTGCGTGGACCAGAACATCATGCGGGCCGAGAGCAGCAAATAGAGGCAGGCGCCCAGGTTCCAGCCGATGATCACGCGCGTGATCGTCTGCTGCGCCAAAGTGGTGGGCAACAGGGCCACTGCAAGAGCGCCGATCAGGGCGCAAATGAAAAGGCGGGGACGTGCGGTGAAGACGCGTATGAGACGCGGGCGCTTCGGGGGCAGGGCGTGATTTTCCATGAGCTCATGCTACCTCAACGGCCGCTGCATTCGCCACGCGCAAGGTCTGAATTCACGACGCGGCCCCGCGCGCGTTGCGCCGCTGGCGCAACCTGGGCCACAGCACGATCACGCCCAAACCGCATAACACCAGGGCTGCTGCGCCCAATTTCCACCCGGGCAGGGGCTCACCCAAAGACAGGGCGGATGCGCCCATGCCAAACACCGGCACCATCAGCGCCATGGGCGTGACCGTGGCAGCAGGGTGCCGTGCCAGCAACCAGTTCCACACGCCATAGCCATAGAGCGTGTTTCCCAGCGCCTGCCACAACACGCAAGCCCAAACGCCCAGGCTGGCGTGCGTTACGGCCTGCGCCATCGCCTGCGCGCCTTCCAGCCACCATGAGAGCAGAAACAAAGGGGGCGCGGAAAACAGGCTGATCCAGACCATGAAGCCCAGCATGTCCACACGCCCCACGGTCTTGGCTACGACGTTCGCGCACGACCAAAAGAACGCCGCGGCTATCACCAGCACCAGACCTTTTAAGGTGAGAGTTGCGTCAACGTGCCCAGCAATCACGGCGAGCCCGGCGACCGCCAGCACCAACCCGGCCAGCTGAAAACCGCGCACGCGCTCGCCCAATGTGAGCAGGGATATGCCGATGGTGAAGAACACCTGGATCTGGATCACCAGCGACGCCAGCCCGGGTGAAATATCGGCGCGGACGGCCAGAAAAAGCAAAGCGAACTGCCCCACCCCCAGCAGCATGCCAAAGGCCGCCAGCTTGTGCCAAGGCACGGCTGGACGGCGTATGAACAGCAGCCACGGCAGGGCCGAGAATGCAAAGCGCAGCGCAGCAAACAGGAACGGCGGCAATCCATCCAGGCCCCAGCGGATCACGACAAAGTTGGTGCCCCAGATGAACACCACGGACAGCGCCAGCAGAAGATGGGAATAAGGCAAGAAAAATGCTCCAGAGGTTCCACTGGGAAGTGTCGTTGCAGTTTAGCCTGCGAAACAAGTGGAACCTTCGGTGCTCCCGACACTCACAAAGGGTTTACACAAAAGCCCTAAGATCGCCTTCAATGATTCGTACCCGCAAGCTGAGTTACTGCTATCCCGGTGCATCGCCGCTGGTTTTTGCCGACGTGGATCTGCCGCAAGGTGGGTCCCTGCTGCTGCACGGAAATTCCGGTTCCGGCAAGTCCACCTGGCTCGCGCTGGCCGCAGGTTTGCTCTCGGCCGGGTCGGGTGAAATGACCGTCGCCGATCAGGACCTGAACGCGCTCAAGGGCGCGGCGCGCGATGCCTGGCGCGCACGCAATCTGGGCTTTCTGCCGCAAAAGCTGCACCTCAGTGCGGCTCTGACAGTGGCGGGCAATCTGGGGCTGGCTTACTATGCGGCGGGGCTGGAGCGAGACGAAGTGGCCATTGCCCATGCCCTGCAGGCGCTGGGCGTAGGCGATCTGGCGCAGCGCAGGCCGAACCAGTTGTCGGGCGGCCAGGCGCAGCGCGTCGCACTGGCGCGGGCTGTGTTGCTCAAACCGCGGTTGATTCTGGCCGATGAGCCCACGGCCAGCCTGGACGACGATGCCGCGAAATCGGCCCTGCAGTTGCTGCTCGACAGTGCACAACAATGTGACGCCACGCTGGTGATCGCCACCCACGACGCGCGAGTGCATGCGGCGCTGCCGCAGGCGCTCAGGCTCAGGCTGGCGTCTCAAAATGCTACCTCGACGACGTCGCAAGACCTTGCTGCATGAAGACCGTCGCGTTGTCTTTTCGTTATCTCTGGTCGCGCCCGCTGGCGGCGGCGCTGAATTTGTTGCTGCTGTCGCTGGGACTGGCCTCCATCACCATGGTGCTGCTCACTCGGGAGCAGATCGACCACGCTTTTGAGCGCGATCTGGCGGGCATCGATGTTGTGGTGGGCGCCAAGGGCAGCCCCATGCAACTGATCCTCGCAGGTGTATTCCAGATCGACGTTCCGACCGGAAACATCGCCTTGTCGGACGTGCGCGAGCTGGAAAAAAATCCGCAGGTGGCGCAGATCATTCCCTTGAGCATGGGCGACAGCTTTCGCGGCTTTCGCATCGTAGGCACGACGACCGACTACATCACGCACTATGACGCCAGCCTGGCGGTTGGCGAGCTGTGGAACCAGCCGATGCAAGTAGTCCTGGGTTCGCAGGTGGCCGAGGCGACAGGCTTGCAACTGGGGCAGCGCTTTGTCGGAACCCATGGTCTGGGTTCTGGCGGTCATGTCCATGGCGAGAATCCCTATCGGGTGCGCGGCGTGCTCAAGCCCTGTGGCTGTGTGCTCGACCGATTGATACTGACCCCGACCGAGTCTGTCTGGCAGGTGCACGATAAATCTTATGAAGGCGACACGCCTCTGGACGCCGAAGACAAGGCCGCCATCGAAGCCGACCGCGAAATCACGGAGGCGCTGATTCGCTACAAAAGCCCACTGGCGGCAGTGACCTTTCCGCGCTTTGTCAACAGCAGCACGAACATGCAGGCGGCCGCGCCTGCGGTGGAAATAACCCGGCTGTTGCGCATGGTGGGCGTGGGCACAGATGTGCTGCGCAGTTTCGGCGTGGTGCTGTTGTTGACGGCGGGCTTGAGTGTCTTCATCGCGCTGTGGAATGCCGTGCGTGAACGCCAGGCCGATCTGGCGATGCTGCGCATGCTGGGCGCACCGCCAGCCAAAGTGGCGGCACTGTTGTTGTGTGAGGCCTTGTGGTTGGCGCTGCTGGCATCGCTGTTGGGTCTGATGGGCGGTCACGCGCTGACCAGCGTCATCGGCGCAATGCTGGCAGGACAACAATCCCTGTCGGTTAGCGGTTGGACCTGGGTCGACGCAGAATGGGCGGTGCCCGGTTTGGCGGCGGTAGTGGCGGTATTGGCCGGTATGCTGCCGACCTGGGCCGCATATCGCCTGGACGTATTCACCTTGTTGAATAAAACATGAGACTTTGTGGGACAGACCAAGAGCGATGCATAGCGAACTTTGCTCTGTCCCCAACACTTTAAGTTTGGGGGACAGACTCTGCCCCCAACTGATGATTGAGTAACGGAGCGCAAATCATGAAAAAATGTTTAAATTGCCTGACTGCACTGGCGCTCATGCTGGCAACCAGCGCGGTCTGGGCGCAGCAGCTCGACAAGGAAACCAGGGACGATATCGCCAGGCATCGTGCCATGGCGGCGGCACACGAGGCCGCGGCCAAATGCCTGGAGTCGGGCAAGAAGGACGAGGTCTGCGAGAAGGAGCTACAGGCGGCATGCAAGGGTCTGGCCATTGGAAAATACTGCGGGATGAAACATGAACACTGAACATCTGAAACGTCCACGATCGCGTGCCGCTGGAGCACTGTTCGCTGCGCTGTTGTGCGCCGTCGTCGGTTCGCTTCAAGCGCAACTGCCCGGTGCGATTGACTTGCCCGGAGGTTCCGGTCCGGGTGTCCACAGTCCCAACAGCCCGTTTGCACCCCTACCGGATCGCAGCGATGTGGTGGCTTGGTCGGTGCTCACTGATGTCAAGACCAGATCGGAAAAGAACCGCATCCTGCCTCAATTCAATGCGAGCCAGGTGGCACTGAACCAGAAATCCCAGCGCGTCCAGGGCTTCATGATGCCGCTGGAGCCTGGCGAAAAGCAGAAGCACTTTTTGCTCACGTCGGTCCCGCTGACGTGCGCCTTCTGCACCCCGGGCGGGCCGGAGAGCATGGTCGAAGTCAAGACCAGGACACCGGTCAAATACACGCTCGAGCCCGTGACCGTGGAGGGCCGCTTTCTGGTGCTCAATGACGACAGCTACGGCCTGTACTACCGCATGACAGACGCTGTTGCCGTGAAGTAATTCCAGCGTCCGTCTGGACGCGTCGGTGCTGGAATGTGGTATTTTCCAGTCAATGTCCACCACCGTTTTGCTGATCGAGAGCGACTTGCATCATGCACAGGCCTTGGTCAGGGCGGTGGCTGATCGCGGGCTGGCATGGCATGTCGATCTGGCTCAGAACTTGGCGCAAGGGCGCGGTGCTTTGGAGCGGGCCAAGTTTGACGTGGTCCTTGTGCGCCACGAAGTCGCTGACGGAAGCGCTTTTGATTTGCGCCAGCAGTTTCCCCAACAAATCATGATCCTGTGCATTGCACCCGAACAGCATCAGTATGCGGCTCGGGCGCTAGAGCTTGGTTTTGCCGACTTCTCGTTGATGGATGGTGCGGACAGCAGCTTTGACGTGCTGCAGGCGCAGGTTGAGGCCGCACTGTCCCGGGCGCAGACGGCCGCTCGACTGTCCGACGTCACAGCGCGCTTCACCTTGGCACTGGAACATACGGCCATGGGCTGGTGGGACCGGCGTCTGGATACAGGCGTATTGGGTTTGAGCGAGCGCGCCAGTGCCATGATTGGTTTTACCTCAGGTGAGGTGGACTGGAACGCGGACGTATTCCTGCAGCGGGTGCATCCGCAGGACCGGTCAAAGCTGGCGGCCATAGGGCAGGCTCAGGCGCAAGGGCTGAGCACTGAATTTCGCTCCGAATACCGGGTGCGGCACAAACGGGATCACTGGGTCTGGTTGCTTAGTCACAGCCGCGTGACGCAGTATGACGATGGTGGGCGCCCGCTGCGCCTTTCGGGCACCGTCATGGACGTCTCGTATGTGCACGAGTCCGAGGACAGGCTGCGTCATGCCGGTGCCCTGCTGGAGCAACAATCACAGTTGCTCAGCGTGTCCATGGGCAACATATCCCAGGGGATCTTGCAGATCGGTCCTGATGGACAGGTGACCAATTTCAACCAGCGTTTGTGCGAGTTGCTGGAATTGCCCGCTGAGTTGATGGTCGAACCGTGCCACATGCGCGACATCTTCAAGTTCCAGCAGGCGCGGGGTGATTTTGGCGATGACTACGGATTGGCAATGTCGGACGTGCGCAAGCAGTTGTCGGCCGAATTCATGACCGGTCAACTGAGTCGAACCGACCTGCCGGAGAACTATTGGCGCAGGACGCGCAAGGGTGCCTATCTGGAAGTCAAGACGGCGAGTTTGCCTGACGGCGGGTGGGTGCGCACCTTCAGCGACGTGACGGCCTATTTCAAGGCGCAGTTGGCTTTGCGCGCCAGCGAGGAGCGGTTTCGCAGCCTCACGGACCTGTCATCGGACTGGTATTGGGAAACGGACGAGCAGTTCCGGTTTGTCCGCATTGATGGCTACGACCGCAATGGCGGCGGTGTGCCGGAAAACGAGATCGTGGGCATGACGCGCTGGCACATCGGAGCGCTCAATATGAGTGAAGCGGATTGGGACGTGCACCGGGCGGCACTGTCGGCACATCAGAGCTTTCGCAATCTCGAACTGAACCGGATTGACAGCCGAGGGGAAAGTTACTGGATGTCGATCAGCGGTATTCCGATGTTTGACGACGATCGCCAGTTTTGCGGTTACCGGGGCGTGGGGCAGGACATCACGCAGCGCAAGAATGCAGAAAGGGAAACAGAGACTCTGGCTTTTTACGATCCGCTGACCGGGCTGCCCAATCGACGTCTGATGCTGGACCGCCTGGGCAAGGCGCTGGAGTCGGCTGCACGCCACCAGGCGATGGGTGCCCTGCTCTTCATCGACTTGGACAACTTCAAGACCCTGAACGACACCATGGGTCACGACACCGGCGATGAGTTGCTGCGCCAAGTGGGGCAGCGATTGAGCGGCTGTGTGCGCGCCATGGACACGGTGTCGCGCCTCGGCGGGGACGAATTCATTGTCATGCTGGAAGGACTCAATCCCCTGGAGGCTGTGGCACAAGCGCAAGCGGTGGGCGACAAGATTCTGGCTGCCTTTGATACGCCGTTTCTGGTCGCCGAACAACTGCAGCAAAGTTCGCCCAGTATCGGTGTAACCCTCTTTGGTGAGTTGCACCATAGCGTGGAAGACCTGCTCAAGCAGGCGGATCTTGCCATGTACCAGTCCAAGTCGGCGGGGCGCAACACCCTGCGATTCTTCGATCCGGGGATGCAGTCGGCAGTGTCCGAACGCGCACGGATCGAGGCTGACCTTCGGTTGGCGTTGCAACGCGATGAGTTGCTGCTGTATTTTCAGCCCGTGGTCGATCATCAGGGCCATGTGGTGGGCGCTGAAGCCCTGCTGCGATGGCAGCATCCGCAGCGGCATCTTGTGCTGCCCGCGGAGTTCATTGGCGTGGCCGAACAGACCGGGCTGATCCTTCCGGTAGGTGAGCGCGTGATGCAACTGGCGTGCCAGCGCCTCGCCGTCTGGGCGGGGGATCCGGCTACTGCTCATCTCAGTCTGGCAGTGAATGTGAGCGCGGCACAGTTGCGACAAAGCGATTTCGTGGATCAGGTGCTGGGGGCGCTTGAGCACACGGGTGCCGCGGCAAGCCGACTCAAACTGGAACTGACGGAGAGCATGCTCCTGAACGACGTGGAGGACATCATAAAAAAGATGAATGCTCTCAAGGCCCGTGGCGTAGGCTTCCTTCTGGATGATTTTGGAACTGGCTATTCGTCCCTGGCCTACCTCAATCGACTGCCCCTGGAACAACTCAAGATTGATCGCTCGTTTGTGCGCGACGTGCTAGTCGATGCGAATGCGGCCACCATAGCGCGCGCCATCGTGACACTGGCGCACAGTCTTGGCCTGGCTGTGATTGCCGAGGGGGTGGAGACGTCAGGGCAACACGGGTTCCTGCTGTCGCACGGCTGCCTCACTTTCCAGGGCTATCTCTTTGGTCGACCCGCGCCGGAGCAGGAATTGATGCACCTGCTTCAGGCCTGTGCATCATCCGTTGCGGCTTGATGCACCAGCGCCTTATCTACCGCGCTGGCGAATTTGCTGTACTTGCCCAGCAAGGGCACCAGTTGGCCGTAGATTTTGGGACTCGCCGCCATGCATTCCGCCTGGTCCAGAAAGTTGGCCTCGCCGGTGAAATTTCCTACCAGACCGCCGGCTTCAGTCACCAACAGTGAACCCGCGGCCACGTCCCAGGGTTTGAGGCCTTTTTCGAAGAATCCATCGGTATAGCCGGCTGCCACGTAGGCCAGGTCGAGGGCGGCGGCACCGGGGCGGCGCAGACCGGAAGTGACCTGCATCACCTCGCCCATCATGTCCAGATAGCTCTTGAAATTGTCACCGGGGCGAAATGGAAAACCGGTCGAAAGCAGGCACTCGGACAGCCGAATGCGCTTGGACACGCGCAGGCGCCGGTCGTTCAGATAAGCGCCTCGCCCCTTGGTGGCGGTGAACAGATCGTTGCGGCTCGGGTCGAAAATCACGGCCTGCTCGACCTTGCCACGCACGGCCAGTGCAATGCTCACGCAATAGACCGGGAAGCCGTGGATGAAATTGGTGGTGCCGTCCAGCGGATCGATGATCCACACGCATTCGGAGTCGCGCGCACCGTGCTGGGAACCCGACTCTTCCGCCAGGATGCCGTGACCCGGATACGCTCCAAGCAGGGTTTCGATGATGACTTTTTCGCTGGCGTGATCCACTTCGGTGACGAAATCGTTCAGCTGCTTTTGCGAGATGCGCACCGCTTCCACGTCCAGCGCCGCGCGGTTGATGATGGCGCCAGCGGCGCGGGCCGCCTTGACGGCCATATTGAGCATGGGGTGCAGATTGGGGGACGACATAGATTGTTCAGTGCCGCGCGCTGGGCGCGCTGCAGTGGTGAAGAGCGGTTGGGGAGAACCCGTCGATGCGGGCGGCGACAATAGGGCGATTTTACCGGCATGACTTCTTACCTTTGATGCAGACCCATCCTTCCACCCGATTCATCCTGATCCAGACCAGCCATGCGGGCAACGTCGGCGCCACCGCGCGGGCCATGAAGACCATGGGTTTTGACGACCTGGTGCTGGTGGCGCCGCGCTGGGCCAACGTGCTGCGACGCGAGGAAACCCTGCAGCGCGCGAGCGGCGCTCTGGATATCCTGAAGAACGCGCGCATTGTCGCCACGCTGGACGAGGCGCTGGACGGCGTGACGCATCTGTGTGCGACCGCCATGACACCGCGCGACTTTGGTCCCCCCACCCGGGCACCGCGCCAGCATTTCGAGATGCTCACAAAAGCAAAGCAAGATGCAACGACTCATGCAAACGGCGGTATCGCCTTCCTGTTTGGCTCCGAACGCTTTGGCATGAGCAACGAAGACGTTTACCGTTGCCACGTGGCCCTTAGCATTCCCACGGATCCGCAGTTTGGATCGCTCAACCTGGGTGCGGCGGTGCAATTGATCGCCTACGAATGGCGTCAGGCGCTCGGTGGTTTTGGGACTCCCGTTCGTCCAGAGCCGGTCGAAACCTCCGGTTCTTCAACTGGTTCTGGACGAACGGCGATTCTGGCCGACGCGCAGCAGCTCAGCGGCATGCTGGCGCACTGGGAGAAGGCGCTGGTGGGCATCGGTTTTCTCGATCCAACAGCGCCGAAAAAACTGATGCCACGGCTGAACCAACTCTTCAACCGCGCGCAATTGACGCAGGAGGAGATTCACATCCTGCGCGGCGTCGCCAAAGCCATGACGGCAGCGGGTTCGCACCCGACGCCGGCTGCAACCGGACCAGCAAAAAGCTAGACTCAGCCATGTTTTCACGCTTGCGTTCCGACATTCAATGCATCCTCGACCGTGACCCGGCCGCGCGCAGCCGCTGGGAAGTGCTCACCTGTTATCCGGGACTGCATGCGCTCATCCTGCACCGACGAGCACACTGGTGCTGGAGCCACGGACTGAAGTGGCTGGGGCGTTTCATTTCGCACATCGCGCGCTTTCTCACAGGCATAGAAATCCATCCGGGTGCGAAGATCGGCGAGCGCGTCTTCTTTGACCATGCCATGGGTGTGGTGGTGGGCGAGACCGCCGAAATCGGCGACGGCTGCACCATCTATCAAGGAGTGACGCTGGGTGGCACGTCACTCTACAAGGGTGTCAAACGCCATCCCACGCTGGGCCGCGACGTGGTTGTTGGGGCGGGTGCGCAGGTGTTGGGAGGCTTTACGGTGGGCGAAGGTGCCAAAGTCGGATCCAACGCGGTCGTCACCAAGCCGGTGCCGGCGGGCGCCACGGCCGTCGGAAATCCGGCGCGCATCATCCAGGCCGAGATTGACGTGAAACGTGAAGAAGCCGCTTCCAAAATGGGTTTCTCGGCCTACGGCGTAACCCAAAACGACGATCCCTTGAGCCAGGCCATGCGCGGCCTGATCGACCACGCTGCCGCGCAGGAGCATCAGATTGCGCTGCTTTGGAAAACCATCGCGCAACTCTCTGCGCAGCGGCATGAGCCCGACTGCGTCCCCGGTGACGCCGCGCGCAACGAGCACTTCGAAGCGGCGAAACTCAACGAACTGGTGGGAAAATAAAACTGCCTCTGTTGAAATTTGAGTGGGTAATCTATAGCCATATTTATCAACTTTGACGAGTGAACTCATGACTGCGAAGCTGTTTGAAGCCGCCCTGGGAATAGCCCATCCTTGGTTCGTGGGCTCTGTAGCGTTTGATGAGAAG
>CAILAY010000172.1 GCA_903832285.1 uncultured beta proteobacterium | reverse complement strand
CCACTAAAGAAGTGGATTTATCGACAATTACACCACCCGATACCGCCCGTCATTCTCGCGCACCAGGACCGCGTGAGAGAAGTTGATCAAACACATTACCACGGGTCCCATGGTGGAGATGGATGGCAAGAAAGAAGAGCACAAGAAGATCAAGAGCACGGATGCTGCCGAGTTGAAGAACGTCGTGCAGTGGATACTGTCGCTGCAATGATTTGATGGGAGTTGGCCGGTTTCCAGTAGCGCCGTCAGGGCGTACTGTGCCGGCCAATTGTTTTGTTGCCCAGGCGTAAACAAATCAGCGCGCTGATGCGTGTTTTTTGGGGAGAAATGGCAAATGCCTAGAAGAATTATTTCAAAGGCCCGGCGGTTGGTCGCAGGCAGAAAAGCCGTGGTGGTGTTGCTCGCCGGATTTGTCTTGGGCATGGTTGGACTCGCCATCGGCGGAACGACGCTGGTGTACACCAGTTCGGAGAATTTCTGTTCCACCAGTTGCCACGAAATGACGACCAATGTGGCCATGGAATACAAGGGTACGGTGCACGACAAGAATCGCACCGGCGTGCGCGCCACGTGCCCGGACTGTCACGTTCCACACGCGCCGATTCCGCTCTACATCCGAAAAATGGGCGCGGTGAATGACCTCTGGGGCCACCTGGTTACGCACTCGATCGATACGCGGGAAAAATTCCTGGCCAAACGCCAAATGCTGGCTGAGCGGGTCTGGACCTATATGAAGGGCAACGATTCACGTGAATGTCGCGGTTGTCACAATGCGGCGAATATGGATCCCGAAAGACAGTCTGAAAAAGCGCAGGTGCGCCATGCCAAGGCGAAGCGCGAGAAGATGACTTGCATCGACTGCCACTTTGCCATTGCGCACGAAGAACCGCAGGGTGGCGTAGGTCCGCAGGAATTGGAAGTGGATAAGAGCCTTATTTCCAGAGGCGCGATTTTCTAATGCACGCCTTCCTGAGGCAGTTTCCACACAGTTCCAGGCGCATTGCGCGTATCAGAGGAGAAGGGCCAGATGTCCAAAGTTTTTGAAAAAATCCGTCGTTTGAGTTCTGGTCCCGGATCCCTTGTGATCCTGGGGATCGGTCTTGCCATCGGTGCGGTGGTTTTCGCCTCGCTTGCATCTTTCATGGTGTACGCCAACTCAGAGAGTTTTTGCGCGACTTCCTGTCACGAAATGACGGTCAACGTAGCGGCGGAGTTCAAGGGCAGTATTCACGACAAAAACCGCACGGGAGTTCGTGCAGTCTGCGCCGACTGCCATGTGCCTCACGACTACCTCCCCAATTACCTGGCGAAGCTGGGACTTTTTTCCGACCTGTGGGGTCACTTCATCACGCACTCTATCGACACCAAGGAAAAATTCCAGGCCAAACGGTACGAGTTGGCCAAGCGCGTGTGGGTTGACATGAAGGCCAATGACTCGCGCGAGTGCCGCCATTGCCATACCACTGCGAAAATGAATCCTGAAAAGCAATCTGACAAGGCCAAGGCGCGGCACGAAAAGCTTCACACCGAGGGCCTGACCTGCATTGATTGCCACTTTGCCATCTCGCACAACGAACCCGATGGTCCGGGGCCACAGGAACTGAATGCGGAAAATGCCGCGGCAAAAGCGATGAAGAAATGAGAGCGTTGCGTGTTGGGAATGGTGGATTACTTCTGAAGTCCCTGCGCACCCGAACCGGGGTGCGCGAATGTCGAACTGAAAGGAACTATCGTGCTAATTGACTGTTACGAATGCAAAGCCAAGGTCAGCGATACAGCGGCCAGTTGCCCCCACTGTGGAGCCTTGCCTGCAGATTCTGATCGCTCGCTCTCCGTCGCCGTATCCGATCTGGACATGAAGTTCAGCACGATCTTCTGGTTCCTCATCAAGGCATCCTTTGCGGCCGTGCCCGCAGTCGTGGTGCTGTACACCGCCTCGACAATCATTGGCGGCGTGTTGTCTCCACTGCTGCACCTGTAGTCCAGGTCGACCGCATCCGGATTCTCCCGGTGAGAGTCCCATCGACGCAGCCTCAGTGGCTGCGTCCGTCCTTGTAGCTTCCGGTATTTTTACGCTGCAGTGACGTGGCTTGCGCCAGTCGCCCCATCGCCTGACCGACGTGGGCGTGGGTGATGGCCAGACCCAGCGCATCGGCCGCGTCGGTACCTGGCAGACCGGGCAGTCTGAGCAGGCGCATGACCATTTCCTGCACCTGCGATTTGGCAGCACGGCCATGTCCCACCACCGCTTTTTTCATCTGCAAGGCGGTGTACTCGGCGACGCCCAATTGCCGCGACACCAGGGCCGTGATGCAGGCACCGCGCGCCTGACCCAGCAACAGCGTGGACTGCGGATTGACGTTGACAAAAATGATCTCCACGGCGGCGTGGTCGGGCTGGTAGCGCTCGACCACTTCGCGGATTCCGTCGAACAGCACGCCCAGACGCCCTGGCAGATCCGATGTATCCAGATGCAGGGTGCTGATGGTGCCGCTGGCGACGTAGGTCAGGGCCGAGCCACGCACGTCCACTACACCGAAGCCGGTGGTGCGCAAGCCCGGGTCAATGCCAAGGATGCGCATGGTCAGTTGAGGGCCGAGCAGGTTGGTCCGTCCCGCGAGTCTTCATGAATATCTCTTGCTGCGCAGGTTGTTCTTCATCGCTTCCAGGCGCGGCTGCAATGTGCTGCCGCCGATGCGCAGCGCCACGCCGGTGGCCAGGATGTCGATCACCAGCAGGTGCAACAGGCGCGACACCATGGGGCTGTAGCGATCAAAACCCTCGGGATGATCAGCGGCAAGGTGGATCTGGCCCGAGCTGGCCAGTGGCGTGCCGCTGGCCGTGAGCACGATGGTGGTGGCGCCGTTCCTGCGGGCGATGTCGCAGGCGTCCATCAGATCGCGCGTGCGCCCTGAATTCGAAACGATCACCACGCAGTCGCCCGGGCCCAGCATCGAGGCGCTCATGACGTGCATGTGGCCGTCGCTGTAAGCGATTGCGTTCACCCCCAGGCGGAAGAATTTGTGCTGGGCGTCCTGCGCCACGATGCCCGAATTCCCGGCGCCCCAGAATTCGATGCGGCGCCCTGTCTTATAGGTGGCGGCCAGTATCTCCACCGCCTTCTCCATGGCCAGAGGACGGGCATCGTTGCGGTATTTCAGGAACGCGGCCACGGTGTTGTCGATCACCTTGACCATGACGTCGTTGATCTTGTCGTCGGCGTCCACGCTGCGGTGAATGAAGGGCACGCCCTCGCTCACGTTACCTGCGAGTTTGAGTTTGAAATCGGAGAGACCATCGTAGCCCATGCTGCGGCAAAAGCGCACCACAGTGGGTTTGCTCACATGGGCTCGGTCCGACAATATGCTTACCGGCAGATTGGCGAATGCCCGGGGGTCGGCCAACACCAAAGCCCCGACCCGTTGCTCGGCGGGCGCCAGCGACGGCAGCGAGGCCTTGATGCGTTCAAGCATCGCCGCCGCAGCGCTGGGCCGCCCCGAGCATGTCGCGCCGTCTCTGCGAGACTCGCACGAGGGCACGGCCCCCATGGGGCTGAGCTCCGCGGCTCCCGACTTGCTTGAGCAAGCCGGGACGGAGCGAAGAGCCGCTGACTCTGTCGGCGGCACGTCCAGCGCAGTACAGGTACTGACAAGCGTGGGGGCGCATCAGTTCTCCTCGGACCAGCAGTAGCCGTCGCGTGCGATCATCGCGCTCGAGGCACTCGGCCCCCAGGTGCCGGCGGCGTAGGGGCGCGGACCCTGGGCATCGTTTTTCCAGTGCTGAAGAATGGGTTCAACCCAGCGCCAGGCCTCTTCCTGTTCATCGCTGCGCACGAACAAATTCAGTCGACCGTCGATCACGTCCAGCAGCAGTCGCTCGTAAGCACCCACGCGGCCAGTGCCAAAGCGCTTGTCGAAGTCCAGGTCGAGTTGCACCGGGCTCAATGCCTGCTGCTGGCGTCGATTGCTTGCCCCTTGCGCCAACAAATGCAACTCCAACCCATCCTTGGGTTGGAGGTTGATTACGAGGCTGTTGGAGGCACCAATCTGGGCGTTAAAAATTGCGTGCGGCGTGGGGCGAAAGTTCACCACGATGCGTGCATCGCGCCCGGCCAGACGCTTGCCGGTGCGGATGTAGAAGGGCACGCCGGCCCAGCGCCAGTTGGAGATTTCGGTGCGCAGCGCAACAAAGGTTTCCGTGTGGCTCTCGGCGTTCACGCCCAACTCTTCCCGATAACCCGGGACGGCGCTTCCCATGATGGAGCCGGCGGCGTATTGCCCGCGAATCACATCCGTCCCCAGCGACTCAGCAGTCCAGGGTTTGAGGGATCTAAGCACCTTGAGCTTCTCGTCGCGAATGGCGTCGGCGTGGGCGTTGATGGGTGGCTCCATGCCGATCGCGCACAACAGTTGCAGGGCGTGGTTTTGCACCATGTCGCGCATGGCCCCAGTGGTCTCGTAGAAGGCACCGCGTGTTTCCACACCCAACTCCTCTGCGATCGTGATCTGGATGTTGGCAATGTGTTCGCGCCGCCACAGGGGCTCGAACAAGGCGTTCCCAAAGCGCAGTGCAAACAGGTTCTGCACGGCCGGCTTTCCCAGGTAATGGTCGATGCGAAACACCTGTTTCTCACCGAACACTTTGCAAACCGCCTTGTTGATGGCGCGGTTGGATGCCAGGTCGTGCCCAAGGGGTTTCTCCAGCACGATGCGGGTCTTGGGTGTGTTCAATCCAGCGGCACCCAATTGCTCGCACACCACGGTGAAGAGTGAGGGCGCGGTGGCAACATACATCACCACCGTATCGGCGTTGCGTTGCTGCAGGGTCGCGGCCAGACTGGCGTAGTCATCCGGCTTGGACAGGTCCATGCGTACGAACTGGATCAATTGCGCAAAGAGCGTGAATTCTTCTTCGGACGGTCGCTTGGCAATTTCGACATTGTTGAAACGCTCGTGCAGCAACGCGCGGTACTGATCGTGGCTCAGGTTGTCACGCCCCACTCCAATGATGCGTCCGCCTTCGGGCAGAGTGCCGTGGCGAAACGCCTGAAACAGGGCCGGCATCAACTTGCGCCATGCCAGGTCGCCAGTACCACCAAACAAAACAAGATCAAAGCTCATGCGAGTTACATCAAGTGAAAGCCGTAATGTAACTTAGTTTCATGTTTAGGGTCGATCCGATGTCGACCGTGCCTATGGGGTCGTCCAACGTTCCGGAGTTGGACCCGTACTTTCCCCATGACTTGAGGGCCGGGTCAACAGGTAAGCTTCCGGGGTAATCAAATTACTTTGGATTCCCTATGAAGAAACTATTCCTGGCTGCGGTTTTGGGCGTGGCGGCAGCCGCTGCATCGGCGCAGGGACAGGTCAATGTCATCTGTTCGGTACAAGCCGAATGGTGCAACATGATCAGCACGGTTTACGCCCGCACCACTGGCACCAAGGTTAATCTGAGCATGAAGGGTTCGGGCGAAGCGCTGGCACAACTGGTCGCTGAACGCGAAAACCCCAAGACCGACGTCTGGTTTGGCGGCACAGGCGATCCGCATCTGCAGGCGGCCGAGCAAGGTCTGTCGCTGGAGTACAAGTCGCCGGCGTTGGGGCAGTTGCAGCCGTGGTCGCAACAGCAGGCAAAACAGTCCGGCTACAAGACGGTGGGCATCTACTCGGGGCCGCTGGGCTTCGGCTACAACACCGAACTTCTCGCCAAGAAAAAACTAGCCGTGCCCAAGAGTTGGGCGGATCTGCTCAAACCCATCTACAAGGGCGAAATTCTCGTGGCGAATCCCGCCGCCAGTGGCACTGCCTACACCATGGTCGCAACGCTGGTGCAACTCATGGGTGAAGACAAGGCGTTTGAATACATGAAGGCGTTGCACAAGAACGTGAGCCAGTACATGCGCTCCGGCACGGGTCCGATCAAGGCGGTGGCGCGCGGCGAGTCGGCGGTGTCAATCAGCTTTGTGCACGATGGACCGGGCGAAAAGATGAACAGCTTTCCACTGGAAACCGTCACACCGCTAGAAGGCACCGGCGCCGAGATCGGTTCCATGAGCATCATCAAGGGCGCGCGCAATCTCGACGCGGCGAAGAAGTTCTATGAGTGGGCGTTGACCCCCGCCGCGCAGGAGATGGCGGCGGCGGCGAGGCAGTTTCAGGTGCCCTCCAACAAGTCTGCCAAGGTGGACCCGCGGGTTCCTGACTTCAGACTAATCAAGTTCATCGATTACGACTATGCCAAATACGGCGCCAGCGCCGAGCGCAAACGCCTCATCGCCAAGTGGGAGAAGGAAGTCAATTCATTGCCGCATTGACGTCACCCTTCACTGCTAGCGGAATCGCCATGAAGCGCCAGCCCAACAGGCCACTGGTGTTTTGGCTCGCGCTCGGCGCGTTGTCGTTTGTGCTCCTGCCCTGGTATGCGATTCAGGACTCTGCCTGGTACTTGGTGTTGCCGCAGGTCTTCGGCGGATCGGAGAGTGCCAGCGGCGTCCTTCAGGCCGCACAGTACGGCCGCGTCTGGCTCTGGTTCGGTGTGATGGGGCTGGTGCTAGCGAGCGGGTCGCTGTTTGTGGCGCCAGGCAAGGCGCAAAGCGACTGGCTAATCGCGGGCGGTCTCGTTGGCGGCGCCGGCCTGCTGCTCGGCGGCTTCCTGATCGGCGCGAAGGGCTGGAGTTTTGCGATGCTCAATGGCGCGTTCGGTGAGTTGGCGGTGCATCAATTTGGACTGGGTATTGGAGGTTTTGTTGCCATCACATCGCTCGTGTTGCTGTTCGCTTTCGGGTTGGCACGGCGTGGCCTGTTCAGGGGTGACTTGCTCGTTTCCGGCAGCGTCGTGGGCTGCGGCTTCCTGTTGCTGCTATTCATCGCCTACCCCGTCGGAAAGGCGCTTTGCAGCGCGTTTCTGGGCGAAGACGACGGATGGTCCATATCGGCGTTGCTCGCGCGCCTGGCCACAGACCGCATCTGGAGCCTGAGTTGCCTGGCCGGTGGCCTGCGCTGCGGCGTGGCCTGGAACACGCTGTTCCTGGGCCTGTTGTCGGGCACAGGGACGACGGTGCTGGGAACCATGATGGCGTTGATGGCAGAGCGCGGCAATCGTCGCTGGCAGCGTCCGCTCAAGGCGCTGGCGATGCTGCCCATCATCACGCCACCCTTCGTTGTGGGCCTGGGCCTGATCCTGCTGTTTGGCCGCGCCGGCGTGGTGAATCACTTTTTGGAAGTCGCTTTTGGCGTCGAGCCGACGCGCTGGTTCTACGGTCTGTTCGGCGTCTGGGTCGCGCAGATGTTCGCCTTTACCCCCATCGCCTTCATGATCATGCGCGGCGTGGTGCAGGGCGTGTCTCCCAGCTTGGAAGAGGCCGCGCTCACGCTGCGCGCCAACCCCGAGCGCACGTTCTTCAGCATCACACTGCCGCTGCTGTTGCCTGGGCTGGCCAACGCCTTTCTGGTGGGCTTCATCGAGAGCATGGCCGACTTCGGCAACCCCATCATCGTGGGTGCGCAGTTTTCCGTGCTCTCCACCGAAATCTTCTTTGCCATCGTGGGGGCGCAAAACGACCAGGGCATGGCCGCGTCGCTGGCCTGGATTCTCACGCTGTTTGCGCTGGGCGCCTTCGCCATGCAACGCGGTGTTCTGGGCAAGCAGAACTACACCACGGTCAGTGGCAAGGGCGACTCGGGACTGCCCATGGCGTTGCCTGCGCGCGTGCGAAAAGTGGTGTACGCGGTGGCGCTTCCCTGGTTAGCCTTCACGGTGGTCGTGTACCTCTTTGCCTTCGCCGGCGGGTTTGTGCAGACCTGGGGCCGCGACTACTCGCCGACCCTCAAACACTTCCAGACGGCCTTTGCGCTGGAGTGGGGCCAGTTCGGCATGGTCTGGGCCGGCACCGCATGGAACTCGCTCTTCACGACGCTCAAGCTGGCAGCGGGCGCGGCTCCTGTCACTGCAGGACTGGGGTTGCTCATTGCCTGGTTGCTGGCGCGCACCGATTTCAAGGGTCAAGGGCTGTTCGAGTTCGCAGCGCTGCTGGCCTTTGCCATTCCCGGAACGGTGTTGGGCGTGAGCTACATCCTGGCATTCAACGTGCCACCGTTTGAACTCACCGGCACCTCGCTCATCATCATGCTGTGCTTCATGTTCCGCAATCTGCCGATTGGTGTGCGCGCCGGCACGGCGGCATTCAAGCAGCTGGACCGTTCGCTGGACGAGGCATCGCTCATGCTGCGCGCATCCACCGTGCAGACGCTGCTGCACGTCGTGCTGCCCCTGCTCAAGCCCGCGCTTGCGGCCGCACTCGTGTACAGCTTTGTGCGTGCCATGACGACCGTCAGCGCGGTGATCTTTCTCGTGACGGCCGAGAACGAACTCGCCACCACCTACATCATCGGGCGCGTGGGCAACGGCGACTACGGTGTGGCGCTGGCGTACTGCACGGTGCTGATCGTCCTCATGTCGCTGGCAGTGGCACTGATCCAGTTCCTGGTGGGCGAACGCAAGCTGGGCCGTCGCGCTCCCGCTGTGCCGAGCGCTGCCATCCCCGCGTCATGACGAGAGCGACTTATGAATCACGGCATTGAGTTTCGCAGCATCAGCAAGCGCTACGGCACTGAGCCCACAGCGCCTTTGGTGGTCAAGGAGCTGAGTTTTGTCGTTCCCAAAGGCACGCTCACTACCATCCTGGGCCCTTCGGGCTGTGGCAAGACCACGACGCTGCGCATGATGGCGGGACTGGAGTCGCCGAGCTCCGGGCAGGTCCTGATCGACGGCAAAGACGTCACGACGTTGGGACCCTCAGAGCGCAACCTGAGCATGATGTTTCAGAGCTATGCGCTCTTTCCGCACATGGACGTCATGGCGAACGTGGGCTACGGGCTGAAGATGAGCGGCATCAGCAAGCTGGAGACGCGGCGCCGCACGCAAGAGGTGCTGCATTCGGTCGGTCTCGTGGATTTCGATGAACGCCTGCCGAGTGAACTCTCGGGCGGACAGCAGCAGCGCGTAGCGCTGGCTCGGGCTCTGGTGCTGGAACCGGCGGTGCTGTTGTTTGACGAACCCTTGAGCAACCTGGACGCGCGCTTGCGGCGCGAGATGCGCGAAGAAATTCGCAGCCTGCAGCAGCGCCTGCAACTCACCGTCGCCTACGTCACCCACGACCAGAGCGAAGCGCTGGCGGTGAGCGACCACATCATCGTGATGCAGGACGGCCGCATTGCCCAGCGCGGCACGCCGCAGGAGCTGTACGAGCGACCGATGAGCGAGTTTGTCGCGGGCTTCATGGGCGAGGCGATGCTGTATTCAGCCAGCGCGCTGGGGGACGGCAGCGTGGTGCTGGGCCCGCTCAAGTTGCAGCCTGCCGTTCCGGTGAAGGCCGGAGCGGTGACGGTGGCGGTGCGCCCCGAAGCCTGGCTGATTGACCGCAACGGAGCGGGCGTCACTGCCACACTTGTGAAGCGGGCTTATCTTGGCAGCTTCTACGAATACAGTTTCGACACCGAACTGGGGCGGGTGTTCGTGGTGTCACCGGACTTGAGCAACGTGCTTCAACTGGGCGACGGGGTGGGTTTGAGCCTGGCAGCGCACGGTGTGTCGGTGGTGCCGGCGCAGTAACCTCAGAAGCCTTTCGCACGGGATAATCCAGCGGCAACATTGCCGGCATAGTTCTTCCTCATCACTGATCGAGCCTCTTTATGACACCGACCCATCAACGCCTGCGCTGCGACCAGACTACCGTCTGGAGATTATTGGAGAAACAGTTTTCTTCGACCGGTAGTTCCCTCAAACTGCGCGATGCCTTTGCGGCCGACCGTCAGCGCTTTGCCACCTTCAGCCAGAGCGCGCCGTACGTTTTTGCCGACTTGTCGAAAAATCTGATCGACACGGCGACGCAGGAATTGCTGTTCGATCTGGCGCGCGAATGCGGTGTGGAACGGCACCGCGACGCCATGTTCGCCGGCGAAAAAATCAATCACACCGAACAGCGCGCAGTGATGCACTGGCTGCTGCGAAGCCCCGCTGCCAATGGCCATGCCAGCCAACCACTGGCCACTGAATCTCGACAAGTCCATGCAACGCTGGACGCCATGCTGGCCTACGCAGAACAAGTGCGCGACGACGTCGCCATCACCGACATCGTCAACATCGGCATTGGCGGCTCCGATCTGGGGCCGCAGATGGCGGTGCTGGCGCTCGACGGTTTCGCCACCACCGGCAAACGTCTGCACTTTGTCTCCAACGTAGACGGACATGAACTGGCGGCGGTGCTGCAACGGGTGCGGTCCGCGAGCACCCTGTTCCTGATCGCATCCAAGACCTTCACCACGATCGAGACCATGACGAATGCGCGCTCGGCCAAGCAATGGTTCGAGGCACAGGGCGGCAAGAACATCGCGCGTCACTTTGCAGCGCTCACCACCAACGTGGTAGCCGCGAACGAATTCGGCATTGACACCACGTTTGGTTTTTGGGACTGGGTGGGCGGACGTTACTCGATGTGGTCAGCCATCGGTTTGCCCATCGCTATCGCCATTGGTGCTCAGGGTTTTCGCGATTTTCTGGCCGGGGCGCACGCCATGGACGAGCATTTCCGCAGCGCCGCGCTGGAGCAGAACCTGCCGGTGCGGCTGGCATTGCTGGACCTGTGGTACCGCAACTTTCACCGCTTCACCAGCCGCAGCATCGCTCCCTATCACAGCGCCTTGCGTCGCGTTCCGGCTTATCTGCAGCAGCTTGAGATGGAGAGCAACGGCAAGCGCGTGGACGGTGCCGGTGAGGCACTGCCGTTTGGTACGTCGCCCGTGCTGTGGGGCGAGCCCGGTACCAACGGCCAGCACGCGTATTTCCAGATGCTGCATCAGGGCACGGACGTCGTGCCGGTCGAGTTCGTGGCGGTGAAGAAGGCGCGTCACGACTTGCCAGGCCACCATTCTCAATTGCTGGCCAATGTGCTGGCGCAAGCGCAGGCGCTGATGGTGGGCAAGGCCGATGCGGGTGGACATCGCCACTTCCCTGGCAATCGTCCGAGTACGTTCTTGCTGCTGGACGATCTGACTCCCGCCAGTCTGGGTGCGCTGATCGCGCTGCAGGAACATCGTGTGTTTGTCAGCGGCGCGCTTTGGGGCATCAACAGCTTCGATCAATGGGGTGTGGAACTGGGCAAGGTGCTGGCCAAGGACATTGAGCCGCGCTTGCACTCGGGCGACGTCAGCGGCTTGGATGCTTCGACCGCAGGATTGCTGCAACGCATACGCGGTGCCTGAGCGGCCGCTGCAACGGTTTATGGCAACTACGCCCGCGCTGGGCCTGCAGCAGGCGCGCCGCCTGCAACTGGCGGCGCAGGGCTTGCTCAACGCGCCCAAAGAAACTGCCACACCGTTGGCCCTGCGTCGCTGCATAGGGCGCATGCAGCTGCTGCAGATCGATACCATCCACGTGGTGGCGCGCAGCCCTTATCTGGTGCTGCATTCTCGCCTCGGGCAGTATCCGATGCATTGGCTGGATCAGGCTTTGGAAACGGGCAAATTGTTCGAAACCTGGGCGCATGAGGCCTGCTTTGCCCCGATGGCCGACCTGACCCTGCACCGTAGCTACAACGCACAGGCGCGTCAGCATTGGGGTCTGGTGCGCGGCCAGCGCTGTCATGACGAAGAGCGTGCGCATCTGGACAAACTGCTGACTCATGTGCGCGACAACGGGGCCGTCAAGTCCTCGGACTTTGAGCGAAAAGACGGCCGCACGAGCGCCTGGTGGGGTTGGAAAGACGAAAAGCTGTGGCTGGAAGCGCTGTTCGCGCAGGGTGAACTGATGGTGGCACGGCGTGAGAATTTCCAGCGCGTGTACGACCTTCCCGAGCGTGTTTGCCCGGCGCTGAAAGCGCTCGATTCACCCGAGGCGCAGGCTGTACACACGGCCTTTATTGAAAGGTCGGTGGCGGCTTTGGGCGTGACACAAGCGCGCTGGATCAACGACTACTTTCGCACCAAGCCGCGGCTCAAGGACGCCGATCTGGATGAACTCGTGGCGCAGGGGACATTGCTGCGCGTGGCGGTGCAGGGCTGGGATGCTCCGGGCTATGTGCACTCCACGAACAAGGCCTTGTTCAAGCAGGCCCTGCAGAACAAGTTGCAGGCGACGCACACGACGCTGCTATCCCCTTTCGACCCGTTGATCTGGGACCGCGAGCGCGTCAAGGCGATGTTCGATTTCGACTACCGGCTGGAGTGCTACACGCCCGAGGCCAAGCGCCAATACGGCTACTTTGTGCTGCCGCTGCTGCACCACGGCCAACTGATCGGCCGACTCGACGCGAAGGCACATCGCGCCGAGGGCCGGTTCGAAATCAAGGCCTTGTATCTGGAGCCGGGGTTAAAACTGGATGCGGATGATTTGCAGGCCGTAGCGACTGCGTTGCGCAGTTGCGCAGTCTGGCACGGCACGCCTGAAGTCCGGCTCACGCGAACCACTCCAGTGGCGCTACGCGCCACGCTGCAAAAGGTGTTGCGCACGCTGGCGTGATTCGCCCGGACCCAAACAAAAACCCCGCAAGGCTCGCACCGTGCGGGGTTCTGAATTTGTATCGAGCGCTAGAAAGTTGCTCGACGCAGCGTGACGGTTCAGGGAAAGAAGACCGTCGGCTTGCTGACTTTCTGCTTCGCGTTTCGGGCCTGAAGCCCTCACGCTCGAAAGCCAATACGCTGGTCGATCCCCGGCAAAGCCGGGGCCCCTCGCCCCACGCTTCTTGGCTTTACATGCCCATGCCGCCCATGCCGCCCATCCCACCCATATCTCCACCGCCCATGCCGCCCATGCCACCGGCGCCTTCGGCCTTCGGAGCCTCGGCCACCATGCACTCGGTCGTCAGCATCAGGGATGCCACGGAGGCTGCGTTTTGCAGCGCGGTTCGGGTCACCTTGGTCGGGTCCAGGATACCCATTTCGATCATGTCGCCATAAGTGTCGTTGGCGGCGTTGAAGCCGTAGTTGCCCTTGCCGGCCAGGACCGCGTTCACCACCACCGAGGCTTCGCCACCGGCGTTGAACACGATTTCGCGCAGCGGTGATTCAATGGCCTTCATCACCAGTTTGATGCCGGCTTCCTGGTCTGCGTTGTCGCCCTTGATGGTGCCAGCCGCTTGCTTGGCGCGCAGCAGAGCCACGCCGCCACCAGCCACGATGCCTTCTTCCACCGCAGCACGTGTAGCGTGCAGGGCGTCTTCAACGCGGGCCTTCTTTTCCTTCATTTCGACTTCAGTGGCAGCGCCAACCTTGATCACGGCAACACCGCCAGCCAGCTTGGCCACGCGCTCTTGCAATTTTTCGCGGTCGTAGTCGCTGGTCGCTTCTTCGATCTGCACGCGCACTTGCTTGACGCGGGCTTCGATGTCAGCAGCGGCACCGGCGCCGTCGATGATGATGGTGTTTTCCTTGCCCACTTCGACGCGCTTGGCCGAACCCAGATCCGCCAGCGTGACCTTTTCCAGCGTCAGGCCGACTTCTTCAGCGATCACCTTGCCGCCGGTCAGGATGGCGATGTCTTCCAGCATGGCCTTGCGACGGTCGCCAAAGCCAGGCGCCTTGACTGCTACCACTTTCAGGATGCCACGAATGGTGTTGACCACCAGAGTCGCCAGGGCTTCGCCTTCGACGTCTTCGGAGATGATCAGCAGCGGACGACCCGACTTGGCCACTTGTTCCAGCGTGGGCAGCAGGTCGCGGATGTTGCTGATCTTCTTGTCGTACAGCAGCACAAACGGGTTGTCCAGCAAGGCAGCTTGTTTCTCGGGGTTGTTGATGAAGTAGGGGGACAGATAGCCGCGGTCAAACTGCATGCCTTCGACCACGTCGAGTTCGCTGTCCAAAGACTTGCCGTCTTCCACGGTGATGACGCCTTCCTTGCCGACCTTGTCCATCGCGTCCGCGATGATCTTGCCGATGGCTTCGTCCGAGTTGGCCGAGATCGAGCCGACCTGGGCGATTTCCTTGGAAGTCGTGGTGGCCTTGGAAGCCTTCTTCAGCTCGGCGACCAAAGCAGTTACGGCCTTGTCGATGCCGCGCTTCAGGTCCATCGGATTCATGCCGGCGGCCACGTACTTCATGCCTTCGTGCACGATGGCTTGCGCCAGCACGGTGGCCGTGGTGGTGCCGTCGCCAGCGATGTCAGAGGTCTTGGAAGCGACCTCCTTGACCATCTGCGCGCCCATGTTCTGCAACTTGTCCTTGAGTTCGATTTCCTTGGCCACGGACACACCGTCCTTGGTCACGGTGGGGGCGCCGAACGAGCGCTCCAGCACCACATTGCGGCCCTTGGGGCCGAGGGTGACTTTGACTGCGTTGGCCAGGATGTTCACACCCTCGACCATGCGTGCGCGGGCTTCGCCGCCGAAAATGACGTCTTTTGCTGCCATGATATTTCTCCGAATTCAGTTGATAAATAAGACTTGAGCGTGCCGAGAATTACTTCTCTACCACTGCAAACAAATCGTCTTCTTTCATGACGAGAAGTTCGTCGCCATCGACCTTGACGGTCTGGCCGCTGTATTTGCCGAACAGCACGCGGTCACCCACCTTGACCGACATGGCACCGAGTTCGCCCTTGTCGTTCTTTTTGCCGGGACCGACGGCGAGCACTTCGCCCTGATCCGGTTTTTCAGCAGCGCTGTCCGGGATGACGATGCCCGAGGCAGTCTTGGTTTCGTTTTCCACGCGTTTGACGATCACGCGATCGGCGAGAGGACGTAGTTTCATTGCATCTCCTAAAAATAGAACAATGGGTTGATAAATCAAAAGATACCCGCCTGAAAAGGCGGATATCCACGCACGGGTGGGGAGGCTGAAACTTTGCCCAAAGGCTTGTTAGCACTCAACTCCAGCGAGTGCTAATGATAAGGCCAAATCACCCCGTTTCAAGCGGATGACATCACAATTGTCGCGGGAAAGTACCGGCGTCATGCCCGCCGGATGAGGCCCATTGCCGGATCAAACGATCTTCACGCTCAGGTTGGGCAGACCGTCGATGTGCATTTCAATCACGTCGCCGCGCACCACTGGACCCACGTTTTCCGGAGTGCCGGAATAGATGATGTCGCCGGGGAAGAGCTCGTTGGCCTCGGACAGTTTGCTGATCTGCTCTGCCACGGACCACAGCATCTGGCTCAGATCGGCGTTCTGCTTGGTCTGGCCGTTCACCTTGAGCCAGATTGCGCCCTTGGTGAAGTGCCCGGTCTGCGCCACCCGATGGATTGCGCCGATGGGCGCGGAATGGTCAAAACTCTTGCCGATTTCCCAGGGCTTTTTTTCGTCGCCCATGGCACGTTGCAGGTCACGCCGCGTCATGTCCAGACCCAAGGTGTAGCCGTACACCAGTTCCAGCGCCTTTGCCACCGGGATGTTGCGGCCACCCTTGTCCAGGGCTGCCACCAGTTCGGCCTCGTAGTGGTAGTTTTTGGTCAGTGACGGATAGGGATGGTCGGCCACAGTGCCGACGGGGACGTGCTGAATCGCGTCAGTGGGTTTCTGGAAAAAGAAGGGCGGCTCGCGGTTCGGATCGGACCCCATTTCACGCGCATGAGCGGCGTAGTTGCGGCCGATGCAGTAGATGCGCCGCACCGGGAACATCTCGTCCGAGCCAACGACCGGGATGTAGGTCTGCGGCACGGCGAAGGGCGTTCGGCTTTGCTGTTGCGCGACACCGGGAACAGCGCAGCCGATGAGCGCGCCGGTGGAAACCAGAGCCGAACTCTGGAAAAAAATGCGTCTGTCCATCCCAGCACTCCTTTGAGTCGTTCCGTCGTGATGGCGTGACTTTAACCGCGCCGCCGCGCTAGTACTAGGGCTGTTTCAGGTTGAAGGCGCTGGTGAGATCTCCCATTTGACTGCGCACGCCTGGCAGGGGTTCAAGGCCGAAGCGTCGGGTGATGAACTTGATGATCGACGTGGTGTCGTTGGGCGTACTGTCGACAAAGCCGCGCTTGGCGTAGGGTGAAATGATGATGGTCGGAACACGCGTCCCCGGTCCCCAGCGGTCACCCTTGGGGGGCGCTACGTGATCCCAGAAGCCGCCGTTCTCGTCGTAGGTCACGATGATGGCCATGTGCTTCCACTGCGGGCTGGCTTGAAGCTGTGCGATCACGTCGGCAATGTGCGCATCGCCCGACATCACGTCGGTGTAGCCAGGATGCTCGTTCAGATTGCCCTGGGGTTTGTAGAAAACCACGGGCGGCAGCGTGCCAGCGGCGATGTCGGCCTGCAGGTCGGTGTAGTCCTTGAGGTGCGCGGCCCGCTGGGTCTGACCCGATGGCGTGGTGGGATCAAAGCGCGCGAAATAGTTGAACGGCTGATGGTGAGCCTGGAAGTTCGGTGCACCCGCAGCGTTGTTGTAGATGACCTTGCGCGGCGCAGTTGCCGCTTGGCTGCCGTCGGCCAGTGCCTGCTTCCAGGCGCCTGCGTACCAGACCCAGTTCACGCCTTTGGCCGAGAGGGTGTCACCTATCGTACGGGCGGTTTGGACCGACAGCACAGACGCGCCACCTGGGGCGGCGGCGTTGGCAAGGCGCCAATCCCCATCGACTGGAGGTGGCGTGCCACTGGGTTGAAACGGTGGCTGCGTGGTGTTGATGGCGTAGCTCAGTCCGGTGGTGGCATCCAGCGGTGCGAAGTTGAAGTCGCCCACATAGAGCTTGCCAGGGTCCAGGTTGAGCGCGCTCGCGGGAGGCTGCGACTTGAAGGCCAGCATGCCGGTGGCGGGATCGACAACGGAGACACGACCCGACGGCGGTGTCGCCGTGGACGAGGTGCAGGCGCAGATCAACCAGAAGTGGTTGGTGAACGAGCCACCGAATGCGCCCATGAAAAAGTTGTCGGCCAGGGTGTACTGTTGGGCGAGTTTCCACATCGCCATGCTGGAACCGTCGTAATAACCCATGGCCAATCCACCGGCGTCCGAGTAGGCAGCGAACAGGTTGTTGGCGCCACCATTGATCTGCATCTGGTTGTTGTAGAAGCGGTGCACCAAGTCGGGCGTCGCCTTGTCCGCGGCCATACCCGGCGTGCCGCCAGGCTGGGCGGCGTCGATGCGAAACGGCTTGTTTGGCAATTGCGCCACGAAGGACCACGCGCTGGCGGAAGCTGCAGGCGCAGAGTAAACGGGAGGCAAGGTTGCCAGTACGGTCTTGCCGTCGCGGTCCAGCTGCAGGGTGCTCAAGGCCGACGCCTGAGAGACGCCGTTGGCGCCGGGGAACAGGCCGTAGAGGTTGTCGAAGCTGCGGTTCTCGGCATAGATCACGACCACGGTCTTGATCTTGTCCAGTGCGCTGCCGGACGAGGGTGGTGTGCGCGCCGCGACCAGCAACACAAAGCGGTCATCCACGACGGTGGGCAGGTAGACGCTCTTGTCGATGGGGTTCATCGCCATGGTCTTGGCCCCCTTGGCCGTGACCAAGGCCGGCCGCACCGAGTAGTGGTCGGCATCGTCCTGATGCGCGATGGCCAGCGTGCCCGCGCCTCCGCCGCCCGAGGTCAGTACGGTGCGCGTATCGGCGTCGTAAATTACCGCATCCGGATGCTCGCCGATGGCGAACTGCGCGACCCGTCGGCCCGAGTGAGCGTCGGTAACGGCCAGGATGCCGTTGGCGCAGGCGGAAAAGAGGCGTGCGCTTGTAGTGTCGATGGCCAGTCCCGTCGGCTCAACGCAACCCTCGAGCTGCCACTTGTCCACAACCTGATTCGACATCGTGTCGATAACGTTGATTTCGCCTTTGTCCTCGACGTTGAAGAAGATCCTGCCATGCCCGTCGGCCACGGCAAACTCGGGCCTGCCGCTAGCCTTGACGCTGTCGATGATCTTCAAGTTTGCGGCATCGATCACTTCAAAGTTGGCGCTTCCGCCGTTGAAGACGTAGACCTTGTGAAGAGTCGGCTCGTACAGGATGACATCGGGGTTCTTGCCCGCGAGCTTGATTTGGGCCTTGACCGCCAGTGTTTCAAGATCAAAAACCGTGACCGAATTCGTCTTGCCGTCGCTGGTGAACCCCAGTCTCAGATCCTGTGCGATCGCCACGCCGTGAACGCCCAGCGTATTGGCAATGGTTCCGACGATCCTCCCTGAGGGAATTTCAACGACGTCGACCCGGTCGCCGCGCGTGACAAACAGTCGCTGGCGCTGGGCGTCGATGGAGACGAAGTCCCATTTGGTTGCAGCGCCCAGCGGCAGTCGCTGCACGACTTCGTAGGCGCCAGGCTCGGCGGCCAGGAGCGGCAGGCAGAACAGGCCGGCGATTGCGACAGCAAGAAAGTTTTTGTTGAATCGCTTCATGGTGAATGGCATCCGGTGGCTCAGTACGACAGGTTCAGGCCGAACTGGTAGGTCGCGCCGTAGAACTCGCGCTGGATGACGCGGTTGGACGCGCCTTCGGTAAATACCATCGGCGTATTCGTCAAGTTCTTCGCATTGAAGTACAGGGAAACCTGCTTGCTCACCGCGTAGGACGAACCCAGGTCGAGGGACAAGCGTGGCTCTGAAAATACGTCTGTACCCGGGCCACCGATGCCAAACAGGTTGCGCGACAAATAGTAGCCCGCCAGACGCAGGTTCAGGCCGTTCTTTTCATACGACACCGAGGCATTGGCCGTGTGCTTGGAAGTGGACGGCAACGACGACTTCTCTCCGGCACGAATGGCAAAGCTGGAATCGACGAAGGTGTAGTTCAGCCCCAGGCCCAGGCCGCTAAGTGCATCGGGCAGTCCCTTGAGTTTTTGCTCATAGTTGAACTCCAGACCCCGCGCATAGGAACTGGCGATATTGCCGTAAGTGATCACATGTGCCACGCCGACGAAGCCGGCGAACAAGCCGTTGTTCGGAAAGGTCTGGCTCGTGACAACGTTGGCAATGTAGTTCTTGAGTTCCTTGTCAAACACGCCGATCGACAGCACGCCCGCATCGTTCAGATACCGCTCGATGGAGAAGTCAAAGGAGTTTGCGGTGGTGGGCTTGAGGTCGGGATTGCCCTGCGACACCTGGTTCGCGGCCGGGTTCACCACCAGCGAAGGCGTGACCTGACTGAAGCCTGGGCGGGCGATGGTGGACGAAAAGGCAGCGCGCACAACCAGCGAAGGCTCCACTTCATACCGGGCCTGCAGACTGGGGAAGAAGTTGGCGTAGCTCTTGCTGCCGCTCACGGGACTGGTGAAGGGTTTTAAGGTGACGGGATCGACGCTCTTGCCGAAGGCCGAGTAGTTGCCCTTGGTGGACTCGACGCGGGCACCGCCGGTGACGCCCAATTTACCCGACTGCATCTGGTACTGACCGTAGGCAGCGAGCACGTCCTCCTTGTCGGTCTGAGTCTGCATGGAGGAATTGATCTTGTCGCTGTCGCCGATGGTCTGGAAGCTGGCCAGGGTGTTCTGCAGCAGCCCCGACGTCATCTGCGGTCCATTGTTGTAGGCGCCATCGTAGAAATTGACATTGCCGCCGCTTGATGCGCCCGTCAACGGCAACTCTGGAATGCCGACGTAGGAATAGGGCTGACCCCCCGCGTTGCGGGTGCGCCAGCGGCCGCTCACGCCGACCTTGAGAGACTCTTCTTCAAAGCTGCCCCATTTGACCGGCATCTTGAGATTTTCTGCGGTGGACAATTCCTTGTCCCTGATGCTCTGCGTGCTGTTCTGGAACTTCACCAGCGTGTAGTTCGCAGGGTTCAGGTAATCCGCACCGGTGACTGTGAACTTGGGCGTGTTGCCAGCGCCAGAGTTGTTGTAGGTGATGCTGCCCGAGGCGGGTGTGAAGTTGAAATCCGAGTTGTAGTCGTGCAGCTTGTTGAACGATCCCTGGGTGTAGCCGACGCGGTAATCCAACACCTTGTCACCCAGACTGTTCTTGCCACCGAGGACAAACACCTTGTTGTTGATCCGTTCCTTTTCATCGCGCAAGGTCTTGTCAAAGCCATTGGCTGTGATGCCGTCGGTAAAGATGCCATTGGCGAAGGTGGGGTTGCCGTCCGGGGTCACTGTGAGACGGTTACGCAGCACGGTTTCGGTGTAGCCCGCGTCAAAGAAACGCACGTAGTAGTTGCTGTTCTGGTCCGGCTGATAGCCCAGATCGAAGCCCAGGCCATGGCGCTTGCGGTTGTATTGGTAGTGGCGCTGGTCCCAGCCGGCGTAGGCGAGTGAGGGATGCACACCATCGTCCAGGAAGCCGGGCTCCACGTCGTCAATGCCGCGCTTGTCTTCGTAATAGGAGGCTGTGAACACGACCGAGAACGGACGGTCGGAATAGCCTTCGACGGTGCCGTTCTTGACGCTGCTGCCGCCGAAGCGACCACCCGCGGAGAGTGACAGGTCGGCGATGCCGGTCTTGCGCAGCGCCTCATAGCCGGATCCGATGCGGGCTTCCAGGAAGGGCGCGCTGTTGCGTGGCGCGGTCTTGGGCGTGATTTCAATCGTTCCGCCCAGCGCTTCTGCGTCCTGCTCCGGAAGGTTCGATTTGGTCACGGTGATGGCGCCCACGAGTCCGGTCGGTATCGCGTCCAGTGCCACGGCACGGCCACCACCAAACGGTGAAGCGTTGTTCGACGGGGGCAGGCGCAGGCCGCCAAAGGTCGTGCTGTTCAGGTCGGCATCCAAACCACGAATGTTGATGAAGCGCCCCTCGCCGGTGTCGGTCTCCAGCGATATTCCAGGGATGCGGCGCACGGTCTCGGCGATGTTCACGTCAGGCAGCTTGCGCATTTCCTCCACGGTCATCACGTTGATCAAATTGGGGGCTTCCTCTTGCGCCTTGCGTGCCACGGAGTTGGGGATGCGTTGCGCGCTGATGGTAACGGTCTCCAGGGCCGTCATGGGTGCAGGTGCCTGCTGAGCGGATACCGTGGCGGCGTAGGCCTGCACGATGACCAGCGAGATGATCGAGCGCTTGTGTTTGATGTTCATGATGATGATTTTTGAATGGTGTGAGGGTTGAGAACCATTCGTAATCTAAACCTGCGATATGACGCTGCGATGTCAACCTGCGATCAGGCACTTGCGCGTTTCAAATGGACAACAGTTGGATCGTCCGACGTCCGAACGATGGCGCGCCCTACTGGTCGTAATCGAAAGCAGTGGCCTTGGCTTTTTTTGATGCGCCCAGCATCCAGGACAGGCCGACATAGATGACGCGGCCCGGTTGCGAACGCAGATAGGTTTGCGTCAATCCGGGGGTGCTGATGTGGCGCTCGAAGCGCTGGCCGTTGAGCAAATCGGACACCGTCATGAGGAATGACAGGTCGTCGTCCAGCTTGTGGCGCAATCCCAGGTTGACGAGGTTGATGGCGTCCACATAGCCCTGCGGCGTGAGGCGCTTGTCGGCTCGGCTGAACGAGACCTGCGCCGTGTTCTGGCTGCTGGGGTGGAAATCCAGACTGAGCTTGAGATTCAGTCCTGTGCTCGATTTCAGGCCGCTCGCCCCCAGTGCGGTGGCGTCGATCTGGGTATGAAACAGATTGCCTCCCAGTTTGTATGACCACAGGCTGGAGAGGCGACCATCCGAACTGAATTCCATTCCGCTGGAAAGGCTATAGGGCAGGTTGGTTTTGGTGTTAAGCACCACGTCGGGACTGAGCACCTGCACCACGTCGGTCACGCTGTTGCGGTTGGCGCGGGCGTAGACCGTGGCGCCGTAATTTTGATGCTCCGCCGTGATCCGATAGCCCAACTCCAGCGCCTGCGTGTCCTGCGGCAGCAGCCCGGTGTTGCCGGCGCGCAGGTTGTGCGTGTCCTGATGATCGACAAAGGGGTTGAGCGCTTCTGGTTCGGGCCGGGACAAGCGTCGGCTAAAGCCCAGCGAAAGGCTGGCTGTTTCGTCCAGCGAGCGTTCCAGGTGCAGACTGGGGTACAGGCCGCGGTAGCGCCTCTGCTGGATCAGGTTCTGTGTGAACTGGTTGCCCTTGCCGGCGGTGGCTTCCGCGCGCAGGCCACCGAGAGCTTCCCAGTCGCCCAGGATCTGCTGCCAGGAGGCATACAGCGCATTGACTTGTTGCAGATAATCAAAGCGGTTGGTCAGAAGCGGGTTGCTCACGGCCTGCCCGGTGCTCGCATCGACGTTATCGCCGACGTTGGCAAATCCGTAATCGTCGCGCTCCAGCGCCAGACCCAACTTGAGCTTCTCGCCTGCCGCCAGTGTGCGGGCATAGTCCAGACCCAGTTCCGTGCTCACCAAATCGTGATTCAGGTAGAGGTGGTCCTGGCTGGGAGGCGCCACCGGCAGCGTGGTGCTGTTCTGGTAGGCGTAACGCTCGCGCTCGCGGTCGCCGCTGCGATGCACGGTGGCGTCCAGTGTTTCATCGGGCGCACTCAGCAACTGACGAAAGCGCCAAGTCTGCTCGTCACTGCGACTCCATTCATGGCCGTCGCTGTGCCGCATGGACGCCTTGGTGCGTGTTCCATCTGCCAGTTGGCTGCTGTCGTGCTGGTCAAAAAATCGTTGGCCGCTGCGTTCGCGTGTGCTAAGGTCCACGCCCAGGGATTGAGTCGCGCTCAGGCGATAGTCCAGGGTCGCTTTGACCGACGGCAGCAGGCGGCGCATGTGCTGGTCGGCGTATTCCTGGCTGAGAACGGTCTGGCCCGAGGCCGGGTCGATGGACTGCAACTGCGACTCCAGCCGGCGCTGACGGTCGTCCAGGCGCAAGCCCAGACTGGCCGACAGACTCAAGGCGCCCACGCTGTAGGCAGCATTGCCCGCCAGCACATGGCGCTGGCGGTTGCCCACGCTGGCCTGCAAGGACCCTGAGGCGCCGGGCTTTCGGCTTTTCTTGGTGACGATGTTGATCACGCCCGCCGTGCCTTCGGTCTTGTACTGCGCGGGAGGATTGGACATAACCTCGATCTTCTCGATGTCGCTGGCCGACCATTGCAACAGGCCGTCGCCTGCGCGCGCTCCCGTGAGCTGAGCCGAGGGCTTGCCGTCGACCAGGATCATCACGTTGGCGTCACCGCGCAGGCTCACGTTGCCATCAGCGTCCACTTCGACCGATGGAATCGCGTTCAGCACGTCGGCGGCGGTTCCCGTCACGCGTTGCAGGTCGCTGCTGAGGTCAAAGACCCTTCGGTCAATGCGCGTCTGCACCACTTGCGCCGCACCCGTGAGGTTCACTGTAGGCAAGGTGGCGGCGGCGGGCTCGAGTACAGGCAAGACCTCCGCGGCGATGGCAGCCGTGCACGACAACAGGACAAGCGCGGCCAAGCCGCCGCGCGAGCGCATCCCTGGAACCGTCACGGTGTCAGGTCGCACGCCGTTGGAGCATGGGATGCATTCAGTTGGCCGCCATTGTTAAACCCAAGGCCTGACGCAACTCCACACGGGCGGCGGCAAGTTCCTGGCGGTACTGGGGGGTGTTGGCCATCACCGCGTGAATCGCGTACGCGAGCAATTTGCTGGCCTGAAGGTCGCTGGGGTAGTGCACGCCGCAGACCAGACGATTGTGGGCATAGTCGTCGGCGCGCGCCAGAATCAAATCACGCTTTTCCGGCAGCATATCGATCAGTGTCAGTGCCATCAGGTAGCCGGTCGTGCTGTGGCCGCTGGGGTAGGAGTCGTTCTTGATTTTGGTCGTGCATACCGGATGCAGCGTCTTGTCCAGATTGTATGGACGAACGCGCCGGAAGCCCTGTTTGGCCGGCGCGGTGTTGACGCTCTCGTCGTTGCCCACCTTGGCCGACAGTGCTGCCGTCAGCGGAAGTTTTTCCGCAGCGAAGCCTTCGCCCATTTGTGCCTGGAAGATGAAGATGCTTTCGTTCTTGTCGTCGGCCATGGCATGAGCGGCCTGCTCCGGTGTGCGGGCCGATTCAATACGATGCAGTTCGCGCAGTTCGGTTTTCGTCGTCTCTGAAGTGGCAGACGGCGGTTCAGGCAGGATCAGCTGGGCGTTGATCTGCGAGGGCGCTACAAACACCGCGTCACTCGCCAAAGTCTTGCCCTTCGCAGGCGCAGCCAACAGCACAAATGCGAGCGCACTCACAGCGATGACGAACGACAGGGTAGCGGTCAGATGAGTGGCACATTTTTTAAACACAGGATCGAGTTGATCTGAAATGCGTCCTGGCAGCCATTGGCTTGTCGCAGTGGATGCAGCGGGTGTGGAAAGGTTTGATTTCATTTTCATTTTTCTCATCACAGACGAAACTCGACCCAGACTTCGAAGTTCAACTCAGAGCCTTTTTGATCGGCAGGAGCTAAGGGATAGCTGGCTTTTTGCACTGCCTGCAGTGCTGCGTTGTCCACCAAGCCCATGCCGCTTCCCACCAGCACCCGAGCGCCGGTGGCCTTGGCGTCCAGCAGCCTGAAGGCAACGCGGGTGCGACCTCTGAATTCCGCTGCCTTGGCCGCAGCGGGGTAAACAAAGGCCGCCTGTACGGCGGCTCGCACCTTGGCGACGTATTCCGCGCTCGGCCCCGAGGGGCCGGCAGGCGGTGGTGGCGGTGCCGGTGGCGTAGGCGCCTGCACGACGGTGCTGACCGGTGTCACCGCCGCAGGCAGCACCGGTGCCTCGCTGGGCGCTGCCACCACCGGCAGGGTCGCAGGTGCAGTTGGCGGCGGTGTTGGCAAGGGCGGTGTGGATTTGATTTTTACCGGTGTTGGCAGTGGCAGGGGCGCAGGTGGCTCCGGCAATGGCGGCGCCTGCGTGGGCGCGGATTCAATCGTGATGGCCAGTGGCATCAAGGGTGGCGACGCCGGGTGCGCCGCGATCCACGCCACGACCGCAGCTATCGCCAGCGACTCCAGCGTGAAGGCTGCGCCCAGAGCCTGCCAGCGGCTCGGCGCTGCCCCATTGAAGCGTGGTGTCAATACCGCCGTGTTCACGGCGCACTGCTCCTCGCGGCCAGGCCGATCTGCGTGGCGCCACCCAGACGCACGGCGTCGATCGCGGTCATGAGTTGTTGCAGGTTCACGCTTCGGCCGCCAGCGATCGTGACCGCCAGCTCCGCGGGGTGGCGGCTGCGCACCAGCGCGCTGAGTTGGTCCGCGCTGAGGGTCTGGGCGTCCACCGACAAGGCGCCGCCGTCGCCCACCTCGACCAGCAATTTGGGCGCGGGAATCCGGGTGGCGGTGCTGCTGGTGGGCAGCTTGCTCACATGGCCCGAGGTCGGGATCATGCGCAGCGTCATCATGGCAAAGAACACCAGCAAAAACAGCATGATGTCGATCATCGGGATGATCTCGATACGGGCTTTTCGGGTTTCGAAATAGCGCATGGCTGATCAGACGACTTTGAGCCGCGCGCTGCTCGGCGAGAGCCGCCCATCGCGACGGTTCAGCAACATCACCTTGAGCGTTTCCAGTTGGTGCACGATCAGGCGCACGCGGGTGTTGAGCCAGTTGAAGAAGACCAGGCCCAGCATCGCGATGAAGAGTCCGCAAGCTGTGGCAATCAGCGCCTCGGCGATGCCGCCGGTGACCTGACTGGCGCCGTTTTGCACATCGTCCAGCACCGAGAACGCGCGGAACATGCCGATGATGGTGCCGAACAGACCCAGCAGTGGCGCCAGCGTGATGACGGTGTCCAGCATCCACAGCGAACGGTCCAGCAGCGGCACCTCGTGCATCAGGGCTTCCTCGAGATGCCCGGCCACAGTATCGCGGCTCGCATCGGCGGGTTCCATCTCGATCGCCTGGATCACGCGGGCGTGCGGCAGATGAGCGAGCTTCTTCAGCTCGGCCTGGGCAGTCGGGCTTTGCAGGCTGGGTTCGCGCCGCAGCAAGTCCATCAAAGCCTCGCCTGCCTGCTGCATGTTGAGCAGATGCCGACTGCGCTCGATGATGACGGTGAGCGCGACCAGCAGCAGCAGCGCCATGAGGTAGAGCGTTCCGCCTGAGTTGTTGGCGAATTCAAATAGTTTGGTGAGTGACATGGGTGCCGTTCAGTTGATAGAAAAGGGCCGGCAGCGCCGACCCCTTTTCCGGAGACAAATCGGACGATCAGAAGTCCGCCTTGGCCGACAGCATGAAGCTGCGCGGCGCCTGCCACTGGTACTGCGTGGCGGTGTTGGTTGCCAGTCCGGTGGCGCCTACGAGTTGCTGGCTGTTGCTCAGGTTGAAAGCGCTGAACTGCAGCTTCAATGCCTTCATGCCGTTGAAACCGAGGTTCTTGAAGGTGTAGGAGACGTTCAAGTCTGTGTTGTTGATGGCCGGTAGTTGAGCACCGAGGTTGGCGTTGTACTGCTGACCAATGTGCTTCAAGATGAGCGATGCACTCCACGGACCCTGGTTGTACAAGGCGCCGAGCGAGGTCGTGACCTTGGGTGCGTTGGGCACTTCGCCGGTGGGCAGCTTATTGGTTGGCGCCGGAATGGTCGAGTTGTACGCAGCGTTGGCGGCAGCGTAGTTGGCGCTGTTGACGCCGAAGTTGGCGTAGGCTGCCAGACCATGGCCGAGCATGTAGGTGGCTTCGGCCTCAACGCCCTTGTACAGTGCGCCACCGACGTTGGTGTAGTTGGGGTTGGCGTTGCTGCCGGTGTTCAACTGCATGTTGTTCATGGTGATGTAGTACACATCGGCGTCAACTGTCAACCGATCGGACTTGTGCACGCCGCCCAACTGGTAGTTGGTCGTGGTTTGCGGCACCGGTGGTGCGGCGGTGGTCGAGCCCACGCCCAGGAACGGCACTTCCATGCCGCGCGCAATTTGCGCGTAAACCGAGTTTTGATCGTCGAACTTTTTGTTCAGCGTCAGAAACGGCAGTGCGGCGTGGTAGGTGTACGCATAACTCTGCGGCACCAGCGCCTTTTGGTTCATGGCGGAGTTCAGCGTGAAGTGGTAATACATGGCCTTGAAGCCAGGGGTCACCGTCATGCCGGGAGCCGCGGCCCATTCGTATTCGACGAAGGGTTGGAACTGGTCCCAACGCGAATTCTGCGTTGCAAAGTTCGACTTGGTCACCACGCCCGTGGGGTAGGCCGTGCTGGCGCCCGGCAGCATGGTGTGCGTCGTCAGGTCGCCTTCGAAGTTGTGCCGTTCGGTGTTCGACGCTTCGTACCAGATGCCGGTGCGCAACAGACCGGAGTCCAAGGCTTTCGTGGCCTTGAATACGTCGCCCCAGACGCGGTACTCGTTCAGCTTGAAGTAACCGGGAACGTCGCCGTTGGGCAGCGTGAGTGAGCCGGTGATGGTCTTGATCTTGAGCGACGCGTCGGCCGTGCCGTTGTACTGCGAAGGGTCTTGCCCTGCCAGCGTGTTGTTCTTGTAGGCGTAGGTGTAGGCGTTGTTGTCGATTTCCCAACCGCTACCCACGCTGCTCTGCACGCGCACATACTCCATGTCGGTTTGCTTGGAGGCCATGTTGTAGCCTGCATAACCCTGGCTCTTGGGGTTGTTGTTCATGACGTAGGTCTTGCCCAAGCCTTGCGACAATTGCAAACCGCTCACGCCCGAGGCGTTGTCGGTGACGTGGCTGTTGACGTCGTTCAGGCTGGCGAACAAAGTCACCAGCGTGCTGTCGCCCACGGGGCGCTGATACTTCACGGTGACGTTGTTGTCCAGCATGCCCGAGTAGCTGAGGTAGCCGTTGGTTCCCATGTGCTGCGCGTTGATCTGCAAGGTGGCATCGCTGCCCGACATGCGCCCGCTTTCATACGACACGCCTTCGAGCTTTGTGCCCCAACTGCCAAACGAGCCGTAGACGCTGGCTCCCTGCTCCTGCGCAGGTGCCTTGGAGAACATGTTGATGCTGCCGCCGTAGGTGGAATAGCCGATGTTGCTGGCGTTGCCGGGGCCGCGCTCGACCACCATGCCGCCGATCACCGAAGCCGGAAAATACGAGGTCGAGTGGTGCGTGGGTCCGTTCGAATCGCCAAAGGGAATGCCGTCGAAGGTGACGTTGTATTCACCGTCCTGGAAACCGCGCAGCGACATTTTTTGATCGGCCAGGCCGGGGCCGTTGGTCGAGGGCATGGCGGCGACGCTGGGCGCGATCGCCAGGATTGTGTTGAAGTTGCCGGTGGGTGGCGTCGAGTCTTCGATGAAGGCGCGCGAGATGATGGATTGCGGTTCGGTAGCGCCCAAGCTGGCTTGGGTCGGCGCCACGGCAGCGGCGGTGCCGCGCTCGGCCTTGACCGAGGTCGTGGTGGCGGCGCCCGCGCTGCCGCCGACGGTGCCCAGGTCAACGGTGTCGGCAGCGTTCGCGCTGGCGCCCGCCATCGCGAGTGTGGCCATTGATAGCAAGGCGATCCATTTTTTCTGAGGCAAAGGACAAACGTATTTCATATCAATTTCGAAGTTAGAAGTTGGATGGTTGAAGGTAGCTGGACGTCCGATAAACGCCAAAAGATCAAGTCGGTAGCGAATCGATCGATGGCGCGAATTTAAGTAAGTTGTGTGGCAACTCCGTGACGGTGGCGATGCTGTCGACTTGATGCAACGCCGTGTAAAGGTTTGCAAAGAGCGCACGGTTGAATCGATCTAGCCGCACCGGTTTGTTGCGCCTATAGTCCGACTTCAACCCAAATAGCAGGCGATGAGAAATGGATGTCATCCGCAAAATTCAGGCGTTCAACGCGGAGCGCGAACCCGAGCGCCTGGCTCTAAAGTACGCCAAGATGCGCGGCAGTGCCATTGCCTTTATGCGCGGCAGCTGTCATCTCTTCTACGATCGACTTCCGCAGTGCGAACTGACCAGGTCGGCGCCATTGGCCTGGTGCTGCGGCGACCTCCATCTGGAAAATTTTGGCAGCTACAAGGCTGACAACCGCCTCGTCTATTTCGACATCAACGACTTCGACGAAGCGGCGCTGGCCCCCGCGAACTGGGATTTGGTTCGCATGCTCACCAGCCTGCAAATCGGGGCCGACGGCCTTGGCGTCGGACCGACCAATGTGGAGAGACTCTGTGCGCTGTTTCTTCAGACCTACTCAGCGTCGCTGGTACAGGGAAAAGCCTATTGGCTCGAGCGTGAAGCAGCACGCGGACGGGTGCGTGAATTGATTGAAGGTCTGGGCGATCGCAGCCGAGCCGCACTTCTTGACACCCGCACCCGCGTCAAAGGCAAACAGCGGCTGTTGCTGGTGGATGGCAAAAAGGCGCTACCGCTGACCGATACCCAACGCCACGCAGTGAGCAACCTGATGGCCGGATTTGCACAAGCACAGGCCCATCCCGACTTTTTTCAGGTGCTGGACGTGGCCCGACGCATCGCGGGCACCGGCAGTCTGGGCGTGGAGCGCTATGTCATCCTGGTGCGAGGCAAGGGCTCGCCGGACGGAAATTACCTGCTGGACTTGAAGCAGGCTGTGCCGTCATCCCTGCGTCCGCACCTGAAAGTGCCGCAGCCCGATTTCGAAAGTCAGGCGCACCGGGTGGTGGCGGTGCAAACCCGCATGCAGGCGGTTGCGATGGCGTTCCTGCACCCGGTACTGTTTGATGCAAAACCGTGTGTATTGCGCGACCTGCAGCCTTCTGAGGACCGCATCGCCCTGCGGCAACGCGGTCAGACGCTGGGTGTCTGGAATCAGCTGGTGCAGACCCTGGCGCAACTCGTGGCCTGGGCACAGCTGCGCAGCACAGGCCGCGACGGTTCGGCCATGACCGACGAACTGATCGCCTTTGGCCAGGACACTGACTGGGTCGATCATTTGCTGGATGTGTCCACTGCTTGTGCGAGGCAGGTGCGCGAGGACGCCGCCACATTCAACGCGGCTTTCGACGAGGGTGAGTTCTCCAGGTAGTCTGCAAGGCGGCAGCGTCGGTCACAGGCGTGTCACAAAGGGCTGCTACACCTCGCAGGATGTATTACCCAGTTCTTCCAGACACCGCATTTGTTCCCCATGCGAAAGGCTCGCAGCGCGTCCAGCGCTGGCTTCGTTGGCTGCACCTGGCGGTGGAATTCGCCCGCGCTGCATGGATCTTGTGGCGGCATTTTCCCAGGCTGCAGCGCGAGGAAAAGCTCGATCAAATTCGGTGCTGGGCCAAAAGGGTGCTGCTGATTCTTCAGGTTGAGGTGTCGTGCCAGGGTGCACCACCGCCTGGGTTCGCGGGGCTTCTGGTGGCAAATCACGTGTCCTGGCTGGACATCTTGGTGATCCAGTCGCTCACGCCCGGTATCTTCGTGGCCAAGGACGAGGTCAGGCGCTGGCCGCTGGTGGGGTCGGTGGCGCAGGCCTGCGCCACCATCTTCGTTCAGCGCGCATCGGCTAGGTCGGCGCGTGCCATGGTGGACGCCGGCGTGGCGGCGTTCACGCAGGGCTACTGTGTCATCGGTTTTCCCGAAGGCACGAGCAGCGACGGATGCGACGTGGGCGCGTTTCATTCGAATATTTTCGAGTGCGCGATCAAGGCGCAATCGCCCGTGCAGCCGCTGAGCGTACGCTACCTGAACGCGCAGACTGGATTGCCGTCGGAGGCGCCGGTGTTTGTCGGCGATACCAGCCTGGCAACCTCCCTGCAAAGGGTCATGGCCTCGCGGTCGATCCAGGCACAGTTGCATTTTGGCGCGTGCATTCCGGCACACGGTCAATCGCGCAAAACCCTGGCTGCGCAGGCGCATCAGCATGTCCGCCGACAACTATTGAGCCACCGCGCCGATCACATTGCCGGCGTCTGAACCGCGCTGAGCAGTCGTTTGCAGTGACTGTCACGCAAATTTCATGCAACCGCCACAAGCCTGTCACGCAAGACTTTCAAACTTCGCCCAAACCAAGGAGCGAACCATGCGAAATCAATCATTCCCCGACCATGCTGCGCCAGGCTCACCCCACTCAACTGGATTGTTTGGCGCGCGCGATGGATCCAATGCGCGGGCCTGGACCGCTGTGGCCTCGTCAACGAAGGCGCCCACAGGCATCGAAGTCTCCTGGGCAGTGCATCAGGACGAAGTGCGGCAGGCGCAGCGCCTGCGCTACCAGGTATTCGCGGGTGAAATGGGCGCACGGCTGCAGAGCAAGCTGCCCGGCCACGACATCGATCTGTTCGACGACTTCTGCGAACACCTGCTGGTGCGCGACAGTGCCAGCGGCGAAGTCATCGGCACCTACCGCGTGCTCACGCCAGCGCAGGCGCAGCGTGTGGGCAGCACCTACAGCGACACCGAGTTTGACCTGACGCGGCTGCGGTCTTTGCGCGATCGCATGGTGGAACTGGGGCGCAGCTGCGTCCATCCAGCTTACCGGCACGGCGGCGTGGTGATGGCGCTGTGGGGTGCGCTGGCAGAGTTCATGCAACGCAATCAGCTGGACATCATGATCGGTTGCGCCAGCATCCCGATGTGGCACAACGGCGTCGTCAGCGGCGACGTGGCGGCCAGCATCTGGCAGCAATTGAAGCACACCCATCTGGCACCGGTGGAGTACCAGGTCCGGCCGCGCTTGCCGTTGCCGGTGGAGCAGATGGACAGCACATTGCAGGTGGAGCCGCCCGCGCTGATCAAGGGCTATCTGCGCTTGGGCGCCAGGATCCTGGGCGCGCCGGCCTGGGACCCCGACTTCAACAGTGCGGACCTGCCCATGCTGATGCGCATCGAGGACCTGCCGTCGCGCTATCGCAAGCACTTTCTGGGACGGTGATGCGAGCCCCGTTTGAGTCTGCCGGCATCTGGCACGTGCCAGCGGACCTTTCAAACGAGCCGGACGACGGGCACGGTCGCCAGCGCTACCGTGCCATCTTCATCTCGGATCTGCACCTGGGAACGCCGGGATGCCAGGCGCCGGCACTGCTGGATTTTCTGAAATCCCATCCCAGTGACACGCTCTATCTGGTGGGCGACATCATTGACGGCTGGCAATTGCGACGCAAGTGGTACTGGCCGCAGTCGCACAACGACGTGGTGCAAAAGCTGCTGCGGCGCTCGCGCAAGGGTTCGCGCGTGATCTTCGTTCCAGGCAACCACGACGAGTTCGCGCGCGGCTTTGTCGGCCACCATTTTGGCGGTATTGAAGTGATGGAAGAAACGGTGCATGTCACGGCCGACGGTCGAGAACTCTGGGTTGTGCACGGTGACTATTTCGACGGTGTGATCCAGTGCGCAAAGTGGCTGGCTTATCTGGGTGACAACCTGTACGAGTTCACGCTTCGTCTGAATCGCCACCTCAACAGCGTGCGGGCGCGCCTTGGGCTGCCGTACTGGTCGCTGTCTGCCTACCTCAAACACAAAGTGAAGAAGGCGCTGGCCTACGTTACCGAATTCGAAGAAGCGGTGGCCGGCGAGGCGCGACGGCGCGGTCACCAGGGCGTGGTCTGCGGCCACATTCACCGCGCTGAGATGCGCGACATCAAAGGCACGCTGTATTGCAACGACGGCGACTGGGTGGAAAGCCGCACCGCGCTGGTGGAACATTTTGACGGTCGGCTTGAACTGGTGCAATGGGAGTCGTCGCAGGCCGAAGGCGGTCGCGGACATCGGGCGCTCGGCTCACAAGAAGATTCAAAGGAAACCGCATGAAGATGGCGCTGATTACTGATGCCTGGTTGCCCCAGGTGAATGGCGTGGTGACGACGTTGCTGGAACTGCAGCGGGCCCTGACGCTGGAGGGCCATGAGGTGCACGTGATGCAACCGGGTCAGTTCAAGACCCGACCCTGTCCGGGCTATGCGGGCATCGATCTGGCGATCCGGCCCAAACGCGCCCTGTGGGCGATGCTGGATGCGCTCGAACCCGAAGTCATCCACATTGCCACCGAAGGACCGCTGGGCTGGGCTGCGCGCAGCTACTGCCTCAAACACCGGCTGGCTTTCACCACCGCCTTTCACACCAAGTTTCCTGAAATCGTCAACGCCGCAGTGAAGATACCGCTGTCCTGGGGCTATGCCTTGTTCCGGCACTTCCACAAGCCGTCGTCGGGCGTGTTGGTGCCCACCGAGGGCGTGCTGCGGATGTTGCAATCACGGGGTTTTCGCAACCTGCGCTCCTGGACCCACGGCGTGGACACCCGGATGTTCGAGTTCCGTGACAGTGCGCGTCTCTATCCACCGGCAGGCGAACTGGAGCGCCCAGTGTCGCTGTTTGTGGGGCGCGTTTCCTACGAGAAGAACATCGAGGCCTTTCTGCAACTCGATGTGCCTGGCACCAAACTCGTGTGCGGTGTCGGGCCGTTGGAGCAAAGCTTGAAGGCGCGCTATCCGCAGGTGCGCTGGCTGGGAATCCTGCCGCGCGATGAACTGGCCAGGGTCTATGCCGCGGCTGACGTGTTTGTGTTTCCCAGTCATGCCGACACCTTCGGCCTGGTGCTGCTCGAAGCCATGGCCTGCGGCACGCCCGTGGCGGCCTTCCCGGTGGACGGGCCCCGCGAAGTGCTGGGGCAGGCCAACCCCGATACCATGGGCGGTGCCAGCGGCGGCGCCATGCATGCTGATCTCCAACTTGCATTTCATGCAGCGCTGAAGACGCCCCGCAGTGAAGCGCGGGCCCGGGCTCTGACCTTTAGCTGGCCGGAAGCGACCGCTGGTTTCCTGAGGTATCTGGTGCCCGCCCGCCAAGGCGCGCAGCTGCAGCGCCTGGAACCGCTCCCGAGCCCCGTCACACATTTGACATAAATTGGACACATACTGACGCTAGGCTTGGATGGTCCAGGTCAGAGAGAAGTCATGTCCAATCCCCACGTCGAGACACACGCGCTTGCGGGCCGGCACGAGCCGGCGCCGCCGATCCCTTTTCTGGATCGCGATCACGCCATCCTCGCGTTCAATCAGCGTGTACTTGATTGGGCGCAGCGTAGCGATGTGCCGCTGCTGGAGCGCCTGCGCTATTTGTGCATTGTGTCGTCGAATCTGGACGAGTTCTTCGAGGTCCGCGCCGACGCGCACCTGAGCGCGGCGCGCAGCCGTGATCACAAGGGCACGTACACGGCGCAGTCCCATGCCGCCTTGTCCCACTCGACGCACGCCCTGGTGGAGCATCAATACCACATCTACAACTCAGCGGTGTTGCCTGCGCTCAAACGCCAGGGCATAGAAATCGTTTCGCATTCGGAGCGCGATGCCGAGCAAAGGCGCTGGGTGAGGGATTACTTTGAACGCGAAGTGCGACCGCTATTGATACCTATCGGGTTGGACCCCTCGCACCCGTTTCCGCAGGTTGCCAACAAGTCACTGAACTTCATCGTGCGCCTCACGGGCCGGGATGCCTTCGGACGCGAGAACGACATCGCCATCGTCAAGGTGCCGCGCGTGTTGCCGCGTTTGATACGTCTGCCGGAAAAGATTTCCGACCAGCGAATCCTGTTTGTCTCACTCTCAAGCGTGATCCGGGCGCATCTGCAGGATCTGTTTGCGGGGCGCGAGGTCGGGCAGTTCTCGCAGTTTCGCGTGACCCGGCACTCAGACCTGGCCGTGGATGAGGACGACGTGCAGAACCTGCGCACTGCGTTACGACAGGAACTGGAACAACGCCACTATGGGCAGGCGGTGCGGCTCGAAGTGGCCTCCGGTTGCTCCGACCACCTGGCGGGCTATCTGCTGAAACAGTTTGATCTCACTGAGCTCTCTCTCTACCGGGTGCAGGGCCCGGTGAACATGGCTAGATTGACGCAATTGATCGATCTGGTGGACGAGCCGCGGCTGCGCTTCAAGTCGTTCAAAGGCTGCTGGCCAGTGCAACTCACGCCGGGACAATCGTTCTTTGAGCGGCTCAAAAAGGGCGACGTGATGTTGCATCAGCCGTTTGAGAGTTTCGATGCGGTGCTGGAATTTCTTCGCGAGGCGGTGCTGGATCCGCAGGTGCTGGCGATCAAGCAGACGATCTACCGCACCGGCTCGGATTCGACCTTGATGGACCTGTTGCGCGAGGCGGTGCGCCGCGGCAAGGAAGTGACGGTGGTGGTGGAGCTCAAGGCACGGTTTGACGAAGAGGCCAACATCAACTGGGCGGAAATGCTGGAGTCCATCGGAGTGCAGGTGGTGTACGGGGTGGTGGGGTTGAAGACCCATGCCAAGATGTTGCTGGTCACGCGGCGCGAAGGCAAACAGATGCGCCGCTATGCGCACCTCTCGACCGGAAACTACAACCCCAGCACGGCCAGACTCTATACCGACGTGAGCTACCTCACTGCCGATGTCGCGCTGACATCCGACATCGAACAGGTGTTTGTGCACATCGCAGGATTGAATACGCTGCCGCGGCTCAAGCGATTGTGGCTGGCACCCTTTCAATTGCAGCGCCGACTGGTTGCAAAAATAGAAGCACTGGCGCTGGGCGCAAGCCGTGGGCAGGATGCCCGCATCGTCGTCAAGATGAACGCGCTCACCGATGAGGCGCTGATGCGCGCGCTGGTACACGCTGGACAGCGTGGCGTCAAAATCGACCTGATCGTGCGCGGCGCCTGCATGCTGCCAGCGCTGGTGCCGGGAGTGACCGACAACATCCGTGTGCGCTCCATCATCGGGCGCTTTCTGGAACACTCCCGGGTGTTCTATTTCCGCTTGGCTGAGGAGGAGTCGCTCTACCTGTCCAGCGCCGACTGGATGAATCGCAACATGCTGCGCCGCATTGAGTTGGTCTGGCCCGTGACCGACCCCAGCTTGCGCCAGCGCATCATCGACGAGTGTCTGGTGTCCTACCTGCACGATGGTGTTGATGCCTGGGATATGGCGCCGGACGGTCACTATGTGCGTGTGGACACGGCCGCGGCAGCGATCAAGGCGGGGGCGCAGGATGCGCTCATGACCCGCTACAGCAGGCCCCGGAATTCCGGCAAGGGGAAGAAAGCGTGGACCTGATTCTTTGGCGCCACGCCGAGGCGCACGAAGCCGAAGACGGTGGTACGGATCTGGACCGCGACCTCACGGCGCGCGGACACAAACAGGCGCTCAAAATGGCGGCGTGGCTCGATCGGCATCTGCCCGACAGCAGCCGCATCCTCGCCAGCCCGTCGCGTCGCACCGAACAAACGGCGTTGGCATTGGGGCGCAAGTACAAAGTGCGGGCCGAATTGGGGCCGGATGGCTCACCGGCTCAGGTGCTGGAACTGGTGCAGTGGCCGCAGAGCAAGGCCACGGTGGTGGTGGTGGGACACCAACCCGTGCTGGGCCAGATGGTGGCGCAGTTGATCGGCCTGAAGGAAAGCGACTGCGCCATCAAGAAAGGCGGCGTCTGGTGGCTGCGCACGCGCACCCGTGACGACCACTCACAGACGGTGATCGTGACTGTGCAAAATCCGGACTCGCTGTAGCGGATGGCACTTTTTCAGTTCTTTGGACGCCCAGTCTTGATGGCAGGCACCGCTTGCAGCGCCAACTTCAGCGCGGCGTCGGGCATGGCGGCAAGCGCCTTGAGGCCGGCGCGCAGCAACTCGCTCTTTTTCACAGGTTGCGCCAGTTTGGCCGCACGTGCTTTCAATGCGTCCACCACCAGGTATTCCAGTTTTGGAATGGTAAAACTGTCACGCACGAGCTTGGGTTTCCTGACTTTCTCCGGCTTGGGCGAAGCGACTTTTGGCGTCGCCTTGACGCTTACCTTGGTCGCTACCTTCGCCGCCACCTTGGGCGCCGGTCTGGGGGGTGCGGCGCGAAGCCTTTTGATGGATTTCGGCACGGGCTTGACGACCGGCTTGGCAGCGGTCTTGACGGTTTTCGCTGCGGGCTTGGGCGCAGCGACGGTTTGGCTCGATGGGGTGGTCATGATGATTCCTCTGGGATAAACGAGGTATACAGTTTATACCGTTTACGTTTTCATAAAAATGTCATGCGCATGTCATATTGACCCGGTAGATTTGCCGTTGACATCAAAGGAATTGTTCTTGCATGCATGCTGTTCTGTTGCCAGCACCTGAGCCCGCCAGCCGCCGGCGCGCTCGTGCTAGGTCGGCGTTGACAATCCCGGTCCTGTGCGATGCGGGCCCGCTGGCCACGCTGTTGCGCAGCCACGCCATGACTCCCGTGTTTCAGCCCATCGTGGCACTTCAGGGCGGCGGGGTTTATGGGCATGAGGCGCTGATACGTGGACCGAAGGGCAGCTCGCTCGAATTTCCCGACGCTTTGCTGCAGGCGGCCTCGGCGGAAGGGCTGGGCTTCGAATTCGAAACGGCAAGCGCGGCCGCGGCGCTGCAGTGCTGGGGCTTGCTGCGGGATCCGGGGCGCGTGTTTGTCAACATCAGCGCGGCGGTGCTGGTGCGTCTCCTGCAGCGTCGCGGCCGCGAGGCCTTGAGTGAACTGGTGCACGACTTTGGCGTGGCGCCGCGCATGCTGGTACTGGAGATCACCGAACATGAACGCGTGGTCGATATGGATGAATTGGCCCGCGTGGCGGATGAAGTGCATCTGGCGGGCGTCTCATTGGCGCTGGACGACTTTGGCGATGGCCGCTCCAGTCTGCGGCTGTGGTCCCAGATCAGGCCGGATATCGTGAAGATCGACAAGTACTTCACGCGTGACCTGAGCCAACATGCCGACAAGCTCAAGACCATACAGGCACTTCAGCAAATTGCGGCCATCTTCAACACCGCGCTCGTGGCTGAAGGCATAGAGAACGCCGAGGATCTGCGGGTCCTGCGCGATCTGGGAATCGCCTATGGCCAGGGCTATTTCCTGGGGCGACCTGAACCTCTGCCGCGGGAAGAACCGCTGGCGCAGGCGCAGGCGGTCATGTGCGATCGGCGCGTGGCGGTGCTGCCACAAAGCGGACGCGCAGCGCAGGCGGGATTTTTGCGCGGGGTGTCGGTTATCTTTGCGCCCACATTGAGCATCGGAAGCTGCAACGAAGATGCCGCCGAGCTGTTTCACGCCACGCCTGACCTGCACGCACTGGCAGTGGTGGACGGACAACGTCCCGTGGCCATCATCAGTCGCAGCAGCTTCCTGAACGAGTACGCCAAGCCCTATTACCGCGAGATTTGGGGCAGGAAATCGTGCATGAAGAACGCCAATGACAAACCCCGTTTGATTGAGCGCGATCACAACGTGGATGAACTTGTCGGTATCCTGACTTCGGAAGATCAACGCTATTTGACCGAAGGCTTTATCGTCGTGGACAACGGCCGTTACGTCGGGCTGGGTACCGGCGATCAGCTTGTGCGTTCCGTCACTGAAACCCGCATCGAAGCGGCACGTCATGCCAATCCCCTGACCTTCCTGCCAGGCAATATTCCGATTAGCCAGCACATCGAACGGCTGCTCGACGGCGGTGCTGAATTCGTCGCCTGCTATGCAGACATGAACAACTTCAAACCATTCAACGATCAATACGGCTACTGGCGCGGCGATGAGATGATCCGTTTGTTGGCCAAGTTGGCGTTGACCCATTGTGATCCGCAGCGAGATTTCGTCGGACACGTGGGCGGTGACGATTTCATCCTGTTGTACCAGAGCGCGAACTGGCAAGCTCAGTGTGAAAGCCTGGTTCGCAGCTTTGGCAACCGCGCGCTTGAACTCTTCGATGAAAAGGCGATTGTCGAAGGCGGAATCACAGCCGAAGACCGGCACGGCGTGACCAGATTCTTTCCGTGTACCACGCTCTCGATCGGCGCGGTTGTGATTCGCCCCAGCGAGTATTCCAGTGCCGAACAGGTGGCGTCCCTGGCGGCCTTGGCCAAGCATGGCGCCAAGCTCGCGGGCACCGGGCTGTTCGTGCGTACGGCACTGTTGCCGGTCCGGGGCAGTCAGGAGCTAGGCAGCGCGTAAGCGACAGAGCGAAGAGTCAGTGCGCGTACTTGGCCAGGAAAGTTCGCAGATCGCGGAAATCTGCCATTCGCTCGCTTAGCGTGCTGTGGTCCCAATCCCACCAGGCCGTTGCTTCAAGCGCCTGCGCGATGGCGCGCGGAAAACGCTGACGCAGAACTTTGGCGGCGACGCCGCCGACGATGGTGTAGGGCGCGACGTCCTTGGTCACCACCGCGTTGCTGCCGACCACGGCTCCGTTGCCGATGCGAACCCCCGGCATGATGACCACGCCGTGTCCGATCCAGGTGTCGTGGCCAATGGATACGCGCTGGCGTCGACGCCAGGCAAAGAAATCCGCGTCATCGCGCTCGTCCATACCATAGTAGGTACGCCGGTAAGTGAAGTGGTGCAGCGTGGGCCAGTCCAGCGGATGAAAACCCGGATTGATGCGCACACTGGCGGCGATGTTGGAGAACTTGCCGATGTCGGCCGACATCAGGTCGCAGTCCTTCTCCAGGTAGGAATAGTCGCCCAGCACGCAGTCTTCCATGCGCGAGCGTTCACCCACTTGCGTATAGCGGCCAAAGCGGCAGTCCTTCACGACTGCGCTTGCCGCCAGGGTTGGAGCGTTTTCCAGCCGCACGGCATCGGGCAGGTTGTGGGCGGCGATATGGGTGTAATGCATGGTGGTCTGTCCCGCAAGCTCAGTCAGTTGAGGACAGAGCAAAGTTCGCTTCGCGTAACTCTTGGTCTGTCCCGCAAGGTCTCAATAAGTCCTTTGCCCGCCGAACCAGGTCTCGCGCACCATGGGCATGCCTGCGCGATTCATGCGCACACGCAACAGGTCCGCGCGCAGGCCCGCGGCGACTTCGCCGCGATCGTTCAGGCCAATGGCTCGCGCCGGGTTGCAGCTCACGGTTCGCACGGCCTTGGGAAGTGACCAGCCATCGAGTGGGCTCAGCATGAAGGCCGAGATCAGCAAGCTGCTGGGAACGTAATCGGACGAAAAGATGTCCAGCAGATCCGCCTGTGCCAGTTCGGCGGCGGAAACATTGCCCGAGTGCGATCCGCCTTTGACCATGTTGGGGCCGCCCATGATGATGGCCATGCCGGCATCGCGCGCGGCGTGGGCGGCAGACAGTGTGGTGGGAAATTCCGACAATCCCACGCCTTCGAGCACGGCCTGTTCGATATCAGCGAGCAGCGTGTCGTCGTGTGTCGCCAGCGTCAATGCACGCGCCTGAGACGCTTGCACGATCACCTCGCGGTGCGACAGCGAATAGGCCTGCTGGTCCGCCTTGCGCTGTGCCAGCGTGGCATCGAACTCCGCGTCGCTGTAAGCACCGTTGCGCTCGGCGTAGCGGCGATAGCTTTTCAGATCGCGCCATTGGCGCTGGCCTGGTGTGTGATCCATCATGCTCACCAATTTAAGCAATGGGTCGCATGCATACTGGTGAAAGACCTCCAGCATGTCCGGTGCAGAGAGTTCGCAGCGCAAGTGAAGAAAGTGCTCGATTCGCATCAAACCTTCGTCACGACACTGGTGCAGGGCCGCGATGGAAGTGTGCTGCGTCTGGCAGCGCGGACCGCCCTGATCCAGGTCGCCGATGACCACCGAGTCGAGCACGGTAGTGATGCCCGCAGCCGCGCACTGCGCGTCATGCACGGTCATGGCCGAGTGTGCATTCCACAGCACACCCGGTCGCGGCGACAGATGCTTTTCCAGATTGTCGGTGTGCAATTCCACCAGACCGGGAAGCAGCCAGTCACCGTCCCAGTCCTGCGCATCGGGGACGGCGGTATCGCCGCGATCTACACGGGTGATAAGGCCGTCTTGCAGCACCGCGGTGCCAATGAACTCCTCGTTGACGGTGACGATGCGGGCGTTTCGAATGATGTGCTGCGGCATGACTTGTGGCCTTGGAAAATCAAATGGGCTGGCGGTACTGTTCGACGTCCAGGCAGCGCGTGGCCACCGCCTCGCGCACTTCATCGTCGTGAAAGATTCCGACCACGGCGGCACCGCGCGCTCGCGCTTCGCGAATCAGTTTCACCACCACGCCTCGGTTGTCCGCATCCAACGAGGCGGTGGGCTCGTCCAGCAGCAGCACTGGAAGCCGCGCAATCAGGCCGTGCGCGATGTTCACGCGCTGCTGCTCGCCGCCGGAGAAGGTTGCCGGTGGCAGCGGCCACAGGCGCTCATGCAGGTTCAGCCTTGTCAGCCAGTGCGCGGCCTGAGCACGGGCAAGGTCCGCCGACACTCCGAGCCGACGCAGCGGTTCGGCCACGATATCCAGTGTGGAGACGCGCGGGATCACGCGCAGGAATTGCGACACGTAGCCTAGCGTGTGTCGCCGCACATCAACCACGTCGCGCGGTTGAGCGTGCGACAGGGTGAGCCAACGTCCTTGATGCCGGATGCGCACTAAGCCGCTGCTGGCGCCATAGTTGCCGTAGAGGCAGCGCAGCAGCGAGCTCTTGCCGCTACCCGAGTGCCCGGTCAGCGCCAGACATTCACCAGGCCCAACGGTCAGGTCGATGCCGGCAAAAACCGGCAGTTGCAGGCCGCCGCGCGCGTGCAGAGTGAACGTCTTGGACAGGGAGATGGTCTCGATAAGGGCGGTCATGAGCGTGTCCGTTCGGATCAGGGTGTCAACACCGAAGACACCAGCAACTGCGTATAGGGGTGCTGCGGGTCGTCCAGCACGCGGTCGGTCAGACCCTGCTCCACCACCTCGCCGTCTTTCATCACGAGCATGCGGTGCGCCAGTAGACGCGCCACCGCCAAGTCGTGGGTTACCACGACCGCGGCCAGCTGCAGTTCGTCCACCAACTCCCGCAGCAAGTCGAGCAAGCGCGCCTGCACCGACACGTCCAGACCGGTGGTGGGCTCGTCCATGAAGACCAGGCGCGGGTGCGTCACCAGGTTGCGGGCGATCTGCAAACGTTGCTGCATGCCGCCGGAGTAAGTGCCCGGCAGGTCGTCGATGCGGTCCGTGTCCAGCTCCACGCGCTGCATCCAGGAAAGTGCTTCGCCGCGCAGTCGGCCGTAGTGACGCGCACCCAGCGCCATCAGGCGCTCGCCCACGTTGGCGCCGCCCGAGACGTTCATGCGCAAGCCGTCGCGCGCGTGCTGTTCCACAAAACCCCAGTCGGTGCGCGCCAGCCAGCGCAGTTGCACCTCCGACAGCAGCGCCAGATCGACCAGTGCGTTGGCAACGGGGCTTGTGTCAGTCTGGCCGGCTGCGGATCTGCCGTCGTCGCGCAGGTGGTAGTGCACGGCGCCCTCGTCGCATGCCAGCCGTGCCGCCAGCAGGCGCAGCAAGGTGGTTTTGCCCGAGCCCGATTCACCCACCACAGCGAGAACCTCCCCCGGGTACAGGTCAAAACTCACGTCGCGACAGGCCCAGTGGGATCGGCTGCCGCGCGTGAATTGCTTGCCCACGGCGCGCACCGACATCAGCATTTCACCGTTCACGCGTTGGCCTCCGCTGGCGCCGCCAACACATCATCCATGACCACCGCCTGCTGCGTGCCGTTATGGCCTGAAGCGCGGCGCGTGCTGCAGTAATCGGAGTCGGAACAGACGAAGAGCCGGCTGCCTGCATCGTCGACGATCATTTCGTCAAGGAAGCTGTCCTCGGCGCCGCACAGGGCACAGGCGTGTTCCCAGCGTTGCACGGTAAACGGGTGATCCTCAAAGTCCAGACTTCGCACCGAGGTGTACGGAGGGATCGCATACAGGCGCTTTTCCCGGCCCGCGCCAAAGAGCTGCAAGGCCGGGTTCATGTGCATCTTGGGGTTGTCAAATTTCGGGATGGGGGAGGGCGAAGTGAGGTAGCGGTCGTTCACCAGAATCGGGTAGTCGTAGCTGCGTGAAATCGCGCCCAGCTGCGCGATGTCCTCGTACAGCTTCACATTCATGAGCCCGTATTCAGCCAGCGCATGCATGGTGATGGTTTCTCGCCGCCGTGGCTCCAGTCGAAACAGCGGCTCCGGCATAGGCACCTGGAACACGATGATCTGTGCGTCGGTCAGTGCCGCTTCCGGGATGCGGTGGCGGGATTGCACGATCGTGGCCTCGGTCGTCCTTTCAGTCGTTGCGACACCCGTGGTGCGGGCAAAGAAGCGCCGGATGTTGACGGCATTGGTGGTGTCGTCGGAGCCTTGGTCGATCACCTTGAGTACGTCGCATTGGCCGATGATGCTGGCCGTGACCTGTACTCCGCCCGTGCCCCAACCGTAGGCAAAGGGCATCTCCCGCGAACCAAACGGCACCTGATAGCCGGGTATGGCCACTGCCTTGAGCAGCGCGCGGCGGATCATCTTTTTCGTGCCTTCGTCGAGAAAGGCGAAGTTGTAGTGGCTGTCCATCATGTGGTCTCGTTCTTGCCGACACTGCTAGGCTGCGTGTTGGCATACAGCTCCAATTTCCTGGCACACGCGTGTGCAGCGCGCAGCTTGCGCACCAGTTCCAATTCCGACTGAAAGTCCACGTAATGCGGCAACTTGAGGTGCTGGACAAAGCCCGAAGATTCCAGGCTGTCCGCATGGGCCAGCACGAACTCTTCGTCCTGGGCCGGGGCGACCAGGGGCTCACCCAACTCGCGCGAGCGCAGCGCGCGGTCCACCAGCGCCATCGCCATGCTCTTGCGCTCTGAGCCGCCGAAAGCCAGGCCGTAACCCTGGGTGAACTGGGGTGGCGTGTCGCGGCTACCGGCGAACTGGTTCACCATCTGGCACTCGGTCACTTCAACTTCACCCAGATCAATGGCGAAACCCAGTTCGTCAGGCACGATTTCCACCGCCGCCAGTCCACGCCGAATTTCCCCGGCGAAGGGATGGGCGCTGGCATAGCCGCGTTGCGTCGAGTAGCCCAGGGCCAGCAGCCAGCCTTCGTCGCCCCGCGCCAACGCCTGAAGTCGCAACGCGCGATCGGCAGGAAACATCAGCGGCTCGCGTGTCAGGTCGCCGGGTTCCCTTGGCGCCGCTTCAGGCGTGTTTTCCATCAGACCTTCGCGCGCCATGAGTTCGCTAACCCGTGGCATTGGCTCGGGCCGGGCGTGGCCGGTTTGCGCTGATGCAGGTGCCGCGACGGGCCCGCTGGCGTTGGCCAACAGGGAAAAATCCAGCAGTCGCTGCGTGTAGTCGTGCGTCGCTCCGAGCAATTGACCACCGGGCAGGTCCTTGAAGGTCGCCGAGATGCGCCGACTCACGCGCATCGCCGCTGTGTCCAGAGGCAGACTACAGGCAAACCGGGGCAGCGTGGTGCGGTACGCGCGTAACAGGAAGATGGCCTCCATCAGATCGCCGCTGGACTGTTTGATCGCCAGTGCGGCGAGTTCGCGGTCGTACAGTGAACCCTCGGTCATGACGCGGTCTACAGCCAGCGACAGCTGTTGCTGAATCTGCAGCACACCGAGTTCCGGCACGCAGGTGTCGCCGCGACGCTGGGCGGCAAGAAGTCGCCAGGAACTTTCGATGGCGGCAGCGCCGCCCTTGACCGCAACGTACATGTCACTGCTCGTCCGGTACGTGAACACGTGTGCTGCGTGGCAGCCCCAGCGCCTGCTGTGCGCAGCAAAAAATGACGTCCACGCCCTGCGGGAACAGCGCATGATTGGCCTGCCATTGCGCCCAGAACGTCTCCGGCAGTCCCGCGATGCGCACTGCCATGATGTCGCGAATGCCGGGGCCACTCCAATGCACTTCGGCCCCTGAATGCAGCGACGGTACTTCGATCAGCAAGGTGGTGGAGAACTCGGGCGCTTGTGGCGTTCCAACTGAAAAGCTGTTCAGGGGTGGCATCAGGGCAGTCGCTACGAGGACCGCAAAGGCAGCTCCCTGTAGCGTTGCGCTGAGCGGTGCTCCAGTGTGAAAACGCAGCCACTGCAGGGTTTGCGTGTCGACCTGTTGCCACCAGACTGGCGTCTCTTCGTCGGTCAGAGTTAGCAGGATGTGCGCGGTGGCAGGGGGCAGGTCGACACCTTCCACCGCGGCGCCCAGGGGGACTGCCATGCCAGGGCGCGAGAGTGCTTCCAGAGCCGCGCGAAAGGCGCGCTGTGAGTCGTGGACTGGATCGGAAAACCCGGCCGTCAATGCGTTACTGGAATCGATGGCATTCATGCTCCGCCCCGAACGAAAGTAAAGAACTCGACCCTGGACTCGGCGGTTGCACGACCGAGTGCCTCCTGGGTTTTCACCTGGGCCGCGGCCAGGGTTTCAATTACCGCAGCGTGAAGTTCGGCGTGCTGCTGCGGGTCCTGCAACAAGGCGTCAAAGACGGCGATAAGCTCGGCTTTGCTGCGATCTCGTCCGAGGGTGTAACCCACACCCAGAGGACCGCCGTTCAGGCGCAGGGCACAGCGCGTCACGCTGGCCTCTCCCAGATTGAATGCGTCTCCCGTGCCATCGGTGCGTGCGCGCAGCATCACCATGCCGATCTCAGCGGCGCGTATGTATTGCGGTGCAGGCAAGGACTCCGGGGCCAGCGCCTGCAGTTGCGAGAGCGATGCACGTGCCAGCACGGCCAGCCAGGCGCGGCGCTGCTCGGTCGTTATCGTCAAGGCTTGACTTGTCATAAAGATGTCTAATTCGGTCGCTAAAGTCTTCAAGGATCGACGCGATGCGCGGGTCCTTCGGTGTCGAGCCCCTAGTTCAACTGCACAACGTGACCGATTCATGACATCCACACAGATTCGGAAGTTTTTGTCTCAAACTTCCGCGGCGCAACAGCTTGGGTTCGGCCGCAAAGGTCAAGACCTTGCGCGCGAGGACCCCGTGCTTTTCGGCGAGCGCGGGCAACAGCGGCTGGACAGGGACAGGACGCCATGAGCGCGCGCTACGCCATTTACTTCGCGCCCGCGCCGCACTCACCCTGGTGGGAGGCCGGCGCCCATTGGCTGGGTCGCGATGAGTGTTCTGATGTGCCGCTGCGTCCAGGCGCGTGGCAGAAATTCAGCGCCGACGACTGGCGGGCATTGACCGCCGAACCCCGGCGTTACGGTTTCCATGCCACGCTGAAGGCCCCTTTTCGTTTGCATCCAGGAATTCAGGAGCGTGATCTGCTGCAGCGTATGCAAGACCTGGCGATGACGCTGCAGGCACTTGCACTGGGACCGATGCAGACCATGCCTCTGGGCAATTTTGCCGCGCTCGTTCCGAGCGCCCCTCCGCCCGAGTTGCAAGCCATGGCGAAGCGCTGTGTGATCGAACTGGACGACTTGCGTGCGCCCCTGACAGCAGAGGATCTGGCCCGGCGCGAACTCGAATCCCTGGATGCCCGCGGCGTGGAACTGCTGCAGCGCTATGGCTACCCGCATGTGTTGGAGCGTTTTCGCTTGCACCTGAGCTTGAGCGGTGTGATTGATCCCGCCACGGCACAGCGTGTGATTGCGGCCTGGGATAGGCCCGTGGCGCAGTTGAACGCTGCCAGCCCGCTGGTGCTCGACCGCTTGTGCCTGTTTGTCGAGGAAGGGCCGGGGCAAGCGTTCTTTCGCATTGCCGATGCGATGCTTCAGCCTTGCGCCAAGTCCCGCACCCCCGGACTGCGAGCGGCGCCATGAGTGGTCGTTGGGTCTTTGTGTGCGGTCCGTCGGGCGCAGGCAAGGACAGCGTCATCAGTTGGGCCGCGCAACACTTGGGAGCGCGCAGCGATATCACTTTTTCACGGCGCATGGTGACGCGTCCCCGCTATCCAGGGTCCGATCATGAAGAAGTCAGCCGGGAGCAACTGGCGCGGCTGCTCGGCGCCGGTCGGCTGGTCTGGTGCTGGGAGGCCAACGGCTGGCACTATGGTATTGAGGCGCACTACGCCGCCAAGGTGAGCACAGGGCACGTGGTGGTGGTGAATGGTTCACGTGAACACGCGCATGGCCTGGTGGCGCTGCCACAGGTGCGGGTCGTGCATGTTGTGGCCGAAGCCGGGACGCTGGCGGCGCGTCTGGCGCAACGCGGCCGGGAGGAGCCTTGGGAAGTCGCACGCCGGCTGGCACGCAATGCCCTTTTTCCCGACCTGCAGGCGCACTGCACGATCGTGAATGAAGGGGAACTTGCGCAGGCGGGACAAACGCTGGTCGAGTATCTGCTGGGTTGTGCTGTCGGGCAGGGAACCCCTGCCTGAAGAAGGCGCTGCTAGATCACCGACTTGCGCACGCGCGCTGAAATGACATCGATCACGGTCACAGTCAGGACAATGACGATCATCACGGCGCAAGTTTCAGCGTATTGAAAGCCACGGATGATTTCCCACAGCACCACGCCAATGCCGCCTGCACCGACCATCCCTACCACCGAGGCTGAACGCACGTTGGATTCAAAACGGTACAACGAGTAGGAAATCCACAGCGGCAGCACCTGGGGAATGATGCCGTAGACAATCTCTTCCAGGGCGTGCGCACCGGTGGCGCGTATACCTTCGACCGGCTGCGGGTCAATCGATTCCACCGCTTCCGAAAAGAGCTTGGCCAGCACGCCTGTGGTGTGGACCCACAATGCCAACACCCCGGCGAAAGGTCCCAGACCAACGGCCACGATAAAAAGCATGGCAAACACCATCTCGTTGATGGCGCGCGCTGCGTCCATCACCCGGCGCACCGGCTGATAGATCCAGGCGGGCGCGATATTCGCCGACGAAAGCAGGCCCAGCGGCACAGCACAGATGACGGCCAACACGGTGCCCCATAGCGCAATCTCCAGAGTGACCAGCATTTCCTGCAGATAGACCCGCCAGTCAGCAAAGTTGGGCGGAAAGAAACTGCTGGCGTACGAGGCCATGTTGCCGGCGTCCGAGATCAAGGCGCCGGGCCGAATGTCGGCTCCCTTCCAGGAGCCGACCAGGGCGGCCAGCATCAGACCCCATAGCGCGAGCGCGGCGGGCGATGTGCGTTGCAACAGCGGGTGCTGCAACGCCGCCTCGTTTGCAGGCGTCGCCACGTCGGGGTGGAGCGGGGTTGGCGTCGTCGTTTGATTCACTCTGGTAGCGCCCGGGCCGAACGAATTACTTGAGCAGCGCGAGCTTTTGATTCAGGGCGTCAAGTTTGTGGTCGATGTCGGCAATCTTCGCCTTCTTTTCACCCGCATCGAGATGCTCATCGCCTTCCAGTTTGATGCGCGTAGAAAACAAAGCCAACTGACGCACCGGAACCAATTGGTCGTCGTTCGATGCAGCAAATCCGCCCGCGGGTAGCAGGCGGATTTTTTCCTTTTGTTCGGCCCCGTTCACACCCTTACCGTAGCCAATCAAGAAGTTCTTGACCTTGACTTTCAAGTCTGCCGACAAATCCTTGCGCCAAACAAAGGGATCGGCTGGAATCAGCGGCGACTTCCAGATAATGCGGATCTCTTTCACCAGCGCGGGCTGGGTCTGCTCCATCTTTTCATAGTCTGCCGTATTGAAGGTGGCAACGTCGACCTGCTTCATGGCCGCTGCCATGAAGTTGGCGCCGTGGTTGGCACCGCGAATGGTCTTGAAATCGGTCTTTGGGTTGACGTTGTTCTTGGCAAATACGTAGTAGCTAGGCACTAGGAAGCCGGAGGTGGAGTTGGGGTCGCCAATGCCGAAGTTGATCTCCTTGCTGTGCTTGATAACATCGGCCAAGGTCTTGTAGGGTGAGTCCTTGTGTGTGATCAGCAGCGAGTTGTAGCCTTCGGAGCCGTCTACGCCAATAACCTTGGCAAAGATCTCGCCTTCTGCGCGATCCACCGCTTCCATCGCCGACTTGTTGCCGTAGTAGGCGACCTGAACCTTGTTGAAGCGCATGCCTTCAATGATGCCGGCATAGTCGGTTGCGAAGAAGGGTTTGATCTTGACGCCCACGGATTTCTCCATGTCGCCCAGAAACGCTTCCCAGTTTTTCTTGAGTGAACTCGACGAGTCGGTGGAAATGATGCCGAAGTTGATTTCCTTGAGTTCTTCTGCACTGGCCGGTGCGAGGTTGAAAGCCAGGCTGGCGATAAGGCCAAAAAGTATCTTTCTCATGCTGCTATTTCCTTGGGTTTGAGGTTGGGGAGATCGGTGGGCGAACTGGCGCGAAAATGCTCACGCCGCTTGCGCCAACGGGGCACGCCAGGGGGCCACACGTGCGGGGCGTGGCGCATCCTGCAACGAGGTGATGTGATCGCCCAGCGACAAGATGTCGTCGGCCTCGGCGCCATAGAGTTCACGCAGTAACGCCGGCGTGAGCGCCGCAGAGGCGCCGTCATAGACCACCCGTCCCTGATGCAGCGCGATGGTGCGGGGACAGTACTTGATTGCGACATTCACCTGGTGCAGTGAGACCACCACGGTGCACGCGTCTTCGCGGTTCACGCGCGCCAGAATGTCCATGACATTACGCGAGGACTCGGGGTCGAGCGAGGCAATCGGTTCATCCGCCAGGATGACCTTGGCACCTTGGACCAGAGCGCGTGCAATGGCGGCGCGCTGCTGTTGACCGCCTGACAAGGTGCCGGCCCGCTGGGCCCAGCAGTCTGCGATACCCACGCGGCGCAACGCCTCCACGCCACCGGCAATTTCAGCGCGCGTGAACCAGCGCAGCAGGCTACGCCAAAGTGGCACGCGGTGCAGCGTACCTGCGAGCACATTGACGATTACGGGCAAGCGCTCCACCAGGTTGAATTGCTGGAACACAAAGCCCACGCCAGAGCGCGACTTTCGGATGTCGGCGGCAATCCTGCCGCCGTGCTGAATGTTTTTGCCATGGATTTGCACCAGTCCCTGGGACGTCCGGTCTGCGGCCACGAGGCCCGCGATGTGGCGCAGCAATGTCGATTTTCCGGAGCCGGAGGCGCCAATCAGCGCCACCATCTCGCCAATGCGAATGTCCAGATGAACGTCTTTCAGGGCATGGCGGCCCCCGGGGAATGTCTTGTCAAGCGCGTGGATGCGAATGGCTGGGATCATGGCGATTCCTGATGTTTGCGCGGACTTTAGACGCGCAATGTGACGAATCGATGTCGGTTGGCGTTCAAGTCGCTACAGGTCGACGGAGTGCTGCTTTGCCACGACCGGTTTGCAGTCAAGGCAGAAAAACATCAAGGCTGTCAAATACCGCTTGAAAACACCGCTGCGTCGTGGCCGGTGACGTCCACATTTGACACAGCTCAGGGTCTCACCTCCTCCTCCCATGCCCTGAAAAGGGGAGCCGCGTTCCTTTGATGTGTAGCGCAATCCGGTTTCCGAGACAACGCTATTTTCGTATTTGTACATTCAAAATCCGGGTCGATGGAATGGTCGAAATTCTCAAGGATGAGGATTTCACTTTCGTGACGCTGCCGCGCAATTTTTCACCTTAAAGTCATTGCGGCTGTCACCATTTCGTCACGGCGGCTCGCTACATTCCCCGGCAAAAGGAAACACAAATGTCTGAATTTTTCGAGCAACTCAAAGTCCAAAGGTGGGACGACCACCGCTACTACCACCATAGCCGCATCAATCAGTCGCTGCACCTGATCAGCGCCGTCAGTTTTCTTTGCGCCTATGTGCTGGTATTCAGGGATCCCGCCAGCGCCGCGCTGATCGCCTGGCTGGTTTCCATGTCGACGCGTCAGGCCGGACATTTCTTTTTCGAGCCCAGGGGTTACGACGTGGCCAACCAGGCGACGCATGAGTACAAGGAAGATGTCAAGGTGGGCTACAACCTGCGCCGCAAGATCGTGCTGATGGCGATCTGGGTTGCCTCGCCCCTGTGGCTGTTACTCGACCCGACCTTGCTGGGGTTGTTTGAACCGGCGCACGATTTTGCGGGCTACTGGCACCACACAGGAATGCTGTGGCTGGCCGTGGGCGTGGGTGGCCTGCTGTTTCGCACGGTGCATCTCTTCTTCCTGCGTGATGTGCAGTCCGGTCTGGTATGGATGACCAAGATCCTGACCGATCCCTTTCATGACATCTCGCTTTACTACAAGGCGCCCTTCGCCCTCGCGCGTGGCGAGTGGATTGAACCTGCGCCTGGCAAAAGCCCTGCGTGAGGGCTGCAGAACTGCTGGCGCGGTCAGAACAGCTGAGCCAGCATCTCGCGCAGCAGCCTGCGTTTGATCGCCTTGTTGGTCAGTGCCGGTGCACTCCACCACCAGCCGTCGGCCTTCATGGCGACGCCAGCGCGCACGAAGCCATCGGAGACCGCTTCAAAGTCCTGTTCCGAATAGTTCAGACTGAATACCAGACGCCCGGTGCCGACCCAACTCAACGCCACGCCCTCGAGTCGCAGGTAATGCTGAAACAGCCAGTTGAAGCAACCGGGCTGGGTGTAGAGCACGGTCCAGATCGACGACAGGTTGGCCACCTGTACCGGCAGGCCGGCCTCTTGCAGGCGCAGGTTGAGTGCGTTCGCGCGCCGGTTCCAGGTCTCGTCCAGATCCTGATACAGCGCCTGGATGGGAGCGGTCTGCAAACTCTGCAGAAACACGTTCATGCATCCCATGACGTAGGGATGGGCGTTAAAAGTTCCGCGTGCAAAGCAGATGTCGGCCGGCGCATTTTCGCGAAAGCGTTTCATCCACTGTCGCTTGCCGCAGACCACACCCACGGGCAGTCCGCCGCCCAGCGTCTTTCCATAGGTGACCAGGTCGGCCTGAACGCCGAAATAGGCCTGCGCTCCGCCGCTCGCCAGACGAAAACCCACGAAGACCTCATCAAAAATCAGTGCGATGTTTTTTTCGGTGCAGATCGTTCTCAACTCCTGCAACCACAGCGTGTAGGCCGCGCGGTCGAAGTGCGCCTTGCGCGAACTGTCCAGCAGCGAAGCATCGCCCGGCGCGCCGACGTTGGGGTGCAAGGCCTGCAGCGGATTCACCAGCACGCAGGCGATGTCGTTGCGTTGGCGCAGCACGCGCAAGGTGTTGGTGTCCATGTCCTTGAGCGTGTAAGTGTCGCGCGCCGTCTGTGGGTTGCCGATTCCCGGCTGAACGTCGCCCCACCACCCGTGGTACGCACCACAAAACCGCAGCAGATGGGATTTCTTGCTGTGATAGCGCGCCAGCCGCACGGCCTGCATCACGGCTTCGGTGCCGGACATGTGAAACGAGATTTCGTCCATGCCAGATACCTGCCTGAGGCGCGCCACATTGTCGGCAACGACCGGGTGATAGGAGCCCAGCACCGGGCCCAGATCGCTCACCAAGGCGCTGCCGCGGGCAATACAGTCCTTGTAGAAATCGTTGCCCAGCAGGTTCACGCCGTAAGAGCCGGTGAGGTCGTAGAAGACGTTTCCATCAAGATCGGTCAGCGTCACGCCCGCGCTGGCGCTCATGAAAGTTCCGGTTTTCAGAGCGGCGCTGGCGAGTTCACGGAACTGAAACGGAACCCGATAGGCGCTGGTGAATTGCAGGTCGGAAAGACCCTCCTCGACATCGCGCGTCTGCTGCAGACTTTTCGCAAAGCGCTCACGGTACCGCGCGCTCAGTTGGGCGAATGCCATCCGGCGCTGTGCCGCCACCGCAAGCGGCGCGCCGTCGATCCCAAAGGCGTCCTGTTCGCTGTAGCTGTAGCCGGGAAGCAGCGCAGCGATGCGTCGCGCCATGCGCGGATGCCCGGCGAGCGAGCGATGTTTGGCCAGAGAAAGCTGCAGCCTGGACTTGAGGCGCGCCGCGGCGTAGAGGGCTGCGACGCTGGCCGCACCGTAAAGCGCCAAAGTATTGAGCGGTTGATTCACAAGCGCATTCCTTTCAATTGAAATCTGAGACCTGATCGAACTCCATGAGCATTCGCGATACCCTGCACAAGTTGTTGCGCCAGGAAGACTTGAACTTTCTGTTGACCAATCGATTGCCACGTCGTTGGCTGACCCAGTTCATGGCCTGGTTCAGCAAGATCGAGCAGCCTTTGGTGAGCAGGGCGTCGATCGCCATCTGGAAATTCTTTTCGGACCTGGATCTGAGCGAAGCGCGCAAGGACCACTTCACCAGCATGCACGATTGCTTCACGCGTGAATTGAAGGAGGGTATGCGCCCGTTGGACCTGGACCCCGAGGTGCTGGCCAGTCCCTGCGACGCCATCGTCGGCGCCTGCGGTCGGATCGAGGGCACGCGGGTATTTCAGGCCAAGGGCTTTCCCTACACGCTGGCAGATTTGCTGGGCGACGAGGCCGACCTGCAGAACTGGTGCGACGGCCAATTCGTGACGCTGCGATTGACCGCGGCCATGTACCACCACTTTCATGCGCCGCAGGATGGCACCGTTGAGCAGATGAGGTATTTTTCGGGCGACACCTGGAACGTGAATCCGATCGCCCTGCGCCGGGTTGAAAAACTGTTTTGTAAAAACGAGAGGGTCTTCCTCAAGCTGCGCCTGAGCGGACTGGGTCGATGTAGCGGACAACGCATCGCCCTCGTACCGGTGGCCGCCATTTTGGTGGCCAGCATCCGGCTGCACTTTCTGGACGTGCTGCTGCATCTGAAATACCGCGGTCCCAAGGTCGTCGCCTGCGACACGCCCTTCGTCAAGGGTCAGGAGATGGGATGGTTTCAACACGGTTCGACCATCATCGTACTGGCACCCAAGGGCTTCGAGCTGTGCGCGCAGGTGAGCGAGGGCGCGGGAATACGCATGGGACGACCCCTCATGCGCTGGGTGGGATGACGACCGCGGATTGCACGACACCTTCCGTCCCGGCCAGATCGGCGTTGTGACCCGCGATCGCGGTGCGCAGTGTGAGAACAAAATGGTCGAAAACCGTAGCCCAACCCAAGTGAGAGACGCTGGCCGCGGCCTGGCTTCGCAGCGCCTGTATTTTCTGCGGGTCGCTGGCCAGTGCGACCGCGGCGTTGACAAAACCCGGCTCGTCCCCAAACGTCACCAGCGCCCCGTTGTGTCCGTCCCGAATCAGGTTGGCCGCTGCCGCGTGCGCATAGGAGAGAACAGCCAGTCCGCTGGCCAGGGCCTCGGGAACGACGTTGCCGTAGGTCTCAGTGACGCTGGGGAACAGGAACAGATCGCCCGATGCGTAGTGGGCTGCCAGTTCTTCGCCTCCCTGCACCCCACAAAAGACGGCTTGTGGGCAGGCCTCCTGCAACGCTTTTCGCAAAGGTCCGTCGCCCACGAAGACCATTCTTGCGCGCGGCAGCCGCGCCTGCACGGCAGCGCACGCGGTCAGCACCGTGCCAAGATTCTTTTCCTTGGCCAAGCGGCCCACATACAGCAACACCAAGTCGTCAGGTGCCGCGCCCCATCGTTCGCGCAGCGCGTCGGAGCGTGCAAGCGGTCGGAATTGTTCGATCGCTACGCCCCGTGACATCAGTGTGAGGTTGCGGTAACCGCGGGCCTGCAGTTGCTGCATCAGCGTCTGGGTTGGAACCATGGTCGCGAGAGTGCGGTTGTGCAATTTACGCAGATAAGCTTCGATCGGCGCCCTGATAAGCCCGATGCCATAGTGCTGTGCGTAGTTATCGAAGTTGGTGTGAAAGGAACTGGTCACCGGCAGGCGCAGCTTGCGCGCCGCCGTCACGGCGGACCAACCCAGCGGCCCTTCGGTGGCGACATGCACGATGTCGGGCCGCCTTTGCTGCCACAGTTTGAGCAGACGGTTGCCAAAGGGAAGTCCGAAATGGAGATCAGGGTAATTTGGAATCGGGACGCCCTTGGACAGAACTTCATCCAGGCCTTCGCGCGGTGCGCTGCTGCCCTCTCGTGCCTGCTTGGGTCGTACCACCTGGACCTCGTGACCACGCTGCAACAGGCCGCTCACGACGCGGCCCAACGTCATGGCGACGCCGTTGACTTCGGGGGCAAAGGTTTCAGTGACCAGTGCCACGCGCAGACTTTGTGCCGGGGTTGAAAACGATTCGACCATGATGTCCTGAGTGTTTTTCACAGCGCTGAGAATAGCCACGGAAAATAGCAAAATGATGATGGTTCGGTGACAGTTGTGCGACAGTCTTTGGTATCAGACCAGGCTTCGCCCGGCCGCTCTTGTTTGTTGCCGCTGGTGCCACAGAATGACGACCATGGCGCTGGCAACAGCCAAGCCGAAACACCACAGCAACCGCTCCAGCGAAACGTCCATGGCGGTGGCGCCCGCGTAGAGCGCGAGCATCAGCAACATGCCGGCGTTCTCGTTGAAACCTTGCACTGCGATGGATCGCCCGGCGGTCAGCAACTGGTGTCCGCGATGCTGCAGAAGCGCGTTCATGGGTACCACAAAAAAGCCCGCGATCGCGCCGAAAATCATCAACAGGCAGCCTGCCAACAGTGGCGACTGTACCCACACCATGCAAGGCACCAGGAGGCCCATGAACACGCCCAGCGGGAGCACCCGCGTCGCAGCGTCAAGGCTGACGTAGCGGCTTGCCAGTACGGCGCCTGCGATCACGCCGAGCGCCGTCACACCCTGCAGATAGGCCGCCTGTTCCAGGCGCAGCCCCAGGCACTGCTGGGCCCAGCGCAGCACAATCAACTGCAGCGCCGCACCCATACCCCAAAGCAGCGTGGTCACGGCCATGGAAACACGACCCAGCGGGTCCTGCCAGAGCAAGCGGTTTTCAGCGAAGAAACGCAGCACCATGGGTTTGAAGCGAGCGCTGTGCTGAGGGTAGCGCGCGCCGCTATCGGGAATGGCCGTATTGAGCAGGGCCGCCAGCGCGTATAGCGCCAGCAAGACCAGCATGGCAGGCACCAGCGTGGTCATCGTTCCGGTGAGAGCGGAGCCGCTCAGCGGCCAGGCGTCATGTCGCAGGGCTGGGCTGATCAATGCTCCGCCCGCGACCGTACCCAGTATCACGGCGCACACCGTACTTGCTTCGATGAATCCATTGGCACGCACCAATAGTTGCGCGGGCAACAGTTCGGTGATGAGGCCATATTTTGCCGGCCCATAAATGGCAGCACCCAAACCCGCTATTGCCATCACCAGGACGGGATCAGCGCCCACCAGCAGTGCAATCACGGCGCAGGCTTTCAGGCTGTTGGCCAGAAACATGATGCGGCCCTTGGGCCAGGAATCTGCAAGTGGGCCCACCAACGGGGCAAGAAACACGTAGCTCAGAGTAAAGCCGAGCTTGAGCAAGGGAATGAGCCACAGCGCTGCATCGATTTCCACCAGACGCGCGATCGTCACAATGAGCAAGGCGTTGTCCGCTAGCGCGGCAATAAACTGGACCCATATCACAAGATAAAAGGAGCGTGGCATGCGCTCCTAGGACTCAGTTGAGAGCGCAGGCCGTGCATGCAGCGGTGAAGCCAGACGTTGCGCACCGGCATCGCTTGCGCGCGCATTACCGCGCCCGATGCCAAACAGCTCGAAACCGGCCTGTTCCATTTGATGCGGGTCGTACAGGTTGCGACCATCAAACACGATGGGTGTGCGCATGGCCGCTTTCAAATCCGACCAGTCGGGGCTGCGATAGGCCTTCCACTCGGTCACGATCACCAGTGCATCAGCACCCTCCACCGCATCCATAGGACGCTCGACAAAGCGCAACTGATCCAACAATTCCGGGGTTTGCCCCAGATCTTGGGCCAACGCCTGCCGCGCCGGCAACATCGCCACCGGGTCGTGTGCTACCACCACCGCTCCGGCGCGTAGCAACTCAGCTACGATGACCCGGCTAGGGGCCTCACGCATGTCGTCGGTATTGGGTTTGAACGCCAACCCCCACACCGCAATGGTTTTGCCCGCCAGTTGTCCCGCAAATCGCCCCAGGATCTTGCTCACCAAGACGAATTTCTGATCCTTGTTTACCGCCTCCACCGCGCCCAGAACCCGCAAATTGTGGCCGTGTTCCTGCGCCGTTGAAATCAGGCCGCGCAGGTCTTTGGGAAAGCAGCTTCCGCCGTAACCCGCACCCGCATACAGAAAGCTGTAACCGATGCGCGGATCCGAACCCATGCCCTGGCGCACGTGCTCAATATCTACACCGACCCGGTCGGCCAGCATGGCCAGATCGTTCATGAAACTGATGCGCGTGGCCAGCATGGCGTTGGCGGCGTACTTGGTGAATTCCGCGCTCTTCACGTCCATCACCAGGGTGCGGTCATGGTTGCGATTGAAGGAGGCGTAGAGCAGCCGCATGGTTGCCAGTGCCAGTTGGTCGGCAGGCTCGTCTCCTACGCCCAGGACAATGCGGTCGGGCCGCGAGAAGTCCTCCACCGCAGCACCTTCCTTGAGAAACTCCGGGTTCGACACCACGCTGAACATGGGGGTGGTGCCGACAGCGCTTGTGGGGTCCGGCGCCATGGCCGTGGCGCAAGCGCGGCGCGCCACCAGTTCGGTCTCGATGGCAGCGCTGACCCGCTCGGCCGTGCCCACAGGTACGGTGGACTTGTTCACAATCACCTTGAAGTCCGTCATGTGTCGACCGATGTTGCGCGCAGCGGCAAGAACGTATCTCAGGTCGGCGCTTCCGTCTTCATCGGAGGGCGTACCCACGGCGATGAACTGCACGCTACCGTGTGCCACGCTGGCCACAGCATCGGTGGAGAAAGTGAGGTGGCCCGATTGCACGTTGCGCGCGATCAAGTCCTTCAGTCCGGCCTCATGAATCGGCACGCCGCCCTGATTCAGCAGGTCGATCTTGGCCTGATCCAGATCCAGACAAAAGACGTGGTGTCCCAGGTCTGCAAGGCAGGCGCCGGTGACAAGGCCGACGTAGCCGGTACCGATGATGGTGATGTTCATAGTCCGGGATGGTGCGCAGTTTTCGTGACAGTACTGCGACAGGCAAGGTCGGAAGAGTCGTCACATTACCGCCACATGACGTGACGACACTCCACCTGTGAAAACCAAAATGAAGGCGTTATTCCTGGTGACTGTGGCGCTGCTGCTGTGCGCCTGCTCGACGCGACAACTGCTGCTGCAAGGGGTCGCCGACGAACTGGCCAGCCAGGAGCAGGCCACGGAAGATGATTTGGTGCTGGCCCGCGAAGCCAGCGCGTTTTACCTCAAACTGTCCGAATCGGTGCTACGCCAGACGCCTGGGCACCTGCCATTGGCTGAGGCGGTGACCGCTGGTTTCACGCAATACGCCTATGCCTTCGTCGCTTTCGAGGCAGAACGCATCGAAGCCAAGGATGCCAGGTCGGCGCAGTCGCTGCGCGAGCGCGCTGCCCGGCTTTATCGGCGCGCACAACGCCACGCCCTGGCTGCGCTGGAACAGCAAATGCCGGGGTTCGCCAAAGCACTGGCCGATCCCAATCCAACGCGATGGCCGCGCCTGCGCGACGATCAGATCGGTGTCGCCTACTGGGCGGCCGCATCCTGGGGTGGCTTGATTTCGCTCTCCAAGGACGACCCGAATACCGTGGCCGATCTGCCGTTGGCTGCTCGACTGGCCTCCCTGGCATGGGAGAAGATGCCCGGTTTTGGCGAGGGCGTGCTGGCCAGTTTGATGGGCAGTTTCGAGGCGGCCCGCCCGGGCGGCTCTAGCTCGAAAGCCCAGGCCTATTTCGATCAGGCCATTGCCTTTGGTGCAGGCAAGAACGCCGGTGCCTTTGTCGCCAAAGCGGAGGGTTTTGCCCTGCCGTCTGGCGACCGTGCAGCGTTCGAGTCATTGCTGCGCCAGGCATTGAACGCCAGCGCCGCGAAGAGCGATTTATCCAACGGAGTCATGCGCGCAAGAGCGCAATGGCTGCTGGATAGCGCAGACGACCTGTTTTGAGAGCTCGCACCAACTTTTATGACAAGAAACATTTCAATGCGAAAACTCTTTGACGCTGCCCTTGTCTGCCTGGCACTATTTTTCGTTCACGGCGCAATCGCGGCCGACAAGCAACTGCGCATTGGCACGTTGGCGCCGAAGAACTCGCTCTACCACCGCCAACTGATGGAACTGGGAGAAGTCTGGCGCACCGCACAAGGTGGCAACGCCAAATACCTGGTGTATCCCGACGGCAGCCAAGGGGGTGAAGCCGAATTGGCGCGGCGCATGCGCATCGGCCAATTGCAGGGCGCTCTGCTTTCGGTCGTGGGCTTGCGCGAAATTGAGCCCTCCATTGCCGCGCTGCAGAATATGCCGCTGCTGTTCAAGAGCTGGGAAGAGGTGGACTATGTTCGGGAAAAGATGCGGCCCGCGATCGAGAAGAAGTTTCTTGACAAAGGATTCATCGTACTGGCGTGGGGCGATGCGGGTTGGGTCCGCTTCTTTTCAAAAGAATCCGCCGTGCGCCCCAATGACTTCAAGAAGATGAAGTTCTTTGCCTGGGGTTCGGAGGTCGAACAACAGGAAATCATGAAGAGTCTGGGCTACACGCCGGTGCCGCTGGAAACCAACGACATCCTGCCCGCCATCCAGACCGGCATGATCAATGTGGTTCCGTCCACCCCGTACTTCGCGCTGGCCAGCCAGATTTACAGCAGCGCACCTCATATGCTGGAGATCAACTGGGCACCGATCGTCGGGGCGCTGGTGGTCACCCGCAAGGCCTGGGACGAGATGTCGCCAGCAGTGCAGGAGGCAATGCGCGCGGCCGGCGAAAAGGCGGGTGTGCAGATCCGCAGCAAAGCGCGCCAGGAAGTCACGGAAGCGGTCGAGGCCATGAAGCTGCGTGGCCTCGTGGTGAACCGTCCAACGCCCGAACAGATGCGCGAATGGAATGATCTCGCTGAAAAGCTCTATCCGCGCATTCGTGGCACGCTGGTGCCCGCCGAGACCTTTGACGAAGTCTTTGCGCACCTGAAGGTCTATCGCGCCGGCAAGGCCAAATAGCCATGGCCGGTCTGCTGGCAGGGAGGCGCCGTTTCGGGCGTTTTGACGAAGCCCTTGCGTCGGTGGCGCTGGCGCTGATGCTACTGATTCCCCTGATCGAAATGCTATTGCGCCCCCTTCTGGGTCAGGGCGTGGAAAACGCGCCCGTACTGGTCCAGCACCTGGGGCTGGTGCTGGCCATGTTCGGTGCTGTAGCCGCCGATCGCAATGGGCACTTGACGACGTTGGGGAGTGGTCTGGGCAGCTTGGGCGGGGAGCGCTTTCAATGGGCCTCGCAAGTATTCGCTCGGGCCAGTGCGGCGCTGATTTGCGGCATCCTGGCATGGGCGGGCTGGGGCTTCGTGGAGAGCGAAATGTCGGCCTCGCACGTCCTTGCCTATGGCATTCCGGTGTGGTGGGTGCAAGCGACGATGCCGGCTTGCTTCTTGCTGCTGGGGGCGAGGCTGGGCGCGCGCTGTACTTCGGCTCCATGGTTCCGACTGGCGTGCGCTGCGCTGTTCCCTGCGCTCGGGTTTGCCCTGGGCGCAGTGTGGGGCGCAAGCGTTATTCCGCTGTGGCCGCTCGCTCTGTGGTTGCTGGCCGTGTTGTTGGCCGGGTCACCGATCTTCGCAGTGCTTGGGGCCTTGTCGCTCGCCTTGTTCTGGCAGGACGGACTGCCCTTGGCGTCAGTGGCGCTGTCGCACTATCAGATCACCGTCAACCCCTCACTGCCGGCTCTGCCGCTATTCACCCTGGCTGGCCTGATCTTTGCGCGCACCGGTGCCGCGCAGAGATTGGGCGCTGTGTTCATGGCTCTGTTCGGCGCTGGGGTCAGCGGCACAGTGATCGCCTCGGCGGTGCTCTGTTCATTCTTCACGGCGTTCACTGGCGGTAGCGGGGTGACCATTTTGGCGCTTGGCGGGCTGTTGCTGCCGCTGCTGCGTCATGCCGGGTTCGATGAGCAGCGTGGCATCAGCCTGGTGACGAGTGCGAGCGCCCTGGGCGTGCTGCTCGCGCCCTCAGTGCCACTGCTCATGTACGCCATCATCGCCCGCGTGCCGATCAACACCATGTTTCTTGCGGGTCTGATTCCCGCAGTCGTGATGGTGGCATTTTTGCTGCTGGTTGGGGGTTATCTGAAGCGCGGCGGCAAAGCTGCAAGCGCTACGGCGCCAGCAGATGCAGCAACGCATCGAGTAACGAACGCGGCATGGACCGCCAAATGGGAAATACTGGCCCCCTTCGTAGCCATCGGTTCCCTCGTCAGCGGCGTGGCCACGCCCACCGAAAGTGCGGCATTGACCGCTGCCTACGCCGTCCTGACTCAAGGCCTTGTCCACCGCCAACTGAGTCTGAACGTGCTGTTGAAATGCCTCAGTGACGCGGCGCAGGTGATCGGTGGCGTAATGCTGATCCTGGGCATGGCGCTGGGCCTGACCAACTACCTGGTTGATGCGGGCGTGCCGAACGCGGCCATCGATTGGGTGCAGGGCGTCATCCCCAACCGGCTGATGTTTTTGCTGGCTCTCAACATCTTCCTGTTCGCAGCAGGTGCCCTGATGGAGATCTTCGCCGCCATCGTCGTGTTGGTTCCGCTGTTGCTGCCCGTGGCTCTGAGCTATGGCATTGACCCGGTGCATTTCGGCATCATCTTCTTGGCCAATATGGAGATGGGTTTCCTGTGCCCACCAGCGGGAATGAACCTCTATTTCGCCTCGGCCATGTTTGGCAAACCCATGCGTTATGTGGCGGCCTCGGTGTTGCCTGCATTGCTCGCCATTTTCCTTGGCACCATGGCGATTTCATGGCTACCGATACTCGCCACCGGGTTGCCGCAACTGGTGGGTGCGAAGCTGCGATAAAGCATCCGCCGTTCAAGCTGAGTTTGTCACCAAGGCTTCATGTCACTCCCTGATGCTGCCACGGCGGCATGTCGCCGTATTCAAATCTACTGCGAGAACATGATGAACCACGAAACCACACTGTTGAACCCTGTCGAATTTGCCACCGAGTTGCCAATAGAGAAACTTGACGTGGCGTTGGACGAAGAACTTGAGACCACGGGCGATGTACACCGTTTGGCCGCACACCACTTTGCCGCTGCCGCCAAATTCCATCTGATGGCCGCCGACGCTGCCGATGAGGGAGATCAGCAAGCCAATTCCCACCACGCTTATCTGGCCTACGGCCACCAGCTCAACGCGGTGCAGTATGCCGAAGTCGCAGTGATGGAAAACGACAATCTGGAAGAAGAGGAATTGGAAGAGGAAGACGCCGAAGTCACCCACGGATAGTTTCGCTGCCCTGTTTCCTTTCAGCAGGGCGGCGCGGGTCGGACCAGCAGGCGGCTGCAGCGCCGTTTGCCGTGTAGTTAACCTGTCCGTCACCAACAGCGTCATCAATTCGTCATTGAATATTTCTACATTCGACGGCACAAGGAGAATGCCGATGTCTGACTTTTTCAAGCAAGTTGAAATCCTGCGCTGGGACGACCATCGCTACTACCATCAAAGCCGTATTAACCAGAGCTTGCATCTGGTTAGCGCCGTCAGTTTTCTGGTGGCCTATGGTTTGCTATTCGTTGACCCGGCGGTAGCCGGTCTCGTGGGCTGGCTCGTTGGCATGGTGACGCGCCAGTCTGGCCATATCTTTTTCGAACCCCGCTGTTACGACCATGTGAATCAGGCGAGCGACGACTACAAGGAGTCGATCAAGGTTGGCTACAACATGCGTCGCAAGGCGATCCTGATTGGCACTTGGCTTGCGCTACCCGTGTTGTTGTTCGTGAGTCCTGGCCTGTTGGGCCTGATTGAACCTAGTCATGGCATCAGCGGCTTTGTGCACGACACCGGTCTGATGTGGCTGGCCCTGGGCGTTGGCGGTATCGCCCTGCGCACGGTGCACCTGTTCTTCCTGCGTGGACCCCTGTGCGGCCTGGCGTGGGCCTACAAGATCCTCACCGATCCGTTTCATAACGTTGCCATCTACTGGCGATCTCCGCTGGCGCTACTTCGCGGTCAAAAGCTGGATCCGATGGAGCCCACAGCCCACCCAGCGAAGGGCGAAGCACACACCCCGGTTTGAATCAGAACTTCGCTACCCGGGATCTGCTGCGTCAATGTCAGGAGACGTGTTTTGCGTGAAAATCTGATCAAGGCCGCGTCCAACGCGTATCTCGGTTGCCTTTGCCTTTTTCTGCCCGTGATGCCGCTGCTGGCAAGCCTGGTATTCCTGCGCAAAAAATACCTGCTTCAATACCGCAGCACCGCCAGAAAATTGGCGATTCACATCGGGGCACTGCGCGAGGGTCCCGTCAATCATTACTTTGGCGATGTGATGGGAAACGTCAGCGCAGTGCCGGTCGAGATTCAGGGGCACTGCACAAAATGTGGGAACTGTTGCATGGATCGACGCTGCATGTTTCTTGAGCAGACCGATGAAAATGAATACCAATGCGGGATCTATCACTCGCCCTTTCGCCGGTTTTCCAACTGTGGTTCTTTCCCGCTTAACAAGCACGATATTGAACGCTATGCCTGTCCGAGCTATTTTGTCGTGGAGTCGGTACCGATCCGGTTTGCACCCCTTGTGACCGCGCCGCAGCGAGCGAGTTCGCGGACTCTCTGACGCGAATGACTTGATGGCAATTGGCGCTTTCGCACTGGCAGCCGCTTCAACCTACGCGGCAACGTCATCGATTTTCTGGGTTGCGCAAAAGCGCCTCGTATTCGGACGCGCCGCACGCATCAGGACTCTGAAGGCTGGTCCTTTTGAAGGTCAACATGATGTCCATGCTTTGTGGCTGAAAGTCGCCCCCGGTGTCAGCCTCGAAGGCTGGGTTGCTCGACCCAAGATTGGCCGCACGGGCAATGTGCTGGTCTACTTTGGGGGGCGCAATGAACACGTGGGATGGGCAGCGGGAATGGCCAGCCACATCGGCCCCTGGTCCGTCTACGCGTTCAATTACCGCGGTTTTGGTGGGTCGAGCGGTCACCCGTCCGAGTCCAGCGCCAAATCAGATGCGCTACAGGTTCTGGATGAGATTCGGCGCCTGGAAGGTGGGGGCGAGCATGCGCGCGCTCCCGTCGTAATGGGAAGAAGCTTGGGTACTGCCATGGCGATCTCGGTGGCAACCAAGCGCGACATTGCGCGATTGGTGCTGCTGTCGCCGTTTGACAGCGTGCGGTCCCTGATTCGCCAGCGCACCCCATTGAACTCGATGTGCTGGTTGCTCAATCAAAACTTTGACTGCATTGGCGATGCTGGACGAGTCAATGCGGAAACCATGATTTTGCTGGCCAACACGGATCGTCGCGTTCCTCACAAAAACAGCACCCGATTGGCGGCAGCACTTTGCAATTTGAAGCAACTGAACATGGTTCCGGGCGCAAATCACAAGACCTTGCCTCGGCTTCCTGAAACGCAGGCGCGAATTGCCGCCTGGCTAAACGAAGGGAAGTTGGTTGACTGAAAGTGAAGCTCAGTGCCGCAGGCAGCGTGGCCAACGCAAAACCCACAAATCGAGAGGCAATGCCAGCCCGGTTTGGCGCCTTCATTCATGGAGTGACGACGTTCCGAAATTTACATTTTTGTCACGTATCTGTCACCGTGCGAGCCCGAAAATATTCAATAATTGAAATCTAAGGTCGAGTTGGCATGGTGTTCCTGTGAGGGCGGTAAAACGGTTCTGAATGGGGTCTTCCGCCTGGCGGGCCGCTCATTCGCCAATCATTTCTTGAGGCTATTCCATGCGCGCAATCAGAGAAGCTCGAAAATTTATTGAAGCGAGTCCGACCGATCCTTCTGCCCAGTTGCTTGCCAGATTGGTGCTTGCTCTGGAGTCAGAAGCAGACTTTCACATCGCGCAGATATACCAGTTGAATTTTGATCAATTCAATTTGGCCCTGGAAGTGCTTCGCGAATGGCGTCTAGACCGATATTACGCTGGCAAGGGGCGCCTGCTGGATCTGTCGATGCAGGTGGGAGCGCTGCCAAACCCGGGGGAACACTGAGGACGCGCGCGGGCAGCCTCTATTTGTGAGACCCTGCTTTTTGTGTCAACGACCACGCCCGAAAGGCGCAGCGGCGTCGGTCTTGCCTGACCGGGAATGCGCAACAACTCAGATGATCGAGCCAGCTTATTCCCGTTCCCGCGGTACGGGACAGCCAGCCATCAGCGCGGTTTCCAAGTGGCTGCTTGGACTCAAGACTTCACCGCCGAGACTCAATCTCGCCCTTCAGGGCGGTGGCGCGCACGGTGCATTTACCTGGGGCGTGTTGGACGCTTTGCTGGCGGATCCGCGGATTGAATTTGAAGGACTGAGTGGTAGCAGTGCCGGGGCCATGAACGCAGTGATATTCGCCAGCGGTTGGATGAACGGTGGGCGCGATGGTGCACGACAGGCCTTGCTTGATTTCTGGACTGAGGTGGGGAAGCAGATGCCTCGCGGCATGATGACACAGGGCCAAGGAGACACGTTCAGTCTGACGCCGACCAGCAAGTTGCTGGTGAAGTGGGCCGGATATTTCTCTCCCTCGCAACTCAACCCTTTTGATCTGAACCCGCTGCGCGACTTGCTCAACCGGCAGGTTGACTTCGGGCAGTTGCGCGTGCGCAGTCCGTTCAAATTGTTCGTTGGCACCACCCAGGCGAACAGCGGAAAGCTGCGGGTATTTCGGGAATCCGAACTCAACGTCGACGTGCTGCTTGCTTCTGCCTGCCTGCCCACGATCCATCACCCTGTAGAGATCGGAGGCGAATCCTATTGGGACGGAGGCTACTCAGGCAACCCGGCAGTATTCCCGCTGTTTTATGACTGCGATTCCTGCGATGTGTTGTTAATACTTCTGAGTTCGCTAAAGCGCGAAGGCACGCCACGCTCAGTGGAGGAAATTGAAACGCGCATCGTCGAACTGGCGTTCAGCGCCAACTTCATGCGCGAGATGCGGATGTTTGCTGATGCAACCGAGTTATCAAGCCAACAATTTTTCAAGCTGGGGAAACTGGAACGGCGTTTGCAATCAATGCGGTGGCACATGATTGATTCCAGCCACCTGGCGAGTTTGCAGCGCAACGAGACCAAGCTGTTTGCACACGGCCCGTTCCTCGAGTTGCTGCGCAATCAGGGGCGCGAGTGCGCCTACGCATGGCTTTCGGCCAAATCTGACGACATAGGACAACGATCAACGGTCGATCTAAAGCAATGTTTTGCCTAAGCAGGCGTCGCGCGGGTTTCACATCCGGGCGCGGACGGGTTCGGTGCTCAACGCCAATTCACCCTTATCCAGCGGCAAGTTCCAAGCCTTAAGGGCGCGCAGCAACGGTCGCTTCTTCGACTGGTGCGCCTGCATTCGTCTCAGGATTTCGTCAAGCGTGCGCATCGCGTCCAGGCTGGTGTGCAACAATCTGTTACCACATCACCAAAGGGAGTTTGAACATGATTCGCTATCGGGATGGCCGCGAGATTTTGGCTTCGGACCTTGAGAGCCGCTATGGCAAAGACGACCCCATTGTGCGGGAGGTTCGAGCTTCAATTCCCAAGGAAAGAGTACCCCCTCTTGCGCCGACGTTGTCGGGTGCGTTGACCAGGAGTCCTGACTTCGCAACGCGGTCTGCAAGATTTGCAGCGACGACAGACTAGCTACTCTGTTCGGCTCTGCACTGCCACCGGGACAGGCAAGCCATATCACACAGGTCGTGACGCAAATCGAAACGATTCTGTACCCTCGAATGAGGGCTTACCTTCGTCATTTCATTTGTCCGATATCCAGTGCATGAAGAACACGACGGCTCAGGTCCTCCGGGGTTCGTGAAATGACGTCTTCCGGCACCTTGAATTTTTTGGTCAGGCGAGCGTAGTCTTCAAAACCATACGACCCAATGAATGGGTGCATGCCAGACGCGATGGCAGAGGTGAAGTCCTTGTGCTCATCGCCACAGGTATAGGAACGCGCCGGATTTATTTCGAAGCTCTTTCTAGCCGATCTGAGCGCAGTGATTTTTTCCTCCCCCAAGGGGACATGGACCGCAAAATCAAATCCATCGAGATCAATATCGTGTCGGGACAACACCTTGCGAATCGTCAACATCGGCTCGTTGGTGATGTTGCGGGTGACCAGACCGACCCGGATGCCAGGTGTGGCAACGAGAGTGCGGATCAGCTCAGCCATACCGGGATAGAGTTTTGCGTCTTCGCGGTATACATCGGTCAGGGTAGATAGAATATTTTTGCGACTCCGCTTGCCTAGCTGCTTCCTTAAGTTGAACGGGAACTCTTTGATTCCACCCAAGTATTTGAACAAATTGTGCCGTTTCTGAAACCGTTCAAGATCTCCCAGTTCCATACCATGCCTGGAAAATGTATCCACGATGGCGCTATACGCATCAAGGATCGTGCCATCGACATCAAAGGAAATGAGTCGTTCGCTACTACGGTACATGGTACTTGGACGCGGCGGCTGAGCAGCCCCCAAAGGAAATGCGCAGCCTGCCTGTTTCAGTGTGTTTTCCTCAATCCTTGAGAATGACGCCCCCAAGAGCCGGATCGCTCATACTGTCCCGACCCGTCTCGACGTGGCCCGCGAGCCGGTATTCAAAGGCCGCGTCGCCCCCGATCCGGATGATCAGGTCGTACCAGCCGTGGGACGCCTGTAGCGACCAATCATGGTCCAGGTCTTCACGCGGTGCCAGCAGTTCCTTGAACTCCTCCCCGGAATAAGCATCGATCACTTTGACGTCAGCGGTATGTTCGCCACTGTTGATGAGACGCAGCGCAATACCACCCTGATCTCCAGTGTCGTAGTCGGCACGTACATCAAGACGGGCACGCACTGTGCGAGCCGCAACGCTGCCCTTGAAGGCGCGGAAAAAGCCGTTGGGACCATAGACCGACAGATCGTAGGATTCGTTGACGCTCCACACGCCGGTCAGCGATTTGCCCGCCTCAACGGTATAACTGCGCGGCAGATCGGTCGTACTGCCTGAGCGCACCTGGAACACGGCGGCAGCGCTGCCGGTATTGTCGAATACCAGGCGGAACGTGTTGTCCTGGAAGCGCGCCGTGCCGTGCACATGCAGTTCGTAGGGGAGCGCACGCGCCTGGCGGCCGCCAGGTTCCTGATTCGGCAGACCAAGCACCACGTTGGACGGCGTCACGTTGATGCTGTCGTGCGGCAGCAGATCCGGCGGCAGATAGGCGGCGGTACTGGGCAACTTGACCCCGTGGTCGTTGGGCGTTGCAAAGTTGAAAATCGATGTCAAGTCACCGGCCACCGCACGGCGCCACGGGGTGATATTGGGCTCGATCAGATCGGGGTGTTCCGCAGCGAAACGCTGTTCGATAAAACGAATCAGCGAGGTGTGGTCGAACACCTGCGAATTGACCCAACCCCCCTTGCTCCAGGGTGAAATGGCGAGCAATGGCACCCGTGTACCCAGGCCATAGGGACCGCTGACATTATGTGCATCACCCGGGAATATTTCGTTCGTGATAGCGACCGTCGAAAGTCCATTTTCACCGCCCTGCGGCGGTGTCGGCGGCACCATGTGATCGAAGCCGCCATCGTTCTCATCCCAGTTGATGAACACAATGGTCTTGCTCCACACCTCGGGATTGGCGGTGAGGATGTCGAGCACTTGCGAGATGTACCAGGCACCAAAATTAGACGGCCAGTTGGCGTGTTCGCTGTAGGATTCCGGTGAGGCGATCCAGGACACGCGGGGCAGATTGCCGGATTCCACGTCGGCGCGGAAGTCGTCGAACAGACGCAGCGGATCGCGGTTGTAAGCGCTGATATTGGTGCCGGTCTTGGCGCGATCGGCCAGCGGCGTGCCCGGTTGCGCATTCTGGTACTGGTGGAAATACAGCAGCGAGTTATCGCCGTAGTTGCCGATGTAGGGATCGCCCGTCCATCCCCAATAGCCGTTCGCGTCCAGACCGGTACCGATGTCCTGGTAGACCTTCCAACTCACACCGGCACTCTGCAAACGCTCCGGGAACGTCTTCCAGTCGTAACCCTCTTCGGCGTTGCTGATGACCGGTCCGCCACCCTTGCCATCGTTACCCACCCAACCACTCCACATGTGGTAACGATTGGGGTCGGTCGGTCCCATCACCGAGCAGTGATAGGCGTCGCACACCGTGAAGGCGTCGGCCAGGGCAAAGTGGTAGGGGATATCGTCGCGCTTCAGGTACGACATGGTGATGGGAGACTTGGCCGCCACCCAGCCGTCGTACTTGCCCATGTTCCAGGCAGCGTGGCTGGAGTTCCAGTCATGCGGTGTACCGGGCAGGTAGGCCAGTCCCAGACTCGGCAGATTGACGCGGAACGGCGGTAGTTCATCGATGCCAAGGCTGTAGTAATCGGGCATGTTCGGTTGCAGCCAGACTGGCTTGCCATTGGGCAACTTGACTGCACGTGGATCGGAGAAACCGCGCACGCCGCGCAGCGTTCCGAAATAGTGGTCGAACGACTGATTCTCCTGGGTCAGGATGATGATGTGCTGCACATCGGCAATCGTGCCAGTGCGATTGTGTGCCTCAATGGCCATGGCCTTGGCGATACTGGCAGGCAGGGCTGCAGCTATTGCGCCGGAACCCATCACCTGCAGGAACCTGCGACGATCAGTGCTTTTCATGGTACGCATACCTCCAAAGAGTATTAATGAATAAAAAAATCAGGGCGAACTATCTGCTGCGCGGTGCCTTCCGATGCATACCCACTGCAGTCGCTGAATGCCTGGGAAACCCGTGGTCCGCTGTGCCCATCTGCGAAACATGTTGAAGTTCCCGCTTCAGCTGCAAACCCTGCTCACGTTCGATCCAAAGCGACAAACAGTCCCTGTGAGGGAAACTATTGCAATTTGGAAAGAAGTAAGCCGTTCACTGAAGATTCGACCGTTTGATACTGGCCTTGTCCGATGACGAGCATGTGACAACAACAGATCAGAACTGACCCGCAGGGGCCGGCGAACTGCTGAGTGTCAATTTCGCGAATTGCGGCAAAGTGCGGATCGATCTGCCTAGTCGCGTTGCTTGAAGTAGGCAAGCCAACCCGCAAGGCAGGTGAAGATGGCCACGATCGTCAGAATGATCCAGAAGCCATAAGGGTCTTGTGCCAGGGGAATGCCGCCGACGTTCATGCCGAGAAGGCCGGCGATGATGTTGATGGGCACAGCCACGACGGTGGCGATGGTCAGCAGGAAAACGCTGCGGTTTGTTTGTTCGGTGGTGTGTGCAACGATTTCTTCCTGCAGCAATTTGGCGCGCTCCTGCAACGCGGCCAGATCGTTGAGCACGGCGGAGAATTCTTCCGTGGCGGCGCGCAGCTCCTGCACATCGTCGTCTTCGAACCATTCGGGTGGACGGTTCAGCAGTCGAAACAGCGTGCCGGGTTCGGGCGCCAGCAGGCGGCGTAGGCGCACGAACACGCGGCGCAGCGAGCCCAAGGTGCTGCGCTTGACTGCGAGGCGGCCCGACAGCAGCGTATCCTCGATCGCGTCGACCCGTATCGCCGCGTCGCGCTGTATTCGCTGCAGCACGTCAGCCTGATCGCGCAGCAGGTGGACCAGCAGCGCCATGGGTGACTCGAAGTGTTCCCCTGCCTTGACCGCCACTCGTAGCCGGTCGACGCTGCGCAGTGCGTGGCGGCGCGCGCTCACCACACAATTGTGTTGTACGCACATGCTGAGCGTGGCGATTTCGGAGACGTCGTAGGAGAAGTCGTACGTGACGTCGTTCACGACCACAATCAGGCTGTCTTCTGCGTGCTCCACCCGTGTCGATCCCGACCCTTCGCGCAGGGTGTCGAAATACTCTTCGGGCAAAGTCAGCTGTTCAGCCAACCACTTTTCCGACTGCAGATTGCTAAGGTTGAAGTGCAGCCAGATGAAGTCCGGGCTGTCAGGAGCACGCTGTGTCTGCAGCCACTCCAGTGCCGCGCTGCAATCCAGGCCGGCAGCCGCAGAGCCCGGGGTGAACAGGTATCCGCAAATCAGGCCCGAAGGATCCGAGCCATAGGATATGCCGGTGGCCTGAACCGGCGCTGGCCTGACGGAGGGCTTGCTCACTCTATCAGCACACCGTGGGAACGATCATTTCCTTGGGGATCGGATTGCGTTCGTAATCCGCATGGTGCACCCGCTGCGGCAGGGTGACTGGTTCGTGCTCGATCTCGTCGTAGGGAACCTGGGTCAGCAAGTGATGAATGCAGTTCAACCGTGCCTTCTTCTTGTCCACGGCCTCAATCACCCACCAGGGCGCTTCGGGAATGTGGGTGCGCTCCAGCATGACTTCCTTGGCCTTGGTGTAGAGCTCCCACAAGCGGCGCGACTCCATGTCCATGGGGCTCAATTTCCACTGCTTGAGCGGATCGTGGATGCGCATCATGAAACGCAGGTGCTGTTCCTGATCGGTGATGGAAAACCAGTATTTGATCAGGATGATGCCCGACCGGATCAGCATCTTCTCAAACTCGGGCACGGTGCGGAAGAATTCTTCGACGTCGTCATCGCTGCAAAACTCCATCACCTTTTCCACCCCGGCGCGGTTGTACCAACTGCGGTCGAAGAGCACGATCTCGCCGCCGGCTGGAAGGTGCGAGACATAACGCTGGAAATACCATTGGCTGCGTTCGCGTTCGCTTGGCGCGGGAAGCGCCGCCACGCGGCAGACGCGCGGGTTCAGGCGCTGTGTGATGCGCTTGATGACGCCGCCCTTGCCCGCGGCATCTCGCCCTTCAAACAAAACGACCACCTTGAGCTTGTGGGCCACCACCCAGTCCTGCAGCTTGACCAATTCCGCCTGCAAGCGAAAAAGCTCCTTGAAGTAGAAGCGCCTGTCAAGATCGGCCTGGCTGCGCGCCTTGCTTGAACCCACGACCAACTCATCCAGCCGTTGGTCGTCGATTTCCATCTCCAGTTCTTCATCGAAGCTGTCCAGCATTTCGGCGTGCACCCGGCGTTCATAGTCCAGATGGTCTTCGGATTTACTTGAGCTCATGTGGTTGCTTTGAAATAGTAAACGTTGCGGAGTTAGAACACGGCCATCAAGCCTCTGAGAAGCCCAGTGACCACGCGGTTTTCTGCCAGGCCAGAACCTCCTCGCGAAGCAGATGTGCAGACTGCGGAAAAGCCTGGGACCAGCCGGTGCGGCAGCGCAGGCTGAAGCGCTTTCCCAACTCTGGTTGCCACTGCAACTGCAGGCCCTTCAGATCCGGGTCGCGCCGCGCGTGGCACAGGATCACGGCCAGGCGCAACGACATGAGTTGCGCCACAAATTCGGCATCTTCAAAGTCGGCGTCGAGCTTGCGCAACTTGCCGCGATGGCCCAGCACCAGCAGGGCCAGTCGATGCAATTCATGCTGGGCAAAGCCGGGTGCGTCGGTGTTGTCCAGAATGTAGGCACCATGTTTGTGGTAGTCGCTGTGCGATATCTGGCAGCCGATTTCGTGCAGGGCGGCGCCCCAATTCAGTTTGCGCAAGTGCCGGTTCCGCTCTTCGGCGGACGCCTTCGCGTCATCAAACAGCTGGCGAAACAATTGCGCCGCCACCTTTTGCACGCGCAGGCTTTGGGCCGCATCGATCGAGAACTTCTCTGTGAGACGGTGCACCGAGGTGGAGCGCAGATCGGTCTGCTCGTGCTCGCGGTCCAGCATGTCGTACAGCACGCCGTGGCGCAGCGCGCCCTGGGCCGAACTCATTTCGTCGATACCCAGTAAATCAAACACGGCGCGAAGCACGCTCAAGCCGCCCCCAATGACGGCGCGCCTGTCCTCTTTCATCCCTTCCAGCCGCAATCGATCCGCGCGCTGGGCCTTGATGAGGCGATCCAGCAACCAGTCCAGCCCAGCGCGTGTGACGTGCCCAGCGGGCCAGCCCGCCGCTTCCAGTACGTCCCCCACGGCGCCTATGGTTCCCGATGAACCGTAGGCCACATCCCAGTTGTCTCTGCGGTAGGCGCTGAGGGCTTCGTCCAGCACCGCCTTGGCGGCAATTTCTGCTGCTTCAAAGGCATTTGGGCTGAGTTGACCGTCAGGAAAATACTTCATGGACCAGGCCACGCTTCCCACGCGGTAGGACTCCATCACACGGGCTTCGTAGCCGTGACCCAGGATCAGTTCTGTGGAGCGTCCGCCGATGTCCACCACCAGTCTGCGCTCATCAGATTGGGGCAGCAGATGCGCCACGCCAAGGTAAATCAGCCGCGCTTCCTCTCTGCCCGAAATCACATCGATGGGGAAGCCCAGAATCCGATGGGCCTGCGTCAGGAATTCATCGCGGTTGCGCGCTTCGCGCAGCGTTTGCGTGGCGACGGCGCGCACCTGGCCACGCTTCATGCCGGCCAGGCGTTCGCCGAACCGGGCCAGGCAATCCCAGCCGCGTTGCATGGCCTCGGCTGTGAGATTGCGATCTTCATCCAGCCCGTTGCCCTGGCGCACGGTTTCCTTGAGGTACTCTGAGCGGCGGATGTGACCGTGCTCGAAGCGTCCGATTTCCAGTCGGAAACTGTTCGAGCCAAGGTCGACGGCGGCGAGGAGGGTACCGTTTTGCATGAGTGATTATGGTCTTGCGCCGTTTGCATGCCGCGTCAAACGGCGCTGCATCGATCGCAGTGGCAGCGAGTGCTGGGCCTTGAATGTAGGCGTGCCATGTGTCAATCAAGTGACAACGCCATCATGCCGACACAGACTTGTCACAAAACTTTCGCATTGCTCAGGGAAGATGAGGCTTGGCACGCTTTGGGAAATTGCAATTGAATATGAATAGATGGCTGCTCTCGTTGCTTGCAGCGCTCGCGTGGACGCACTGCCATGCCATTGAGGGTCGATCAATTGCGGGCGCAGGTTCGTCTGCTGCCGCGCCGATCTATCGCAGTTGGGCCAGCGAATATGCGAAGGAAAGCGGTGTTGTCCTGACTTACGAGGCCATCGGTTCGTCCGCAGGATTGAAGAAGATTCGCGCAAGCGAGACCGGGTTTGGTGCCTCCGATGTGGCACCGTCCGCGGCGGAATTGATGCGCGACGGCTTGGTGTTGTTTCCAATCGCGATCACCGGCATTTCGCCCGTCATCCATCTGCCCAAAATCGGTGACACCCCGCTGCGACTCTCCGGGGACGCGCTGGCGCGCATCTTTCTCGGTGAAATCAAGCGCTGGAACGATCCCGAGATCATGCGTCTGAATCCCGGGGTCACTTTGCCCGGTCTGCAGATCAAGCGGGTGGTGCGCAGTGACGGTTCCGGAACGACCTACAACTTCGCCGACTATCTGTCCAAGGTGAATCCCGTTTGGAAGCAGAAGTATGGCGTCAATACCCATTTTTCCTGGCCCGCGGACTGCATTGCTGTCAAGGGCAGCGACGGCGTTGTCAAGGCGGTGCAGGATACGGTCGGCGCCATCGGCTATGTCGATTTTGGCTATGTGCAGGATAACAAGCTGCAAGCCGTTCAGATGAAAAACTCGGAGGGTCATTTTGTTGCGCCCTCGACCGCTGCATTCAAGGCGGCGCTGAACAGCAGCGACTGGGTGCGCAACGGCGAATTCACCACCACCCTCACCGATAAAACGGGAGCCAACGCCTGGCCCATCACCATGGGGACCTTCGCCCTGGTACCCCGGGTGGCAAGTCAACCCGAGAAAACCCAGGCGGCCTTGCAATTCTTCATCTGGGCGTTGATGAACGGTGATGCCCTGGTGCAGAAAAGCAACTTTGTGCGCCTGCCCGATCGTGTCCAGGCTTTGGCCTTCAGGGCCATGATGTCAGTGCGGGACAAGGCGGGCCGTGCCCTCCCTCTGAGTCTCATGCGCGGTGCGGCCGATGCGCGCCAGACCGGCAACGCTGTGAGGAACTGACCGATGACGCCGCCTGCACTGCCTGAACTGATCGCGCTCGACCGCATCCTCGAATTGGGCGCGGGAGGCCTGGAGGCGCGTGTCGTTTGCGAGGTGAAGATTCCCGCCGGCGCTTCCTACCCGGTGCATGTGATCACGCTGGGCAATCCCTCGCCCGATGTGCCGGCCGTGGGCTATTTCGGCGGTGTGCATGGCCTGGAGCGCATCGGCGCCGGCGTGGTGATTGCCTTTCTGCAAAGCCTGGTGATGCGTCTGCAGTGGGACAGCACACTGCACAAGCAACTGGAGTCGGTGCGTCTGGTGTTCATGCCGATCGTGAACCCTGGCGGCATGGCCTTGAACACCCGATGCAACCCTCAGGGTGTGGATCTGATGCGCAACGCGCCGGTGCAGGCGAGCGAGCGCGTGCCATTCATGCTAGGGGGGCAGCGCATCAGTGCAGCGTTGCCGTGGTTTCGGGGTCGCCAGGGTGCTGACATGGAAGTCGAAAACAAGGCGGTGGCCGAAGTCGTGACGAGTGAACTGTTGTCGCGCGACTTCAGTCTGGCCATGGACTGCCACTCGGGGTTCGGCAGCCGCGACCGCATCTGGTTTCCCTATGCCCACACCCGCGCGCCGATCGCGCACCTGGCCGAGATGCATGCGCTCAAGACCATTTTTTCACAGTCGCACAGCTACCACCGCTACGCCTTCGAGCCGCAAAGCCGCCAGTACCTGGCGCACGGCGACCTGTGGGACCACCTGTACCGCCAGGCCTGCGCGCAGCCGGGTCGGGTGTTCTTGCCGCTGACGCTGGAGATGGGTTCGTGGCTGTGGGTGAAAAAGAACCCGCGTCAGCTGTTCTCGCGTCACGGCATCTTCAACCCCTTGATGGAGCACCGGCAGCAGCGCGTGTTGCGCCAGCATCAGTTGCTGCTGGACTTCCTGTCGCGGGCGGCCTGCGGCAAGGCGCTGTGGCTGCCGCGTCCCGAAACCCGTTCTTCGCTGCACGCGCAAGCGCTGCACGATTGGTATTGAAAATGGCCACCTGGATCTTGTTGCGCGGGCTGACGCGGGAGAGCGGTCACTGGGGTGCGTTCATCGAGAAGTTTCAGGAGGCGCTGCCTGATGCTCAGGTGCTGGCACTGGACCTGCCGGGCAATGGCGCCCTGCATCGTCAGACCAGCCCCTGGCGGGTGGTTGATATGGTGGCGCATTGCCGCGCGCAACTGGTGCAACGCGGGCTGCAGCCGCCCTACCATGTGCTGGCGATGTCGCTGGGCGCCATGGTGGCCGTGGCCTGGAGCCATGCTCATCCGCAGGAACTGGCCTCGCAGGTGCTCATCAACACCAGCATGCGCCCCTTCAACCCGTTTTATCAGCGCCTGCGACCAGCCAACTATGCTGCTCTGCTGCGGCTCGCGGTTCTTGGTGCCACCGCCGTCGAGTGGGAACGCACGGTGTTGCGCCTGACCAGCAACGGCGCGCCTAACGAGGTGCTGGATGATTGGCTCACAATCAGGCAGCAGCATCCCGTGTCGCGCGCCAACGCGCTGCGGCAATTGGTGGCGGCGGCCCGCTTTCGAGCGCAGCAGACTTCGCCAGCGGTGCCAACGCTGCTGCTGGCGAGCGAGCAGGACCATCTGGTGTCGCCTGAATGTTCCAAAGCTCTGGCACGGCAATGGCGATGCCAGCTAAGCGCCCATCCCGGCGCGGGGCACGATCTGCCGCTGGACGATGGTGCCTGGGTAGCAGAGCAGGTTCGGGAATGGAGCAAGGGGAAAGCCGCATGAAGTCGGAACAGCCGGGGCAGGACTTTCAGGAGATCGAACTCAAGCTGGCGCTCATCGCGGCGGATGCTTCAGCCCTGCTGCAAGCGCTGGTACGCACACCACTGCTGGCGCGGCGTCGGCCGAAGCAACTGCACTTGCACAATGTCTACTACGACACGCCCGACCACAGTTTGGGCCAGCAACGCGTCGCGCTGCGGCTGCGGCGCGTCGGAGTCGGGGCGAAACAGCGTTGGCTGCAAACGCTCAAGATCGGCGGTGGCAGTGATTCCGCGTTGAGTGAGCGCGGCGAATGGGAATTGCCTGTTCCCGGTCCCCGCTTGTCGCTGCCTGCCTTGCGGGATACACCCTGGACCGACATCGATCCCGAGGGCCATGTGTTTGCGGCGCTGGTCCCCTGTTTCGTGACGACGTTCGAGCGCACCGCATGGCTGGTGCGACGGCGCGACCGCAGCGAAATCGAAGTGGCGTTGGACCTCGGCCGGATCGAGGTTGGCGACAAAGGTGAGACCATCTGCGAGCTTGAACTTGAACTGCTCGCGGGGCCGGCTGACGCACTGTTTGAAGTCGCCCGGACGATTGCGCCGAGCGTCGCCGTTCTGCCTCTGAGCCAGAGCAAGTCGCAACGGGGCTATGCCTTGTCACAGAACGCGATGCAGTTGCCGCTGCGGGCACGAGCGGTTACCTTGGCGGACGAAATCAGCCCCTCTGAAGCTGCCCGTTTGGTGTTGCGGGAATCCTTGGTTCAGTTCACCACCAACCTGAATCACCTGCGCCATGCCGACGATCCGGAACTGGTGCATCAAGCCAGGGTGGGCTGGAGACGCTTTCGAAGTGCGCTGCGGCTGTTCAAACCGGTTTTGGCCGAAGCGCCACCGTCGTATGAGGGACTTGGTCCACTGCTGAGCTTGCTGGGTGAATTGCGTGACTTCGATGTGGCCCTGAGCGAGACCCTGCCGCAGATCGCGGCGCACTTTGTCGGCGCCGATCCCCAGCGGTCAGTGGCATGGCAGGCGCTGACTCTGGCCCTGACCGATGCTGCCCAAAGTCAACGCCAATCGGTGCGTGCCGCCTTGGCACAACCCGTAGTCGGAGCGAGTCTGCTGGACCTGACCGGCTGGTTGGAAAGCCCGGTTTTGGCAGAAGCACCGACAGCTGACATGGCGGGCACCGAGGTCTCTCTTCGCACCTGGTCCAGACGGCGGATCGCGCGCCTGCATCGGCAGTTGCGAGCGTTGCAGCGGGAGGGCGCCGGGGGCGAGCACCGCTTGCGAATTCTTGCCAAACGACTGCGCTACGGGATCGAGGCCGTCAGCCCGTTGCTGGCTCAGCGGCGCTCGCAACGCTGGTACCGCCAGGCGCTTGAAATCCAGTCGACCATCGGCAGCCAACGCGACCTGGTGCAGGCCGTAGTCTTGATCGAGCGACTGGATGTTGATCATGGCTTAAAGGAATTCCTGCGCGGCTTCGCCATCGGGAAACGCCTGGTCATGCCCGTGTCAACATAATCAGATCACGTCATGCGAGAAATCTTCTTACCCCTTCTGCTTGCCCTGTTGCTGTCTCACAGTGGCCCGGCGCTCGCCGTGCCGAACTGCGCAGCGACGCTGGCCGAGTTGCACCTCCTGCTAGGCGAAGCGGACTTCCCGCTGGCCTGGCAGGAAACCAGCATGGATGATGGCAAGCCGTTGCTGGTTTCCATCCTGGAAACGGACGGTGCGCTGATGCTGGAATTCGTCAAGACCGGTCAGGGTCTGTGGGCGCAAAGTGCGGGCCTAATCTGCCGTTCGGCTGGAGGCTTTGAAATCCGTTTCAGTGCGGAGCAGATTCGAATGGGGCCGGCAGCCGGTTGGGCGCTGGGCCTGGCGCTGGGCAACGGGGGCGTATTCACACTCACACAACTTGCACCCGAACGGTTGCGCATCACGACCACAGGCTGGTCCGGGACTTTCGTTCCCAAGGCAAGGTAGATATTGGAAAATGCGGCGATGAACTTCTGGCATCGACTTCTTTCCGGTACCGCCATCGTCCTGCTGTCGGTGGGTGCGTCGGCGCAGCCGCTGATCCTGATCTCGATCGATGGTTTTCGACCCGACTATCTGGGCCGCGGCGTGACCCCGGTGCTGTCGAAGCTGGCGCATGACGGTGTGCTTGCGGCTCAGGGCATGCGACCTTCGTTTCCGAGCCTGACTTTCCCGAATCACTACACCCTGGTGACGGGCCTCACGCCGGACCATCATGGCGTCGTCAACAACACCATGACGGATGAAAGGATTCCCGATGTGCTGTTCAGCCTGAGCAACCGCGCGGCACTGGCCGACCGTCGCTGGTGGGACGGCGCCACGCCGATCTGGGTCAGCGCCGAGCAGCAGGGCCTCAAGTCCGCCACCATGTTCTGGCCGGGATCGGAAGTCGATATCCAGGGTGTGCGGCCGCGCGACTGGCTGGTGTACGACCACAACTTTCCAGCCGACGCACGCGTTGATCAGGTGCTGGACTGGATGGACCGTCCCCTGGCAACGCGCCCAGATTTCGTGACCCTGTATTTCGAGGCGGTGGACAGCGCCGGCCATCGCTACGGGCCGGACGGAGCACCGACGACGGCCGCGGTTGCCAGCATCGACAGGGCCATCGGCCGACTGATCGAAGGTCTGGCGGCGCGCGGCTTGCTGTCGCGAACGAATCTGCTGATCCTGTCGGACCACGGCATGGCCAGTCTGTCGCCTGATCGGGTGGTGTTGCTGGACGAGATGCTGGACATCGCTTCGGTGCAGCGTTTCATTCCCTATGGGCCACTGCAGGGATTCACGCCATTGCCCGGACGGGAGGCTGACGTGAAAGAGAGCCTGGCCAAGCCGCATGAACACGTGCAGTGCTGGCCCAAGGCTGAGTTGCCTGCGCGCTTTGACTATGGTCGCAATCCGCGGGTGCCGCCCTTCGTCTGTCTGGCCGACATCGATTGGTCGCTGGCGACACGCGAATCCTTGCTGCGTAATCCACCTGTCGGGGGGTCCCACGGCTATGATCCGGGCGATCCGAAAATGGCGGCTTTGTTCATCGCGTCTGGTCCGGCCTTTGTGCCGGGCGTGCAGCTTGGCAACTTCGCCAACGTGGATGTGTATCCGCTGCTTGCGCTGCTTCTGGGCATCAAGCCGCAGCCCAACCAGGGTCGCCCCGATACCTTCAACCGCGCTCTTGCGAACCGCCCGTAGCGCGATCGTGAACGTGACGCTGGCGTGACGCTATTTCGCAGCCACGAAGGCGCGCTTGAACCAGTCTTCCAGCATCTGCTTTTCGTAGCGCAAGGGGTCGCCCTCGTGGTACTGATTGATGCGCGTAAGGTAGACCGTATCGCGCAGCGTGACTTCCTGCATGGGGACGCTCTTGTCGGCGGACTGGATGCGCCAGCGCAGCGTGATATGTGGCGAAGTGACTTCGCGCATGACCCGCACCGGGTTGCCGTTATGGCGGTACTCGATGCTTCCGGCCAGATCGATGTCGGTCATGTCGATCTCCAGTTGCTGGCCATCCGGCAAATATTTCCCGCCCATAGCCTGCAGGTGTGCGGACAGGGTGGCGAGCAGATTCTCCTGGGTCAGCCAGGTGCTCTTCAGATCGGCAAAGTTTCCCGGTTCAAGGTAGCGCACTTCAACCGTTCCGCCAGCGTGTGCCGTCATCGTCGCCAGAGCGAGCGCGGAGCAAAGGAACAGCGTGGGCAGTCGTGACTTCATGGGAACTCCTGCAGTGGAAAGTCCGGATTGGATCAGTGTTGGCGCCGACAAGTTCCGCCTGCGCAGGGATCAGCGCGAGAGTTTGAAAAGATGCGCCAGTTCACGGTCCATCAGGCTGGCGTCGCCCAGGTTCAATTCCACCAGGCGTCGCAAACTGGTCAGACTGTCAACGTCGATGTGCTGGCATTCCAGACCGATGCGCGCTCCGTCCAGGTGCGCTACCACGCCTTTCATGAGGATCTTTTCGCCCTCCTGATTCAGCGGCAGCACCAGGCTGCAGACGTCACCCAGAGCGACCGGAAACGCTTCCAGCGCCTCAACCAGAGCCCCTTTGAGCGCCAGGTCCAGCAGATGCACCGTGTGCACGCCATCGGGCAGATGCAGGCGAACTTCGGTGTGAAACGGAATGCGCGAAAAGTGGCGCCGCAGGTCGGTGGGGTGCGCAGGATTCATGGTAGTTTCGGTAGCGCCACCTGGTTGTCGACGCTGAACTGGTAATCGCGAAAAATGTGTTCAGCGCTCAAGGGCAGGTAGCTGCCATCGGGCGCTCGCAGGGTGGTGTCTTTCAGTCGGTAGGTGCTGCTGCCGCAGGTCCAGCAATTGTAGTTTCGCATGTGCGTGCACAGGCAGGTCTTGTCCATGACGGAAATATTCTTGCCGTCCGGGTGCAGTGCAATCTGCTCGTTGTAGGCCGTGATGTAGGCGCAGTTGCCCGAGCCGTCGAGCAGGTAGCCGTAGGCCTCGCAGTTGGGGCGTATGCCCGCGCCGATGGCGGGCGTGTTGCGCAGCATTCGCATGGGGTAACCGGTGGGCGAAATCGTGTTCACGATGATGTCTTCTTCGCTCGCCTTGAAGTACTCCTGCTTCACCTTGGCCGGCAAGCCGCACTCGTTTGCGACGGTGAAGCGCGTAGCCACTTGCACGGCGGCTGCGCCATGCTCCAGATACGACACGGCGTCGCTGCCGGTGAAAATTCCACCGGCAGCAATGAGCGGAATCGCGAGTTGTTCGGTCTTCAAGAACTGCGCTACTTCGGCCACGATCGTGGCCAGGTCGTACTGCGCCCAATCCAGGCCAAAACCCAGGTGACCGCCAGCCAGCGGGCCCTCTATCACGACATAGTCGGGCAGCCGCTCCAGGCGCGCGGTCTTGCGCAAAAAAAGCTGCAGCGCGCGCACCGAGGACACGATGATGCCCAGCTTGGCATCACGAAAGCGGCGATTCTCGGCCATCAGACCGAAGGAACCCAGGTGCAGACCCGCGCTCAGGGTGATGCCGTCGATGCCGGCGTCCAGCGCCGAGTTCAGGCGCACCTGCAGCGTTTCGCGCGGCGCGTTCATGGTCAGCTTTTCCATGCAATTGACGAACACCATGCCGTCGCCGCGCTTGGCGTCCATGGTGCGGCCCACATGCAACTGGGTGGCTTCGGCCAGCCGTGCCAGATCGAACTGAACGCTGGACTTGTCCGAGTTGTCAATGTTGGCCTTGTAGAACTTGGTCTTGGTCTTGACGAAGGTGGTGTCGAAGCGCCGATCCGACACGTCGTGGATCAGTGCGTCCGAAATGTGACCGATGCCGCCCAGGCGCGCCGCTTCCAGCGCCAGTTCAGCGGTGGAGATGTCCACGCCCATGCCGCCTATGACGATCGGCACCAACTCCTTGTTGCCGAATTTCAGGCGGAAATCATCAACTCGTTTCATCACAGTCCTTGTCATGGGGTCGGGCGGCGCAGTGTGCACGGTGGCTCAAGGGGCGCACGAATCGTCCGATCGCGGGCATTTTCGCACCATCCATTGGGCTTATTGGTGACAGGGGCAGGATTTTTGCGGTCGCCGCGCCCCGCGTAGGCAATCCGCCTGATTGCCGGCCTGGCCAATTGGTTGACAATCGGGGCTGCTCCTTCTTCCAAATTCATGATCCCATCTACTGCAGAAGTACCCATCAGCGAGTCTGAGCCGACGCCGAAAACGTCCAGTAAACCGTCTCGCTCAGCCGCGGCTCAACCGGCGCTGGAAAAGCTGTTCGAACTCTATCCGCATCTTTTTGGCGCAGAGTTTTTACCGCTCAAACTCGGGATCTATCAGGATCTGATGGCGGCGCATCCTGAACTGTTCGAGCGTGAGGTGCTCAAGGCTGCGCTTGGTGTGCACACCCGTTCGACGCGTTACCTGCAATGCGTCGCAGCGGGAAAGATGCGGCACGACCTGCAGGGGGCAGCGACTGAAGCTGTGGCGCCCGAGCATGTGCACCATGCCATCATGGAATTGTTTTGCAGGCGCCAGGGTCGCACCCAGGAAGACTTGCGACCCAAACTGCGCAGGCAACTGATTGTTGCGTTCGAGGCTTCGGGTCTGACTCGGCAGGATTACCTGGCAAAGTGCCAGACCCAGGACGCCGGGGCGAATCAGGCGCTGGAGGATGCGCTGGCCGAGCGCGACCAGAAAGTGGCCAGGCAGGACGCCCTGGTTCGGGCCTTCGAGAGCAGTGGCAAGACTGTGGTGGAGTTTGCCGATATGTACGGGTTGGACCCGCGCGATGTGAGCGCTGCGATCAAAGTACCCGGGCGTGATCCGGGTTTGTAGGCTCAATCAAAGGAACATCGTGTCGCGCATCTATATTTCCCTCGCCTGTTTTGCGGCGTTTCTTTTAACTGGTTGCGCCAGCGTGGGCGAAAAGTTAGACGGCTGGTTGGCGTCGGACGCGAAGGCCATCGCGGTGGTGGACGGGCGCGTCCTGCGCGGTCAGGCGAGTTTCACAAAGGAGCGCGAAGCCAACGTGGTGCTGCAAAGCAGTGCCGGGCCAGGTCTGACCTGCTTTGGTCCGTTGCGCTTCAGCTCCAGCAACCATGGCTGGATCGACTTTTCGTGCAGCAACGGGCTCACCGCAAAAGTGAACTTTCGATCACTGTCACCGCTCAGCGGCATGGGGCGAGGCATGCTCGGCAGCCACGAATTCTCCTTCGTTTATGGCCTGCAGCCCGAGCAAGCTGCCGCCTACCTGGAAGTGCCACTCGACGGCATGCAGGACACCTCCGACAAGGCGGTGCCGCCTCCAAACCAGCGCTGACATTGACGCGGTCCGGAGTCGGCCTGATGGCTAGGGAAAACACCCTGTCATTGTCATAGAACTGACATGAAAATGCCATCTTCGTGCGGTAGCATCCAGCGCGACTGCTTGCCACCGACCGGATAACATTTACGCTGTCCACTTCATCCAAGGAAACACCTATGAAAACTCACCGTACCCTGATTGCTGTCTGCGCGCTCGCGCTCGGACTGACGGGCTCTGCGCTGGCCCAGGAAAAGACCCTGCGCCTTCTGACCTGGGCCGATTACGCGCCCGCCGACGTGGTGGCGCAGTTTGAAAAGGAAAGCGGCTACAAGGTCGAGCTCACGCTGTCCAACAACGAAGAGATGATCTCCAAGTTGCGCGCCACGGGTGGCGCCGGTTTCGATCTGGCACAACCGTCGCAAGACCGTATCACCGGACCGCAGCAGGAGTTCGGCATCTACAAACCCATGGACCTGAGCAAGCTCAAGGCCGAATTGTTCATCCCCTCCATGCTGGAAGCGACCAAGAAGAACACCACGCTGGCAGGCAAGGTTTACGGTCTGCCCCACATCTGGGGTACCGACGGCCTGGTGGTCAACACCAAGCTCACCAAGATGGCCGACTACCCCGATCTGTGCCGCGCCGACGTCAAGGGCAAAGCCGCCGTGCGCCTGAAACGGCCCACGTTGCTGGCCTTTGCCTTCGCTGCCGGCAAGGATCCATTTGCGCTTTACAACGATGCCAAGGCCTATGGCGCACTGATGGACGAAGTCGGCAAGACCATGATCGCCTGCAAGTCCAATCTCAAGTTCTATTGGGACAACAAGGACCAGTTGCTCAACGGCATGCGCACCGGCGAAATCGTGGGCGCCATGATGTGGGATACGGGCGGCTGGAAGCTCAACAGCGAGAAGCCTGAAATTCAGTTCATCGCTCCCAAGGCGGGCGCACTGGGCTGGATTGACACCTTCGCCATTCCGGCCAAGGGCAAGAACGACGCCGCCGCTTACGCCTGGATCAATTTCAACATGCGCCCTGAGATCGCCGCCAAGGTGGGCGCATCGGCCGGCAACTTCACCGCCTCCAAGGGCGCGGACCAGTTGGCCTCGCCTACGCTCAAGGCCCAGTTCGCTGCCAGCTTCCCTGAGGCTGCCCTGAAGAATGTGAAGTGGTATCCCGCTGTTCCCGCCGGCATTGAAGACATCGAAGGCCGCGTGCTGGACCGCATCAAGGCAGCCAATTAAGTGACCCCCACGTTCGGCACTATGCGTCCTTTCTGCCACCCGTGGGGGTTAATTTCCCTTGGGGCGGCCCGGCGGGAAATTGCCCTTTGAGTGCCACAGCCCCTGGGGTGGCGCAGCCTGACCTTGAGGCCCATCACCTGGCAAAGCGCTTTGGCGGCTTTGTCGCCGTGGACGATCTGTCGTTCACGGTTCAGCGGGGCAGCTTCTTCTCCATCCTGGGTCCCTCGGGCTGCGGCAAGACCACGCTGCTGCGCATGGTGGCGGGGTTTCTGAGTCCGGATTCGGGCGACATCCGCATCGGTGGCAAGGACATGCACGATGTGCCGCCCAACCGGCGCCCGGTGAACATGGTGTTTCAGCACCTGGCACTTTTTCCCATGATGAGCGTGGGCGAAAACGTCGCCTACGGCCTGTCCAGGCGTGGAGTGACCAGGGACGAAATCAAACGTCGCGTGGGTGAAATGCTGGAGCGTGTGAGCTTGCCCGGCGCGCAAGACAAGCGCGTCGATCAGCTCTCGGGCGGGCAGAAGCAGCGCGTGGCGATCGCCCGCAGCCTTGTTCTGGAGCCCACGCTGCTGCTGCTGGATGAGCCGCTGGGCGCACTCGATCTGAAATTGCGCGAACACATGAAGATCGAACTCAAGCAGTTGCAGGCGTCGTTCGGCACGACCTTTGTCTACATCACGCACGACCAGTCAGAAGCGCTGGTGCTGTCCGATCATGTGGCGGTGATGAACCAGGGACGGTTCGAGCAGGTGGGTACGCCGCAAGAGCTTTACTACGAACCGCAGACGCCGTTCGTGGCCGGATTCGTCGGCGCCAACAACCCCGTCAGGGGTCGCGTCACGCAAGTGAATGAGGGACTGGCGACGCTCACCAGCGAGCAGGGACTGGCACTGGCGGCGCGCGCCATCGGCACGGTCAGCGTGGGTGACACGGTGGAGGCATTTGTGCGACCTGAAGTCGCCAGCGTGGCGCGCAATGCCGCGGTGTTTTCCGATAACGGTGTGCCGCACTACCGGGCCCACATCGAGAACTTGCTGTTTGACGGCGCCAATTCGGCCGTGCTGGTGCGCGAGGAAAGCTCGCACACGGAATTCCGCATCGCTTTGCCACAGACCGGGCATCTGTCCGATCTGGTGGTGGGTGAGGCCGTGGTTTTCGGTTTTGATCCACAGCGTGCCGTGTGTTTTGCGGCCGGCCATGGCGACGCAAAACTCTGACAGCAACCAGGCGCAGGCGCGCCTGACGCTGATGCTGTTGCTGGCCCCGGCGTTACTGTGGTTGCTCAGCCTGATCCTGTTGCCGCACGTGGAATTGGGCATCCTGTCGCTGCGCGCGCGCATCGCGCCACGGGTCTATGAGGCCAGCCTGGCGCAATACCAGACCTTTGTCCAGGAGCCGTTGTACTGGCACACCTTTGTGCGCACCGCGCTGATGTCGATCATGGCGACGGCGGTGACACTGCTGATGGCTTTTCCGATCGCCTGGACGATTGCCAAGCTGGCCCGCGGGCGAGTCAAGTCCATGATGTTCGTGCTGTGCCTGATTCCATTCTGGGTGAGTGAAACCGTGCGCACCCTGGGCTGGATGATCCTGTTGCGCGAGTCCGGTGTGCTGCCGGCTTTTCTGGTGTGGCTGGGCGCGACACCCGCACCGGTGGAGATGCTCTATCACGACGCCACCATCCTGGTGGGGCTGGTGTACACCTCGATGCTGTTCATGGTGGTGCCGCTCATCAGCGCGCTCGAAAGTCTGGACGATTCATTGATTGAGGCGGCTTATGACCTGGGCGGCAACGGCTGGGACATCCTGCGCAGAATCGTGATCCCGCATGCGGCCCCCGGCATCGTCGCGGGCTGCATCGTGGTGTTCATGCTCACCCTGGGCAACTACCTCACGCCCACCCTGCTTGGTGGCAAGAACTCGCAGTGGTTCACGGAGCAGATCTATACGCAGTTCATCACCCGCTTCAACTGGGAGCAGGGCGCGGCATTCGGTTTTCTGCTGCTGGGATTGTCCACGGTCATCGTCTGGCTGGGTCTCAAACTGAGCGGTCAGAAATTCGGCGAAGTGATGCAAAAGTCATGATCCCGTCACTGCCCCGCCCCGCCTGGTTGCGCGCGAGCACCGTGGTCTATGCCGTGCTCTTCTTCGCCTTCCTGTTCCTGCCGCTGGTGATCGTGGCGGTGTTCGCCTTCAATGACGCGCCCTATCCGGCACCGCCCTGGCGCGGTTTCACGCTGGACTGGTTCTGGAGCAGCCAGGCCGGACGCCGTGGCCTCTTTGCCGACAAGGCGATGCTGGGCAGCCTGTGGACCAGCGTGGTGGTGGCCTGCTGGGTGACGGTGCTGTCGGTGCTGGTGGGTACCGCCAATGCCTTCCTGATCGAGCGCACGCAGTTTCGCGGCAAGCAGGCACTGTCACTTTTGATGCTGGCGCCGCTGGTGATTCCGGGCGTGATTCTGGGCATTTCCATCCTGGCCTTCGCCAGCCGCATCGCCAATCTGGCAGACGACGTGTGGGGTCTGGAACTGGATTTTTTGCGTCCCGGCTTGTCGCTGGTGATTCTGGGGCAGTTCTCCTACATCGTGTCCATCGCCACGCTCACCATCACGGCGCGGCTCAAACGCTTTGATGTCACGTTGGAAGACGCCGCCTACAACCTGGGCGCTACCCGCGCCGCCGTGTTTACCACCATCACGCTGCCGTATCTGCAACCGGCGCTGATCGGCGCGGCCGCGATCTCGTTCCTGATGTCGTTCGAGAACTTCAACACCACGCTCATGCTGGTGGGGTCGGATCCACCGTTGACAGTGATGATGTACGGCCGCATGCGCGAAGGCGCCACGCCGGTGCTCAATGCCGTCAGCCTGTTCCTGATGGTGGCGTCGGCCCTGCTCGCACTGACACTCATGCGCGGCGGCAAGCGTACCGAGGCGGGCACCAAAGGCTGAGCGTAAAGCAGGGTCAAGCCGCCAATCTTGCCGAAGACGCTGTACCGAGAGTGCGAGAATCGACCACCAGCCCGTCATGGTGGCGCCGTCCTGAACGCGACGCGCTTTTTCCATTTTTTCAACGACCGATTCACCCATGTCACAACAGCCGCAAATCGCGGCCCCGCATCGTTTGGTCATGCTCCACGGCCTGTCCAGCACACCCAAGGAATTTGGCATGATCGTGCATCCGCTGCGCCGACTCGGCGTAGGCTTGGTCACGCCCGAAGTGAAGCTCTACAGCTACGGTTCACTGGCCGGGACGCCACGCTGGCAGGATTGGGTGGATTCCGCCGCCGAATGCATTCAAAGCTTGATGGGACCATCACCCGAGCCCTATGTACTGGGCGGGTTGTGCACCGGTGCGATGTTGGCGCTGGCCGTGGCGGCGGCGCGTCCGCTGCCCGGATTGCGCGGACTGGCCCTGCTCTCGCCGCTTTTTTCCTACGACGGCTGGGCGCTTCCCTGGTGGTACCGGGGGCGGCATCTGGCCTATCTGCTGCATCTGGATCGTCATTTCGTGATGCGTGAACGCCCGCCCTATGGATTGAAGAATGAACGCGTGCGGCAAATGGTGCGACACCAGCTGGAGTCCGAACAGGCCAGCCTCGTGGGTCCCGCGCAGGTGTCGCTGCAGGTGGTGCGCGAGAGCGAGCGCCTGTCGCGCCATGTCATCTCGGTGCTGCCGCAACAGACTTTGCCGATGCTGGCCCTGCATGCGCGGGAGGACGAGATTTGCTCGCTCGGGAGTGTGCAGGCGGTGCTTGGGCGCGTGCCCCAGACGCAACTGCGCCTGACCGTGCTGGAGGATAGTTACCATATGATCACGGCCGACAACGACCGCCAGCGCGTGGCAAGTGAGCTGGCAGGCTTCATGGCGCGCACACTTGATGCCGATGCGTTCCGTAACAAGGACGCTGCGGGGTCTGGCAAAATCAGCCCGATACGCAGTACCTGATCATGGACATCATCGAACAACTCAAGCAACTGATTCATCAGGAGTACGACATCGACCCCGCCACGGTCGATGCGGACCAGCCTTTTGCCTCCTACAACGTCGACTCGCTCACCCTGGCTGAATTGCTGTTCGCGATCGAAGACAAGTTCCACGTGGTGGTGCCGGACGAGGCGCTGGCCACCGTCACCACCTTGCGCGAACTCGCGACCATGCTGGACGGCCTGCTGGCGGCCAAGACCGCCTGAGCGCATGCCGAGCCGGGATTCACGCATCGGTGTTGCCGGCCTGGGGCTGATCAGCCCCTTGGGCGACCATCTGGACGTCGCCTGGACGCGGCTCATGGCCGGCGACAGTGCGGTTCAAAGCATGTCCTGGCAGGGGGTGCCCGATTTACCCGTTGCGTCCGTGGTCTTTGATCCGGCAACGGTGCTCAGCAAGCTGCACCAGGTAGGCACTGAGCGCGTGAGCCAGATGGCTTTGGGCGCGGCGCGGCATGCCCTGGCCGATGCCAACATCTCGGGCTGGCCCGACGCGGAGCGCGTGGGCCTGTACGTGGGCACCGGCATGGGTGGTGCGGGCACGATGGATTCGGCTTATGCCGCGCTCTACTCGGGGCACCGCATTCCGCCCTTGACCGTACCCACCGGCATGGTGAACGGCACGGCTGCCGTGATCGCCATCAACACCGGCATTCGGGGACCGGTGCTGACCTACGCCGTGGCCTGTGCATCGAGCGCCGTGGCGATCGGCGAGGCTGCGCACGCCTTGCGCCGCGGCGAGATCGACATCGCCCTGGTCGGTGGCGCCGAGGCGCTGTTGGTGCGCGGCACCGTCATTGCCTGGCACGCGCTGCGCACGCTCGCACCCATCGACGCGCATGACGTGCGCCACAGCTGTCGCCCGTTCTCTGCCGACCGCGCCGGGCTGGTGCTGGGTGAGGGAGCGGCCTTCATGGTGCTGCAGCGCGAGGAAGATCTGCGTGCGCGCGGCCAGAATGCGCGTGCCTGGCTTGCCGGCAGCGCAGTGCGCTGCGACGCTACCCATCTCACCAACCCCGATGTGGCAGGACAGGTGTCGACGGTGCGGGCCGCGTTGCGCGCCAGTGGGCTGTCACCGTCCGACGTCGGCTATTGCAATGCCCACGGCACGGCCACGCTGGTGGGTGACGTGGTCGAGTGCGAGGCGATGTGCCAGGTCTGGGGCGACTCTGCGTCCGCGCTGCGCGTGAGTTCGACCAAGGCGGCGCACGGGCATCTGCTGGGTGCGGCTGGCGCCCTCGAAGCCCTGTGGACCGTGCTGGCGCTGGAGCGTTGCGAGATTCCACCGACCCAGGGCGTGGTCGCACTGGACCCGCGCTGCATTGGTCTGGGGCACGTGCTCGGTTCGGGCGAGCGGGCCGCTGATCTGCGCCATGCTGTCAGCAATTCCTTCGCCTTTGGTGGCACCAACGCGACCCTGATTTTCAGCCGCGCCTGAGTGGTGCAGCGGCACAGGCCGATGGTTCAGGCTCGGTCCGGCAGGGACGAATGCAGTACGGCGCGATTGCGACCAGTGTGTTTCGCGTGATACAGCGCGCGGTCGGCTTCCTGGATCAACTGTTCATGGCTCATGCCCGAGTGGGGCGTGGCAGCGGCGACACCCAGGCTCACCGTCACGTGCTGACCGTCTTCGGCGCCGCTGTGGGGAATGCCCAATGCCGCCACCGCGTCCAAAATTCGCTGCGCCACCTTGCTGGCGCCGTCCGCGTCGATGGAGGGCAGGATCAGTGCGAACTCTTCGCCGCCATAGCGGGCCACCACGTCAAACGGGCGCAATAGCGCCTGCGTCAGCGTGGTTGCGATCTGCTTGAGGCACTCGTCACCGGCCTGATGCCCATAGCTGTCGTTGAAGCGTTTGAAGTGATCGACGTCGAGCATGATCAGCGCCAACGGCAGGGCTTCGCGGGAGGCACGGCTCCACTCCTGCTGCAGCTTGTCATCAAAACCACGGCGGTTCACCACGCCCGTGAGCCCATCGTGGCTGGCCATGCGTTCGAGCTCGGTCTGGGCCCTTTTGTGTGAGGACATGTCGCGCAAGGTTTCCACGACCGCCAGCAGCTTGCCGTGATCGTCGTAGATCGGGCCCGCATCAATGGCCAGGTAGAGCTGGCTGCCAAGGCGCGGCATCACACACCAGTTCTCGGCGTGTACGCCAAAAGCCTGCGCGTTGGCGTCGTCGTGCGAAACATAGAGCGCAGCCATCTCGGTGACCCGGTTCTGCACTACCAGATCCGCCAGGCAAGGCCGCGGCGAGTCATAAAAACCGCGCCAGTGCTCCTTGGTACCCAGCACTTCGGAGGCAGGAATGCCGGTCAGGCGCTCGCAGGCCTTGTTCCAGATCAGCACCCTGCCTTCGTGGTCAAGTACGAATGTCGGCACCACCAGGTGCTGCATCAGGTTGACCGCAAAACTGTAGTCCGAGTCGTTCGGCAAGGTGCTCATGCTCAACTCGCCGCTTCGGAAAACGGGTGCTGGATCCTCCAGTGGCGGGCAATGTCGATGCGTTTGCAAATCCAGACCTTGTCGTGCTCTTGCACGTGGTCAAGAAAGCGCTGCAGGCCGGCCATGCGGCCCGGCCGACCGAGCAGCCGGCAGTGCAGACCCACGCTCAGCATCTTGGGTGCATTCAGCCCCTGCGGATCGCCCTCGGCATATAGGCAGTCGAAGCTGTCGCGCAGGTAGGTGAAGAAGTCCTCGCCTTGTGAAAAACCCTGTGGCAGGGAAAAACGCATGTCGTTCGCATCCAGCGTATAGGGCACGATCAACTGCGGTACGACCTGGCCGTCGCTGCGCTGCACCTTCATCCAGAACGGCAGGTCGTCACCGTAGTAGTCGGCGTCGTAGAGCAGACGCGCATCGTCGGCCACCAGGCGGCGCGTGCGCGGACTGTCGCGTCCGGTGTACCAGCCCAGCGGACGGGTGCCCGTGAGCGTCTCGATGATCGCGAGCGCCTGGCTCATGTGCTCGCGCTCGATGGCTTCATCCACGTTCTGGTAATGAATCCAGCGCAGTCCGTGGCAGGCGATCTCGTGCCCCAGTTGCGTGAACGCTGAAGTCAATTCGGGATGGCGCTGCAAGGCCATGGCCACGCCGAAGACGGTGAGCGGCAACTGTCTGCGTTCGAACTCGCGCAGGATGCGCCAGACCCCGGCGCGCGAGCCGTACTCGTAAATGCCTTCCATGCTGATGTGGCGCTCCGGATAGGCGGCAGGGTTGAACATTTCCGAGAGGAACTGCTCCGAACCCGCATCGCCGTGCAGCACCGAGTTCTCGCCGCCTTCCTCGTAGTTCAACACGAACTGCAGCGCGATGCGCGCGCCTCCCGGCCACTGAGGGTGCGGCGGATTTCGACCATAGCCGATGAGGTCGCGCGGGTAGGGCTGGGTGCTGTCGTAATGGTTCATGGGATCATCATAAAGCGTCCCGCGAAGCGTCTGCGCCGGCCCGGGACGAGGCCGGCTTCCCCGCATCAATCGCAGGTGGCACTCCGCCCGTTGCTACCTCAACGCGCGCTGAGCGCTGCAATGTGCGCCAGCAGCGCGGGCGTCCACAGGCCATGCTGAAACCATGCGATGTTCCTGATCTGGGGGAAGTCGCTGCGCATATGGGTGAACATCGACTGATACTCCGTGTCGCTGAGGTTGGCATCCACTGCCGGCGCAATCTCGGCCTTCCCCGCTTTGGCAACAGTGGTCGGCAGGCAACTGGACCAGAACCAGGTGATCGGGAAGCCCCAGTCCCGGAAATAGCACATGGGCGCCAGGGCGCTGGTGTCCTGATTGAATTTGGCGGCGTCCTGTCCCACTTCGACAAACTCGGGCGGGAGGATATAGACCCCCATTTCCATATTCGCCGGAAGGTGCTGGCGCACGCTGTGCGCGTAGCTGGCGATTCCATCGGTGCGATAACTGTTCCATTGATCCAGCGCGGCACCGGGAACTGAAAAATCCAGCGTCAGCGGGTCCATGCCGCTCAGCGCCAGAAACGCGGCGCGGGTGCCGTCACTCAAATCCATGTTGTAGTTGTCGAAGCGAATCCAGTCCAGCATGATGCCGTCCACGGGGTATTTGTGCGTCACTTCGTCGATGATGGAAAGCTCGTAGGCCTGCACCTGCGGGTTGAGCGGATTGACGAAAAACTCGGTCTGATTGGAGCCGGTGTAGGGCATCACCTGCCCGTTGATGACGGCCATCATCTGCCACTGCGGATGCGCCCTGGCCGCAACCTGATCGTGAAACTGCGGGATCCACGCCCGCACCCGGATGTGCTGCGCGTGGGCAGCGTCCAGCAGGGTTTGCAGCACGTCGAATTGTTCGTATCCCGGGGCGATGGGTGCAACGTTGCTGCGGTAGTAAACCTGCCCCGAAGCAATGGCCCCGTCCTCATCCTGCTTCACCAGCAGGCTGATGACTTGCACCTTGTTCAGCGCCGCCTGGTCGACAAAGCTTCGCACATCCTGCGCGGTCTTGAAATTCTCGGCGGTGCGAACGATCGCCTCGATGCCGAAGCGCGCGGGTGGCGTCGAATCGGGCGGGGTAGCGGGCGTCGACGCGCTCGGGTCGCAGCCCGCGAGTGCCAGGATCGACAGCAAGCTTATTCTGAAGATGAGCTTCATGGCGCTGCCGAATTGCAGAACTTCTAGCGGACCAGCGGCGGGTTGGCGACTCCGCTGGCCACATGGCCCGAGGGTACGTGCCGGGCCGCGGACTCGATGTGACCGGTCTGGTCATCGAAGAAGAAGTCGGGCTCGAACTCGCGCAGGAATTCACCCTTGGCAAGACCGCCCAGGAACATGGCTTCGTCGACCTCGATGTTCCAGTTCATGAGCGTGCGAATGGCACGCTCGTGCGCCGGCGCGCTGCGCGCCGTCACCAGCGCGGTGCGCAAGCGCATCTTGGGCGTGCCCTCCTGCTGCAGCCGCTGCAGCGCCAGCAGCAGCGGCTTGAAAGGCCCCGCCAGCAGCGGTTGTGCCGCCTTGTCGCGCTCGCTTTGCTGAAACGCCGCCAGACCCTGAGTCTGGTACACACGCTCGGCCTCATCACTGAACAACACCGCGTCGCCGTCGAAAGCGATGCGCACTTCAAGCGGGTGGGATTCAGACGCCAGCGCCGAATGCGGATACACCTGCGCTGCCGGGACGCCCGCGTCCAGCGCGGCGCGCACATCGCTCAAATGCGCGGACAAAAACAGATTCGCGTGCAGCGGCTTCAGGTAACGCCACGGCGGCTGACCGCGCGTGAAGCTGCCGCGCTGGATCGGCAGACCGTAATGCTGGGCCGAACGGAAGACGCGCATGCCCGAGACCGGATCGTTGCGCGACAGGATCACCACTTCGACGCGCTGTGCATCGGCGTCGTTGAAGGCCAGCAACTTCTTCACCAGTGAAAACGCGACGCCGGGTTTGGCCGCCTGCTCCAGCCGCTCCAGTTGCAGCTTCATGTAGGCGCGGTCGTCGCGCTGCTCGAACACCTCGTTCTCCTGCTCGAAATCGAACAGCGCCCGCGACGAAATCGCGACCACGAGTTGACCGTCGAGGGAGACGCTCATTATTTGACGAGTTGATTGAGTTGGATGATGGGCAGCAGCACGGCCAGCACGATCAGCATCACCACCAGCCCCATGACCACGATCAGCAGCGGCTCCAGGATGGTCGCCAACTGCATGGCGCGGCGTTGCACTTCGGTGCTGAGCTGGGTGGCTGCGCGCTGCAGCATGGTGGGCAACTGGCCGGTCTGTTCTCCCAACCGCGCAAACATGGCCAGGATGCCGGGGAAGCGCTTCTTTTGCGCCATGGCTGAGGCCAAGGGTGCACCTTCGCGCACCAGCACCAGCGCGTCCAGTGCGTCAGCGCGCATGGCGCGGTTGTTCAGCGTCTGGGCTGCGGCCTGCAGTGCCTTCAGGATCGGCACGCCGGCGGCCGCCAGCATCGCCAGCGTGCCGGCGAAGCGCGCCGCGTTGTAGCCGCGCGCCAAGCGACCCACCAGGGGCAGATTGAGCCAGGCGGCGTCGAATCTTTCGCGGAAAGTTTCGACGCGCAAGGCATAACGCAGTCCCGTCGCCGCCGCCGCCAGGGCGATCAGGACGTACCAGCCGAAGCCGCGCACGAAGCTGCTGATGGCGAGCATGGCCACGGTCAGAAAGGGCAGCGCGCGCTTGCTGCTGGCAAAGACGCTGGCCACTTGCGGCACCACGTAGCTCACCAAAAAAATAACGATCGCAATCGCCACCAGGGTAACGATCGCAGGGTAGAGCGCGGCGCCCACGAGCTTGGACTGCAGTGCCTGGCGTTCTTCGAGATCGTCGGCCAATCGCTCCAGCACCAGGCCCAGATTGCCGCTGTGCTCGCCCGCACCGATGACGGCGCAGTAGATGTCGGAGAACTCGCGTGGATGCTGCGCCAGCGCCTTCGCAAATGGGGCGCCACCGTTGACCTCGGAACGCAGGGCAGCCACCAGATTGCGCTGGCGTTCGTCCTGCGCCTCGTCGCCCAGAGCCGTCAATGCGCGCTCCAGCGTCAGTCCCGCCGACACCAGTCCTGCAAGTTGGCGCGTCAGGATCGCGAGCTGTGTGGAGCTAAAGATGCGGCTGGAAAACAGGACGGTGCGCAAGCCCGAACCCGAGCCTGACTTCGCGGCCCCGTCGCCGCCCCCACTGACAGGCGCTACCAGCAAGGGAACCAGCAACTGCGCGCGCAGCAACGAGCGCGCCGACCTGGCGCTGTCGGCTTCCATCACACCCTTGCGGGTGAGACCTTCGGCGTCTAGGGCTTCAAACGAATAAGCGGGCATGGGGCGATCTTACCGGTGCACAGGGTCAGTCCAGAGTTTGTCGATAGCGTTTCAAGGCCACGGTGCCGGCCACCAACAGGAACAGCGCCATGGGCCAGATGTCGGCCATGACCTCGGTCGCGCCGCTGCCCTTGAGCATGACGGCGCGCACCACGCGCAGAAAGTGCGTCAACGGCAGCACCTCGCCCAGCCACTGGGCCCACTGCGGCATGCCGCGATACGGGAACATGAAGCCCGACAGCAGCATGGAGGGAAGAAAGAAAAAGAAGGTCATCTGCATCGCCTGCAATTGGTTTTTTGCCAGCGTGGAAAAGGTAAAACCCACGCCCAGATTCGCCAGCATGAACAGTCCGATGGCCGCCATCAGCAAGGCGAAGCTGCCCACAATGGGAACCTGAAACAGGGCCACGGACGCGATCACGATGACCGCCAACTGGATGTAGCCCACGATGATGTAGGGCGCAATTTTGCCGACCATCACTTCCATCGGACGCACGGGTGTGGCGAGCAGATTTTCCATGGTGCCGCGCTCGCGCTCGCGTGTCATGGCCAGCGACGTGAGCATCACCATGGTCATGGTCAGGATGGTGCCGATGAGGCCCGGCACGATGTTGTAGCGCGTCAGGCCTTCGGGGTTGTAGCGGCGATGAATGCGCAGCTCAAACGGTGCTTCATCCGGCCGCAGGCTGGCCAGGGGACCGGTGAGGTCGTGCGCCAGCGCCAGAGGTGCGACGCTGGCCAGTGCGGCGATCGCATTGCTGCCGGCCGAAGGATCGGTGGCGTCGACCGCGACCAGGATGGCGGGCTTCTCGCCGCGCACCACGGACCGGGAAAAGTCGGGCGGAATGACGAGCATGAACTGCACCGTTCCCAGCGCCAGCAGGCGGTCGCCCTCCGTTTCGCTGGCGCTCAGATGCGTGACATGAAAGTAGCCGGTGTTTTGCACCGCCGCCACCAGACTGCGCGCGAGCGGTCCCTGGTCGTAGGCGACCAGTGCCGTGGGCAAACCTTTGGGGTCGTTGTTGATGGCATAGCCGAACAACACCAGTTGCATGATGGGCACGCCAATGGCCATGGCAAAGGTGAGCCGGTCGCGCATCATCTGCTGGAATTCCTTGATGACGACGGCCAACACCCTTGCCCATGAGAAGCGTTGCGTCATCATGCTGCTTGCGAAAAGTTGTCTTGCACGCGGTCAATCAGGCCGATGAACACGTCTTCGAGACTGGCTTTGGCGGGGGTCACCTGCAGTTCGGCGCGCTGCCGGTAAGGCGCCAGCGCCGCCTGCAGCAGCGCCGCGTCGTCGCCCGCCACGTGCAGTGTGTTGCCAAAGGCAGCCACGCTGCGCACTCCTGGCTGCTGCTGCAGCACAGGCACCAGCGGCTGCAAATCCGGCCCGGCAATGGACCAGACCGAGAGTGCGGCCGTTGCGATGATGTCTGCCTGCGTGCCGCGTGCCAGCACCTGGCCGTAGGCGATGTACATCAGTTCGTGGCAGCGCTCGGCCTCGTCCATGTAATGCGTGGACACCAGCACCGTGATGCCCTGTGCGGCCAGGCGGTGGATCTCGTCCCAGAAATCGCGCCGCGCCTTCGGATCAACGCCGGCCGTGGGTTCATCCAGCAACAGCAGACGCGGCTGGTGCAGGAGACAGGCGGCCAGGGCCAGGCGCTGCTTCCAGCCGCCCGACAGGGTCCCTGCCAATTGCTGCTGCCGTCCCGTCAGCGCAAGTCGTTCCAGCGCCTGGTCCACGGCCAGGCGCCGCTGGGGCAACTCGAACAGGCGCGCAATGAAGTCCAGGTTCTCGCGGATGGACAAGTCTTCGTAAAGGCCAAAGCGTTGCGTCATGTAACCCACCTGCCGCCGGATCTGCGTGGCTTGCGTGCGCAGGTCCAGACCGAGGCAAGTGCCGCTGCCGGCATCGGGTGTGAGCAGACCGCAGAGCATGCGCAGGGTGGTGGTTTTGCCGCTGCCGTTGGGTCCCAGAAAGCCGCAGATGCGACCGGGCGCGAGTGCAATATCCAGGGAGTTCACTACGGCGCGCCCGTCGTAGTGTTTGCTCAGGCCACTGACATCAATCGCGAGAGTCACGGCTCGTGGGTCCGGACGATGGCAACGTCCACCGGCTGGCCGGGTTTAAGCAGCGGTGCGTCCCGGATGTCGGCGCGCGCCTCCAGCATGAACACCAGTTTGGCGCGCTGCGCGTTGGAATAGATCACCGGTGGCGTGTATTCGGCGCGCTGAGCGATGAAGCTGATTTTGGCCGCGATCGCGGCCGCGCAGCCGTCGCAGTGGATCTGCACCGGCGTGTCCAGTTTGAACGCGGCAAGATCGCCCTGCGGCACAAAGAAGCGCACTTTCACGTTCTGTGGCGGCAGCAGCGACACCACGGGCTGACCCGGTGCTGCCCACTCACCTACGCGAAAAAAAGTATCGGCCACCAGCGCAGCGATCGGTGCTGCGCGCGCTTTTTGTGCCTCACGCCAGGACTGTTGCTTGACGACCTGCGTGGCGGCGTCGGTATCGGCCTGTGCCGCTGCGCGCTCGTCGTTGCGCGCGGGCAGTCGCGCTACCTGCAGTTGCGCCTGCAGTTCGTCCACCCGGGCGCGGGCAGCGACCAGAGTGGTGCGCAAACTGTCGCTGCGCGCGGCCGAAACAAACCCCTGGCGCACCAGTTGCTCTTCGCGCGCCAGATCGCTGGCGGCCAGTTGTGCCTGCGTCTGGGCTTGAGCCAGTTGCGCCTGCACGACCTCCAGTTCGATGGCGCGTCGGCCCTTGTCCAGATTTGCTGCCGCAGCCCGAGCGTGTGCCAGATGGGCATCTGCCTCCTTGCGCGCTGCCTGCTCACTGTCGGTATCCAGCGTGAACAGGGTTGCGCCCTGCGCGGCTTGATCACCCGCGCGCACGGACAGGGAGGTGAGCGTTCCGCCCAGCGCCGAAGATACATACACGTAGTCGCCTTCGACGTAACCGGACCAGGACGGCGGCGGGGTTGGCGTGCAGGCGCTGAGCAGCAGCGCCATCGCTGCGAAGGGTTGGCGACACCCTGCTCTCGTCATGGGTTCTTCCTGTTTAATCCCGCGTCACGCGCACCAGTTCTTCGCGCGACGTGATGCCCGTACGAACGAGGCGCTCGCCATCGTCGCGCATCAGTGTCATGCCGGCCTTCAGGGCCGCGTCGCGAATCTGCGCTTCGGAGGCGCGGGTGTGGATCTGCGCTCGGATGGCGTCGTCGGTCACAAGCAACTCGAACACGCCGGTGCGTCCCTGGTAGCCGGTGTGGCCGCACTCGTTGCAGCCCACGCCCTTGCAGGTTTCGCACAGCTTGCGCACCAAGCGCTGCGCCAGCGCGCCTAACAGGGACGAGCTCAACAGGAACGGTTCTACGCCCATGTCGGTCAATCGCGTCACGGCGCTGGCGGCGTCGTTGGTGTGCAGCGTGGCCAATACCAAGTGCCCGGTGAGCGAGGCCTGGATCGCGATCTGCGCGGTCTCGAAGTCGCGGATTTCGCCGATCATGATGACGTCCGGATCCTGGCGCAGGATGGCGCGCAGCGCCTTGGCGAACGTGAGGTCGATCTTGGCGTTGACCTGGGTTTGCCCGACTCCGGCGAGTTCGTATTCGATCGGGTCTTCTACCGTCATGATGTTGCCGCGGCCCGCGTCCAGACGCTGCAGCGCCGCGTACAGCGTGGTGGTCTTGCCCGAGCCAGTGGGGCCGGTCACGAGGATGATGCCGTGCGGCTGGGCGATCAGGCTCAGGAACCGCTGCAGCGTGTCGCCCTGCATGCCGACGGCTTCGAGTGTCAGCTTGTCGCCGCTCTTGTCCAGCAGACGCAGCACGGCGCGTTCGCCGTGGGCGCTGGGCAAGGTGGAGACGCGCACGTCCACGGCGCGGGTGCCAATGCGCAGCGAAATGCGGCCGTCCTGCGGCAGGCGCTTTTCCGCGATGTCCAGATCGGCCATGATTTTCAGGCGCGAAATCAGCGCCGCATGCAAGGCACGATTGGGCTGCACCACTTCGCGCAAGCTGCCGTCGATGCGAAAGCGCACGCAGCTGTGGCGCTCGTAGGGCTCGATGTGGATGTCGCTGGCGCCGTCGCGCGCGGCCTGTGTCAAGAGCGCGTTGAGCATGCGGATGATGGGCGCGTCGTCCGAGGTTTCCAGCAGGTCCTCGATCGCCGGCAGATCCTGCATCATGCGCGACAGGTCGGCGTCGCTCTCCACCTCGCTCACCACCGTGGCGGCGCTGGATTCGCCCTGCGCGTAGGCGGCGCTGATGCGTTGCGCCAGCGTGCTGGCGTCGGTCTGATGCACCGACTGCACGCGGTATTTGCGCATCACTTCGCTCCAGGCACCGGCATCTGGCGATTGACCGTGCCACAGCGTGCAGTACTCCCCGTCCTCCTCCAGCAGCAACTGGTGGCTGCGCGCGAAGGCGTAGGGCAGGGGATGACGCAAGGCGGCCATGCTATTGGGCGCTTGGCTGTGCCGAGGCGGGTGTGCCGGCGGGCGTCGTTCTGGATCCGGTCACATCCTGCATCGTCGCCTCCGGCGGCGCGCCGCCCCAGGTGCCGGATAGCCCGGGTGCCAACAGCGGCCCCGGCATCGGCTTGTTGCCATTGGGCTTCGCTATCGGAGCCATCACCGGCGCCTGATCCACCGGAACGGTCACGCTGGGCGTGGGTTGTGCGCTTTGCTGCACGCCGCGCATGGCGTCGTAGCGGTCGAATGACAGGGCATCGCTGTCTGCCGAGGTTCGCATGATGATGGGACGCAGAAACACCATCAAATTGGTCTTGGAGCGTGAACGCGTATCGCTGCGGAAAAGCGCTCCGAACAGCGGCACGTCGCCCAGGACAGGCACCTTTTGCTGGTTGCCGGAATAGTCGTCCTGCATCAGTCCGCCCAGCACCACGATCGTGCCGTCGCTCACGACGATGCTGGACTCGATCGCGCGCTTGTTGGTCGTGGGGCCGTTCGGGTTGGCCAGCGTGCCAGCCTGGATCGAAGACACTTCCTGGTACACCACGAGCTTGACGCTTCCGTCTTCGCTGATTTGCGGCTTCACCTTGAGCGTCAGCCCCACGTCCTTGCGTTCCACGGTCGTGAATGGATTGACGGAACCGCTGCTGCTGTTGTTGCTGGTGTATTGGCCGGTCACAAAAGGCACGTTCTGGCCCACGACAATCTTGGCTTCTTCATTGTCCAGGGTCAGCAGCGTGGGCGTGGACAGCACGTTGCCGTCGCCCGTGCTTTGCAGCAGATTGGCCAGCGCGCCCATGACGAAGCTGCCACCCGACTCGTGCGCAATGCCGAAATTGGCACCATTCGAGGTAGCCGGAACCGTGCCCCCCTTGAGTGACGAGGCCAGCGACAGCAAGTTGGTGCCACCGACGCTGAAATTGGTGCCGAGTACGCCGATGTTGCCGCCGCCCAGGTGGTTGAGCAGCGTCTGCCACTGAATGCCGAATTGCGCCGCCTTGTCGGTGCTGACTTCGGCAATCAGGCT
>CAILAY010000171.1 GCA_903832285.1 uncultured beta proteobacterium | reverse complement strand
TATTAATGTCCAGTGACTGTATTTTTATTCAGTTTTTGAAAGATTGCAAGCATGTCGAGCGATTTACCAAGGAAGATTGTGCTGTTGGGGACGGGTGGCACGATTGCGGGCAGCGCCGCTGACGCAGATGACAATCTGGGATACACCGCGGCCCAAGTTGGGGTGGCGCAATTACTTCGAGCTATTCCCGAATCGGTTCTGGCGCCTTTCGAAATCGTGGCGGAACAAGTGGCCCAGTTGGACAGCAAGGACATGAGTTTTGTCGTGTGGCGGCAACTGGCGCAGCGCTGTACCCACTGGCTTGCTCAGGAGGGCGTGCAGGGCGTCGTCATTACCCATGGTACGGATACCCTGGAGGAAACTGCCTTCTTCTTGCAGTCGGTGCTGCCGGCAGGCTTGACCTCTGAGAAGCCAGTGGTGCTGACCTGCGCGATGCGCCCGGCATCAGCGTATTTTCCGGACGGTCCGCAAAATCTTGCGGATGCGCTGGCGGTTGCGTCGGACGTCCCAGCCAAGGGCGTGCTGGCGGTATGCGCCGGGCGCATTCATAGCGCCCTCCATGTCCAGAAAGTGCACCCTTATCGACTCGATGCTTTCGATTCGGGTGACGCCGGTCCGCTGGGCTTCGTGGAAGAGGGACGTGTACGGTGGGTGTGTGCGCCGGTGCCGATATTAGTGCTGTCAACAGCGAACGTGGAACAGGCGCGGTGTTCCGCAGAGCCCACAGCCAGCGCGCTTGAAGTGCTTGCGCAGTTGACGATCTGGCCGCGGGTCGAGATCATCATGAACTATGCTGGAGCCGGTGGCTTCATGGTTGACGCCATGCTGGCGCGCTCGATACTTGACCCATTGCACGGGTTGGTGGTTGCTGCCACTGGCAATGGAACGTTGCATCATGACCTGGAACGTGCCTTGCTTCGAGCACAGGATGCGGGCGTGCGTGTGGTGCTTTCTTCGCGCTGCCACAACGGTCGGGTGTTGCCGCGGTCAGATGCCCAATTCCCCGACTCCTGTGGACTGTCTCCGGTTAAGGCGCGGGTAGCGTTGATGCTGGATTTGATGCTGGGAGTGGCAGGCGCCTGAGTTTTCAGTAGCTGGCCGCCGAATGCAGTTTAACTTGCCAGTGCTTCCAAGGCGCGTGCCATGATCTCGTTCACTGTACCTGTGCCGCTGATGACGCGGTATCTGGGCGCGACACCGGGGTCGGATTGAGCCCAGTCGGAGTAGTACCGCACGAGCGGGCGCGTTTGGGCGCTATAGACTTCGAGCCGCTTTTTGACAGTTTCTTCTTTATCGTCTTCGCGCTGAATCAGTGGCTCTCCAGTCACATCATCCACACCGGCACGCTTGGGCGGATTGAATTTGACGTGGTAGGTGCGACCCGATGCGGCGTGCGAACGGCGCCCACTCATACGTTCGATGATGGCGTCAAACGGCACGTCAATTTCCAGCACGTAATCGAGTTTCACACCCGCAGCCTGCATGGCGTCGGCCTGCGGAATCGTGCGCGGGAAACCGTCAAACAAGAACCCATTGGCGCAATCGCTCTGGGCAATGCGTTCACGCACCAGATTGATGATGAGTGAGTCGCTTACCAGGCCGCCTGCATCCATCACTTTCTTGGCTTCAGCGCCCAGAGGAGTCCCGGCCTTGACGGCTGCGCGCAGCATGTCGCCAGTAGAGATTTGCGGGATACAGAATTTTTGGCAGATGAAGGTGGCCTGCGTGCCTTTGCCAGCGCCTGGCGCGCCTAACAGGATCAGTCTCATGTGTCTCCTCGGATGGTCTCAGAATCGTGCGGTACCGCTGGGTGAATAAGGTTTCCCACAGCACTTCGTTGGTTTGAAGAATAGCATGCACGCCCTTGTGTCCGGCTTACGCGATCGCGCGTCTCAGGGCGAAAATAGTTTTCTGACCCGTTCCAGGTCGTCGGGCGTATCCACACCCGCGCCGGGCGCCTGTGTGCTCACATGTACCGCGATCCGGTGCCCGTGCCACAGGGACCGCATTTGCTCCAGCGCTTCGATCACTTCCGGCGGGGCCTGCGTAAGTTTGGGGAATTGCCGCAAAAAACGAACCCGATACGCATAGATGCCGATGTGTCGCAGCGGTCGCGGAGTTGGCAATCCGGCGGCGCCCTGGCTCGAACCATCGCGCCACCAGGGGATCGGTGCGCGGCTGAAATACAGGGCGCTGCTCGACGCGTCCAGCACCACTTTCACGATGTTGGGGTTGTTGAATTCGGCTGCGCTGTCAATCACGTGCGCCGCGGTGCTCATGCTGGCCATGGTGTCCAACTGCAACAGCTGCGCCACGGCTTGCACCAATGATGGTTCGATCAGGGGTTCGTCCCCCTGAACATTGACGACGATCTCGTCGTCGTCCAGCCCCAGCAACTCGCACGCCTGAGCCAGCCGGTCGCTGCCCGACGGGTGGTCCTGACGCGTCATCACCGCCTCGATCTGGTGCGCGTGGCAGGCGGCAATGATTTCGATGCTGTCACCTGCAACCACTACCCGCGGTGGCGCCATACCCGGGGGGCTGATGCCAGCACGTTGCGCCACGCGCACCACCATCGGGACGCCCGCAATGTCGGCCAGAGGTTTGTTGGGCAGGCGTGTGGAAGCCAGGCGGGCTGGAATCAGTACCGTGTAATTCATGTTGCCAACTAGCGGGGTGATGAGAGACACCTACCTCTTATCAAGTTCTTCGTCTGTCAGCACGCGGGCTTCGTTCTCCAGCAGCACCGGGATGCCATCGCGCACCGGGTACGCGAGTCGAGCGCTGCGTGAGATCAGTTCCTGTTTTTCACGATCGTAATGAAGTGTCCCCTTGGTCACGGGGCAGACCAGGAGTTCAAGAAGTTTGCTGTCCATGGGGTTGTGCTTTGAATGATTGTTCGGTCGATGATAGCTTTGCCTTGAGAGATGCGGGAAGCAGGGTCTCCAGCGCCAAAAGGAAGGATGCGTCCAATTCAAGTTCCAGGGGCACAGCCAGTGTTGCGGGGTGCGAATGCCAGATCTTGGCTGCATCCTTTTCGGTACATACCAGAGTTTCATCAGGCTGCAGGGTGATTTCCCAGTCATGGAAAGCATAGTGATCAGGCAGCGCAATGGTTTGCACCAGTGTGAGACCGCTGGCCCGCAGCATCGTGAAAAAGTTCTGCGGGTTGGCGATTCCTGCAACAGCCACTATGCGTTTGGCACGTAGCATCGAAAGGGCCACTTTGGAGCCGTCCTGACGTAGCGCATGTGGCGCCAATTCACGACGCGCCATGAAACCCGCAAAACTTGCCGTGGTCCCCGTATGCAGCACCAGATCCACGCTTCTCGGCCAGGGTTCACGCAACGGTCCTGCGGGCAGGAGCCAACCATTTCCAATGCCGCGCCCGTCAAAGACGCAAATGTCGATTTCACGCTGCAAAGCCAGATGCTGCAAACCATCGTCACACAACAGCACATCAGTCTGCGGATAACGTGCCAACAGCGCCCGCGCCGCCTGGATACGCTTGGCAGCGACGAATACCGGCACCTGGCAGCGGTGTTGGATCAGTTGCGCCTCGTCGCCGACTTCACTGGTCAGGCTGTGTTCCTGCACCTCGCGGCAATCGTTCGTGGTTCGGCCGTAGCCACGCGAAACCACACCGGGCCGCAACCCCCGTGCCCACAGGTGTTGCACCAGCGCCATCACCACCGGTGTCTTCCCTGCGCCACCGGCAATGACGTTGCCCACCACGATCACCGGTACCGGTGCCCGGTTGATCGTCAACACACCCCATCGATAAAGGGCGCGACGCAGCGACAGCAACATTCCGTAGCACCAGGAAAAGGGCAAGAGCAGCACAGCCAGGGGACCCCGATGTGACCAGACGAAGTGCGCGAGACCCTCGCTGGCGACAGCTGGGGTCATGCGGAACGGCGCAAGGTTTTGAGATGCCGCAGAAAGCGTTCGGCAGCCAGTTCCAACGTGATCAAATAGGCATCGACCCGTGTGCGGAAATAGCGCCAGAAAATCAGCGAGGGTATCGCCACGATCAAGCCGAAAGCGGTGTTGTAAAGGGCCACCGATATGCCGTGGGCCAATTGCGCAGGGTTGGTGGCCGTGTTCGGGGACTGGGATCCAAAGATTTCGATCATGCCGATCACCGTTCCCAGTAAGCCCAGCAGCGGCGCGGCTGAAGCAATGGTTGCCAATGCGCTCAGGAAGCGCTCCATCCGATGTGCGACTTCGCGCCCCGCGCCTTGCATCGTGGCGCGCAGGTCTTCCTCGGCGCAGCGCGGATTGGAGTTCAAGGCGCGCAGGCCACTGGCCAGCACTTCACCCAGTGCTGAGTTCTTCTCCAATTGGGTCACGACGTCGGGGATCGGTGCTGCATCGCGCGAGACCCGCAGGGCTTCATCGAGCAACTGGGGCGGCGCAATGCGGGACGTCGTCAGACTCACGAAGCGCTCGATCACCAGCGCCATCGCCAGCACGGAACAAACAATCAAGGGCCAGATGGGCCAACCCGCGGCTTGTATGATCGAAAGCAAGGAACTCTCCGGACTGATGTGGGGCACAGCGATTATGTCCCAGCGGACACCGGTAACCCAGTCGGATCGGCAGGGGCACTCCGGAGCGGCACGGCATTGCGGCACCTGACGATACTGAATCGTTACCCCACAAAATCTGTGGACAAGTTTGTGAACAACCAGACCGCAATCAGGCGCTGACCCGCGCCAGACCGTGGCTGCATCAGATTGACTAAAGTTTAGGCGGGAAAAACTCCAATGAAATCAGACAGTTGCACGACGAATTCAAGGTTTCAGCGCGGTACCCCTAGGACCATTGCGAGCGCTCAAGGAGTGGGGGAAAACATCACGCCATGAATGAATCCACATTCATTGCAGCTTCGGACGAACCTGCCCGACCCGGAATCGCAGCGCGGGTCTGGAGTGTCGGAGCACTTTGTCGTGCGGTCGCCGACACTCTGGAGTCGCGCTTCAATCCGGTGACAGTGCGGGGGGAGATTTCCGGCTATTCACGAGCCTCCAGCGGGCACTGCTACTTTTCCGTGAAGGACGAACAGGGGCAGATCCGCTGTGCCATGTTTCGCCGCGCCGCCGGTCTGCTGGACTTTTCACCGCGCGACGGCGAACTGGTGGAGTTGCGGGGTCGATTGGGCGTGTACGAGCAACGCGGGGATTTGCAACTGATCGTCGAATCCATGCGTCGGGCCGGGCCAGGTGCTTTGTTTGAGCAGTTCCTGAAACTCAAGGAGAGGCTTGAAGCCCTGGGCCTGTTTGATCCGGCGCGCAAGAGGGCGCTGCCACTGATGCCACGATCCATTGGCGTGGTCACTTCCCTGGATGCTGCGGCCCTGCACGACGTCGTCAGCGCCTTGCGTCGACGGGTGCCACACATCCCCGTGGTTGTGTCATCGGCCTTGGTCCAGGGCAGCCAGGCGGGCGCCGACCTGGTGCGTGCATTGTCAGCGCTCTATGCGCTGAGCCAGGTTGTGGCAAGCGCCAGTGGCCGTTCGGTTGCAGCGCCGCCAGTCGACGTGATATTGCTGGTGCGCGGAGGCGGGTCGATAGACGACCTTTGGGCGTTCAACGATGAAGCCCTGGCGCAATGCATTGCGCAAAGTCCAGTGCCGGTGGTCTGCGGCGTGGGCCATGAGACCGACTTCACCATTGCCGACTTCTGTGCCGACCTGCGTGCTCCCACCCCGACTGCGGCAGCTGAACTTGTTTGTCAACCCCAGGCGGTCGGTCAAAACGCCCTGGTGCTGTTGAAAAATCGACTCAGTGACGCGGTAGAGCGAAGACTGGAGTCGTGCAGTCAGAGGCTTGATTTCGCCGGATCCCGCTTGGGCCGACCCTCGACCGGTCTGGCGCAGTCGCAATCGCGTCTGATCCTGCATCAGCAATGCCTGCGGCACGCTGCACAAATCCGGATCCGTCAATGTCACACGGAATTGCAGGCACTTCAAACAGACCTTCGATCGGCGGTAGGGAGCGGCTTGCAGACCGAGCGGCGGCGTCTGGAGCGACTTGGGCTGCGTCTGCAGTTGCTGGATCCGACACTGGTGCTGCAGCGCGGCTATGCTTGGTTGCGCGATGCTGATGGCCACGCCATCACCAGCGTGCGCCAGACACTGCCGGGTCAGTTACTGTGGGCAAGCCTGGCCGACGGCGAGGTTGATCTGACGGTGTCCGATGCAACTTCGAAATAATTTCTACAATCAACGCTCTTGCACTCCTTCGTACTTTCAAGCCGGGAGCGGAGAGCGTCCCGGCTTGAAAGCGAGTTTTTCACGTTAACCCAAGGAAATCATGGAACACACCCTGCCTGCACTGCCCTACGCGATTGATGCACTCGCCCCGCACTATTCGAAGGAAACCATGGAATATCACCATGGCAAACACCACAACGCCTACGTCGTGAATCTCAACAATCTGCAAAAGGGCACGGACTTCGAGAACATGACTTTGGAAGACATCGTCAAGAAGTCCAGCGGTGGCGTCTACAACAATGCCGCGCAAATCTGGAACCACACGTTCTTCTGGAACTGCATGAAGCCCAGTGGTGGCGGAGCGCCCACGGGATCTTTGGCCAGCGCTATCAATGCCAAGTGGGGCAGTTACGAGGCATTCAAGGAGGCGTTCGTCAAGTCTGCTGTCGGAAATTTTGGCTCCGGCTGGACTTGGCTGGTGAAAAAAGCCGATGGTTCTGTCGATATCGTCAACATGGGCGCCGCAGGGACGCCGCTGACCACCGGCGACAAGGCGTTGCTGACAGTTGACGTGTGGGAGCACGCCTACTACATCGACTACCGCAATCTGCGCGCCAAGTTTGTCGAAACATTTCTCGAAAAGTTGGTTAACTGGGGATTTTCCCAAGCCAACTTCGGCTGATGATGTAAGTCGGTCCGAGCATCTCAAAACATAGAAGAACCGGCACTCAGCCGGTTCTTCTACGCTGGCGTCGGGTCGCGACGGCTGACGGGTAACTCAGGGCGCCTTCTCAAAGGGCCGGCCACCCAGTTTGAAGCCAGCTTTGATGCCTTTCTTGGCAAACCATCCCTGGTTCATCTCCAGCACATAGCGCACGGGTTTTGCGGAACAATGGGATTGTGTGGTCAGTGGCTTCATGTCTGCCAGGTTGATGATCCCTCCATCATCGGCGACAAACGCGGCAGTCAGGGGCAAAGTTGTATTTTTCATCCAGAAACATTGGGTTGCGGGCTGGTCAAAAACGAACAACATTCCCTCATGCTGCGGCATCTCCCTGCGGTACATTAGTCCGACTTCCCTTTGCTCCGCAGTCAGGGCCAATTGCACCTCGATTTGATGTATACCTGCCGACAGCGCGAGGCGGGGTAGCTCCAATTGGGCAGTCGCTTGGGCCGCAGCAACAGAAGAACCCACCCATTGACAGGCAACGGCCAGACCTGCACTCAGCCAGCGTTGCCAGCAAATTCCGCAATTGCTCATACCGATCTCCAGAAATAAAAATGCCCGCCAAAGGCGGGCATTTTGACCGAAAAGTAAGATTTACTTCTTGGCGGCAGAAGCAGCAGCAGCAGGAGCGGAAGCCTTCTTGGCAGCAGACTTTTCAGCAGCAGCAGCCTTCTTGGCAGCAGCTTTTTCAGCAGCAGCAGCCTTCTTGGCAGCTTTGGCTTCAGCCTTTGCATCGGTCTTGGCTGCTGGTGCAGCTTCCTTGGCGGCAGCAGCCTTTGCAGGTGCCGAAGCGGCCTTGGCAGCCGGAGCAGCGGAAGCGGCCTTAGCGGCAGGAGCGGCAGCAGGAGCAGCAGCTTGTGCAAACGCACCGGCAGCAAACAGACCAGCGATCAGGGCGGCGAGAACTTTGTTCATTTCAATTTCCTAAGATATAAAAACATTTTTTCGAAAAATGCCTTCCCGACATGGGCAGGTCATCCCGTAACGGGCTCGGTTTGGCCTTGGTTGACACATATTTCAGCTTTTTTTGCGAATAGAATGCTTTTTGGGCTTGGCCAATGACAGTCGGGTGCAAGCTTGAAGTCGCAAACTTGCCCGCATCCTAACTTCCTCCCTTGGAGATTCCATTTCATGTATCAGCACATCAAGGTGCCCGCCCAGGGCCAGAAGATCACGGTTAATGCCGACATGTCACTGAATGTGCCGGATCAACCGATCATTCCCTTCATAGAGGGCGATGGCACCGGTCTGGATATTACCCCCGTGATGCTGAAGGTCGTGGATGCCGCCGTTGCCAAGGCCTATGGCGGAAAAAGACGGATCCACTGGATGGAAGTTTATGCGGGCGAAAAGTCGACCAATGTGTACGGCCCTGACGTTTGGCTGCCCGCAGAGACGCTGGAGGTGTTGCGTGAATACGTCGTGTCAATCAAGGGTCCGCTGACCACACCGGTCGGCGGCGGTATCCGCTCGCTGAACGTGGCACTGCGCCAGGAACTTGACCTGTATGTCTGTCTGCGACCGATCCAGTATTTCGACGGTGTTCCCTCTCCCGTGAAGGAACCACACAAGACGGATATGGTGATATTCCGGGAGAACTCGGAAGACATCTACGCCGGAGTTGAATTCGAGGCTGAAAGCGAAAAGGCGAAGCGGTTGATCAAGATCCTGATGGAAGACTTCGGTGTCACGAAGATCCGCTTCCCGAATACTTCGGGTATTGGCATCAAACCGGTTTCGCGTGAAGGAACCGAGCGCCTGGTGCGCAAGGCGCTGCAATACACGATTGACAATGACAAACCCAGCCTGACGATTGTGCACAAGGGCAACATCATGAAGTACACGGAAGGTGGCTTCCGTGACTGGGCTTACGGTCTGGCACAAAGGGAATTTGGCGCGCAATTGATTGACGGCGGTCCCTGGTGCAAATTCAAGAATCCGAGAACGGGCAGGGACATCATTGTCAAGGACTGCATTGCAGACGCGTTCCTGCAGCAAATCCTGTTGCGTCCCGCCGAATACAGCGTCATTGCCACGCTCAATCTGAACGGTGACTATGTATCCGATGCCCTCGCAGCGCAAGTGGGTGGCATCGGCATTGCCCCTGGTGCCAACCTGAGCGACACCGTCGCCATGTTTGAGGCGACGCACGGCACGGCGCCCAAATACGCTGGCAAGGATTACGTCAATCCCGGCTCTGAAATTCTCTCCGCTGAAATGATGTTACGTCACATGGGTTGGCTTGAAGCCGCAGATCTGATCATCAGTTCCATGAAGAAATCCATCAATAGCAAGAAAGTGACATACGACTTTGCGCGCCTCATGGACGGGGCAACGCAAGTGAGTTGCTCAGGCTTTGGACAAGTGATGATCGATAACATGTGACTTGCTGCCGACATCGTCAGCGATGTTTGTAGGAGAAACACTGCCCCGGGCATGAGCGTCGGGGTTTTTTTTGGCGCCCCGCACGGCTGCCAGCGCTTCAAAGGAGCCAATCCGGTGCGTCATTAAATCGCTACTTGATGTCTTGAAACACAGCGATGCACCTCCAATTCTCCCTCCATGCCCGTTGGATGGGTCTCACCGCTAGAATGAATTCCATGGCAAGCCAATCTCCGCCGAAACCACCGACAGTGCCAAAGCCTGTCTTGCCCAAGCGTGATGGGGGTGGGGCGGTGGTACTGGAGCGTCGGCCGCAAAGGGTGAAACCACCGCAGATGCATCAGGTAGTGGTACTGAACGACGATTACACGCCGATGGAGTTTGTAGTGCAGGTGATTCAGGAATACTTCAACAAGGATCGCGCAACTGCGACGCAGATCATGTTGAAGATCCATTTGGACGGCAAAGGTGTGTGTGGCGTATTTACCAAGGATGTGGCCGCCACCAAGGTGGATCAGGTTTTGGGGGCGGCGCAGCAGGCCGGGCACCCGTTGCAGTGTGTCAGCGAACCGCTGGAGGTTTAGTCTGAAGGGGTTGGTTACATTGGGGTGGGTGCACACGAGTTGATCGTGGCGTCCAGCAAAGTCATTACAGTTTATTACCGCAAGGCAGAAGGAAGTTTCAATGATTGCCCAAGAACTGGAAGTTAGTCTGCACATGGCGTTCGTCGAGGCTCGGCAGCGTCGACATGAATTCATCACCGTTGAACATTTGTTGTTGGCGCTGTTGGACAACCCCAGCGCTGCCGAAGTGTTGCGCGCCTGTGCCGCACAGATCGACGATCTGCGCAAGTCGTTGACAAATTTCATCAAGGACAACACACCACAAATGGCCGGTACGGATGACGTCGACACGCAGCCAACACTGGGATTTCAGCGCGTCATCCAGCGCGCCATCATGCACGTGCAGTCCACCGGCAGTGGAAAGAAGGAAGTGACAGGCGCCAATGTGCTGGTGGCGATTTTCGGTGAGAAGGATTCGCACGCCGTGTACTACCTGCATCAGCAGGGCATAACCCGGCTGGACGTGGTGAATTTCATCGCACACGGGATTCGCAAAACCGATCCGCCAGAGCCCGCAAAGTCTGGCGAGGCACCCGCAGAGAACGAAGAAGGTTCCGAAAAATCTGAAAAAACATCTCCCCTGGAGCAGTTCACTCAGAACCTGAACCAGATGGCCAAGGATGGCAAGATTGACCCTTTGATTGGCCGCGAGTATGAGGTTGAGCGCGTGATCCAGATCCTGTGTCGGCGTCGCAAGAACAACCCGCTGCTGGTGGGCGAGGCGGGTGTGGGCAAGACTGCCATTGCCGAAGGCCTGGCCTGGCGCATCACCCAGAAGGATGTACCGGAGATTCTTGCAGAGGCCATGGTGTATTCGCTGGACATGGGTGCCTTGCTGGCGGGAACAAAATACCGCGGTGACTTTGAGCAACGGCTCAAGGGTGTTCTCAAGTCATTGAAGGACAAGCCCAATGCCGTTTTGTTCATCGATGAGATTCACACGCTTATCGGCGCCGGTGCGGCCTCGGGTGGGACGCTGGATGCGTCCAATCTGCTCAAGCCGGCCCTAAGTTCAGGACAAATCAAGTGCATTGGCGCCACCACGTTCAGCGAGTACCGTGGCATCTTCGAGAAAGACGCGGCGTTGTCCCGTCGTTTCCAGAAGGTTGATGTGGTCGAACCCACGATCGAGGAGACGGTCAGTATTTTGAAGGGGCTTAAATCCCGCTTCGAGGAGCACCACAGCGTGAAATACGCCGTGGCAGCATTGCAGGCGGCGGCGGAATTGTCGGCCAAGTACATCAACGACCGGCACTTGCCCGACAAGGCGATTGATGTGATCGACGAGGCGGGGGCGGCGCAGCGTATCCTGCCACCCAACAAGCGCAAGAAGACCATCACCAAGGCCGAGGTGGAAGAGATTGTGGCCAAGATTGCGCGCATTCCCTCGGCCAATGTGTCATCCGACGATCGGGGAAAACTCAAGACGCTGGAGCGCGATTTGAAAAGCGTGGTGTTCGGGCAGGACAAGGCGCTGGACGTGCTGGCGTCGGCTGTGAAGATGGCCCGCTCCGGTTTGGGGCGCGGCGACAAGCCCATCGGCTCCTTTCTTTTCTCCGGCCCCACGGGCGTCGGCAAGACCGAAGCCGCCAAGCAGCTGGCCTACATCATGGGTATCGAGTTGATCCGCTTCGACATGAGCGAGTACATGGAGCGCCATGCCGTGAGCCGGTTGATCGGTGCGCCGCCGGGCTACGTCGGCTTCGATCAGGGCGGACTCCTCACTGAGGCCGTGACAAAGAAGCCGCACTGTGTGTTGCTGCTGGACGAGATCGAGAAGGCGCATCCCGACATCTACAACGTGTTGCTGCAGGTGATGGATCACGGCACGCTCACCGACAACAACGGGCGCAAGGCCGATTTCCGCAATGTCATCATCATCATGACGACAAATGCCGGTGCCGAGGCCATGAACAAGGCGGTCATGGGTTTCACAAACCGGCGTGAACAGGGCGATGAGATGGCCGATATCAAACGGCTCTTCACGCCCGAGTTCCGCAACCGGTTGGACGCAACCGTCAGTTTCAAACCGCTGGACGAAAATGTCATCCTGCGGGTTGTGGACAAGTTCTTGTTGCAACTGGAAACCCAACTTGGCGAAAAGAAGGTGGAGGTCACTTTCACCGACGCGCTGCGCAAATACCTTGGCAAGAAGGGTTTTGATCCGCTCATGGGCGCGCGCCCGATGCAGCGCCTTATCCAGGACACGATCCGTCGTGCCTTGGCTGACGAACTGCTGTTTGGCCGCCTCACGGACGGAGGGCGGTTGACCGTCGATGTGAAGCCAAGCACCGACGAAAAGGGCGTGGAGACCGGTGAGATATTGCTTGATATTCAGCCGCTGCCGAAGAAGGAGGGCAAGGCCAAGCCGGAGCCGGAGGAAGCTACCGCAGGGTAAGGGGGTACATTGGCGGTTTCCTTGGGAGGAAGGACGGCACTGCGTGGCCCCAGTCTACCTATAGGCGACGGACGGTGTCGTGACTTCTAGCAGACGATCCAGGCCGCCGCTGTCGATGCAGACGTTGGCGAACTCGCGCACCTTGGGTTTGGCGCGGTAGGCCACAGACAGGCCTGCGAACTGCATCATCTCCAGGTCGTTGGCACCGTCGCCCACGGCGATCACCTGATCGTGCGAGCACCCCATCAGACGGCACACTTCGGCCACGGTGTCGCGCTTGGCTTGCGCGTCGATGACGGGGCCAAGTATTCGGCCGGTCAGCCTGTCGCCGATGATTTCAAGTTCGTTGGAGCGTGCGTAGTCCAGTCCCAAGCGGGGCTTGAGACGATCGGTGAAATAGGTGAAGCCGCCCGACACCAGAAGGATCTTCAGTCCATCCCAGCGCGCGTAGGCCAGCAGTTGCAAGGCCCCCGGGTTCAGCCGCAGCCGATGCTCATAGACGCGTTGCAGCACCGACACGGGAGTGCCTTCCAGTAGCGCCAAGCGCGTGGTCAGGCTCTCCTTGAAGCTCTTGATTTCGCCGCGCATCGCGGCGTCGGTGATGGCGGCCACGGCCGGACCCTTTCCGACTACGTCAGCGATCTCATCGATGCACTCGATGTCGATCAACGTGGAGTCCATGTCGAACGCCATCAGTTTGAAGTCCTTCAACTTCAGGTTCAGCTCGATGCCTTGAATCACGAGTCCGGGTGAGAGGGCGGTGGATTTCATTCTATGACCCATTTTGTCAGGGTCAATTATCGTGGCTGCGGGCAGGCAGGATCATCACTCAGAAGCTGCTTTGGGTTGCCCAGGCTGCGGAGCACATCCCGCACCATTTGTGCTCGCTCCCTGGGTTCGGGCAGGACGCGCTCGATGCGCAGCTTCTCGTTGCCGGCGAGCTTGATGTGACGATTCTTCTGGACCAACTCGATGATGCGCATGGCGTCGATCGGCGGATCGGGTTTGAAGGTGATGGTGATGACTGTGGGCGCGGCGTCAACCTTGACCACGCCGTAGGGGCGGGCGATGACGCGCAGGCGGTGCACGTCGATCAGCGTTTGGGCCTGGGCCGGGAGTTTGCCAAAGCGATCCACTATTTCCTCGAGCAGGGCGTCGATATGTTCCGAGGTCTTGGCCGTGGCCAACTTCTTGTAAAAGCTCAGGCGCAGATGCACGTCGCCGCAATAGTCGCTGGGCAGGAGTGCCGGCGCGTGCAGATTGATGTCTGTGGTGACGCTCAGAGGTGCGAGCAGATCAGGTTCCTTGCCCGCCTTGAGGCAGCGCACCGCTTCGGCCAGCATTTCGTTATATAGCTGAAAACCCACTTCCATCATGTTGCCGCTCTGGTTCTCGCCCAGCACCTCACCGGCACCGCGAATCTCCAGGTCGTGCATGGCCAGGTAAAAGCCCGAGCCCAGTTCCTCCATCTGCTGGATGGCTTCCAGACGCTGGCTCGCCTGCTTGGTCAGACCCTGGACGTCGGGCACCATCAGATACGCATAGGCCTGGTGGTGGCTGCGCCCGACGCGGCCGCGCAACTGGTGCAGTTGCGCCAGACCGAACTTGTCGGCGCGGCTCATCACGATCGTATTGGCTGTTGGCACGTCGATGCCAGTCTCGATGATGGTGGAACACAGCAGCAGGTTGTAGCGTTGCGCCACAAAGTCGCGCATCACGCGCTCCAGTTCGCGCTCGGGCATTTGACCGTGGGCGATGGCGATGCGCGCTTCAGGTAACAGTTCCTCGAGCTTCTGGCGGCGGTTCTCGATCGTCTCCACCTCGTTGTGCAGGAAGTAGACCTGGCCGCCGCGCTTGAGCTCGCGCAGCACGGCTTCGCGGATGACGCCGTTGTTCTCGCTGCGCACAAAGGTCTTGATCGCCAGGCGGCGCTGCGGCGCCGTGGCAATCACGCTCAGATCGCGCAGCCCTTCCAGCGCCATGCCCAGCGTGCGCGGGATCGGGGTGGCGGTGAGCGTGAGCACGTCGACCTCGGCGCGCAGCGCCTTCATCGCCTCCTTGTGCCGGACGCCAAAGCGATGCTCCTCATCGATGATGAGCAGACCCAGGTCCTTGAAATGCGTGTCCTTGGAGAGCAGCTTGTGCGTGCCTACGACGATATCGATGCTGCCGTCGGCAATGCCCTTCATCGCCGCAGTTATCTCTTTGGCCGAGCGAAAACGGCTCATCTCCGCCACCTTCACCGGCCACTTGGCAAAGCGGTCCACGAGTGTCTGGAAGTGCTGCTCGGCCAAGAGCGTGGTGGGCGCCAGAAAGGCCACCTGTTTGCCGCCGGTGATGGCCACGAATGCGGCACGCAAAGCAACTTCGGTTTTGCCGAAGCCCACATCGCCGCAGATCAGGCGGTCCATGGGACGCGGCGAAATCATGTCCTGGATCACGGCATGAATTGCGGCCTTCTGGTCCGCGGTTTCCTCAAAGCCGAAGTCATTGGCGAAGATTTCATAGTCGTTGGGCGAGTAGCGGAACGGGTGCCCCACACGCGCCGCACGCCGGGCGTAAATGTTGAGCAGTTCCGCCGCAGAATCGCGCACCTGCTCGGCTGCGCGACGCTTGGCCTTCTCCCACTGGCCGCTACCCAGCCGGTGCAGCGGCGCTTCATCGGCGCTCACCCCGGTGTAGCGGCTGATCAGCTGCAACTGGCTCACCGGCACGTACAGCGTGGCCTTGTCCGCATATTCCAGGTGCAGAAATTCTTGCGTCTCGGGCGAGCCGTCGGCCTGCAACTGGCCCAGGTCCAGATTGATGAGTCCGCGGTAGCGGCCGATGCCATGGGCCGAATGCACCACCGGGTCGCCCACGTTGAGTTCGCTCAGGTCCTTGATGAGCGCCTCCACGTCGCTCACCTGTTCCTGCTTCTTGCGTCGGCGGGTGGTTGGGCCCGCGGCAAATAGTTCGGTTTCGGTGACGAAGTCGATCCCCTGCTCTACCCAGGCAAAACCGACGGTCAGTGATGAGGTGGCGATGCCGACCACTTCGTCGCTCGTCTGGAACTCCAGCAGCGAGTCAAACACAGGCGGAATCAGGCCCGAAGCGCGAAAGAAATCAAGCAGACTTTCACGCCGACCATCGCTCTCGGCCAGCAGCAGTACCCGCTGCGTGCTGCGTTGAATGTGCTGTTGAAGCTTGGCCAGCGGGTCTTCAGCGCCGCGCACGACGGACAGGTCCTCCAACTTGCGGAACCAGGCGCTGTCGGCGACGTCGTGGATGCCGGGTTTGAGCGCCAGTTGCGCATAGTCGTTGGCCTTGGCGTAAAACTGCTCGCTGCTCAGGAACAATGATTCAGGCGGCAGGGCCGGGTGCTCGCGGTCGCCTTGCAGAATGCGGTAGCGTTCCTTGGTGTCCTGCCAGAAGCGCTGGAACGCGCTCTCCGGATCGCCATGCAGCACGACCGTGGCCTGCGCGCCCAGGTAGTCGAACACGGTGTTCGTCTCATCGAAAAACAGCGGCAGGTAGTACTCGATGCCGGCCGTGGCCACGCCGTTGCCTATGTCCTTGTAGATGCGGCTCTTGGTGGGGTCGCCTTCGAGCAGTTCGCGCCAGCGGTTGCGAAAGCGCGTGCGCGCCTGGTCGTCCATGGGAAACTCGCGACCCGGCAGCAGCCGCACTTCGGGCACGGGGTAGAGGCTGCGCTGGCTGTCGGGATCGAAGGTGCGGATGCTGTCGATCTCGTCGTCGAACAGGTCCACCCGATACGGCACGGGCGAGCCCATGGGGAAGAGGTCGATCAGGCCACCGCGCACGGCGTATTCACCGGGGCTTACGACCTGCGTCACGTGGCTGTAGCCTGCCAGCGTGAGTTGGGCTTTGAGCTTGGCCTCGTCCAGCTTTTGCTTGACCTTGAAGTGAAAGGTGTAACCTGCCAGGAAGCTCGATGGCGCCAGCCGATAAAGGGCAGTGGTGGCGGGGACAAGCACCAAGTCCACCTCGCGCTGGGATATCCGCCACAGCGTGGCCAAGCGCTCGCTGATCAAGTCCTGGTGAGGCGAGAAACTGTCGTAGGGCAGAGTTTCCCAATCGGGAAACAACGCGACTCGCAGTGCGGGCGCGAAGAATGCAATTTCGTCCAGCAAGCGCTGTGCGTCGGTGGCATCCGACGTGACGATGGCTGTGATCCTGCCTGATGCGGTCTCGCGTTGCGCCAGTTGCGCCAGCAGCAGTGCATCGGCCGAACCGGCGGGCCGCGGCACTGTGAAGCGCTTGCCAGAGATTAATTTGGGAAGGTCCATCGACGGGTTAAAAGTTCGCAGGAACAAAAAACCCCCAGCGCCTGGCGTGGGGGTGCAGAAACTCTCCTGACTGGGGTGATTCTAGAATGGGGGCCACACCATGAACGATTCCCCCTCCGAGAAGCCCGAATCCGTGCGCTATTGGGCCTTGATCCCCTGCGCCGGCAGGGGCAGCCGCGCCGCCACCGCTGGGCCCAAACAGTACGAAATGATCAATGGAAGGCCGATGGTGGAGCACACACTGCGTGCCTTTGCTGGTGTGCAACGTTTGGCCGCTACCCTGGTGGTGCTCGCGCCCGAAGACGACGCTTTTCCGGTGCATGACGACACTCAGCTTTGGACAGCTCGCTGCGGCGGAGACACGCGTGCGCAAAGCGTATTGAATGGTCTGAACTGGTTATTGCAAAACGTGGCACGTGAGAGCGACTGGGTGCTGGTGCACGACGCTGCGCGCTGCCTGATCACACCGGAGCAGATCAATCGGTTGATTGACACCTGTGCCGGGGATGCGGTCGGTGGCCTGCTCTCGCACAGGCTGGCGGACACGCTCAAGCAACAGCGCGCGCATTCCGATCCGGTGCGGGTCGCTGCCACCGTGGAGCGAGGCGACAAGTGGCTGGCGCAGACCCCGCAGATGTTTCGAGTGGGCGCATTGATTGCCGCATTGATTGCCGCATTGCAGCGGATGGGCTCGGGCGCTACTGACGAGTCAGCAGCCATGGAAGCCGCGGGCTTTGAACCCCTGCTGGTGGAAGGGGGCGCGCTGAATTTCAAGCTGACTTACCCCGAGGATTTTGCTTTGGCGCAGGCGGTGCTGGAGTGCCGAGCCCGGAACCGAACAGACAAGGACACTGCATGAAAATGCCGACATGGAGAATAGGCGAGGGTTGGGATGTGCACGCCCTGGTGCCGGGTCGACCCTTGATACTGGGCGGTGTCCGCATCGAACATCCGATGGGCCTGCTGGGGCACTCGGATGCGGACGTGTTGGTGCACGCCTTGATTGATGCGCTGCTCGGTGCGGCCGCGCTGGGCGACGTTGGCAGCCATTTTCCCGACACCGATCCGCGCTTCAAGGGAGCCAGTTCACTGAAGTTGCTGGCCGAGGTAAGACTCCTTGTGTACGAACGAGGATTTACCATTGTCAATATCGACAGCACCATCGTGGCGCAAGCGCCAAAGCTGGCGCCGCACCTGGCAGCCATGGTCGAGAACATTGCAACTGCCCTTGGGCTGGAGCCGGATCAGGTCAACGTCAAGGCGAAGACTGCCGAAATGCTCGGACCGGTGGGTCAGGGCCTGAGCATGGAGGCACGTGCTGTCGTGCTTGTGCAGCGCCCCGGCTGACGCGCTGCTGATCCGTTCGGCGTCACAGATGCTTGGCTTTCTTCAATTTGATGTGCGCTGACAATCCGCCCGACTGCGTATTCACCAATTCCATGGCGCCGCCCATGCGCTGCAGGTTGCGTTCCACGATCGCGAGCCCCAGGCCTGCGCCCATGGCGGCCGTACGGGCAGCATCACCGCGGAAGAATGGCTTGGTCAGATTAGCCAAGGATTCCGGTGCCACACCCATACCATGGTCGCGGATCTTCAACAGGACATAGTCCCCCCGCACTTTTGCCGCAATGTCAACGACAGCTATCCCAGTCCTGGGCGTCTTGCCGTAACGCCGGGCGTTCTCCAGCAAATTGGATACGACGCGGGTCAGTTCGACCGTGTCACCCATGACCATCAAGTCCTCGGGCATGTCGACAGTGACGCGCAGATCAGGATAGGCCTTCACCGCATAGAGGCAGGATCCGACCACCTCGCTCAGGAGTTGGGGTTTGAGTTCGATGTGATCGGGTCGCGCGTAATCCAGAAACTTGCCGATGATGGCGTCGAGTTGGGCGATATCGGCTGACATGTGCGCGCGTGCGCCCGCGTCAGCTACGCTCATTTCAGTTTCCAGTCGCAGGCGGGCCAACGGAGTGCGCAAGTCATGGGAAATCCCTGCCAGCATCAGCGCCCGGTCCTGCTCCAACTTGGAGAGCTTTTGCGCCATGCGGTTGAAGCCGATGTTCACTTCCCTTATTTCGCTCGTAGCCACCTTTTCGTCGAGGTGACTTGCTTCAAAGTCTCCGTCGCGCACGCGGCTGGCGGCAAACGACAGTTCCTTCAACGGTTGGTTGATCAGATGTGCGATCAAGGCAGCGCCGGCCAGCGAAATCAGCACGGCCGTGACAAACCAGATCAACCACGACTTGGAACTGTCGGGGCTGAGCTGTTGTATGTCCAGCCTCATCCAATAATTATCCCGGCCCATGGCAAAGCCCACCCACAGGCCAACCTGGCCGTTGACCTGGCGCGCGACCACGGTGCCTGGTCCCAGACGCGCAAGCACTTCCTTGCTGATTTCGCGCCCCAGCGCATCGCTGTCCAGAGCTTCGAATACGTCGCCGGGCTCGCGCGGCAGGATGCGCACCTCTTCCTGGTCCGCCATGCTCTTGACGAGCGCCAGTCGTGCGATGGCGTCGGAGTGCATCAGCGCGGTGCGGCTCAAATTCACGAGCGAACTGATTTGCCGGGCGGTCTGCATCACGCGAGGCTCGAAGTCCAGGGAGCGCAGCGTCTGCAACCAGGTGACGATGCTGGCAAACAGCAGCAGAGAGAGGAGGAAAAAGGTGCGCCAAAAAAGGCTGAGGCGAGGGCGCCGGCGCGAGCGTTTGCCCCGCCCACCGCGCGTCACGCGTTGCAGGTCCGAGTCTTCAAATCCTCGCTCACGGTAGTCGCTCATGCGCAATACCAAACGCCGAGTTGCGCGGGCAGTAGCGCCTTAAGCCGCACCGTCTGGAACAAACACGTAGCCCACGCCCCACACTGTCTGGATGTAGCGGGGGGTGGCCGGGTCAACCTCCACCAGCTTGCGCAACCGCGATATTTGTACATCCAGGCTTCGGTCAAAGGCTTCGAATTCACGGCCGCGTGCCAACTGGGCCAGTTTTTCCCGTGACAGCGGTTGCCGGGCATGGCGCACCAGCGCCTTGAGCATGGAGAACTCTCCCGTCGTCAAGGGAATTTCCTCGCCATTCTTCTGCAACGCACGCGCGCCAAGGTCGAACACAAAGGGACCAAAGGTGACCACTTCCATGTCCTTGGACGGTGCCCCGGGTGCCTCCACCGGTGGGCGGCGGCGCAGCACGGCGTGAATACGGGCCAACAACTCCCGTGGATTGAAGGGCTTGCCCAGATAATCGTCGGCACCGACTTCCAAGCCGACAATGCGCTCCACGTCTTCACTCTTGGCCGTGAGCATGATGATGGGCGTGCGGTCCTTGCTTGCGCGCAGGCGACGGCAAATGGAGAGCCCGTCTTCGCCGGGCATCATGAGGTCGAGCACGATCAAGTCGACCGACTGACGTAGCAGGGTGCGCGTCATGGACTTTCCGTCTTCAGCCAACAACACTTCGAAGCCTTCCTGTATCAGGTACCTTCGCAACAGGTCACGGATGCGGGCGTCGTCGTCGACCACAAGGATCTTGTCGGGTTGGTTTGAGTTGGCGAGCATGGTGTTGACGGTGAATATGTAACAGACCCGATTCTGAATGCACCGAGGTCAAAATATTGCCGACTATTCAGACATTTGACAAGTTGTTACAAAGTTCTTCCGGTCCGTCCCAATTGTGCGCTGGTGCAACGCCAGCCCTTCACGCCGAGCCGTTAAACGAACCTCTTGACCAGCACCTGACTCTTGCGGTCCCAGTTGTATTTGCGCTTGCGCGCTTCGGGCAACCAGTCGGGATCCACCGGCACAAAGCCACGCTTGAGGAACCAGTGCATGGTGCGCGTGGTGAGCACAAAAATACTCTCCAGACCGGCGGCCCTGGCGCGGTGCTCAATGTGCTTGAGCACGCGTTCGCCGTCACCCTGTCCCTGCACCTGGGGCGACACGGTGAGCGCCGCCATCTCGGCGGTCCTGGCTTCCGGATACGGATACAGCGCGGCACAGGCGAATATCACGCCGTCGTGTTCGATGATGCTGTACTGCCCGGCGTCACGTTCGATTTCAGTGCGACTGCGTTTGACCAGCGTACCGTCGTTTTCGAATGGCTCGATCAGGTGCAGTATGCCGGCGACATCGTCGCTGGTGGCTTCGCGCAGACTCTCCAGTTTTTCGTCCACCACCATGGTACCTATGCCGTCATGCACATAGATTTCCAGCAGCAAAGAGCCGTCCACCGCGAACGGAACGATGTGGCTGCGCTCGACACCTGCCTTACAGGCCTTGACGCAATGCTGAAGATAGAACGCGGTGTCCGTGGGCTGCTGGCCAGCGCTTACCTGGGTCAGAATCTGCTCGGCCGTGGCCAGCGGCAGTTCCGTGTCAATGGGGTTGTCTTCGCTCTCGGGCTCGTTTGGACGCACGCGAATGCCCGGGATTTCCGTCACAAAGATCAGCTTGTCTGCCTGCAAGGCGATCGCCACGGAGGTTGCCACTTCCTCCATGGAAAGGTTGAACGCCTCGCCCGTTGGCGAAAAACCGAACGGCGACAGCAGCACCATGGCGTTCATGTCCAGCGTGCGCTTGATGCCCACCACGTCGACCTTGCGCACCAGTCCCGAATGCGCAAAGTCCACGCCGTCCACGATGCCCACCGGGCGCGCCGTGATGAAGTTGCCGGACATGACACGCACCGTCGCGCCGGCCATGGGCGTATTGGGCAGCCCCTGACTGAAAGCCGCTTCGATTTCGTAGCGCAATTGCCCCGCGGCTTCCTGGGCACAGTCCAGCGCCACTTCGTCGGTGATGCGCGTGCCATGCGAATATTTCGCGGCGTGTCCCTTTGCCTTGAGTTGCTCCGTCACCTGCGGGCGAAAGCCGTGCACCAGCACGATCTTCACGCCCATGCTCTGGATCATCGCCAGGTCCTGTGCCAGGTGCTGCAGTTTGCCCGCGGCAATGGCCTCGCCACACACGCCCACGACGAAGGTCTGGTTGCGAAACTTGTGGATGTAGGGCGCCACAGAGCGGAACCAGGGGACAAACGTGAAGTTGAAGACGGCAGACATGGTGATGGGTAACGTCACAGCAAAATGGGCGCAGGGATAATGCGCGATTCTCTACGAAGTTCATCCCTTGACCGCATCGCCCTTGAAAATCGAGTTCCCTGAAAGTCTGCCGGTGTCGGCAAAGCGCGACGAGATCGCGGCCGCGCTGATGCAACACCAGGTGATCATCGTCTGCGGTGAAACCGGCTCGGGCAAGACCACGCAGTTGCCCAAGATCGCGCTGGCCATGGGGCGCGGAAAGATGAACTATCCGCCGGGCCAGGGGAAACTGATCGGCCACACCCAGCCGCGACGCATCGCTGCCAGCAGCGTGGCCAAGCGCATCGCGGAAGAGCTCAAGACCCCGCTGGGCGAGGTCGTGGGCTTCAAGGTGAGGTTCCAGGACCGGCTCAGCCGCGACACCTCGGTCAAGCTCATGACCGACGGTATCCTGCTGGCCGAGACGCAGACCGACCCCTTACTCAAGGCCTACGACACGATCATCATCGACGAGGCCCATGAGCGTTCTCTGAACATCGATTTCCTGCTGGGCTATCTGCGCCAGATCCTGCCGCGCCGACCCGATCTGAAGGTGGTCGTGACCTCGGCCACGATCGACGCGCAGCGCTTTGCCGATCACTTTGCATCGAGGCAAGGTCCGGCACCTGTGATCATGGTGTCGGGGCGCATGTTCCCGGTGGAGCAGCGCTACCGACCTTTCGAGGAGTCGCGCGAATACGACCTGAACTCGGCCATCGCTGATGGCGTGGACGAACTCTGGCGCGACGTGCACAACGGCGGCGACATCCTGGTGTTCCTGCCAGGAGAGCGCGAAATCCGCGAGGCGGCGGACCACTTGCGCAAACACTTGAGCCACCAGCCGCTGTTTCGCAACGCCGAGGTGCTGCCGCTGTTTGCGCGTCTGAGCCAGTCCGAGCAGGACCGCATTTTTGACGGCCACATGGGACGGCGTATCGTGCTGGCGACCAACGTGGCCGAGACCTCGCTCACGGTGCCCGGCATCCGCTACGTCATCGACGCCGGTACAGCGCGCATAAAGCGCTACAGTTTTCGAAGCAAGGTGGAGCAGTTGCTGGTGGAACCCATTAGTCAATCGTCGGCAAATCAGCGCGCCGGGCGCTGCGGCCGCGTGGCCAACGGCATCTGCATTCGGTTGTACGAGCAGAAGGACTTCGACGCTCGGCCGCGCTTCACTGATCCCGAAATCCTGCGAAGTTCGCTCGCCGGAGTGATCCTTCGCATGAAGTCGTTGCGCCTGGGCGTGGTGGAGGACTTTGCGTTTCTTGAACGCCCATCCGGGCGCGCCATCGCCGATGGCTACCAGTTGCTGGCTGAGCTTGGCGCGGTGGATGACGCCAACGAGTTGACTCCGATGGGCCAAGAGTTGGCCAAGCTACCGCTGGACCCGCGCGTGGGCCGCATGATTCTGGAAGCGCGGGAACGTGGCGCGCTGGACGAGGTGCTGGTGATCGCCTCGGCGCTTTCCCTGCAGGACGTGCGCGACCGCCCCATGGAAATGCAGACGCAGGCCGATCAGGCGCATGTGAAATTTGACGACGAGAAAAGCGAATTCAGTGGCTATCTGAAGTTGTGGAAATGGATCAACGATTCCAAAGGCGACAAAGCGACCGCTGCGACGACCGGCGGCGTGGGGCAACACAAGCTCAGCAACCGCCAGTACGAGCAGTTGCTGCGCCAGAACTTCGTCAACATCCGGCGCGTGCGCGAATGGCGCGACATCCACTCGCAACTGCACACGGTCGTGGCCGAGCACAAGTGGCGATTGAACACGACGCCCGCCAGCTACGAGCAATTGCACCTTTCCATGTTGTCCGGGCTGTTGGGCAACATCGGCTGCAAGGCCGAGGCCGAGAGCACGCAGGGCGAGTACCTGGGGGCCCGTGGCATCAAGTTTTACGCGCATCCCGGTGCACACCTGGCGAAGAAGCCGGGGCGCTGGATCGTGGCGGCAGAGCTGGTGGAAACCACGCGTCTGTTCGGGCGCGGCATGGCGGCCATCGAGCCGCAATGGGTGGAGCAGGTGGGCGGACACCTGCTGAAGAAACAGCTGCTCGATCCGCACTGGGAAAAGAAGGCGGCTGAAGTCATTGCGCTGGAGCGCGCCACGCTATACGGCCTGGTGATCTACAGTGGACGCCGCGTCAACTACGGTCGCGTGGATGTGCGCGCGGCACGCGAGATCTTCATCCGCGAAGCGCTGATTGCCGAGCAGTGGGAGACGCCGCTGCCGTTTCTGGCCGCAAACCACAAGCTGCTCAGACAGGTGGAAGAGCTGGAGCACAAATCGCGCCGCCAGGATGTGCTGGTGGACGATGAATTGATCTTCGCCTTTTATGACCAGCAACTGCCCGCCGATGTGTGCAGCGGCTACAGCCTGGAGCGCTGGTACCGGGACGAAGTCAAACGCCAGCCCCGGCTGTTGCAACTCACCCGCGAGGAGTTGATGCGGCACGAGGCGGCCGGCATCACCAGCAGCGCCTTCCCCAAAACCATTCGCCTGGGCGGGGTCGACTGCCAGGCCACGTACCTGCACGAACCGGGCGACCTCAAGGATGGGCTGACCGTGGACGTGCCACTGTTCGTGCTGAACCAGGTGAACGAGGAGCGCTGCGAGTGGCTGGTGCCGGGCATGCTCAAGGACAAGATCCAGGCGCTGCTGAAAAGCCTGCCGCAAAAGTCACGTGGCCGCTTCGTGCCGTTGCCGCAGAGTGCGGCGCGCCTGGCCGAAGAGCTGGGAACGCCAGAGCGCTACGGCCACGCTGGCTTGACCGACGCTCTGCTGAAAACCGTGCGCGACGAGACCTCGCTCGGCATCTTGCGCAACGACTTCAAGCTGGACATGTTGCCCGCTCACCTGTTCATGAACTTTCGAATCGTTGACGAGCACGGTCGTCAGCTCGGCACCGGGCGCAATCTGGGTGCACTCAAGTCCGAGTTGGGAGCGCAGGCACGTGGCGCATTCCAGGCGCTGGCGGGTCTGAAGCTTCGGTCCGACACGACGCAGAAGTCATTGCAGTCGGTTGGGCCAGCCGGTCAGACCAGCGCCGCGCCAGGGGCTGCAAGACCTTCGCTCCAAAGGACCGCAGCGCAAGCGCAGGCTTCTGCTGAGCAGCGATATACGTTCTGGACTTTTGGTGAACTGCCGGAGCTGATGGAGATTCGCAAAGGCGCTCAGATTTTGATCGGATTCCCGGCGCTGGTCGATGCGGGCGACGCGGTCACTATCGAGGTCTTTGACGAACCCGAAATCGCCAGTGCCAAGCACCACGGTGGTCTGCGGCGCCTGGTGGCCCTGCAGATCAGGGACGCGCTCAAGTACCTGGAAAAGAACCTTCCCGATCTGCAGAAAATGGCGGTGGCCTATATGACTGTTGGACGCCTATCCGACGGCACAGGCGGCGGCTCGCTCGAAGAGTTGCGCGAGATCATCATCGCGCTCGCGCTGGACCGGGCGTTCCTGCTGGAGCCTTTGCCAGCGAACGAGCAGGACTTCAAGCGGCGCATCGAGGAGGGGCGAGGGCGTCTGACGCTGATCGCCGGTGAAGTGGCTCGTCTGGCGTCCACCATCCTGACCGAGTACGCACTCGCCGCGCGCAAGATCAAGGACACCAAGGGATTTCCGGATGCAGTGGCCGACGCGGGGCAACAGTTGCAGCGCCTTATGCCCAAACGCTTTCTGGCCATGACACCCTGGAGCCAGTTGCAGCACTTTGCGCGTTACCTCAAGGCGATTGAACTGCGACTGGACAAGCTGCGTGCGGACCCGGCGCGCGATGCCGCCAAGGCCACCGAACTAAAGCCCCTGGAGCAGCGCTACTGGCGCTTGCAGGCAGAGCGCAAGGGTGTCATGGACGAGCGCACGCAGGAGTTTCGCTGGCTGCTGGAAGAACTGCGTGTGAGCTTCTTCGCGCAGGAACTGCGCACGCCCCAGCCGGTGAGCGTCAAGCGTCTGGAAAAAGCCTGGGCGCAGCTTACGATTTGAGGCCCGCTGTCCGCGCCTGATAGCCACGTGGAATCGCGCTCAACAGTTGCTGGGTATAGGCGTGCTGCGGACGGGCGTAGATCTGTTCGGCGCTGCCGCGCTCCACGATCTCGCCGTCGCTCATGACCAGGATTTCATCGGCCATGTAGCGCACCACGGCCAGGTCGTGACTGATGAAGACATAGGTCAGGCCGAATTCCTCCTGCAGATCCAGCAGCAGGTTCAGCACGGTAGCCTGCACGCTCACATCGAGCGCGCTCACGCTTTCGTCGCAGACGATGATTTCGGGCTTCATGGACAGGCAGCGGGCGATGGCAATGCGCTGGCGCTGGCCGCCCGAGAACTCATGCGGATACTTGCCGATGGCATCGGTGGGAAGGCCCACCTTGTCCAACAGCGAGAGCGCCATCCGGGCACGGTCTTCTTCATCATTGCCAATGCGATGAATGCGCATCGGTTCGATCAGGATCTGCCCGACAGTGAAGCGCGGGTTCAGGCTGGCGTAGGGGTTCTGGAAAATGATCTGGATGCGGCTGCGGTAGACGCGCATCTGGTTCGGCTTGAGCGTCATCAAATCCTGACCTTCGAACAGGATGCTGCCGGCGGTGGCGTCGGTGAGTCGCGTGAGCATCATGCCCACGGTGGTCTTGCCCGAGCCCGATTCACCCACAACTCCCAGCGTGCGGCCCTTGTGCAGGCTGAAGCTGGCTTCCTTCACGGCTTCGACCACGCGCCGTTTGAACAGTCCGGTCTTGAGCCGATATTCCTTGCGCAGGCCCTTCACTTCGACCAGGGCCGCATCACCCATGGGGCGCGTCACGCGCTGCTCCGTGATCAGCGGTCGACCCTGCATGATGTCGTCGATCACGGCCAGGCGCCGAGGGCGCGAATCGAGCTTCGGCCGGCATGCCAGCAACGCCTTGGTATAGGCGTCCTGCGGCGCGTTGAAGATGGCTTCAACCGACCCCGCTTCACGCACCTGACCGGCGCGCATCACCACCACCTGACTGGATATCTCGCCCACCAACCCAAGGTCGTGACTGATGAATAACACGCTCATCTTCTGGCGCTGTTGCAGGCGCGCGAGCAATTCCATGATCTGGCGCTGCACCGTCACGTCCAACGCCGTTGTGGGTTCGTCCGCTATCAGCAGCTTGGGTTCGCAGGCGATGGCGATGGCGATCATGACGCGCTGCTGCTGGCCGCCCGAGAGCTCGTGCGGATAGGCGTTCAGTCGTGAACGTGCCTGCGGGATACCCACTTCGGTCATCAGTTCGAGGGCACGATCAAGCGCCTGCCTGGGCGATAACTTCAGATGGATGCGCAGCACTTCGGCAATCTGCTCGCCCACGGTGAAGACCGGATTGAGTGAGCTCATCGGCTCCTGAAACACTACCGAAATATCTTTGCCACGCAAGGCACGCATGTCTTCGATTGGCACTTGAAGCAGATCACGGCCGCCGTAGATCACTTTGCTTTGCGGACTGTGAAAGGCGTTTTCCGGCAACAGGCGCACGATGCTCATGGCGCTCACGCTTTTGCCGCTGCCGGACTCGCCCACCAGCGCCACGGTGCTGTTTGCGGGCACGTCAAAACTCACGTCCCTGACGGCCTCCACTGTATGGCTCTTGCCCAAATGAAAGGAAACGCCCAGATTTTGTACGCTGATCAGGGGAGTCATGTTGTTGTCGTCCATATCAGCGCAGTTTGGGGTCGAGCGCATCGCGCAGCGCATCGGTCAGCAGGGCAAAGGCCGTCACAAAGGTGGCCATGCAAACAGTGGCCGCAACCAGTTGCCACCACTTGCCCAGCACCAGTTCGGTCTGCGCCTCGGACAGCATCGTGCCCCAACTCACCACGTCGATCGGCACGCCCAAACC
>CAILAY010000170.1 GCA_903832285.1 uncultured beta proteobacterium | reverse complement strand
TTGCAACTTACATACAACAAGCGCCCCAACAATATTCAGAAATTGACAGAAAAGTTCTCACGGGATATTGAGTACGCGAAGAAATACTTTGCTGGTTACGATAGACATTTCATGTTGTGGAGTCCAATAGTAAAGGGCGGTGGCAAGAGGGCACTTCAGTACGATCAGTTGGATCACCTCAAGCAACTTGATTCGAATATTCGATCCAAGTACAAGGTCGCAATAGAATTTGTGGTCAACGAACGATTTCTATCTTGTTTGGGTCTTCGCGTAAGAGTGTGGGTGATTTTGGGTCATTTTAGAGCGCTGGGAGCATGCAAGTGAGAATTTTGAGTCGTAAATATTCTTCATCGCGCAGTCCATATGCTCGACGCTGGATGACGCGAATCTTGTTATTCAGGCCTTCCACGAAACCGAGTGACACTTTGTTCTCGGGCTTGCAGTAAGCGGCGATTCCATCCCAATGTCGATCAATCATCTTGCCGAATTTCTCGTACGGTTCGAGGCGCTGCCACTTCAGGCTGGCGCGCCAGTTCTCAAAGAATTTCCGCGCCCAGGCTTCGCTGTTGTAATCCCACAGTTGACCGAAGGTCTCCTTGAGCAGATAGGCCGTGTTCAAGCGCTTATTGGCCGCCAACAGCGTCTTGAGGGAATGCTTGCCTTCAAGGGTGAGATTTTCGCGGTGCGAGAGCAACGTGTATTTCTGTCCTTTGATGAAGCTGCGATTACGACCACTGAGCCGTGCGTATTCACTTTTTCGTACCGTGTCCAGCGCCTTTCCCAAGTGACCCATGATGTGAAATTTATCAAAGAGGATCGCTGCTTGAGGCGCTTGCGCCATGGTGGCGTTGCGAAACGGCTTCCACATATCCATCACCGCCAACCGAATCCCAGCGCTTTTCTTCCTGCCAAGCCACTCGTAGAACATCGCCATGCTCGCCTCCGAGCGATCCTCGCCACCGAACCAGATCGGGCGGCGGCGAATCAGATCGCTCACCACGATGCGGTAGGTGTGGCCCTTGCGGATCGAGATCTCGTCGATGCCAATGGCCTTGGGTCCTGGCGTACCTGCCTTGGCAAGCTGGGCACGCATGTACTGCATTTCGAGCTCCTTGACCGCATGCCAATCCAGATCCAACTCCTTGGCAACATCCTTGATGGTGGCACTCCTGCAGCGCCTCCCGACATAGAAAGCAAAGCGCTTGGTATAAAAGGGGTTGTCGGCCAGGAACGCCAGATGCTCGCGCTTCACTTGGCCACAACTGAGGCAATGCACGCGCCGCACTTCGAACTCGAGATAAATATGGCTGTCGGCGCTGGAGAGATCGCGAACTTGACGCGTGCTGCGGTCGTACCAGCCCGAGCGACTGTGGCCGCAGGCCCCACATGCGTTTTTTTTGAACGCCGTACAAGTGTGATGACTCGCGCCTTCGGATCGCCAAACACACCGCGCACCGTGTGTAGCGGACGAAACCCTGGGAACGCATACGCATCCCACAGCCGTCGCTTTCGCTTCGTTGAATTTGCCATCCAAACATCATGCCAAGTTTCCGCAACATTGAATATGCCGGAGATCCAGTATCCATGCGGGTTTCAGCAACATTGACCCGCTAATTTACCCACACTAAGTCACGAAGACCCTTTTTTTATAAACCGGAACCGCATTATCATCGTGTTCCAGCGAAAAGCATGCCCGTGATGCGGCATGGGCAAGCCGCGCCTGTTTTTCGCGGACACGCACTCTTGCGGAGCTTGGGCGCGTGTTTGTGCACCAGATGGATACGTCGTGGCGATCGAGTTCATGGGAGCGGTTCGTGGCACAACCCGTGCTAGTCATTTCAGCGCTGCCGGCACAGGAATAGGAATACCTACTGCGATGAAAACAACACATACCTATTCCAGCATCATTGAATCCAGCCACATTGAATCCAACCACCCGCCCGCATGAACAATCCCCCATTGCTTGCCTTGCGTGACATCCGCAAGAGCTATCCCGCGGTGGTGGCCGTCGATGCTGTCAGTCTTGCCGTGGCGCCCGGGGAGATCCACGCGGTGCTGGGCGAAAATGGCGCCGGCAAGAGCACCTTGATGAAGATCATCTACGGTGCGGTCAGGCCCGACGCCGGCGAGATCGCCTGGAACG
>CAILAY010000169.1 GCA_903832285.1 uncultured beta proteobacterium | reverse complement strand
TTTTGCCGCCAAGTTGCAGGGCCTGGGCTTCAAGCTCGACCCCAAGACGGCGAAACCGCTGGTGGAATCGCAGCAACTGCTTGGCGACGTGCCGCAAAGCCGCTTGTTCGACGAAATGCTCAAACTGCTACAGACAGGCCACGCATTGGCCACCATCGCCAAGCTGAAAGAGTTGGGCATGGCACGCGGCATCTATCCATTGCTGGACGTGGTGGTGGAACGCGCCGATAGCGGCTTTGTGAGCGCCGCCCTGCAGGACACCGACCGGCGCGTCGGCGAAGGCAAGCCTGTGGCGCCCAGTTTCCTGCTGGCCTGCGTGCTGTGGGAGGACGTGCGCGACGGCTGGACTCATCGACAAAAGCGTCAGCCCATGTTCCCGGCCCTCGAAGAAGCGATCGACGATGTGTTCAATGCCCGTATCGGCGACGTGTCCGGTCGCGGCAAACTGGCCGCCGACATGCGCGAAATCTGGATGATGCAGACGCGGTTCGAGAAGCGCTCGGGCAGTTCGGCCTACGGGCTGGTGGAGCAGTTGCGCTTTCGGGCCGGTTTTGACTTCATGCGCCTGCGCGCCGACGCGGGTGAGGTGGATGAAGCCCTGGCCGACTGGTGGCAGCAGTTCAGCGTGGCCGACGACGCGCAGCGCCACGACCTGATCGAGCAGGCGCGTGAAGAGCAGCACAAACGACAACGGGTTCGGGTGGTAAAGGCGCCGGGTGCAGATACTTCTGCCAAGGTTGCGCCCGCGGTCGAGCGCGGTCGTGATGCCGACGGTCAGGAACCACAGCCTGCAACTGGCGATCTGTTTGATGCGCCGAAAAAACGTCGTCGTCGCCGTCCCCGGCGCCCGGCAGGGGAAGGTGGCGCACCCAATGCACCCAGCGAAGGATCTACCGATTGATGGCGGAGGGTCGCGACCCCGTGGTCGCCTACGTTGCGCTCGGCGCCAATCTGGGCGACGCCGCGGCCTCGATCTTGGCGGCCATGAACGCGCTGGCGCTGCTGCCCGGCACGAGCGTGACGCGCCGCTCTGGTCTTTACCGGAGCGCGCCGCTTGAGGCCGAAGGTCCGGATTTCATCAACGCCGTGGTTGAGATTTCAACCCTTCTTAGCGCACCCTATTTGCTGACGCAGTTGCAGGTGCTGGAGCTTGAAGCGGGGCGCGAGCGGCCCTATCGCAATGCCCCGCGCACGCTCGATCTGGACCTGCTGTTGTACGGCGAAGCGTCCATTGCCAGTCCATCGTTGACTGTGCCGCATCCACGTATGGTGCAGCGCGCCTTTGTATTGCTGCCGTTGGCGGAGATTGCGCCGCTGCGCGTCAGTGCCATCCAATTGGACGCTGTGCGGGATCAATCGATTGATCGACTGTGAGAAGCGGAGCGCTGCTTGTCCAGGACAACTTTTCAATACAGGGTAGTCAAAAATAGAAGTTTCCCGGATAGAATAGTTCACTTTTTGAACCATTTGAACCAAGTCACCGCGTGACATCTTGAACGATACAACCCGCCGCCGTGAAATCGTCAAAGACGACACCCACTTTTGGGTGCTGAAACTGATGCAAGACAACCCTGGCATGACCCAGCGCGCGTTGGCCAAGGAGTTGGGCATCAGTTTGGGCGGAGCCAATTACTGCTTGCAGGCCCTGGTAGAAAAAGGCTGGCTCAAGATGAAGAACTTCAGCCAGAGCAAGAACAAAATGGGCTACGCCTATATCCTGACACCGGTTGGCGTCACAGAAAAAGCGGCGCTCACAGGCCGGTTCCTCAAGCGCAAGATGCAGGAATATGAAGATCTCAAGGCGGAGATTGAGGCGCTGCAAAGGGATGTGAAGCCAGCGGAATCAGCCAAGAA